>CAMCMB010000017.1 GCA_945875845.1 Pirellula staleyi DSM 6068
CGCACGGTTCTCTGGACGGCATGATAACAGCCAACTTCGTTGGGATCAAAGATATCGCGACGATTCTGCCTAGCCATGGCCAGAGCCCCTTTCCGAAAATGCCTAACGAAAATGCAACGCCACAAAACTAAGCTAAAAATCTAACAAAAGCGAAATCGGTGGACAAGCGTAGATGGGTGGCCTTATGGAATGTAGATGGGTGGCCCCATGGGATGGTGTTATGGAAGTAGATGGGTGGCCCCATGGGATGTGACCCATGGGATGGTGACCCATGGGATGGTGACCCATGGGATGGTGCGAGAAATCCTCTGACTTGGCCCGCTTATTTGTGCGGAACCCAGCGCTATCTGATGAAGAGCTTTCCGTATTTCATTGTGTTTCGCGTTACCAAATTCGGAATCGAGATTATTGCAGTAGCACACGAGCGACAAAGGCCGGGTTACTGGACTCAACGCACTGTGTCTTAGCGAGGTATACCACTGCCGTTGCTACACCCACGACGTTACCTTCAACGTCGCAAATGCTTGGCGTGCTACCTCAACGACTGGCCAGAATGGATGGCGGAGGTTAAGATTGTAAAGTCTCTAATGATGCCAACAATTTGCCGATTTCCTGCTAGACACAGCCGACAAAAGAAGCAGGCACGCTCCACCGTGCCGTTCGCAGTCAAGCTTTTGCAAGGGTTCCAGGTGGACGGCACATGGAATGTGCCTACTACTTTCACTTTTGTCGGCTGTGACCTGCGAGAAATCAAAAGTAATTTGAAAGGGAAAGGGAAACCGATTGAACCCATCCACCATCCCCAAGGTTCGCTACTCCTACCAGGAGTACCAGTCTTTCCCAGCCGACGGATTTCGGCATGAAATCATCGATGGAGATCATTACATGAGTCCGGCTCCATCGACCAAGCATCAAACGGTTTCTCGGCATTTGCAGTTTCAACTCTATGCACAGATCGAGATACCAAAGCGAGGCAAAGTATTCAATGCACCCACGGACGTTGAGCTAACTCCAAATGACATCGTTCAGCCCGATCTGCTCGTTATCATGAACGAGCGAAAACAGATCATTGGCCCCAAACGCATACTTGGCATTCCCAATTTGATCGTTGAGATTCTTTCGGAATCAAACCCAGAACACGATCGATTATTAAAATTCGGGATGTACAGTAAGGCGAGCGTACCCGAATATTGGATCGTTGATCCGCATAGCGAGACGATTGAACAATGGGTTTTGGATTTCCAGTCCAACTATGACAGATTGGGTGTACATCATGAATCTATCTCCATTTCAACCATTCCGAACGTGAACCTCAATCTAATGGCGATCTGGGATGAGTAACGCGATGGGTCAAATCAATAAAGCCTCGACGACCTCTAGTTTGTTGTTCCTGGTTGCTGTTCTCCACGCCGCTTATCACCCCCTCCAAGCGCAGGATGGCACAAATATCAAGAGCCTCGCTGATCCATTTTTAAAAGTGAATTGCATCCGTTGTCATGGGCCAGCCGCAGCCAAGAGTGACTTGCGAATCGACCAGTTGAGCAGTGACTTGAGCGATCCGTCGACATTTAAAATTTGGCAAAGGATTTTGTCTCGAATCGAGTCAGGCGAGATGCCTCCGGAAAAGGAACCGCGTCCGGCGTTGAATGATTTGGCCGAAGTTGTCGAACAACTATCGGTCACGCTAAGTGCAGCCGCAGCGAAGCATAACGAGGAGGGGCGCACAATATTGCGGAGACTCAATCGTGTTGAGTACGAGAACACGGTGCGAGACCTCTTCGATATAAACGTGTCCGTGAAGGAAATGCTGCCAGAGGATGCTGTCTCGCGGGGCTTTGACAATGTAGGAGCTGCACTCAATGTCTCGCCGGTGCTGATCGAGCGGTATCTCGATGCAGCCGATGCGGTCCTCGATGCGGCTGTCGCACCGGTTCACAAACTGGAGAGCACGACTCAAAAATTCGACCTCTATGATTCCCTTCCGAAATGGTTCGTTGCGGGCGTTTGGAAGCGGGAGGATGGCGTAATCCTCTACCGCAATGGTGGCGATTCGGCATCCGATCTGCGTGAGTTCAAAGCACCGGCACCTGGTCGCTATCGTTTCCGCATCTCAGCCTCGGCACATAACTCGGAGACGCCCCTGCCGATGGCGGTTCTGCTGGGCAACTTTGTCGTAAGCGGCAATCCCACTCGGCATCTTGGCTACTTTGACGCAACCCCCGGTCAACCGAACCTCATCGAGTTCGAAGAGCGACTCGCTGCACGCAACGACACGGTCAAGGTTACGCCGGTCGCGTTGCCGTTTGTGTACTTGAAGCACGAAACGATGCCGGACTATCCCGGACCTGGGCTGCAGATTCACTCAATAGAAGTCTCAGGTCCGGCCCCGGAAGCATGGCCGACCGAAAGTTTCCGCCGCGTGTTTGGTGATGTGGATCCAAAGAACGGGAAATTAGCGGACGCCGAACGGTTGCTGCGTGAATTGCTCCCCAAGGCATTCCGTCGGCCCATCACGGAGACTCCTCTCGATCAAGACGAGGTGCAGCCGTTTGTGTCGTTGGTTGCGAAGGCGCTGGACATTGGATTGCCATTTGAGGTGGCGCTTCGAACAGGAATCAAAGCGGTCTTGACTTCGCCCAAGTTCCTTTATTTGCGCGAGCCGACTGGCCCGCTCGACGACTATGCACTTGCTTCACGTCTGTCTTATTTCTTATGGAGCTCGATGCCGGACGAGACTCTCGTCGCGCTAGCTCAAAGCGGCAACCTGCATCAATCCGAGGTTCTTTATGAACAGGTTGAACGCATGCTTTTGCATCCCAAGGCGAAAGCCTTCACCGAGAATTTCACGGGCCAATGGCTAAGCATTAGGGATATCAACGCCACCACGCCGGACAAGACAATGTACCCTGAATACGAAGAGTTCCTGCAATGGTCATCGGTTCAGGAAACACATCTTTTCTTCGACGCATTGTTGAAAGAGAACCTCAGTGTTGGCAACTTTGTCGACTCGGATTTTGCAATGCTCAACGGACGACTGGCTCAGCATTATGGCATCCCAAACGTGCATGGCGTGGCATTCCAAAAAGTTGCTCTCAAACCCGAGTATCACCGAGGCGGAGTGCTAACCCACGCGAGCATTCTCAAGGTCACCGCCAACGGTTCTACGACGTCGCCGGTCCTGCGTGGCGTGTGGGTGCTCGATCGCATTTTAGGCATGACAGTTCCTCCACCACCTCCCAATATTCCCGCCGTGGAACCTGATATTCGTGGGGCGACGACGATTCGCGAGCAACTCGCCAAGCACCGAACAACCGAAAATTGCGCTGGCTGTCATAGCCGAATCGATCCATTTGGCTTTGCGTTGGAAAACTACGACGTGATTGGTGGCTGGAGAGAACGGTATCGTGTGGTCGCCGACCGCAAGGACTGGGTAAATAACCGCATCGGACCGCTCGCAAAATACCTCGCTGCGTATCAGTATGGCGAAGGCAAGCAAATCGAAGCTGGGGACACGCTGCCGGACGGTCGACCGTTCTCGGACTTGGCTGAATTGAAGCGATTGCTGCTTGCTCATCCCGAAGCGATTGCTCGTTGTGTGACCGAGAAACTAGTGACATATGCGACTGGGCAACCGGTCGAATTTGCGGACACTCAGGCAGTGAATCGGATTGTGAACCAAGCCAAGGAGGCGAACTATGGATTGCGCTCGATCATCCATGCGGTTGTCGCCAGCGAACTTTTTAGGACCAAATAAAGAAACATGAACACTCTCAAACGATTTTCCCGCCGTGCATTGTTGCGGAGCGCTGGCGTCACGCTGACTTTGCCGCTTTTGGAAGCGATGGGTGCATCGCCATCGCGAGGTGCAACCGTCATGGAACCGCCGCGACGGATGATCTGTATCAATACAACCCTCGGCTTGCATACCCCCAACTTGTTTCCAACTCAGGCGGGGCGCGAGTATGAGTTAACGCCTTACCTCGAGCCGATCCAAGAATTTCGAGACGAATTCACCGTCTTCTCCGGACTTTCCCATCCCGACGTCGATGGTGGACATCCAGCCGAGTTGTGTTACCTGACCTCCGCTCCCCATCCTCGTGCCGATAACTTCAAGAACACCATCTCGCTGGATCAGTACGCCATTGAACAACTGGTGCCCGACACGCGGTTCGGTTCGCTGGTGCTGGCATCGTCGTCAAGCCGCGGGCTGTCGTTCACGCGTAGTGGCGTGCCAATTCCGGCCGAAGAACGGCCGTCTCGCGTCTTCAAAAATATGTTTGTGAACGGCACGCCCAAAGAGATCGACATGCAGATGCAAAGACTCAAACAAGGGCAGAGTATCATGGACTCTGTCTTGGGCGAGGCCAAGGATTTTCAAAAAGGTCTTGGCACCAAGGACCGGCAAAAGCTTGATGAGTACTTCAATTCGGTACGCGACGTTGAGCAAAGGATGGTTAAGTCCCAGGACTGGGCGCTTCGTCCCAAGCCACAAATCGATGCCAAGCCGCCAGTCGATATCGCAAGTTCGGTCGAAGTTCCGGCGCGTGTGCAGTTAATGATCGACCTTATGCACCTTGCCTTTCAGACCGATTCGACACGGTTTATCACGTTTGCCTTGAACGGACTCAACGCCGTACCAACGATTCCTGGCGTTACGCAGGATTGGCACAATCTCTCGCATCACGGACAGGATCCCGTCAAGCTTGCGGAATTGCGTGTTGTCGAAATCGCGCAGATGAAGCTGTTGGGAGAACTGCTGACCAAGCTCAAGAGCACGAATGAGGAGGGCGAGACACTGCTCGATCGAACGATCGTGATGTTCGGCAGCAATTTGGGGAACGCGAACAGCCACGACAACAAGAATTTGCCCATTCTCGTCGCCGGTGGCGGATTTCGGCATGGCCAGCATATGGCCTTTGATCCAATGAAATCCCCTCCGCTTTGCAATCTTTACGTACAGTTTTTGCGCCGATTGGGTGCGGACGTTCACGCCTTCGGTTCTAGCACTGGAACCATTCCCGGTTTCGAGTTAGCGTAACGGACGCTCCTTGGTGCAAGAAGATACTGCGACACGGAAGGGATAACGGAAGGGATAACTGTGCCGATGGGAAGTCATCGCAAGCGTTTTGAGCCTCAGCGCAAAACGCTCATTTTGTTTGCCAATATTGGTTTGATTTGAGCAGAAAGTTTAGGATGGCTAGGAGAGATCCAATTGGTCTTTGGAAACATCTTCGGGTTTAAAATGAGCGTCTTGTCCGAAGGCAAGCGTCAGGTTCAACTGTTTCCAATCGACCAGCACCCGCTCGCGCACTCGACAAGTTTTGACTTATCGGCGACTGAGCTATCCTCACTTACGTTCCGGGTTGTGATGTTACCTTTTGCCATGTCGAACCAAATGAAATCAACAAGCCGGTGAGCGAGGGGCAGACCGTCCCTCGCTTACCGGCTTGTTGATTTAGTGAAATCGTTATTGGTTAAGGGCGGTACGACGGACTTCCAAGTCCGTCAATGGGGAATTCGACGGACTTGGAAGTCCGTCGTACTATGAAATCAACAGCCTGCTAGCGCCCCGCGGCTGATTGTACAGACTGATCAGCCGGTACGCGTTAACCCGCAAAATTGCGTCCCGACAAGGGGATCTTCACCCATAGTCCCCAATTGCAAATTATTTGAGTTATCATATTGATATGAACGCCTTGAAGCAATCGTTTACGTTTTCTACCGAACCTTGGATTGTTGGTTTGTCGATCGTCATTTGTGCATTGACGATTGCGATGGCCTACTTTGCTTGGCGTCGTAGCGGCTATTCCAAACCTGTTTTTTGGCTTGAGATACTCAGATGCGGTATTGTCATCGCGGGAGCCTTTCTCCTCAATCAGCCAGAATGGGTTCAAGAGTTTCGGTCTAACGAAAAACCAGCGTTGATCATTTTGTCGGATTCGTCGGAAAGCATGCAGACCAAGGATGTTCTGGTAAAAAGAGAATCTGGCCAAAGCGAAGTTCAGTCTAGGGCTGATGCGATTTCTCCCCTTCTCCAGGCCGACGCATGGAAGTCGTTAGCATCTCGAATGGACGTGAAGTTTGATGCGTTTCCCAACGGTGGTACCAAGGATGGAACGGACCTGTTTGCCGCACTGAGCAACACCATCGAATCTTCGCAGCGAATTTTGGGAGTTGTCTTGATTTCCGATGGAGATTGGAATTCAGGCCAGTCGCCTGTGAATGCGGCGATGCGTTATCGAGCCCAAGGCATACCGATCATTTCGATTCCCACGGGAGCTTCAACGCGGTTGCCGGATATTGAGTTGCTCAGCGTCGATACGCCGACATTTGGCATCACAAACAAAGCGGTTCGGATTCCTTTCACAATTGAATCGGCGCTCCCTCGCGATTACGTCGCGAATGTTGTGGTGACGAGTTCGGATGGAGAACGCATCAACAAGGAAGTTCGAATCACAGCCATGTCCAGAACCAGCGATTCGGTCGTATGGACCCCCAAAAGCGATGGTGACTTTACCTTGACGGTAGACGTTCCTCAGCATCCGGACGAACTCATTGCTATTAACAATTCGATATCGACGCCGATCGCGATTCGGGCGGAGCGACTCAAGGTTTTAGTGATTGATAGTTTCCCTCGATGGGAGTATCGCTATTTGCGAAATGCGCTTTCTCGCGATCCTGGGGTTGATGTCTCGTGTTTGTTGTTCCATCCAAATCTCGATAAGGTTGGGGGTGGAAACAAAGACTACATTAAAGAGTTTCCAACGGAGATCGAGGAACTCGCCAAGTACGACGTTGTCTTTTTGGGGGACGTTGGTTTAGATCAAGGGCACTTGACCTTGGAGCAATGCACATTACTGCGGGGTTTAGTGGAGTATCAAGCTAGCGGCTTGGTCTTCATGCCAGGGTGGCAAGGGCGTGAGCATTCCCTTGTCGACACGCCGCTCGATGCATTGATGCCAGTCACGCTAGATCCTTCGCAACCCTATGGATTCGGTTCGAAAACGCCGATGCGATTTGAGTTGACCGAAGCGGGGCGACGAAGTCTGTTAACGAAGTTGGCGGATACTCAAGATGAGAACTTGGACGCCTGGAACACACTGCCAGGATTTCAATGGTACGCACCCGTCATTCGAGCCAAGGCGGGAACCGAGGTCCTTTGCGTTCATCAAGAAATGAGCAACGAGTATGGACGAGTGCCGTTGCTTGTGACAAAAACATTTGGAGCTGGCAAAGTGCTGTTCATGGGCACCGATGGGGCATGGCGTTGGCGACGAGGCGTCGAGGACAAGTTTCATTATCGTTTTTGGGGACAAGTCGTTCGATGGATGGCTTATCAACGCAACATGGCCAAAGGGGAATCGATGCGATTCTATTTTTCGCCAGATCAGCCCGTATTGGGGCAGACGCTTGCTCTGCGAGCCAACGTGATGGAAAACAATGGGGAACCCTTAGGGAGCGGGGATGTAACTGCTAGGATTGAGGCACCGTCGGGCAAGTTCAAAGCGATCCGTCTCAAAAGCGGCGGCGTGGAAAGTTGGGGATCCTTTGAAGGGCGATACGAAATCGAGGAGGCGGGTTCGCATTCGGTGCTCCTCGCTTGCAAGCAGACGGGAGCCACGCTGGAAACCTCCTTTTTTGTGCAAGGAACTACCAAAGAACGCGTTGGGCTGGCGGCACGCCCCCAAGTCCTTGAAGAGTTATCCAAAGTGACCAACGGCAAAGTGATACAGCTGACCGATAACGACATGCTACAAGCGTTTTTAGGAAATATTCCAGACCCACCGTCTATTTTGCGAAGACTGCAGTTGTGGTCTCATCCCTTGACGATTTTCTCAATGGTGACAGCGCTTTCGATCTTCTGGATAGGTCGAAAATGGGCTGGAATGATTTAGTTTTTTTTGCTGCTTGGCGGTGGGGAGATGCTTGGGTCGTCACCGGAGGGCTTGCGCCCTACCGCTATGATTTTTGGTAGCGGAACAACGCGAGCCGTCCGGTGAGCGGGGGCCAACTGGGGCCACCTCCCACTTGGTCGACAAGCCTAAATGGGTGGCCCACGGGAAGGGCCCGCAACTGTCAATCCGATTCAACAGATACGAAGGCCTCACGCAAAGACGCCAAGACGCAAAGGATACAAGCCTGATCTTTGCGTCTTAGCGTCGCTCGCGTGCATTCGATTTCCTATTTGCGCACGTTTCGCATTGACCCATGCCGCCGGACACCATGTAGCAAAAAGACATGAAAGCACCGCCGGCGACTTCCAACAGGGAATGGGTCCGCTTGGCGAATCATCCAGAGAAGGTTACCGCGCGTAGCGTTATGGTGAACCCTAGTCACGTCCTCTTACGCAACCGGCCAGATGGCGTTGCCACAGTTTTGCCCCTTCAGGGCGGAGTCGCGTTGTCGGACATTTGACCCAGGGCGGCGCTGCGCTCTGCCCTGGGCTAAGCTGTGGCTGCCCCATTCGGGGCGAAATGCAAAAGCCAGACCGAATTGAATTCGGAGTCGGAAAAAGTGTTGATCCATTGAGAAGACCCTAAGAATAAAGATGGGTGGCCCCATTAGGTTCTCCGCTCTGCCCTGGGCTAAGCTGTGGCTGCCCCATTCGGGGCGGAAGGCAAAAGCCAGACCGAATTGAATTCGGAGTCGGAAAAAGTGTTGATCCATTGAGAAAGACCCTAAGAATAAAGATGGGTGGCCCCATTAGGTTCCAATTCCCGGACCTCGATTTGAGACATTGTCCGCATCGATGGGCTCAATTTGGCGTGGACGTGTTACTATACTCTCTGGTAACTGCACTCGTCCGCCTTGAAATTTCTAGTTGTTTGCATTGAGTTTACCGATGGTCAAAGTCCTTTTTCGTGTGCTCAGCTGCGTGGTCCTCCTTATTTTGTTCGTCAAATCGTCCGCTCATCCCCTCTGCCTTGCGTCGGAGGTGACGAAAATCGAATCGTTCCGAGCCACCGCTGTGGACGGTCGCAAAGTCGAATGGGACAATTCTGCGTCGATCCATGTCTACTTTTTTCTTGGTACCGAATGCCCTGTCGCTCGATTGTACGCAAACCGCATTCAATCTTTGGCTGAAAAACTCAAGCCTCAAGGGGTTCGATTTATAGGACTCAGCAGTAATTCTCAAGATTCCGAATCAGATCTTCTCCAATTTGCGAAAGAGCTCGAAATCCAATTCCCGCTCATCCAAGATCGGGGCCAATCGCTAGCTCGCTTCTTTCACGCCACCCGCACCGCCGAAGTGATCGTAGTCGATCGTTCGGGAACCATTCGGTATCGTGGCCGAGTCGATGATCAATACGCGCCGGGAGTCAAACGTTCCGCTCCTACCTCGAACGAACTGACACTTGCCATCGACGAAATACTTGATCAAAAAACGGTTACCATCCCAACAACGCCATCCGTTGGATGTTTGATTTCGTTCGAACGCTTGGAACAAAAAGATGCCCCTGTGACATTCACCAAAACGATCGCTCCCATTCTTTATCGGCATTGCTTGGAATGCCATCGAACGGGTGAGATTGGGCCTTTTGACATTTCGGAGTATTCCGAACTACGCGGTTGGGCTGACATGATCGTTGAGGTGATCGACCAAAAACGCATGCCGCCGTGGCATGCAAATCCAGAACATGGGGCATTCAAAAACGCACGCCACATGACCACCGCAGAGATCGACGCGATCAAGCAATGGGTTGCCGCTGGCACTCCCTACGGCAATGAGGACGAATTGCCGGAGATGCCGAAAAAGGTGGAAGGCTGGCGACTCGCCAAAGCACCTGACAAAGTCGTGGCGATGCGGGAACAACCCTATCTCGTTCCAGCCAATGGGACTGTCGACTATCAGTACTTCGTCGTCGATCCCAAACTAACCGAAGATTGTTGGGTTTCGGCAGCCCAAGTTATCCCAGGCAACGCTGCGATCGTCCACCATGCGATTGTTTTCATCCGCCCGCCGGAAGACCGGGACTTGAATGGCATCGGATGGTTGACCGCCTATGTTCCTGGTCAGCGCGCCACGCAATTCCCACCTGGATATGCGAGACGCGTGCCGGCTGGCTCCAAGCTCGTTTTTCAAATGCACTACACTCCGAACGGGCGTGAGCAATTCGACCTTACGCAGTTAGGCATGAATTTTATCGATGCCACAGAGGTTACCGACGAAGTCTTTACGTTGGTCGGCATCGATCAAGAGTTTGAGATTCCGCCCAAATCGGCCAACCATCCGGTGCATGCGAGTGTCCCTTGGTTTCCAAAAGATGGCGAGTTGATCGCAATCATGCCTCACATGCATTTGAGAGGCAAAGCATTTCAGCTTCGTTCGAAAGCGGGCAACAACGAGTCTATTCTGCTGGACGTGGCTCGCTACGATTTCAATTGGCAACACACTTACGAGTTAACTCAACCACTGCCGTTTCGAGACGTGACGGCCCTTGATTTTACAGCCACTTTTGACAACTCAACCGACAATCCATTTAATCCCAACCCGGATGAATACGTGATGTGGGGTGATCAGACATGGGAGGAGATGGCCGTCGCCTTCTTCGAAGTGGCCCGACCGAGAAAGCGGAGTGCTACCGATGAGACCACCGGTGAGACGTCGGCCGACGCGGCTAGTAAAAGCGTGGCAAAGGCGAAGGACGACATGCCCAGCACTGCTCAGCTTGCCTTTGCGGACGCCTATCTGAAACGATTCGATACCAACAAGGACTCGATGGTTTCTTTCCTGGAGGTACCACGGATTGTACAGGATTACTCTTTTTATCGAATGGATAAAGACGGCGACCGGTTGCTCACACGTGACGAATTGATCGCTGCGGCAAAGGGACGACGTGCAAGATAGTTTGAATTGGAATCCGCCCATAACGGCCAGGATTTTCTCGTCGATCATTGATTATCCCCGATCTTGTTTGGCGATCTTGTTCGTCCTAACGATGATCGCGCTAGGTGGCTATACTCGACCCACCTGGCCGACGGAGCTATGGAAATGGGGGGTCGGTTCGAGCGACGAATCCGTATCGATGGATGTAGACGAACCCAAACCGGGCGAGTCACGCGGTCCGAAACGGCGTTCGCGATCGAGCAACAACTCAAAAGCATCCCTTGGTCGAGCCGATGCGTTTCTCGTGGTTCAATCGCCGCAAATATTCACGGCGCAAGGTGCTACCGCCCTCAGGCATGTTATTGCGAGATTGGAATCGCTCGAAACGGTGGCGAGCATTCGCTCGCTTGACCAAGCTCCGCCGCTCAATATCTTTGGACTGCCTGAACCGATCCTGCCGCGTGGGCAAGCGTCCGAACAGCGGTTTGCGATGGCCAAGGAGCGGGCGATCAAGCATCCATTGGTGGTAGGCCAATTGCTTTCCCCCGATGCGGAAACGTTGCTCATTGAAATTCAATTCGATTGGATCTTTGTCAATGAGGACGCGGACTGCACGACGCGACTGCTTGAGACCGCTCGCCAGGCTGCGGCGGAGCATCCCCAAGTGAAGATGCAGATTGATTTGACCGGTCCGATTCCGTTTCGATTGATGCTTCTCCAGAATGAAAAGGCCAACGAATTGAAGTACCAGGTCATTGGGTATGGAATGATCCTTTTGATGGCCATGTTACTTTTCCGTGGCTTAAGTGTCGTATTGGTGGTAGCGTCTGCTCCCGTCATCGGTGTCTTTTGGACACTCGGATTCCTGCGTTATTTTGGTTTGCAATACAACCCATTCAGCAGTGTGATCTTGCCTGTATTGTTAAGCCTGGTCGGATTTGCCGATGGCGTCCACATGATGGTGCATATTCGGGCTGAGCTCAACCAAGGGAGATCGCCGCGTGAAGCTTGCCGAAATACATTGCGGATGGTCGGACTCGCTTGCTTCCTGACATCGTTAACGACAGCGATTGGTATGGGCTCGTTGGTCGTTGCCCACCATTCGATCGTGCGTGAATTTGGCTGGTCTTGTGTACTCGGTGTGACGGCGACTTGGGTCTCGGTGATGCTCGTTATTCCGTTGATCTGTTGTACGCAATGGAGTCGTCGACTGGCCAAGGGGGCTGACCGAGGCTTCATTGATCAAAATTTAAATCGGATTGGCCCATTCATTTCGAAGACCATTCGTCACTCACGTCTGATCAGCTATGTGGCGATTCTCATGCTGGTAGTGATGGGCGCCTGTGCGTTGACCTTGAAACCGGATGATCGCAAATCCAATGCATTGCCCAGTGGCAGCGATACTCAGCGCGCGTTGGCCCATTTGGACAAATCCATGGGCGGTCTCGACATGTGTGAAGTGCTGTTGTCGTGGAAAGATGGGACTCAGTCCGACGAACAAGTCGCAAGCCTCATCTCCCAGATCGATGCAATTTTAAGAAAAGAGCCATTGGTCGGCCATCCGCTTTCCTTGTGCCGATTAATCGAAGCTATGCCTGGTGAGGGTACGGCGGTCGAGAAGATTTCCATGGCGGAGTTGTTGCCGCCGCCACTCAAAAAAGCCTTGTATTCCGCGGAGGAAAAAACGGCGAAAATCGTGTTTCGTTGCCAAGACTTGGGAACAGCCGCGTACAAACCGACTTTCGAACGAATTGAAAATGCTTTTAAGAGTATGGAGGCAGAAAACGGCGAGGCGATACGTATCACGATGTCAGGTGAACCGATATGGCGTTGGCGGGACCTTTTTCAGATCGTGACGGACTTGGTGGCAAGTCTGGGATCTGCGGCACTTGTGATTTTTGCGGTAATGGGAATTGCCTACCGTTCCTTGCGACTTGGGCTGATTTCGATCATTCCGAATCTCATACCCCTTGCAGCGTCGGCATCTTGGATGGCCATCACAGGGCAACCGCTTGAGATCGTCGGGGTGTGCGCTTTTACCGTATGTCTGGGAATTGCCGTGGATGACACGATCCATTTCCTGTCGCGTTATCGGGAGGAGCTTCGCCTCACGACGGATCACCATTTAGCCATCGAGAGAGCCTTTCAAGGTGTGGGCACGGGGATGATCATGACCACGGTTGTTTTGGTAGCTGGGTTCAGTTCGGTGCTGACGAGCGACACCCGCGACCATCGGATTTTTGCGTCTTTAGGGATTATCACCTTGGTTTCCGCGTTAGTATGCGATTTGTTCATGTTGCCCGCGTTGTTGGCGCATTTCGATCGCCCCAAGAAAAACGACTTCGCTGTCGATTTAATGAAGTCGTTATTGGGTAAGGGCGGAAAGTCCAAATAGAGCCCAGTTTCGTCACGAATATGCCTTTCTATGAGCTTTAGCGAGCGTTTGTTATGGTCCAGATGGCCTTCGGTGTTGTTGGTTACCGCTCGTTGTGGTAGCCTCAAGGGCAGGAGTTTGTTTGTTTGTTCTCGAAAGCGGATTTTTGAGGCTATGAGGTTTCGTTCCAAAGGTATTCTTGATCGATTAGCGTTGCGAGCTTTGCTCTTCGCGATCTGCGTTTCGATTGCCTTTGGTAGCGTCGCACACGTCCTACTTCCCTCGCTGTCGCTTGCTCGCGATGCAGTGGCAAACGAGGTTTCACCTAAGCATCCATTTTCGGTCCCGGAGGAGGAAACACCATCGGAAACACCGGAGACAAGTGAACCGATCAAAGAAAGCGAAGTATTCTCTTTCTCCCAGCGACGAAAGAGACACAAGGCGGCCAGGCATCAAATGCGTTGGGCCCATCTGGACCGTTTCTCTAGCTGGTACGTGCCATCAGCACAGGTTTTGCTGGTCGGTAGTCAAACGCCCTCTTTGCAGTTTGAGAACTGCTATCGCAACGGTTGCGGTGCGCATTTGCGCTGTTGAGATTAACTCGCTGTTGCATTTCGAGTTAGTGCAATCGCCATTTTTCAGTCGTCGGTTGATAGTCGGTTTCCGAAAAGCATCGATGGCATCTGCAGAGAGTCCTTGGAGGGAGACAGAGTTGCATTTCACCTCCAGATCCGCTCTCGCAATCAAACCGTCGCAAGTCCGGCTGCTGTTGGCAGCGTTCGCGACAGCCGATTGATCGCTTCGTGGCTCAAATATCCTAACATTAAAGGCTCGATTCCACATGAATATAATTTGGCAACGTTTTTTGCGCTTCAATAAATTCTTCGACGAACGATTCGAAGACCTGAACCGCGAAAACTGGAAGGTAACAGTCTATCGCGATTTTAGCGCTGGACTGATCGTTGCATTGACTGCTATTCCTATGGCAATGGGGTTTGCCATTGCTTCTGGACTTAGACCTGAGCAGGGAATTATCGCTGGTGCATTGGCTTGTATCGTAGGCAGGACTTTTGGCGGATCTAAGTATCAGGTGTATGGCCCAACGGCGGCGTTCATTCCAGTCATTGCTGGGTTAATGGCGAAGTATGGTGAGGCTGGGAGCGGGACTTTCGATCAAGGGCACGGCTTTCTCGTGCTGGTCAGCCTCATCGCTGGTGTCGTGCTGATGATCATGGGACTGCTGGGGTTAGGCAAGTATGCCAAGTTGGTTCCCGATTCAATCGTTGTCGGCTTTACCGTTGGAATTGCCATCGTGATTGCGATGTCGAATTTTGGTGAAGCGGTAGGAGTGCAACTCCCCTTGAAGGGCGGATTGTTCGAGAAGGTCAGTAGTCTGATCAGCCAAGCCCAGAGCTTTAATTACTATGCACTGTTCATAGCGTTGCTGACTTTGGTGTTGACTCGCGTTTTGCTGAAAATTTCGATTTTCATGCCGGCGCCCTTGATCGCATTGGCGGTGGGTACTGTACTCGGAGTCTTTGTGTTTAAGGGACAAGGTGTGCTGCTGATCAAGGATCGCTATCCCGAGGGGATTCCCACCGACTTTTTTGTGATCACCCCACCCTATTTCCCAGGCTGGACCGCTTCGGTGTTGTTTGACATTGCCTACTTTGCCTTCGCTATTGTCTTTGTGTCGGCCGTGGAAAGCGTGCTGTGTTCTACGATGGCCGATCGCTTGGCTGACAATCGCAAAACCAAATTCAATGCCGAAAAAGAGCTCTGGGGGCAAGGCATCGTGCAAGTAATCACTCCGCTCATCAATGGTTTTCCATGCACAGGTGCCTTGGCTCGGACAGCGACTAGTATTAAAGCGGGCGCGGTCACACCATTGGCGGGCTATTTCAAGGGTGTGTTGAAGTTACTAATTGTCCTGTTTCTCGCTAGTTACTTAGAATATGTACCGATGGCTTGTATCGCAGGGATTTTACTTTGGGTTGCCACCAACATGGTCAAGCCTAAGGAAATCAAGGAAGTGTGGAAGCATAATAAGTTCCATGCGAGCCTGATGGTCTATACAGCCGTTATGGTCCCATTCACGGACTTCTTGACCGGAGTTCTGTCAGCGCTAATCATCTATGCGGTTCTCGTGAAGTTCCTCGACAAACCAACAGCACCTACAAGCGTTGATCCTGTCGTGTAGTACGTAATAAAACAAGTAACACTAAAAAGGATAAATCATGCATCGCAACCAGCGCACTTTGATTGCCATTTCGGGATCAATCGTCGATCGCAACCTTGTGGAATATGCGGCTCGGCTTGCGGAACTTGAATTCGCCAGGCACTATCATCTGGTTCATGTTCGTACTGCATCCCGAGCGGGGGACATGGCTCGACAGAAGCAGGAGCTTTTGGAATATATGGAGGAGTTGCTCAATAATCATTTCAAGTGCGATCGGTCAAAAATCTCAGCCAGTTGTCATGTTATGGAAGGAGACCGATTGGACAAGCTAATCGAATTCAGTGTCGATCAACGCTGCGATTTAACGATACTAGGGCATCGCACCGAACAAACCGGGGAACGACGAATGGCGAGGCGTTTAGCATTGGTTGGTCCCGGCTCGGTGTTGATGCTGCCGGAATTAGCATCACCGACGATTTCCAACGTTATGGCACCGGTTGACTTCTCGGAACATTCCGCGGACAGTGCACAAGTTGCAGCGTCGATTGCCAAGGCTGCCGGATTAACGGAGTGCATCCTGACCCACATTTATTCCGACACATCTTCCATCCGCTTTGACGAACACAAAATAGAACTCGAACGAGATGAACGCAACCATTTCTCCGAGTTCATATCTAAGCTTGATAATCATGGTGTCAAGCTGACGCCGTACTTGCTGGAAGGCAACAAAATTGCTGAGAGCATTGTCTATGCGGCCAAGGAGCACAAGAGTGACCTGATCGTTGTCAACACGCGTGGACGGAGTACAGCCGCGTCTATTCTCCTCGGAAGCGTTGCCAGCCAAGTGCTAATTCAGTCTCCAGTGGCCGTTTTAGCGGTCAAACATTTTGGCTCGATGTTGAACCTTTTTCAAGTGCTGCGAGAAAACCAGTTTTGGACAAGTCGTGGTCCAAAGACTAATTAATTTCGGTTGTCGGTTTGCTGAGTTCTTCAGCCCTTGCCTGTAATTGCTAAAGTTGAGCGAGCGGGATCAACCCGCACACACTCTTTCGATAATCTGAAAGTTTTTATGAAATCCGAAAATCCAACACAATTGGCCGATGACCAGGCAGCATTCGACACTGCGTTACGGCCAGACGCGACGCTTCCACTCACAACGGGGGTGTTAACTGAATTGGGTGCAGCGTTTGTGGTTGCCTGTGTAGCCATACCGATGGGCATGGGCATCGCTGCAATTTCTGGGGCACCACCGATGGCAGGTATTCTTGCCGGAATTATCGGTGGTTTGGTGGTAGGCTTGCTGAGCGGCTCTCCGACGAGCATTTCAGGACCGTCGGCAGGTCTGACTTTGGCGATTGCATCGCTCATGGGCATGATGAATTCGTTCGAGACATTCCTGTTAGCAGTTACTATTGCGGGTCTGATGCAAATTGTCTTTGGACTTCTAAGACTGGGTTGGCTAGCAAGCTTTTTCCCGACTAGCGTTCTCGATGCTCTGCTGGCGGCAATCGGCATCATTCTAATTCTCAAACAGGTCCCTCACCTCCTGGGACACGACACCGACCCTGAAGGTGACATGGCTTTCCTGCAGCCTGATCGGCGCACGACGTTCACCGAGTTGACATCACTCTTCGAAGGCGACGTCCATTTAGGAGCGGCAACCGTCGGACTCTTAACTCTGGTTGTCATAATCGGCTTGCAGTATTGGAGCCGGTCGAAGAAGCTCCAGTTGCCTGCGGTGTTGATTGGCGTGTTCGTCGGCTTGCTCTCTAGTTTCGTAATCACGCGGCTTGGTCCATCATGGCTCATCGATGGCAAGCACTTGATTTCATTGCCAGTCTGGGACAGCGAGTTAGGCTGGCACTCTATGCTTCGCTTTCCCGACTGGATGCAATGGGACAACCCAATCGTTTACTTTGCGGCAGGTGCGATCGCCGTTGTTTCGTCGCTAGAGACTCTGTTGAATCTCTCTGCGACCGATCGTATCGATCAGTCGGACCGTCCGAGTCCTCCCAATCGCGAGTTGATTGCGGTGGGAATAGGCAATACGCTGTGCGGCTTAATCGGAGGGATTCCTATGAGCGCTGCGATCGAGCGTAGCGCGGTTTGTTTGCAAGCTGGCTCGCGAACGAAACTGTGCTCGATTCTATATGGGGTGGTGTTGCTGGTTGCTGTCCTGATGCTTCCGCTTGTATTCAACGCCATCCCAATATCGGTATTGGCAGCCGTCTTGATCGTAACTGGCGCCTGGTTGGCTCGGCCCGCAGTCTTTATTCGCATTTGGGAAGGTGGAAGATATCAACTGGTTCCCTTCCTCGTCACGATCGGGGCGATCCTGCTAACCGAACTATTGATTGGAGTCTTAGTGGGTTTGGTTTTCGCGATTGGCTTTATTCTCAATAGCAATCTGCGTCGTCCATTGCGACAGGTGATGGAGAAGCACGCGGGTGGGGATGTATTGCACATCGAATTGGCGGAACAAGTAAGTTTTTTGAACCGACCAGTGATTGAACGCGCGCTTCGTGAGGCTACACCCGGGACTCAAATTCTTTTGGACGCGAGCAACTCCGACTATATCGATCCCGATATATTAGCGTTGATCCGCGATTTCGTGAAGAAGTCTTCCATTCGCAACGTCAGCGTCAGCTTGAAGGGCTTTCGCGAAAAGTACGCCATCGATAACTCCATTCAGTTTGTTGACTACACCAGTCGCGAGATCCAGGAGAAGATGACTTCCCAGGAGGCACTCAAAATCCTGCAAGATGGCAATGAGCGATTTTGTACAAACCGTCGGTTGTCGCGAGACCTGGGACGTCAAGTGCAAGCCACTTCCGCCGGGCAGCACCCCTTTGCTGCGATTCTCAGTTGCATTGACTCACGCGCGCCGGTCGAGACCATTCTTGATTTGGGAGTGGGGGACGCATTTACCGCCCGCGTAGCTGGCCACGTCGTTAGCCGAAAAGTATTGGGCAGTCTTGAGTATGCGACCGCCGTGGTCGGTTCAAAACTGCTCGTGGTATTAGGTCACACCAAATGCGGTGCCGTGTATGCCGCCGTGAAACTGGCCGACGCCGGTCAGACAGGTGCAGAGGCTACGGGCTGTCAACATCTCGATTCGATCTTAGAGGAAATTCGCCCCTCTATCGACTTGCCCAAGTTAAAACGAATCGATGAGTCCAATGAGTCCGCTCGCAACGCATTTGCCGAAGAGGTAGCCCGCCGCAATGTTGTCCAGACCGTTCGGAATATCGTCGAGATGAGCCAGACGATAAGAAAATTGGTTGACGAGGGTAGATTAGTCGTTGTTGGAGCAATCTACGACGTCACCTCGGGTAAAGTCGAGTTCCTGATCAACGACGCTGTCGGTTTGTCAAAGGTTGCAACCCTTGTTGTGGATAGCTAACAAAGCGCAGGAAGGGATTTGAGTTCGGGCAGGAACAAAAACAGGCTAAGAACTCGTTGGTGCGCGGTCCAGATCTGATCTTGACCTGTGACGGGAGGATTTTGTATTGCTTGCAATCGAACCTCCTTTACCATGAGACCAGCGTATGACTTTTTCGAGAACGAATCGAATCGATCGACGGCGCCGAGTCATGCTCGATGCGGTTGCATCCGATGCCGACTACGCTGTGGAAGCCGTTCGAGCCAAGAGGCGCGCGCGGGCTCGCGAGCTTGAGAATCATTCCGAGGAGCAAGGTTATACCACCGCTTATCGGGATCCAGGATACAGCCAAGCTGTTCGGCAAACGTGCCAACAACGCATGGTGCAACTCATACCGGTGCGACGAGGGACATTGACAATTGTCCTCGCGTGTATGTGGATTCTGTGGTGCGGTTTGCTCGCTTCCCATTACTGGATTCATGTTCGCATTCCTACGACCTCTGCGGCTGCGGCAACTACGAACGCGGGGTTCGCTTCGTTGCCAGTTTCGCAACTCTTTCATCTGCGATCTTCTCACAGTATCGCGCATTGGCTTACCTGTCAGCTTTGGATGCTCACCGCTTTGGCAGCCTGGATGATTTTTCGTTTGAGGCGGCACAAACTGGATGACTACCGAGCCAAGTATCGGATCTGGGCTGTTTTGGCGATCGTCGCCCTCTTTTCCAGTTTCGACGCGTCCAGCTCTGGACTTTATCTGCTGGGAATAAGTATCGATGGCTGGGCTCGCAAAGAAATCGGATACGGTGGCTGGCCATTGGTGATGGCAACGTTCGCATCGCTGGTCGGAGTGCTCGGGATTCGACTTTGCAGTGAGCTCAAATCCGCACCGACGAGTGTCGCCTTTTGGCTCATCGGGCTTTTGTCATGGGCAATTTCCTCTTTGCTCGGTACAGGACTGATCAAAACGTCTTGGTCTCAGTCAAGCATTGACTTGGTGGTAGGTGGCTGTTGGTTGGGAGGTACGTTGGCAGTCTTTCAGGCGTCCGGAATCTATCTCCGTCAAACCTACATTCATGCACAAAAACGATTCCTGCAGCGGCAAGGCGCAAACCTGAATCCGATACAGTGGAAAATGCCGAAGATTTCATTGAAGCTAACTCGCAGTGAAAAAGGTGTTGAAGAAACAGACACGCCCGACAGTGAAGCATCCGACGTCGATGAACGTCGCAAATGGAAGCTACCCTGGCCCCGCAGAAGTGAAAAGTCACTGGATGCAGAGGATGCACGCGAGCAATGGACTCAAAGCACCAGCTCGCAAGCAAACAAGCAGCAAGCACGAAACACACAGCATGGTCCATCGACCGTTCGTATCAACGAAAAAAACATGGACAAAACGGCCGACAAATCGGCCAACAAAGCCACTCAAGTAGAACAGATTGATGATGAATTTGGTTCGCCCAAGAAGCCGCCGGGCCGACTGTTTGGAATCTTTCCGCATAGGCTCGAGCGAAATGAACGTCTCGAAGGCGAACCTATTCGCGAAGATGATGGGCCAATCCTAGACGCGGGCCTGACCAAGAAAAAGGGTTGGTTTGGAATAGGCGGCAGTCGCAATGCAGATGATCCTCAAAAGCAAACAAAGAGAATAAAAGGGCATACAAATGGTTCGAAAATAACCGAACCGAACGGCACAAGCGTTCTCGAATCATCCGCCGATGCACCAAAAGACAAAGGATGGTTGCGGTCCATAAAGCGAACTGCTCCGCCACAACCCATCGTAGACTCAAAGTCCGATTCGGAAGCGTTGATGGTCAAACGAACTTGGATACCCAAGTTTGGTAAGAAAACCATTTCCAGCGAATCGGATCCGATTTCTGGTACCAAGCCAGCTAAGGCTCCAACCGCAACACCCAAAAAATCAGATTCAAAGTCCCCGACTAGCGAACCTAGCACCGAAAAATCCGGTAAACGATCGTGGATGTCGTTTCCCTCTTTCAGACCAAAACTTTTCGGAATGTTGGATGGTTTTAAACTCAAACCTCCGACAGACCAGACGGTTTCTGATGTCTCCAACCATTCCAGCAAGCCTGTGTCGATACAACAAGGACAAGTGCTTCCATCGACCAGATCTGCGGAGAGTGAAGAGGAAGACTCGGATGACAACGATTCAGGAAGACCGATGAGCAAAGCGGAACGCAAAAAACTACGTCGAACTCAGCAAGAGGATCGACGAGCCGCGTGACGCAAGTCAAAGTAGTAGGCACATTCCATGTGCCGTCCACCTAGAACCCTGGCAAAAGCTCGACTGCGAACAACACAGCAGAGCGTGCCTGCACCATTTATTGACTTTGATCATACCAGTCTGCACGCCACTCCCAGGCAGGAAATGGGTCGAGAACAGGAACGTAGATGAATGGAATTCTTTTTATCATGACGCTCAGATGGTAAAATGGGTGAGGCGAAGGATTGATGGATTTTAGGGAGAAGAGAATGTCGACGAGAAGACTATCACGAGACGAAATCGGCATGCGTCGTTCGGAAATCTACGAGTGTCAACTGCGTTCTACACTTGAGGCAACTGCCCTCGATCAGTTTGTTGCAATTGATGTTGAGACGGCTGAATACGAAGTTGCTGACGAGGCGCACCTCGCGGGCGATCGCTTGCGAAAGCTTTTGCCAAACGCCCAGATTTTTATTGCTCGCATCGGTCATCGAGCTGCTTTCTTCGCACGTTAGCCGATTGGGTTCGCGACGGAACATTCCAAGTAGAACAACTTCGCTTGTAATCTAATGGCAACTCGACTTGTTTTAAGTTAGCGGAGAAGCGGAGATCTTTGGGACGGAACACTGGCGTCGACTTCTTAATCGCTTGAAAAACAACGGGAGAGCGAGGCTCCTGCCAAGCTGGGACCGCAATGGTTCGGCAGGAGCCTGAACCTCCCGAGTAATGAATTGGTTTGAGAAAATCGTTGAAGACATGTTTACTTGGGTGGCCTCACCCCGCCGAGTAACGAAATGATGTGCAAAGGATTGTACTCTGGACTGCGGCTGCGCCATCCGCTACGGCCTCTTCGGTTGCGGCTAAGCACGCTCCTACCGGCCTACGCTCCAACTCCGCTACGTCCTGGGCTGCGCCGATCCTGGACTCGACACTTGACCAGACGAACTCAAGGCGACACGAAAGCCCAGGTCGTAGTCCCGGTCCGACGGGAAGTACCTGAGACGGTACGCGGACCGACAATTCCCGGCGGAGCCGCTCCAGCACCCGCCCCGGAACACCCGGAGCGAGCCTTCCTCCACATTATTGGGGTCGTACACTGAGTAGTACCAGTCTTCGCACCATTCCCACACGTTTCCAAGCATATCTTGCAAACCCCAGGGGTTGGCATGCGAAGCTACGGGCGGTGTCGTATGTCCGACCTCGTTTTCCGCATTGCACTTCGTCGCATCAAATTCGTCACCCCACCAGTAGTTCTGGTCCCACGGAGTTCCAGCTTTGGCCGCGTATTCCCATTCGTACTCGTAAGGCAAGCGGCACTGGCCCTCCCCCCAGCGGGCCCACTGGGCAAAGGCCCAGGAGTCGTACCAATTGACAAAGATCACCGGACAGTCCGGCGCGGGACTCGCACCTCCATACTTATCGCGATAGCTGGAGTCCGATTCCCCGTGCCCAGGCGAGAACAAGCGATACCACTTATTCAATACCGGGGTGCTGCACATCCGGAATGCAGCGACTGTATGCACGCGCGTGGCGGGTGTCTCGTTTTGAGGAAACAATTGGTTCTCCAGTCGCTGTAGATTCTTATCTCGGAACAATTCGGTGTACCATTCAAGCCAGTACTCTCGTTCCTGTTGCCCCCGTTTGCCAGGTGTGAAACTCACGTTCGCAATGTGCTTCTTCGCCCGTTCAACGGGATCTCCGTCCTGCTCGATATACGCTCGCCAGCGGTCCCGCAATTCTTCACCCATGCCTTGTTTCTCGGGCGGCGACCCCATCTGGAACTCACCGGCGGGAATGTCGATGAAGCTGTCGCAGAACTGCCTTGCGACTTGCTCCGTCTCCCTGCCGCGACTCCCCGAGAGGACCTCGTTCGCGAACTCACCGACGAAGCGATTATGCAAGGCAATGGCCGCTGGCTCTGCCTGCTTGACAAGCGTCATCAGCGGTTTCCAGGCGCGATAAATGAATTCGCTCGAACGTCGTGTACCCGCAACCGTGCCGTCCCCAGGGCGATAGATCGGTTCGATGGCACGAAGCCAGGACTTAGGATCCCGGCTATTGGAGTGCATCTCGCAGACAAAACGCCAGACCCAATAATACTCTTCGGTCTCGGGACGGTCAGGCAGGTGCAGCCAGTCCCAAAGTTGTTTTACGTCGTCGTCGGTGCAGTATTGCGACAGCCACAGGGCCGTAAAGAATTCCTGCAGGGTGCGGTTCCGCCAGTAGACTTCCTGCAAGCCCTCTACTGTCGTGTAGAAGAAGCCCTGTGAGATGAACTCATTCAATGCCGCCAAGCCGTCCAGATCCCGGTCCAACGAGGCATGGGCCGAGAGCCTTTTTTGGAGTTGTATTCGGAAATGCGGAAAACGGCCGCTCGGAACGCCGTCGAAATTAGGTATCGAAGGTGTCTTGGCAAGTCCGCCGTCGCCACCAGGGATCGGCGTCGAAGTCATCTCGAACGCGAGCCCAGCCAGGAGTTCCAGCGCACGCCGTTTGGAACGTGCCTGCACCTTCTCCGGCGCGCGTTCGCTGCTGTCGAGGCCGATCTTTCTTGCTGCTTCACTCCCCTGCATGCCCTCAACCAACAGGTGCTGGACCGAATGCCAATAGACATTGCCAGTCGTGCGGATATTTCTAAGATCGGCGTCCGGCAGCTCGCGCAGGTACGAGAGCACGCGCGGGGTGGAGAGGATTTCGCGGGCCTCTTGCGGAATCAATTCCAGACGATTCTTTCCGCGCTGGTCAACGCGCAGGAATTGCCGCTGCTGATCGGGCGTGAACTCGTCGACCTGCACGAACCGCCAACCCCAACCGAGCTGACTGGCAAACAGCGCCCGCCAATGCCGCTGCAAGGCGTGAGGCCGTCCGCTGATCACGATGCGGCAACGATTCCAAGAGGAATCTTTGAGTAGCTCGCCAACCAGTATCGCCGCCGAACCGTCGGCGGGTTCCTGGTCCAAGGCATCCAGTATCAGGACCAAACGCCCTTCGTCTCGCAGCGACTCGATGATGCGAACGGCGTCGTCTTGCCTTAGCAAATTCACGCTCTCGTCATCGCGTTGTTGTTTCTGCAGTATGCGTCGGGCGAGTTCGCAAAGCAATTCATCCACGTGGGCCGGAACATGGCTAAAGGTCAAATGGAAGGCAACCGTTGCCGCGCCAGGTCGATTCAATTCGGCTTCCAACCACTGCATGGTCGTCGTCTTGCCGACGCCGGCGTCGGTCGTAATGACCAATCGCGATAGGTCCACTCGCGACTCGTTCGCAACCGTCAGCTCGTTTGCGGCCAAATCAGCACGATCCACCTCAACCCAGTCACCGAGATCTTGCTCGGCCATGGACGATCGCGTTCCACGCCCGACGCGAAAATAAGCCGGATGCAAGTATTGCTCAGGCCGGTCCGTTTCCAGCAGCAGCCGCAACCCTTGCGTGTCGATGAAAGGAGGTTTGTCGCTGGTGCCGTCGCCGGACCACAGTTCTCGCCATCGCTGCTGGATCGCAAGCTGGTAGGACGAGATAAGCTGTTCCGCTTGGCGTGCCCGGTCGACATTCTGGCCGGAATCGACTTGCTGCGCAAGGGCGGTTAGGTCCTTTGATTTCAAGAGACTCACCAGAGCGTTGAAATCGGTATCCCAGTCCCCGGTGCGCAGTTTCGCTACCTGGTAACTCGCCAGTTTCACCAGGTTGGGAAGGTCGACCAACGCGGCGGCTGGCACGGGTGACGCTTTGTCGACGAGCACTGGAACGACCCGGCCTTCGATGGTGAGAGCCTCTTCGACTTCACGTCGAACCCAGTCGATCTCATTGTCGATCCGTCGGCGGCCGTATTCATCCTGTACCGTCAGCCATTGTTTGCCGATCAAAACGAGCACCACCTTGGCTCTCTTCACAGCATCCTCGATTCGGCCGGGCCATGTCTCTCCAGGCTCAATCGTTCGCCGATCAAAGAAGACCTGGTCCTGGCCGAAGACTCTCCGCAGCTCCACAGCAAGCCGATCGGCGGCTTGCAGCGTGTCCTTGATGCGATAGCTGACGAAGATCGATGCTGCTTGTCCCTTGGATATGCCGCTCACGAATGGGCCCTGGATATTCAGATACTCCCACCTCGTCGGCAGGAGCCGTATCTCCGGCTTAGAATCCCACGCCGTTGAACGCTCGTCCAACTGCAATCGTGCCCAGACCCAGTTTGCAAAAACTCGCTCGTAGATACGATTGCGATAAAGTACCTTCCTCTCGAACCCAATGAGGCCCGTAATGCCGAGGCGATCCCATTGAAGTTCGCTAAGTGATTCTCCTTCGACAGCCTGTCGCCAAAGTCGAAGTGTCTCGGGATCGCGTTCCACCATCTCTGCAATGTTGAGGAAGTGAATATCGGCAGCCGCACCATCAACAATCTTGTCCGTCAGCGAATCTACACAGGCCAGAATAACTTCGAGCAAAGGCCTTTTACCAGTATTATCGGCTAGCCAGTCCCAGAGCTGTTCAAGGATGAGTTGAGTAAGATAGGGAGAACCGTTTGTGTGATAGTGCAGCCGTGCTGGAAGTTCACCCGAGAGCGGCAAGCCAAGCTGCTCAATGGGGCCACAGAGGTGGTGGAGTTCATCAAGAGAGAAGTCGTCGAGGCGGATGAATTTGCCAACATTGAATGGGGAGTGGGCATTAACGGTGATAAGTTCCGTGGCCCGCGCGGCGCCTGCTAGGACGAACTGCAAGCGTTTCAACTCCGGCATTGTGGCACGTTCATTAAACAGACTCCGGACATAACTGAAGAAAGTGTTCTTGATGCGGCTGGTGCGGAGAGCATCCACTTCGTCGATGATGAGCACGACGCGCGGAAAGGAAATGGCGGCCAACAGCGTGAGGAGATCCTTTTTTGGGAGGCCCTGTACAGTCTGTGCAGGGATGTTTAGTGACTCGGCGAGGTCGACAAAAAAACGCTTGAGAAAGCGGTCGTAATCGTCGAATTCTTCGGGTCGAAAGACAGACAGATCGACGAACCCTACGCCGAAGTGAACCTTATCGAGTCCACTCCGAACATGATTGAGGAGACTCGACTTTCCGCTTTGCCGTGGGGCAAGTATATAGGGATATCGTTGATTTAGCTCGATGGCTTTCCGGAGATCGCGATCTGCTTCGCGTTCAGTGTAAACCGCCCCGGAAAATGTTCCAGCCGCGCGATAGGGGTTGGTGCTCATGAATCGTGATAGCTGTCCACGTTAGAGATAATTGCGGCAAGTTTCACTTCTTCGGCCCCATCACGGTATGCATGCCAGAGCCGGTCCGCGACGAACTGAAGCTTGCGAGGTTTTAGTTCTGAATGACGCTGAATTTCGTCGAACAGTCCGTCGGCGACTACCCAAACAGATTCAGGTAGCAATGCCAGGAGTCGCTTAGCCTCAGCTTCGTTGAACCACTTCATTGTAATTGTCTTCCACAAACGAAGGTGTTCGCCACGGTTTACGCCACATTCGTTGAGGATTACATCGAATCCCGTGATAAGAGTTACAACTACACGTAATCTTCCACTCGAATCGCGGACCTGATTCATTAGTTGCGGAAGCAGCACTTTAGCACCGGGTCCAGCCATTGTCGCGAACTCATCTATTACGACGAGGGTAGGCGTTTTCTTGACACGTTTACCGAGTTCGGGAAGCGAATTGAGATCTCCAAAAGCGTGTGAGAAAAAGGCGAGAAAGCGATCAACACAGTTTTCCACCTTATCGGCGCGTAGGTCGGATAGTGAAATAGAAACAACCGTCCACGCGGGGTCAAGGAATTGAGAAGCTCGATTCATAAGACTCGTTTTTCCGGTTTCGGATT
Organism: Pirellula staleyi DSM 6068; assembly: GCA_945875845.1. Taxonomy (GTDB): domain Bacteria; phylum Planctomycetota; class Planctomycetia; order Pirellulales; family Pirellulaceae; genus JBKCUI01. The sequence continues at coordinate 26,805 of CAMCMB010000017.1, forward strand.
CCCCGATGAACGCAATGCAAGGCCTTCTAGGGTCGTGGAGCAGCGCCTTAAAAGTTCTGTCAAATTCGCGAGTAACATAGCTTGGTTCATCGGGTGACATACTCGTCGCCGTGTAAAACGGAGAGACATCCTCGGATAGCTTTTTTGGCGATTCCTCTTGTGACGCAAAATGACGCTCCCCTCGCGCCCCCCCGTCCCCTGCTGCGGTTCGGTGATCACGAGTATTTAGTTGAGCATGTAAGCGCTGGACGTAGTAGTCCCTCGGTTTGTCTTCATTGAGAGCGAGTCGTTCTAAAATCAGCTTCGCTGTTTCGACAGGCGATTTATCGTCGAGTTCAATGAAGCCAGCGGTAGGCGCGAGGCCATCGGCTTGTGCGTAGTCGAATCGACTCGGCATGACGCGACGGCCGTCCGCATTGGTAAGCAGACCGTAGATATGGATCCACTCCCAGCCGGTCCAACGCTTCACATCGTAGTGTGGGCAGAGCACAGGGACGATGAGTTCACAGTTTTCACTGTAGAGCTTGGGCAAGTATATGCCGAGATCAAAGCGTGCAAGTTCCGCTTCATGGAACTTGTCGTAAAGGATCGCCTCTTCGCCAAAGCAATCGGCGAGAATGCGAGCAACCTTTTCGACAAAGTCTCGCTTCTCCCCGGCAAAGGAGAAAGCGATTCGGAAGCGTTTGTCAGTAGTGGACATGCTAGTTACTAAAAGTCGCGAGCGAAAAGTAGAAGCTGGAGCATCAAAGGGGGGCTTAGTCGAGCCGCAAGGGGTTGATACTTCGCTCCTTGCCCGGTCAACATTCTAGCTGGAATCGGCTTGCGCGAGGACCAGCAAGCCGTTTGACGTCAAGAGATTCACCAGAGCGTAGAAGTCGGAGTCCCGGTCTTGGGTGCGCAGTTTCGCTGCTTGGCAATTCGCCAGTCAACCGCAAAAGAAGCGGCCATCATACTTTAGCAATACAAAACTGCGGCTCTTCGTCAGACCAAGGGAACTGCTGAAAAGAAAAATGTTCAATGCCAATTTGCACCATCCAGCCGTATGGGGCGCACGTTGTTCATTCAAAATCTGCACATATTGTGCGACTGAAGAAACGAGTTCAATTCCTGTTGCAAAGTAACGGGATCGCTTGTCGGCACAGTGAAAATTCGGAATGCCATGGAAAACGTCCCACATCAGTGATTTTTTTGACGTTATTTTCCACCGATCTGTTCACTGAAAACCGGCTCCGCCTTTCACTCCGGCACCTACGGAGCGGCTACGCACGCTCCTACGGGCCTACGTTACAGGCTCCGCTATTTCCTGGGCTTCGCCGGCCCCGGACTCGACTCCTGACCAGACGAACTCAAGGCGACACGAAAGCCCAGGAAGTCGTACCGGTTCGACGGGATGAGCCCGTCACGGAACGCGGACCGGCAATTCCTGGCGGAGTTGTTCCAGCTCCCGCCCCGGTTCACCCGGTTCGAGCCTTTCGACCGCCGCCGCCAAACGTTCTAACACCTTTCGACGGAAATTCCAACTGGCCAGTCCACCCGCTTGAGTGAATTCGACCAAAGAAGTGGCCCGCTGCTGCATTTCAAGTTCGCCGATTTCGCCGCGCGAATGCTCAAGCTCTATTGAGTGCAGCTTGCGACGAAATCGGACCCGGCTTCGCCGATTCAATACCATGCGGCTCGGGAAAACCCGCGCGCCCAAGAAATCGACCCCGTGTACCGAGCGATTCCAATAGGGAGTCGGTTTGAGCGTCAGCCCCAAATTGTCGAACAAGAATTCGGAAATCCTAGCAAGTGCCTGGCGCAGTTCGCCTCTGGTTGCGCCCCAAATCAATATGTCGTCCATATACCGAACATATCCCGCCGCCCGCAATTGTTCCTTGGCGAAACGGTCGAACCATCCGAGATAGAAGTTGGCGAAGTGCTGAGAGGTAAGACTGCCAATGGGTAGCCCAACTCCGACCGTCGCGCGATGTGAACGGACGATTCGTTCCAGAAGTTCAAGCAGTTGCCGGTCTTTGAACAGTCGCTGCAGGCGACTGTTCAACGCTTCATGCGGCACGCTGTCGAAGTAGTGTCTAATGTCGAGTTTTAAGAACCAGTGAAATCGCTGCGAGAATGTCTGGGCGCGAGCCAGCGCCTTAAGACGCCCCTTGCCGACGCGGCAGGCATACGTGTCGTAAATCAGCCATCGCTCAAACACCGGCTCGCAGACGTTCATGATCGCGTGATGCATGACGCGCTCCTCGAAACAGGGCGCTGTAATGATACGTCGCTTGGGGTCGTGAATGACGAATTGTCTCGACCGGCCAACCGGAAATGTGCCCTCGCATACTTGCTCTGCCATCGTTTCAAGACGGGTGTGCAACGCAACAGCGAACTCGCGAGTTTCGGCCCGGACACGCTTACCACGGCTAGCGCGGAAAAACGCTCGCAGCAGATTGTCAGGTTCGATGATCCTATCAAACAGTTGGCCCGCTCGACGCATTGGGCTCGGCTCCGTTTTTAGAAATTACCGCAAGAACCTGCTCACCGAACTTCTCGATGCGGGCATCGCCGACGCCGTCGATCTTCTCCAAGTCGGCTTTCGTCGCGGCGCGCAGTTCGACCATCTTTGCAAGTTGTTCGTTCGTAAACACCATGTAGGGTGGAATAGCCTGTGCAGCCGCGAGATCGCGTCGCCAGTCCTTGAGCAAACAATAAAGACGAAAATCACTGGGGGACAACCGTTCTCGATAGTCGATTCGGTCACGCGCGGCAGCGGCCACGGGCGCAGTCGCGGATTTTCGACGCTCAAGGTATTCGATGCAAAAGCACCACGAGCTATGTTCTCCCTGGTCTGACCAGCGCCGCTCAATCTCAACGATCTGATGCGCCGCCAGAAAGGCGTTTAGTTCGGCCTCGGCTTCACGCGGCCAATGAACAGGAATAAAAAATGTTCGATATGGCATCAACTCACCGCTAATTTTCGTGGATCTGAGCGCAAGAAAACTACGCAAATACCCTAAATTAACACACTGTAAACACAAACGCGCCAGGGCTTCGCCCTGGACCCAATTCATTGCACCGCTCCGCCTTGCACTCCGGCACCTACGGAGCGGCTACGCACGCTCCTACGGGCCTACGTTCCAGGCTCCGCTACTTCCTGGGCTGCGCCGACCCCGGACTTGACACCTGACCAGACGAACTCAAGGCGACACGAAAGCCCAGGAAGTTGAACCGGTTCGACGGGTAGAACCCGTAACGGAACGCGGACCGGCAAAACCCGGCGGAGTTGATCCAGCTCCCGCCCCGGATCACCCGGTCCGAGCCTTCCTCCACATCATTGCGGTCGTACACTGCCTGGTACCAATCCTCGCACCATTCCCACACGTTTCCAAGACTATCTTGCAAACCCCAGGGGTTGGCATGCGCAGCTACGGGCGGAGTCGTACGTCCGACGTTCCTATCCGCATTGCTCTTCGTCGCATCGAATTCGTCGCCCCACCAGTAATTCTGGTCCCACGGAGTGCCAGCTTTGGCCGCGTATTCCCATTCGTACTCGTGAGGCAAGCGGCACTGGCCCTCCTCCCAGCGAGCCCACTGGGCAAAGGCCCAGGCGTCGTACCAATTGACAAAGATCACCGGACAGTCCGGCGCGGGACTCGCACCTCCATACTTATCGCGATAGCTGGAGTCCAATTCCCCGTGCCCCGGAGAGAACAATCGAAACCAATCGTTCAATACTGGGGTGCGGCACAGCCGAAATGCAGCGACCGTCTGCACACGCGTGGAGGGTGTCTCGTTTTGAGGAAACAATTGGTTCTCCAGTCGCTGTAGATCCTTATTTCTAAATATTTCAGTGAACCATTCAAGCAAGTCCTCGCGTTCCTGCTGACCCCGTTTGCCAGGTGTGAAACTCCAATCGGCGATGTGCTGCTTCGCCCGCTCCTCGGGATCTCCGTCCTGCTCGATATACGCTCGCCAGCGGTCCCGCAATTCTTCACCCATGCCTTGTTTCTCGGGCGGCGACCCCATCTGGAACTCACCGGCGGGAATGTCGATGAAGCTGTCGCAGAACTGCCTTGCGACTTGCTGTGTCTCGGTGCCGCGAACGCCCGAGAGAAGCTCGTTGGCGAACTCACCGACGAAGCGATCGCGCAACGCGATCGCTGCTGGCTCTGCCTGGTCGACAAAGGTCATCAGCGGTATCCAGGCGCGATAAATGAATTCGCTCGACCGCCGCGTGCCCGCAACCGTGCCGTCCCCAGGGCGATAGATCGGCTCGACGGCACGAAGCCATGACTCAGGATCCCGTTTATCGGAGTGCATCTCGCAGACAAAACGCCAGACCCAGTAATACTCTTCGGACTCCGGACGGTCAGGCAGGTGCAGCCAGTCCCAAAGTTGTTTTGCGTCGTCGTCGGTGCAGTATTGCGACAGCCACATGGCCGTAAAGAATTCCTGCAGGGTGCGGTTCCGCCAGTAGACTTCCTGCAAGCCCGCTACTGTCGTGTCGAAGAAGCCCTGTGAGATGAACTCATTCAGTGCCGCCAAGTTGTCCAGATCCCGGTCCAACGAGTCATCCGTCGAGAGCCTCTTTTGCAGTTGTTTTCGGAACCGGGGAAAACGGCCGCTCGGAACGCCGTCGAAATTAGGTATCCGAGGTGTCTTTGCAAGTTCGCCGTCGCCGCCAGGGATCGGCGTCGAAGTCATCTCGAACGCGAGCCCAGCCAGCAGCTCCAGTGCGCGCCATTTGGAACGTGCCTGCACTTTTTCCGGTGTCGGTTCGCCGCTCTTTAGCCCAATTCGTCTTGCTGCTTCGCTCCCCTGCATGCCCGCAACCAGCAGGTGCTGAACCGAATGCCAATAGACGTCGCCAGCCGTGCGGATTTTTCTAAGATCGGCGTCCGGCAGCTCGCGCAGGTACGAGAGCACACGTGGGGTGGAGAGGATTTCGCGGGCCTCTTGCGGAATCAATTCCAGACGATTCTTTCCGCGCTGGTCAACGCCCAAGAATTGCCGCTGCTGGTCGGGCGTGAACTCATCGACCTGCACAAACCGCCAACCCCAACCGAGGTGACTGGCAAACAGCGCCTGCCAATGCCGCTGCAAGGCGTGTGGCCGACCGCTGATCACGATGCGGCAACGTTTCCAAGAGGAGTCTTGAAGGAGCTCGCCAACCAGTATCGCCGCCGAACCGTCGGCGGGTTCCTGGTCCAAGGCATCCAGTATCAGGACCAAACGACCCTCGTCTCGCAGCGACTCGATGATGCGAACGGCGTCGTCTTGCGTCAGCCAATTCACCCTCCCGTCATCGCGTTGTTGTTTCTGCAGTAGCCGTCGGGCAAGTTCGCAAAGCAATTCATGAACGTGGGCCGGAACATGGCTGAAGGTCAGATGGAAGGCGACCGTTGCCGCGCCGGGTCGATTCAATTCGGCTTCCAGCCACTGCATGGTCGTTGTCTTGCCGAGGCCAGCGTCGGTCGTTATGACCAATCGCGACAGGTCCACTCGCGACTCGCCATCAACCGCCAGCTCGTTTGCGGCCAATTCAGTACGATCCACCTCAACCCAGTCACCGAGATCTTGCTCGGCCATGGACGCTCGCGTTCCGCGCCCGACTCGAAAATACGCCGGATGCAAGTATTGCTCAGGCCGATTTGTGTCCAGTAGCAGCCGCAATCCTTGCGTGTCGATGAAAGGAGGTTTGTTGCTGTTTCCGTCGCCGGACCACAGTTCTTGCCATCGATGCTGGATCGCGAGTTGGTAGGAAGTGAGAAGCTGGTCCTTGAGGACGATTAGGACCTTTGACTTCAGAAGATTCACCAGAGCGTTGAAGTCGGAGTCCCAGTCCTCGGTTCGCAGTTTCGCTGCCTGGTAACTCGCCAGTTTCACCATGTTGGGAAGGTCAACCAACGCGGCGGCTGGCACGGGTGACGCTTTGTCGACGAGCACTGGAACGACCCGGCCTTCGATGGTGAGAGCCTCTTCGACCTCACGTCGAACCCAGTCGGTCTTGTTGTCAATCCGTCGACGGCCGTAGTCATCCTGTACCGTCAGCCATTGTTTGCCGATCAACACGAGCACCACCTTGGCTTCCTTCACCGCACCCTCGATACGTTCGTCCCATGTCTCTCCGGGCTCGATCGTTCGCCAATCAAAGAAGACCTGGTCCTTGCCAAAGGCACTCCGCAGCTCCACAGCAAGCCGATCGGCGGCTTGCTGTGTGTCCTTGATGCGATAGCTGACGAAGATCGATGCTGCTTGTCCCTTGGATATGCCGCTCACGAATGGGCCACTTCTTTGTTCAGGTTAGAGTCCGACGTACACACCTTGCGAGATAGATTAACATAAATCGCGGTTACGATATCGACGCTGAGGATCGAAACGGGGGGCTCGAATCCGCACTATAAAATTCCGAATGCCATGGAGAACGTCCGATCAGTGATCTTTTGTCGTTGTTTTCAGCGGATGTGTAAACTGAAAACCAGCTACGCCTTTCACTCCGGCAACTACGGAAAAGCTACGCACGCTCCTAAGGGCCTACGTTCTCTTCTTTACCCACATTTCAGAACACGCTCGGCTCGAAATCCCAATGGATTTGCGTGATCTCCGTGCGTTTTCTCCCCCTCGCCCCGCTTCGGGGAGAGGGGGTCGGGGGGTGAGGGGTAGAGCCCTGACATCGAAGCCTCAGGTGCAGCGCTTTGTTTACGCTTCTGGAACGAGGCTAGACATTGAATTCAAGATCAAAATCCAAATCAAAACACAGTGTAATTTCCTCACCCCCGCCCCTCTCCCCGAGACCAGGGCGAGGGGAGCAAGATCAAAAGAATTGGGTAAAGATGAGGCGTCTCGCCCATGGATTCACGAGCGACCGCGCTCGTGCCACGCAAGGGTAACCCGTGCCCGTGAGCGAGGAGCCAACTGCAATCCCTCGCTTACCGGCTTGTTGATTTAATGAAGTCGTTATTGGGAAAGGGCGGTAAGACGGACTTCCAAGTCCGTCAATGGAGAATTCGACGGACTAGGAAGTCCGTCGTACCATTAAAGCAACAAGCCGTTACGCTTCGGGTTGGGATACTGCAATCTGCCTCTCGCCTTGCAACTTGCCGGAATCGGACAGACCGACGGATTTCCTCCCCATCCGCCAGTAGGTTGAGTTTGCTACAATGGCGAATTCCCATTTTGAAAACAACCATCTCTTGGAGACGATTCGGATGACCTCTCAGAAAACACCTCTTGACCGTAGAACGTTTTTATCCGCTAGTGCGATTGCGGCCGCTGCCGTTACCGGAGCAACGCAAGCATCCGCCACTGAAAAGGCCGCCGAAAATCAGAGCCTACCTGTGCCGCCCTCCGGAAAAAAGATCTTGATCTCTTGCAAACTTGGAATGATCACCAAAGAGGTGGGTGGCAAGAAGCTGTCGTTAACCGAACGACTCAAACTGGCTGGCGAAGCAGGTTTCGATGGCGTCGATTTCGATGAAGCTGGAATGTTCACGGTGGAGCAAGCGAGGGCCGCGGTTCAGGAATCGGGCGTGTTTTGTCACAATGCGATCAACCATGCACATTGGGATATGCGATTGACTAGCCCCAAGGAAGCGGATCGTGCGAAAGGCGTTGCCAACATCGAACATTGCTTGCGCGTATCGCATGCAATCGGCGGAAGCGGTGTGTTGATCGTGATCGGACGGGGAGACGATGGTACAGCCGAAGAAATAGACGCTAGGGCTCAGCAGGAAATCAAGAAAATGATCCCTTTAGCAGCATCGATAGGTCAATCGATTCTATTCGAAAATGTTTGGAACAAGATGCATTACGATCACGATGCTCCGCCTGAGCAGAATCCCGATCGATTCATTCGATTTGTCGATAGTTTCAATAGTCCATGGGTCGGCATGTATTATGACATCGGCAACCACTGGAAGTATGGGCAGCCACGTGCATGGCTCAAGGCATTTGGTCGGCGCGCCGTGAAACTGGATATCAAGGGTTTTAGCAGAGCCAAGAACAAGTTTGTGGATATCACTTCGGAGGATGATGATTTGCCTTGGGGCGATGTGCAAAAGGGGCTCGACGAAATCGGCTTCACAGGCTGGGCGACGGCTGAGGTTGGCGGCGGCGGCTTGGAACGTTTAACCCTCGTCCGCAAGCAAATGCAAAAAGCGTTGGGTCTCTCTTGATTCGACACCTAATTGATACGCAGCCGACATAAGTCAAAGTAGTAGGCACATTCCATGTGCCGTCCACCTGGAATCCTGGCTAAAGTTTGACTGCGGACGGCACGACGGAGCGTGCCTGCTACTTTTGCGGCTATGTCTTATCTACCTCACCTAATTACTTCGTCTTAGCCATTTTCCGGTGGGTTACATATTGGATCAGTTCATCCACGGTATCGACGTCCAAAATGTCGTCGTCTATTTTGATCGCAAATCGCTTTTCCAGCTCGAACGTAAGTTCCGCCATGGCGACCGAATCGATACCGATCATGGCCAGGGAATCGTTACCGCGCGGGGAACCTCCACATACCTTCTTTAGGTACTCAAAAATTTGCACTCGTATTGATTGGTGCTCGGTGCTATCCATGCTGAAGGATCCTAGTTGTTATTGTACAACGGGTAAGGAAGTGGAATTGGCAGATGTTGGTAAGCTCTCCATTTTCTTACTCGGCCCTGCTAACTTAAGCGCTTCAATGACTTGAGTTTCGGTGAGTAGGTCCCTTAAGACGATAGGATTGTCTGGAGCAGAAGCAGAATATATTGCCAAAATTGGAATAGACAAGCTATTGAGCTCGTTTAGTTTTGCCCGAATATTCGGCGGGTAGTTGGTCATGTCGGCAACCATGGGAACAATCCCTTCGGACTCAAGGAATTCTTTCACTTTCTTGGTTTCCAGAGCAACACGTAGATTGAGTTTGCAGTTTTGGCACCAATTGGCGGTAAAATCGATCATGACGGTTTTGCCGTTTGCAACGAGTGCGTCAAGCTTGGATTCTTCATATTCTTGCCACGCAATTTGATAGCGCGATGGCTGCAAGAGGTAAAACGAACCATACGTTCCCAGCAAAGCGACCATCGCAGCCACCCCCCACGCTTTGACCTTGGTATTGGTCTCGGCCCAAGCAGGGACCCGTCCAATCAACCAACACGAAAACCAAACGAACATCAGGGCAGAAAGCATGGCCATTCGGTCTTGATCCAAGAACCCGCTGACCAGGAAAACGACGGAAAGCAACATCGGAAACGCCATGAGTTCCTTGAACGTTTCCATCCAGGGACCAGGCTTGGGCAAAAAGGAAAGCATGGAAGGCTGTGCGGCCACGACCAAGTAGGGAAGTGCCATTCCTAGCCCAACGCCAAAGAAAATCAACAGCACCACCCAGGCGGGTTGGCTCAAGGCAACGATAAACACTCCCCCCAAAAACGGTGCACTGCAGGGCGTCGCCAAGATCGTCGTAATCAAGCCTTTAAAAAAGGCGCCCAGGTAGCCTTCCCGATTGGAAAGCTCAGTACTTGTTTTGCTCATCGCAAAACCGGGAATGGGAATCTCCCAAACACCCAGAAAACTCAACGCCAGGGAAAACATGAAGGCTGTAATAATAATTCGAAACCCGATCGCACCGAATTGCTCGCCCCAACCGTAAGCTGTCCCAGTATTGTACCGAATCAAAATACTGATTAGACCGAGCCCTAAGACGAGCGAGATGATGCCCGCAGCATAGGTCAATGTGAGCATGGAGGCCGTCTTGCGATCACCCCCCGATTCGCTTACGAATCCAAGTACTTTGAGGCCGATGACTGGTAAAACGCATGGCATGAAGTTGAGGATGAACCCCCCGAGCATCGCCAGGCAAAACTTGGTCCAGATCTCGAACGAACTCAGTGTCAACTTGATCGTCGGTCCATCGATCCATTTCACTAAATTAGGATTCTTGGCTACATCGTTAAACGAAACGGCTGTCATGGCAGCGTTAAGTACTTCCGTTTTCGATTCGGAGCCGACAGTGACATCCAACTGGAATCGAATCCCCCGAGGTTCATCGCATGAACCATCGGTGCAGCCCTGGTAGCCGATCAACCCCTCCACGGGATAAATGCCATCGATCGCTTGCTTTGGGACTTGAAGAGGGACTCGCCACGTCACGTCCCCCTGGTAATATTCGACATCGATTCCGCCACCGAGATCTTTGGTAATGACCTTACTGCTAGTCTTGGGATCTCCGGCGACCAAGCCAGCTTTTTGTGTCATCGCAATGAGGGTTCGCGACTGGGTGTTGCTATCGTTCGGATCGTATTTATAGATGTGATAGTTCGCATCCGGTTTCGCAACGAGAACCAGTTCGAAGGAATCCCCTGCTTTAACAACAGATTTGGTTTGTGAAATGGTCCATTCGACAGGGCTATTGGGTGCTCGGAATGGACCGTTACTCGCCTGTGTTTTTGCAGATGCGTAGAACCCCTTGAATTTCGCTTGAAGTTCAAGTCCGCGAACGGGAATGCAAGATTTCTCACATACCTGCGAGTCCACTTTGATTTTTAAAGGAGGAGCCCCGCCGGCGATTGGCGTCTGGAAGGTGACGGGTGCGGTCCACAAAACGGAGTCGTGGTGCACCTCGACGCGCACGCCCTCGAAACCTTCTTCTTTGAGCGATATCTCAAAGGAGCTGTCCGGCGAGAATGGGCCCGCAAGCTTCACCCCGGGGGCATTCACTTCGATGACCGTCGGGGCGGGACCTCCAGGGGGCTGAGTTGTCGAAAATGTGTGATAGCCGGTATTGAGTGTGACTTGAACTTGGACCCGCCCGCGAAGTCCACCCTCCTCAGCTTCGTAACTCGCTTCGTACTCGTAGGGCGTTCCTAGCAAGTTGTCGCTGAAACCGTCGCCCAGACCGCTTCCAAGTCCAAAGTCCACGCCCTTGGATTTGGACTTTTGAAAGCCGTAGACGTCGGCCGAGAGCAAAGGCAACGACAAAACCAGGCAAATCGCCGGGACAAGACGTGTTAAAAATGACGGCATTGGCATGATCTCGCTTGAAAGAGTGAATAGTCAGTTTACAAGCTTGGTAGTCGTTTGGTCAACCTATTGAAGTTCCCGACGGTTTGCCGGGTGTTTAGTCGACCGCCCCATGTCTTTCACGCTAGCAACCAAGGGAACTCACTTTCGATTGAATTTTTTGTAGCTACAGGGCGCAAGCCAAATGGTACTCACTTTGCGGAATGGTTCGAATTCGTAGTGGAAGTCGCCAAGACTTCCCTTGACTTAAGCGCGAAACAAGGAACTCTGGCGAGTTCCACTACCAAAGTGAGTGCCGTTGGGCGCGAGCCCTCAGGTTTCGCCGCATTTGTCTAGCACTCACCGGACGGCTTGCGCCGTTCCGCTTACAAAGTGAGTGCAGTAGGGCGTTTAAACCCGGTGTTTGAGCCTATTGGCGAGTCTCGTCAGCGTGCTGCTTGCATCCCCCTCAACCATTTTTGCGTGAATCAGATGAAGTTGAGATCGATCCGACCATGCGGCACTGAGCGCCAGGTCAAACTCCGATTCCGTCGCGACAAGGTAGCCCTTGCCTCCGCCATACACTTCCGGCAGTTTGGAGTAATTCCAAACGGCAATTTCGTTGTATTTCCAAATTCCTTCTTGCAGAAACCGCTCGGTTCCATAGCCGTGATTATCGAGCACAATGATCACAGGATTGTGGCCGAGTCGAATGAGCGATGACATCTCTTGGCCTGTCATTTGAAATGCACCGTCGCCCACGATAACCAACACCCGATCGTTGGGTTTGGCAACACAAGCTCCCAATGCAGCAGGTACCGAAAACCCCATCGAGGTGTAGTAGGCTGGCGACAGAAAGTCCGTTTTCTCATGGATCACCAATTCCGACGAGGCAAAGAGTGCATCGCCTATGTCGGCAATCACAATCGTTTGTGCGTCGATCTGAGCATTGATGCGTGCCATCATGCGACTTACCTCCAACGGGCGGTCTGGCTCGATCTGGATTCCCACAGGTTTTTTGACATGGAGAGTGTCAGGGATGACTCGATGCGCTGGTTGCGGACTTGCTTCGATGAGACGGTCTAGGAAATCGGCCAGGGGTACCTGCGGATAATGATGGTAGGAAATCTGAAGATGCTCGCTCGTGGCGTAAATGCAATTTCTCACTTCCAGTTGGGCGGTATAGATCCCCAAGTTGATGTCGGTCATAAATGCGCCGAGCAGCAAAATGCAATCGCTCTCCTCGACGTACTTCGTGACATCGTCGCGTCCCATGGCTCCCTCGTATAGTCCGCAGTACAACGGGTGAGTCTCATCGACAACACTTTTCCCAAGAATCGTAGCAGCGATGGGGATCTTCGCCCTTTCCGCTAGTTTTATCAACTGATCCTGCAAGCCGAATCTGTGGATTTCAACGCCCGCAATAATCATGGGCTTCTTCGCTTGGTTGATTCGTTCGATTGCTTCCCGAACGGCCTCCTCCAACGCGAGCGAATCGTACTCCACCGAAGGGCGTCGATATGCGTGCGTTATCGAGGGGACGACATTGACCATGTCGCGAGGTAATTCGATATACACCGGACGCTTGAATCGATAGCAAGCGTCCAACACGCGGTCGATTTCGCTAAACGCCACGAGCGGATCCACCAATTCCGTTGATGCGATGCAGAGTTTCTCGAACACTTCGCGTTGTGTGCTGAAGTCGCGAACCTTGTGGTGAAGCAAAGGATTGTTGATGCGTTCATTCAATCCAGGCGAACCCGTGATCAATACAACCGGCGATTTTTCGGCAAAAGCCCCTGCAACACTGTTGCAAACGGAAAGCCCTCCGACACAATAAGTCACGCACAAGGCACCCATTCCTCGAATCCTCGCATAAGCATCTGCTGCAAACCCTGCGCAGTCCTCACGGGTACAGCCAACCATGTTGATTGGGCTTTTCTCCAACATGCTATAAAAATTCAGGACGTAGTCCCCTGGGATTCCAAAGCAATCTTGTATCCCGTAATCTTGCATGCGATTGATGATGTACTGCCCGATCGACAAATCCATCTGCCCGGGTCGTTGGCTTATGGTCGTTTTATTCTCCGTGCGTTTCCCGATGGAACTAAGCGCGTTGGTCATTTGATTTCCAGCTGATTGATAAGTGAATGGCATGGACAAAGCGATGACAGGACGGACTCATTGTAAGGAAGTTCAACCGTTCGTGGAAATCCCTTTCGCTACATCGCAATTCGACGGACTAGGAAGTCCGTCGTACCATTAAAACAACAGCCCGCTAGTGTGTTCTGGCGGATCAGGGCAGCATAAAAAAAGGGCCAATCTTTCGATTGACCCTTTTCTCCATTCTTTTTCCATTCTTTTTCCGTTCATGGCATTCGCTCGAAGAGCAAAAGACATGTCGGTTTAGACGGCTGGCGGAGCCTGGATCAGCAAGCCTTCACTTCCCAGACCACCCTTGAGTTCCATTTGCGGCTTGTCGGACTTGGCTGGTTGTTGATTTTGCTCTTTCTCTTTTTCAGCCTCAGCCAAAATTTGCTCTTCGGACCAATCCACTCGCTTGCGAGATAGACCGATCTTGCGCTCATCGCTGTCGACCCGCAACACCTTAACCTCAATTTCATCGCCTACCTTGACGATGTCTTCTGGGTTTTCGACCTTGTGGTCAGCCAACTCGGAGATGTGTAGCAAGCCTTCGAGGGAATCCTCAAGTCCGACAAAAACGCCGAAATTGGTGATTTTCGTAACCTTTCCTTTGACCAGTTGGCCAGGCTGATACTTGGCCGGAATGGTGGTGTTCCATGGATCATCATCGAGTTGCTTGAGACCTAGTGCAATACGTCGACGCGTTTGATCGACGCTCAGGACTCGGCAATGAACTTGTTGGCCTTTGGTGAGCAATTCGCTTGGATGGCTGATCTTGCGAGTCCACGACATATCGGAAACGTGGAGCAAGCCATCGATCCCTTCTTCGAGTTCGATGAAGGCACCGTAGTTGGTGAGGTTTCGAACCTTGCCGGTGACTTGAGCGTTCTCTGGGTACTTCTCGAGGACGATATCCCAAGGATTCGATTGTGTTTGTTTGATGCCCAACGATAGCTGTTGGCCTTGAGCATCCACACCGAGAATCTTGACATCGATCTTGTCGCCGATTTGTACCATCTCGCTTGGATGATTGATTCGACGAGTCCAAGACATTTCGCTGATATGCACAAGCCCCTCGATACCTGGCTCGAGTTTGACGAACGCACCGTAGCTCATCACGTTGACGACTTCGCCAGGGACCGTTGTACCGACAGGATACTTCTCTGCGATGTTGGTCCAAGGGTTGTTTTGCTTTTGCTTGAGTCCAAGAGCAATTTTTTGCTTCTCGCGATCGATTTGCAAAATCTTGACTTCGATCTCTTGATCGATGGCAACCATTTCGGTCGGGTGGCCAATTCGTTCCCAGCTCATGTCGGTAATGTGCAGCAAACCATCGATTCCGCCCAAGTCGACGAAGGCACCGAAGTCTGCGATGTTCTTGACGATACCTTTTCGAACTTGGCCAATCTCGAGTTCGGCCATGAGGTGTTCGCGATCTTCTTCGCGTTGCTTCTCGATGAGCGAACGACGGCTGACCACGATGTTGCGGCGAGTTTCGTCGATTTTGAGAACTTCGCACTGCACGACGCGGCCGATGTAATCGCCGATGTCGTTTGGACGACGAATGTCGACCTGGCTGGCTGGCAGGAAGACCGGCACGCCGATGTCCACAAGCAGGCCGCCCTTGATCTTTCGCGTAACCGTTCCAGTGACCACTTGGCCTTCCTGGACCGAAAGCATCATCTCCTCCCACTGGAGAATCTTTTCGGCCTTGCGCTTGCTCAAGCTGATCATGGCACGGACATCTTCCGGTGCACCGTGCTGGTCTTCGACTTCTTCGATCAGCACCTTAACCGTTTGCCCGATTTCAGGCGGTGGTTCGTTCTCGTCCCATTCGTTTTTGTGAATCGCACCTTCGCTTTTGAACCCAACATCGACGACGACAAATTCATCATTGATTTCAACGATTTTGCCTTCGACAATTTGATTGACGTCGAATTGCTTGTTTGCGTCTAAGAGCGACTCGTCAAACATGGATTCAGCGGTATCGCCGAACATCAATGCGAGTTCTTGCTCCAGAATATCGTCCTCGAGGGAGCGAATGAGGGTGCGGTTAACCATGCGTAGAAGTCCTTGGGAGAGCTAGCGGGAGATTCGGCTAGACGCATGAGAAAGAGTTAAGAACCGACTTAAAGATCGATTTACGTGATTCCTTCTTGGCGATAAAGTTGGGGACCGACTCTCGACGCAGCGTTAAAGAAAGAGGTTTCGATTGGCTGAGCGTGTGGTAACTTTACCAGCACAGTTAAAAACTCATACAACCATGGGTTACGGAGTGTAACAACGTTTCGACGGGACGGCAACAGCGTATCGGCTCTCGGCCTAACGGAATCCCTTGATGTTTTGAAGAAAACAGACCGTAAGCCGAGCCAAAGCTGGTCGCTTGAAACCAACCTTCCCTATCCCTTTTTCCATGCAAGAAATCGTTTCATGACTAACTCCGCTCCTCTCCGCTACGCAATCGGCGGCGATCACGCTGGATTCACACTCAAGTATGACGTCCTCAAGCTCGTTCAAACGCAGGCAATCGATGTCATCGATTGTGGTACCCATACGGCAGAACCATGCGATTTCCCCGATTTCGCGGAAATAGTAGCAAAGAAAATCCTGGTGGGTGAAGTCGATCGCGCAATCCTCGTCTGCGGTTCAGGAGTTGGCGTGAGCGTGGCGGCGAACAAGTTCCCCGGTATTCGCGCAAGTGTCTGCCACGACACTTACTCGGCTAGGCAAGGCGTCGAGCATGATGACATGAACATTTTGTGCATCGGTGCTCGCGTTATCGGCACGGAGCTCGCTTTCGAAGTCGTGCGAGCTTTTCTGAATGCTCGATACAGCCCGTCTCCCAGACACGCCGACCGGCTCGCAAAAATCGCGGATATTGAGCGACGCGTTTTGTCGGGTGAGTTTTCGAGTGGCGAGCACCAGAGCTAAAACGGCCAGCGGCAAAACGGTCATCCAAAGCAACCCTGGTCCGGTTCCGTATCTGGATACAACCGAGGAGATCAGTGTCGCTGTCACATATCCAAGCGATTGGGCGAGCGTCATCGAGGCGATTCCCATCACGCTGGGATTCATCTGATGGGCATGCTCGTTTGTCGATATTTGGAATGGGCAGTTCAAGGCGAGGGCAAGTCCAAAAAGCCCAAAGAATGTCATCCCCTGCGTCGCCAACAAACACCCAGCAAACAACAAGATCCAGCCTGTAGGCCCAACGAAGAGAAGCTTTCTCTTTAAGCCTGGAAAAAAGGGCATGGAAATAAGCAACGCGATTTCGATCGCCACTGCGAAAGCAAACACAAAGTAGCCATAGTTACCATAGGTACTTGTCAAAAACTCATGTGCATAGAGTCCATACGACATTTCACAAATCCCCACCATCCAGACCAGTAGCAAAAGTCCATACCAGTCCCAATTGCTCCCGATTCCTAGTTTTTCACTTCGCGAGGGCCCCCTTTCGTGCACTTTGTGATTCGGAACAAATCCGGCTTGGTTTTCAAGTTGTCGACTTTCCGATGGCAGCATCAGCCATGCTAGAAACGCAATCGAAGCGTGGCAAACGCTGATCGTGGCGCCAATAAACAAATGATAGGTTTCGACCTGTTTCTCGGTCGCACTGGATGCGCCCATGATGAGTAATGCGGCCATGTAGCCCGCCGAACCTGCAGCCCGAACCGTGTAGGCATAATCACCCATCGTCGAAACCCCAATGTGGTTCAGCAATGTCATCACGCTCGACTGCACACATCCTAGCATCAGCAGACAAAGCGACACATCGACAAACGGTCCCACCAGAAAATTCCCCATGGAAGCATTTTGCATTCGCCAGCCGAGAAGCAATTGAATACAACCCAAAACGACAGCAGTGCAGAACAACATCCATTGTGGCGATCGAGTCCAACCACGCGATTCCGCAAAGCGAAAAAGAAAATACGTCATGCAAGCAGCAATCGGAACAATGCTGGCGATCAGACTTGCCGTGGAGGGCGTCAGAACGCGGCGCAGGTGCGTTTGCAAGGGAAACGAACTGAATCCCAATGCCAAAAAGTGTACGAAATACGTTGTGCCTGAAAAGAAAATCGCGGAAGTCGTTCGTTCCGTCGATTGGGAGCGAGTGTTCAAGGGGTGTCCAGTTTTTGTAAAGCTTGCTCGATACCATCCGTGCCGAACTATATTGCCTCAAAAGGCAAACCATGTCCAGACACAAAAATTGTGAGACGGTTCAGAGGCTGTGATTTCATAGTACCCGTGATTTCATAGTACCCGTGATTTCATAGTACCCGTCACGCTCCGTCGTGACGTCCCTTGTCCAAAACCTTCGGTTTTTGAGGCAACATCACACGGAGTGTGATGGGCACTTTCATCGGAGTCAAAAAATAGCAACTCAGAGCCTAGCAATGGGCGCGGGAAGCTTGACAAATAGTTCTGGCGAATGACACGCCCTTCGCGCCTCAAAGCGTGCCAACCAATTTACAGGTACTTTCCAAGCTGCCTCCCTCGGCTTACATAAAGTTTTGGCTCTGATCCTTGACTCCACGCGATTAAAAGGCTATCTTTCGAATCGACAAAGTTAATACAGGAGTCATTAAATTAATAAAAATAATAAAAGAGTCGCCAGTTCGCACGGTGCTGTTCATATCCGTTCCTTAAAAGTTTTCTACGACGTGGTTCGACGCCGGAGCTTCTCCATGGCGGCGAGCGACCACGGAATGACGCAAAGTGCCGCCAGCCAAAGTGTGCAACACCTCGAAGATTTCCTCTCGGTCCAATTGATCGATCGCACCAAGCGACCGTTTGTATTGACCGCCGAAGGGCAAAAATTCTACGACGGGTTGTCGGGCGTTCTTCGTCAGTTCGATTCGCTGGTCGACGAAGTCCGATTGGGTGGGATTGCCTCGGGCGAGAATGTTGCCGGCCAGGTTGTGGCTGCATCCATTTATTCGATGGGACTAAGCTACATCCCAGTCCTACAGGAAAAATTCCAAAAGCATTATCCTTCGGCCACGTTCGCGTATCAGCTTGCGCATCCGCACGAGGTGTATCGAATGGTTGAGCAAGGGTCCGTCGACTTCGGTATGGTGAGTTATCCCGATCAGAATCATTCGGCTTTGCAGACGACACTTTGGCGTCATGAGCCGATGATTTTGGTCGCATCACCTCGTCATCGACTTTCGTCTCTCGGCCGAATCTCCCCGGATGCGCTCTCTCAAGTTGGCTTGGTTGCGTTTGCCGGCAATCTGCGTATTCGGCAAGAAATCGACAAAGAGCTTCGCAACCTTGGCGTGACCATGCGCGTCGTGGTTGAGCTCGATAACATCGACTCGGTCAAGCATGCGGCCATCGTCAATAGTGGCGTTGCCTTTCTGCCGATGTTGACCGCCCGAAACGAGCTGGCCGCGGGCTCATTAAAATGGATTCCCTGCGATGGACTTGAGTTAACTCGACCTCTGGGAATTATTCAACGCAGAGATGTGACACTAAGCCGGGCGGCACGTAGCTTCGTGGATTTGATGATGAAAAATCGAATCTGGGATCAAGAGCGAATTCAACCGACCGACTCTGAAAATCCCGACGATGGCCCTTCTTCGGAACCTTATGTCGCTTCCAATGCAGCGGAAGAAGCTGCTTCGACGCTGGCAGCTGGTTAGACAGTTGTTATCCGATCCATTTCAAAACGGTGATCGAGAACACGCGGTCTTGCCACTTCTCAACCCAAATTACCAACACGCAACGCCCAAGTAGTAAGTTAAGGATTTCGATACGATGAACGCACCATTTGGTTTCCCCGAAAAGCAGGGGCTGTACGACCCTTCGTTAGAAAAAGATTCTTGTGGCGTAGGCTTCGTGGCGCACATCAAGGGCAAGCCGAGCCATCAAATCGTGATGGACGCGTACACCATTCTCAAAAATATGGACCATCGTGGTGCGTGCGGTTGCGAAACAAACACGGGTGACGGAGCCGGTATCTTGGTCGGTATGCCGGACAAATTCTTGCGACGAGTTGCCTTGAGCGAGCTTGGAATCAATTTGCCAAAACCTGGTATGTATTCGGTAGGGAATATTTTTTTGCCAAAGGACTCGGTGGAAAGAGATCATTGCAAACAAGTTTTGAATCGACTCATTGCGGCTGAGGGTCAGAAACTCTTGGGCTGGCGTGCAGTGCCCCAAGAGCCGGTGGCTGCCGATATTGGACCAACCTCTCTCAAAGCAGAACCGGTGATCGAGCAAGTCTTCATTGCCGCGAAAGAAGGGCTGTCGCAACAGGAATTCGAACGGCAACTCTACCTCATCCGCAAGCAGGCAAGTCATACGCTGCGGACCGACAAAAATCTGAAGCAAGCTATCCTTTTCTATGTTTGTTCTTTGTCAACGAAGACGCTTATTTACAAAGGGATGCTAACTCCTGAGCAAGTTGTTCCCTATTATCCCGATTTGAGCGATCCGGAATTCGAAACGCACTTGGCGATGGTCCATTCGAGGTTCTCAACCAACACCTTTCCGAGTTGGGACCGGGCACAGCCGCTTCGATTCATGAGCCACAATGGCGAAATCAATACCTTGCGTGGGAACGTCAATTGGATGCGGGCGCGTCAAGGAATGGCAAAAAGCGAATTGTTTGGCGATGACCTCAAGAAATTGTTCCCGGTCGTCGAGCCGCTTTGCAGTGACTCTGGAACGTTTGACAATGTTCTTGAGTTCTTGCTCCTCAACGGACGAACACTTCAAGAAGCCGTCATGATGATGGTGCCAGAGGCTTGGCAAAAGCATGAAACAATGTCGCCTGGCAAACGTGCTTTTTACGAATTCTTTAGCTGCATGATGGAACCCTGGGACGGCCCAGCTTCGATCGTTTTCACCGACGGTCACTACATTGGCGCCACGTTGGATCGAAATGGTTTGAGACCCAGCCGATACTATCTGACCACGGACGACCGTGTCATTATGGCCAGTGAAGTAGGCGTTTTGCCAGTCGATCCGGCTATCGTGAAATCCAAGGGGCGCTTGCAACCCGGCCGCATGTTTTTGATCGACTTCGAAGCCGGACGACTTATTCCGGATGAAGAATTGAAAGAGACGTTCGCAGCCATTCGACCTTATCAGGACTGGCTCAAAGCAGAGCGCATTACGCTCGACGAACTATCGACAGAAAAAGAATCGCACGGGTTCTACCCAGACACGCTCCTGGCTCGGATGCAAGCGTTTGGCTACACCTTGGAAACCATGCAGTTCATGCTGTTGCCGATGATCACCACTCAAGTGGATCCGATCGGTTCGATGGGAAATGACTCGGCGCTGGCTTGCCTAAGCGACCAGCCACGCTTGGTGTACGACTACTTCAAGCAGTTGTTCGCACAAGTTACCAACCCAGCCATCGATTCGATTCGCGAAGACGTCATTATGTCGTTGGAATGCTACGTTGGTCCCGAACAGAATCTGCTCGAGGCGACGCCGGCGCACTGCCACCGACTGTTGATTCCTCATCCTATTTTGACCAACGAAGAGCTCGCGGCCATTCAGCATATGACCAACCGCGGCTGGAAGACGAAAACCATCGATATCACCTTCGATCGCTCGCTAGGAAAAGCTGGCATCGAGCAAATGCTTGAACTCATCTGCAAAGAAGCCGAACAGGCGATCGACGACAAGTACACGATGATCGTTTTGAGCGACCGCCAGATCGGCCAAGATCGTGTGGCGATCAGCAGCCTGCTCGCATGCGGAGCCGTCCATCATCACTTGATCCGTGCCGCCAAAAGAACCCAGATCGGAATCGTGCTGGAAACCGGTGAAGCTCGGGAAGTGCATCATCATTGCTTGCTCGTCGGTTACGGCGCCGACGCAATCAATCCCTATCTTGCGTTTGAATCGTTGTGGCAAGCGAGCCGCGATGGATTGCTCGAAGGCATGGATGACAGCAAGATCGTGGCCGGCTACCGCAAGGCAGTTGCCAAGGGGATGCTCAAGGTCATGGCCAAAATGGGTATCAGTACCTTGGCGAGTTATAAGGGCGCTCAAATCTTCGAAGCCCTCGGACTTCAAGACGAAGTTATCGCACGTTGCTTCACTGGTACCAACAGCCGTATTCAAGGCTGCAGTTTCGATATTTTGGCGGAAGAGACCTTTCGTCGTCACTCGCTCGGTTACCCAATCGACAAAGCCGACGCTTCGACGATGCTCGCAAACGTCGGAGAGTTTCATTGGCGCGCTGAGGGTGAAAGGCACGGATGGGACCCAGCCGCTATCGCAGATATTCAAATCGCTGCGCGAGCTGGAGACAAAAATGCCTATCGTCGTTTTGCGGATCACATTAACAATGATGCAAAGATGCGCTATGCGTTGAGAGGCTTGCTTGATTTGAATGAGGGAGTAGCCGGTCCTGCATTAAGTATTGATGAAGTCGAGCCAGCCTCGAATATCGTCAAGCGATTTTGCACAGGTGCGATGAGCCTTGGTTCCATCAGCGCCGAAGCCCACGAAACCGTCGCTATCGCAATGAATCGCCTAGGAGGCAAAAGCAATACGGGCGAAGGGGGCGAGGACCCTGTTCGATTCAATCGGTTGCCCAACGGAGACAGCAAGCGGTCGGCAATCAAGCAGGTCGCATCGGGTCGCTTTGGCGTTACGATTGAGTACTTGGCTAATGCAGACGAAATTCAAATCAAGATATCGCAAGGCGCGAAACCGGGCGAAGGTGGCGAGTTGCCAGGCAAGAAGGTTGACAAGTACATCGCGAGAATTCGCTACAGTACCCCAGGTGTCGGGCTCATCAGTCCGCCGCCTCACCACGACATCTACTCGATCGAAGATCTTGCCCAGTTGATTCACGATTTGAAGAATAGCAATCCGAGCGCTCGAGTCAGCGTCAAACTCGTGAGCGAAGTCGGCGTGGGTGTCGTTGCATCCGGGGTTGCAAAGGCCCACGCAGATCACATTCTCATCAGTGGCGACACGGGTGGCACAGGAGCTTCGCCTTTGACGAGCATCAAGCATGCTGGACTTCCATGGGAGTTGGGCATCGCGGAGGCTCACCAAACGCTCGTTTTGAACAACTTGCGATCACGCGTCACGCTACAAACCGACGGTGGACTCAAAACCGGACGCGATGTTGTGATGGCCGCATTGCTGGGGGCTGAGGAGTTCGGCTTCGCAACAGCTCCCTTGATCACTTTGGGCTGCATCATGATGCGGAAATGCCACCTGAACACTTGCCCCGTTGGCATCGCCACTCAAGATCCGGAACTCAGGGCCAAGTTTGCAGGCAAACCAGAACACGTGGTCAACTATTTGTTCATGGTGGCAGAGGACGCCCGTGAAATCATGGCCAAGTTGGGCTTCAAATGCATCGACGATATGATTGGTCGAACCGATTGTTTGACCGCAGATCACGCCATCTCGCACTGGAAAGCTGACGGTCTTGACCTGACACCCATCCTGCGTCCCGCCAAGAAGTCGAGCCCGGGCGTTCAAGTCCGATGCACCGAAAAACAAGATCACGAGCTTGAAAAGTCACTCGACATGACGGAACTCGTACCGCGATGCATGTCGACACTTGAAACTCAAAAACCGATCCGTCTCGATCTGAAAATCATCAACATCAACCGAACGGTTGGCACGATTCTCAGTCACGAAGTAGCAAAACGATACGGACAAAGCGGCTTGCCAATCGACACCATTCATATCCGTTTCACGGGCGCTGCTGGTCAGAGCTTTGGAGCCTTTCTAGCACATGGTATCACGCTTGAGCTCGAAGGAGACTCCAATGACTACGTAGGCAAGGGACTCTCAGGAGGAAGAATCATTGTTTATCCGGATCGGAACTCCAAGTTCTGTCCAGAAGACAATATTATCGTCGGAAACGTGTGCTTGTACGGTGCCACTATGGGAGAAGCGTTCTTTCGTGGACGAGCGGCAGAACGATTCGCGGTTCGCAATTCAGGCTGCTCGGCAGTCGTCGAGGGCGTTGGCGACCATGGCTGCGAATACATGACCGGTGGACGGGTCGTGATTTTGGGCGAAACAGGTCGAAATTTTGCCGCAGGCATGAGCGGTGGAGTTGCCTATGTGTTGGCAGACGTGGATGCATTCCGAATCCAATGCAACCTTGGTACCGTAGAATTAGAAACGGTTCACGAGGACGAAGACATTGCAGAACTGCATGGACTCATTTCAAAACATGCGGAAGTAACGAATTCAACCGTGGCCCAATCTCTGCTTGACGATTGGCCAAACAGCGTTAGCCGCTTTGTCAAAGTCATGCCATCGGACTACAAGCGAGTCTTACTCGAGACAAAGCGGGACGAAAAGTTACAGTTGGCTTTGGGGTAATCCATCGCCCGCCTCGCTCATCACACTCACAATCAGCCTAACACCTCACAAACGCAAGTAAGACAATGGGAAAGCCAACAGGATTTAAAGAGTTCGATCGAAAGAAGGTCGAATGGCGATTGCCTATCGTTCGCCTCAACGACTACCAAGAGATTTACACGAGTCCCAAGGAAGAACAGTTGAAGGAACAGGGAGCTCGCTGCATGGACTGCGGAGTTCCGTTTTGCCAATCGGCCACAGGTTGCCCGATCGACAACTTGATTCCAGAGTGGAACGATCTTGTTTATCACGGGCGATGGCGGGAAGCAGTCGATCGACTTCACAAGACAAACAACTTCCCAGAGTTTACTGGCCGAGTTTGCCCTGCACCTTGCGAGGGTGCTTGCGTTTTGGGCATCACCAACCCACCGGTCACCATCAAAAACATTGAATCGGCCATCATTGACCGAGCGTTCGAGGAGGGATGGGTTACGCCCCATCCACCCCAAACGCGAACGGGTAAAAGCGTAGCCATCATCGGAGGCGGTCCTGCGGGGTTAGCTGCTGCCGATCAGCTCAACAAGGTCGGGCACTCGGTCACCGTTTATGAACGAGCCGACCGTATAGGCGGACTGCTCACCTACGGTATTCCGAACATGAAACTGGACAAGGGGGACGTTCAACGCCGATTGGACTTGATGGCTGCCGAAGGGGTCAAGTTCGTGACCGGCGCGGATGTTGGTCGAAATGTCGATCCAAAGCAGTTGATGGCTGAGAACCATGCAGTCCTTCTGTCCACCGGTGCAACTAAGCCCCGAGACTTGCCGATTCCGGGACGACAACTCAAGGGCGTCCATTTTGCGATGGAGTTTTTGAGCGCAAACACAGCTAGCTTGCTGAATAGCCAACACGCGGACGGAAAGTTCATATCGGCGAAGGGGAAACGGGTAGTTGTCATCGGAGGCGGCGATACCGGCTGCGACTGTATCGGTACTAGCATGCGGCATGGCTGCACCGAACTGGTGAATTTCGAATTGTTGGACAAGCCGCCTCATGAGCGTGCGGCAGACAATCCTTGGCCTCAATGGCCTCGCGTTTTCCGAGTGGATTATGGGCACGAAGAAGCAGAACAAAAATTTGGTCATGACCCTCGGGAGTACTGTATCCTCAGCAAAGAATTCATCGATGACGGAAATGGAAACGTAACGGGGATCAAGACCGTACGCGTGCAATGGGTCAAGAAAGATGGCCGAATGGTAATGGAGGAAATCGCCGGAAGCGAGCAGGTCATCGGTGCGGATCTCGTGCTCCTCGCAATGGGTTTCCTCGGTCCGGAGCATTACGTTTCCGAGATCCTCGGAATCGAAACCGATCCGCGCAGCAATTACAAAGCCGAGCATGGCAAGTTCCAAACGAGCGTTCCAGGAGTCTTTGCTGCCGGAGATTGCCGTCGAGGTCAGTCGCTGGTCGTCTGGGCCATCAATGAAGGCAGAGGGGCCGCACGTACGATCGACATCTACCTTCGCGGGCACAGCACTCTGCCAGCACCGGGCGTCACCATGGGTTCTGCGCTGCTGACCTCCGGTAGTTGGACTTAACGACTGGCTCGCATGAATAACGCCGGCTCCATCGCCCCGCGACACTTCAGATAAACGATTGGGACAATCGTTCTAGTGCGCCTTTGAAGGCGTTTTATCGGTAGGTTGAAAGTCCTGACCAGGGCAACGTTACCACCCTGAATCCAACATGCTAACTGCGTTTCAGCGATGAAAGGTGGAGAGCAACCTGTGGAGACTAACCAGTCCGTAGCGAAAGCGAACTCGATTCGGCTGGATGAATTACTTCGCCATTCCCGGCAACATGCGGCGGATACGCGAGTTTATCGATGAAGCCTCCAAACTGTGATACCGTCAAGTGCAACGTCGTAGCCAGCGTTCCCGCTGGACTTGGCCACGTATGCGGCGGCTCATTCGAACCTATCTTCCCCGTCCGAAGATAGTCCACCCTTCTCCGGAACTCCGTTTTCTTGATCGACTTGCGGCAAGAGCCGTATGAGGTAACTCTTCACGTACGGATCTGTGCGGGGGATGGCCAGCAATGGCCATTCCTACCGCTATCATGTTTTCGCACACAGAGAGTCGCACACAGCACACTTTGACCTCGAGTTGTACGCCGATGGCGGTAACGTCATGGGTGTAGCCACAACAGAGGGTTACGCAGGCAAGCTATTGAGCTCCGTTCCTCACCCATACCGAGTGCCGACACTATCTGTGTTGCGGGAAGTGTTTCAGTTGGTGTACGGGGGGAATCTGGCTTTTTTCATATCTGGTCGAAAAGGCTCGAGGATCAATTTGGTTTGGCTTTTGCATTTCGCCCCGAATGGGGCAGCCACAGCTTAGCCCAGGGCAGAGCGAAGCGCCGCCCTGGGCTAGGTTGTGTAAGCCCGTTGGGCTATTAAGACATTAGCCCTGCGGGCTACCGAATACATGGCCCTGCGGGCGCGAGGATCAATTTGGTTTGGCTTTTGCATTTCGCCCCGAATGGGGCAGCCACAGCTTAGCCCAGGGCAGAGCGACGCGCCGCCCTGGGTAAACGCCGCCTACGTGTCGTCGCCCTGAAGGGGCAAAACGAACCGATGGTGCATTTGGGATGGATCGGTCCGTTTAGCCCCTTCAGGGCAATTCGCACCTTTTTTCATGATGACCCAGGGCGGCGCTGCGCTCTGCCCTGGGCTAGGCTGTGTAAGCCCGTTGGGCTATCCAACCCATTCGCCCCACCGGGCTGCCGAACACCTAGCCCACCGGGCTGCCGAACACCTAGCCTACCGGGCTGCCGAACACCTAACCCGGCGGCTTGGCGAATCATTTGGTTTGGCTTTTGCATTTCGCCCCGAATGGGGCAGCCACAGCTTAGCCCAGGGCAGAGCGAAGCGCCGCCCTGGGTAAACGCCGCCTAGTGTCGTCGCCCTGAAGGGGCAAAACGAACCGATGGTGCGTTGGGTTGGATCGGTCCGTTTGGCCCCTTCAGGGCAAATCGCATCTTTTTTTCATGATGACCCAGGGCGGCGCTGCGCTCTGCCCTGGGCTAGGTTGTGTAAGCCCGTTGGGCTATCCAACCCATTCGCCCTGCGGGCTACCGAACAACGAACCCACCGCGCTGCCGAACAGCTAGCCCACCGGGCTGCCGAACAGCTAGCCCGGGCGCGGGCTAGGGGTACCATCGGGTTTGGGTATTGCATTTCGCCCCGAATGGGGCAGCCACAGCTTAGCCCAGGGCAGAGCGAAGCGCCGCCCTGGGTAAACTTCGGTTCTCTATTTGCGGAACTCGATTGAGTCGATGTTCATCAGTCCACCGCCTCCATTCGCATTCTTGAACACGAAAAACAAATCGTGCTTTCCTTCTTGTCCGGCGAGCGACATCGCCAGCTCTGAGAACGCTTCCCAGTCGCCGTTGACAGCCACGTCGACTCGACCGATCCATTCGCCATCTTCCTTGTCTCGATGCACTTCGATGAAACCACCTTGGCCCGCGCTTGCGACCCGAAGCACGATCTGCCCTACCTGGGTCAGTGTGATTCCATTGAGCCGCAGGATTGCCCCGCTTTCAATGGCTCCGACGAAAGCCTTTCCTTGCGCTCGATCGGAATTGAGCACCGTTGCTTTGCGTATCGAGTCAACTTGCTCGGCTTGCACCACACGGCTTCGCAGTCGAATCGCCTGCGAACCCGTTAAGGCAGGTATTTCGCCCTGTGCCAAGTCCGTGTAGAAGGCCTCGAGCTGAACGCCACTCGAATCGGCTTTCACCTCGATCGAGTTGTTCAATCCGCCAACCGTCTTCGAATTCGAATCGGCTTGGATGGAATAGACATACCGCACCATTTCGCTGACTTGCTCGGGTGTATGCTGAGCATGTGGCAGCATTGCGACCTTGCCCCATACGCCCGTGGAACCTTCCATGACTCGCTTGACAGACACTTCCAACGCGTTGGGAACATCGCGATACTTTTTGGCGACGTCCGTAAACATAGGCCCGACAATTGCGCGATCGACCGCATGGCAATTGAAGCAATCGCTTTTGCGCATTAAGTCCAAGCCGACAGGAATCGGCTTGTTGTTCGCGTCCCCTAAAGTCAGCGGACTTGCTTGAACAAAGGTCCTGCTCGGGGCGGAGAGCTCGATCGTTTCGAGATTCCTCGCATCCGCGTTATCAAAGTCGCTGGTGCCGTCCTCGATGTCATCGATTTGCAGACGGTACGTGATTTTTTCGCCGGGTGTAAAGAAATCGCCATCCTTGGGCAACAAGAACTTCACTTCGGGGCGAGCATTTCCAACGATGACCGGATAGGTGGCCACGTCCGATGCTCCCGTGGGATCCTTCACTTCGAGGGACACGGTGTAGGAACCTGGCTCTTCGATGGTCGCTACGGCGTTCGCAGATTCGGACAGAACTCTTTCGATACGTTCATCACCCGTGGTGCGCGTTAGCTTCCATCGGTAGGAGAGCGTGTCACCGTCCTTGTCGGTCGAGCCGTCAGCCTTCATTTGGAGCTTGAGCGGTTGCTTGCCGATATTGTTTTCGACGAGGGCTTTTGCCACAGGCGTTCGATTGCCACGTGCGTAGTCAATTCGATGCAAAGCTGCGTCCGCATTGACTCCCCAAGTCTCTCCGTATTCGATAACGTACAAACGACCTAGCTTGTCAAACTCGAGGTGGATGGGCCGTGTGATTTTGACTCCAGGCAGGAACCGTTCAAGTTTCTTCAGGTTGGAATCTTGATCCATATGAACCGCCATAATCCAGTTGCGAGACCACTCGAATGCAAAGAGCGTTGAGTTGTAATTGTCCGGGAATTTGGTGTCGGAATTCAAGTTGGGGTCGAAGTAGTAGATCGGACCGGCGCATGCGGTTCGACCGCCAGTACCAACCTCAGGGAATTCTTTGGATTCGCCCGCTGGATAATAAAGAAAGGGAGGTTGCAAGGGAGGCAAGTCTTTCGCACCGGTGTTGTTGACCGAATGATTGTACGGATGGGCTGGATCTTGCGGGTCACCGATCTTGCCTGTGGCAAAGTCGACCATGTTATACGGACGATTGGGACCGATGAAACATGGCCAGCCAAAGTTGCCTGCCCTGCGAGCTTGATTGACTTCGTCGTAGCCTTTCGGACCGCGTGGCCCATCTCCACCAGCATCCGGGCCGACATCGCCCCAGTACAAGAAACCCGTCTTCGGATCCACGCTGATGCGCCAGGGGTTGCGGCACCCCATCACATAGATCTCAGGATGTCCGATCGATCCATCCTTTGGAAAAAGATTGCCGTCAGGAATCGAATAACCTTCGGTTGGATTCGGGCGGATGCGAAGCACTTTGCCGTTATAGCTTTTGGTGTTGCCTGCGGTTCGAAGTCCATCCCAGGGTTCACGGTTGGGCCGTTGATCGATCGGTGCATACCCCTGGGAATCATTGAAGGGATTTGTATTGTCTCCTGTTCCAACGTAGAGGCAGCCATCTGGGCCAAAGGTCATGGAGCCTGCATGATGGCAGCACTCGCGGCGTTGCTCTTCGAACCGAAAAATCTTCTGTTCGGATGCGATATCTAGAGTGTCTTCCTTAAAACGAAAACGACTGAGTTGCTGACCTGGGAAACTGGGTGGCGAGTATTGGAGATAGACCCAACCATTTTCCGAAAAATTAGGATCGAGGCAAATTCCGATCAGCCCGTTTTCTTGTTCGGTCGTAACCTCGATCTTAGCAATGACCTTGTTCGTTTTGGTTACCGGGTCAATCAATTTGATGTTGCCCGCCAGCTCGATCAAAAAGATGCGTCCATCGGGTGCATTGGCCATCTGCATCGGCTGGACCAAGCCTGTTGCAATGGTCGTCTTTTCGAACCGAGTCGGATCAACGTCCTCGGCGGAACAGTGAGCGGTGCAAAACCCCAAAGTGGCGACAAGACCAACGGCAGAATGAAAACAACCTACCCATGATTGGAATGGGAGTGCGAGGCTCCTGCCGAGCTTGGTTTTTGGTTGGTAGGAATCACTCCCGCCCGGTACAAACCACTTTGATGCTTGCCGTAGAGCAAAGGGAGCGAGGAGTGGAAGTGACTTTGGGTAGAACCGAACCATAGTGTCTTTCTAAAAGTTAAGGGGGGGGCGCTGAGGCAATCATTTCTTGAACCTCGCTCACCGGCTCGTTGCTTTAATGGACTGTGACACGGGGTATCCAAAAGTGGCATGGGCGTCTCGCCCATGGATTCACGAGCGCGCTCGTGCCACGCAATGGTAACCCGTACCCGTAAGCAAGGAGCCGACTGCAATCCCTCGCTCACGGGCGCGGGTTATCATAACCTATCCACTTAATATAGTTGAACTCTGTCCGAAATGCACAAAACACCTCTGTGAAACGGGCTTAGTGGACCATGACCTGCGTCATCTCGCTGGCATGACGCAGTTGCGTTGGCTTTATCTTGATCGGAATCCAATCTCCGTTACAGGCTCAGCACATCTTAAGGATATGGTCAACTTGGAATTGCTGTCGCTGAATGAGACGGATATCGACGAGCAGGCGGTGCTTGAATTTCAAGTTTCGCATCCCAAATGCAAAGAGATACTTTTCACGAAACGTTAGGCAATGATTTCTTGGACGACGCGAGCCGGTCGTTTATTCGTGATGATTTGCTCCTGGCCGCTATGGATGTACAACGTCTCGTCATGCTTCAAACCAAATTGATTTAAGATTGTCGCTTGGAAATCGTTGGGGGTCACGATGTTTTCGACGGCTCTGTGCCCAAACTCATCCGTCTTACCAAAAGCCATTCCGGGTTTGAATCCGCCGCCAGCCATCCAAATGCTGAAGCCTTGGCCGTTGTGATCGCGACCCGCTTTTTCGGGCGAGCCGTGTTCTTGTGTGACTGGGAGTCGTCCGATCTCGCCCCCCCAATGCACGATGGTTGATTCGAGCATTCCGCGTTGCTTGAGATCCTTGACCAAGGCCGCTGCTGGTTTGTCGGTTTTTTTGCATATCGACTTGAGCCCACCGACGATTCCGCTGTGATTGTCCCAGGGTTGTCCGCTATGAAACAATTGAACAAAGCGAACGCCTCGCTCGACCAAACGTCGGGCAATCAAGCAGCGAGTGCCGTACTCTTTGGTCTCTGGATGATCCAGCCCGTACATTTGGTGTGTTGCGGCCGTTTCTTTTTCGATGTCGAGTGCTTCGGCGGCCGCAGTCTGCATGCGGGCAGCCAATTCGTAACTTGCGATCCGTGCCTCCAACTCGGATTCACCAGGATGCGATTCGAGATGTCGGCGATTCAAATCCTGTAGAAACGCAAGATTCTGTTCTTGGAATTTGCCTCGAATATGCGGAGGCGGCACTAGATTGAGAATACGAGGCTCCTGAGGACGTAGTACCGTCCCTTGAAACATCGCAGGCATAAAGCCGTTGGCCCAATTCGTAACACCGTCTACCGGAAGCCCGCCTGGATCGGTTAGCACCATGTAGGCAGGCAAGTTTTGCGACTCGGTGCCCAAGGCATAAACGAGCCAAGAGCCCAGAGTAGGTCGCCCCAACACACCTGGGATCCCGCCATGAAAATACCGAATGGAAACCTCATGTCCATTCGCACCGGTATGCATACTGCGGATCAAGCAAATATCGTCCACGATCTCCGCAGTATGAGGCAGCAGTTCGGATAGCTCTGTCCCGCATTGCCCATGCGCCTTGAACTGAAAGGGGCTTCCGAAGAGTTTCTTGCTAGCCTCGTTCACAAAACTAAAGTGGATATCCTCTTTGTAGTCGGTACCGCTGTACTTCGTGAGCTCGGGCTTTGGATCGGTAAGGTCCATGTGTGAAGGACCACCGTGTTGGAACAAGGAGATCATCGCCTTGGCCTTGGGATCGAAATGCGTCTTGCGCGGGAGCACGTCATTGTGCGGTTTTGCAAGCGCGATGGCTTTCGGTTGCTTGCCTTGTTCTTGCTGCAGCAGCCAAGTCAAAGCGATAGAGCCCAATCCCATTGCGTTCTCGGCCAAAAATTGTCGGCGACTAAAGAGTCCCATCATTGATCTACTCCTAATCGACGTAAACGAATTCGCTTGAGTTTAGTAAAGCATGGCAATAATTGACCAACACTTGTTTCGTAATGTTCGAGCCAGTGGCAATGCCGCGAGCGTCTTTCTGGATGGCTCGAAGTTGTTCAACCACATGTGCCATCGAAAGGTTGAACTCAGCTTGAGTTGGCGGACGGCAATAAGCAATCCGCCAAGCGATATGCAACTGCGCCGGCAGCTCGACGAAGCTATCTGCAGAAACGGGGCCATGAAAATCTGCCACGCTATCGCGCACGCGTTCTTGCGGAATTCCTTCGGCAGTCGGAAAGATAATCTTGGATTTCCATGTAAAGGAATCGGAACTTTCGTTGGTAATGCAGTCCGTGACGAAATCGATCGATTCTCCTGCTTCGATAGCAAATGCATCGACATTGGTTTGGGCCATGTTGTTCAGCACTTGCCACTGACCCAAAAGTCCGCGTCGATCCGAAACAATTCTCCCACGGACGCCGTCGCCATTGGGCGATCCATGTTGCATTGCTCCATCGATGCGAATGCGCCCGCTACTAGGTGACGTCCATCGGCGAATCGATGCATAGCGAGCCCCGGTGTGCCCACCATCCTGATTGGCGATGACCCAGCCTAGCGTTGGATCGGGTCGTTGAGCGCCCCCTTGCCATTCGGTTCCTGTCCAGTGGGGCAAATCGGTAAAGCCAGTGACTCGCTGCGATGGCTCATCGAATTCACCATAACCGTATCGCCACTCAGGTGTGAGCGGAGTAGGCATCTGGGGCTGATTGGGAAATTGCTCGGACGACAGCGGCACCGCTTCACGCACTGCACGCGCCGCCAGCAACTCCGCTTGTTGCCAAGCGAACTCGCCGTTCATCAAGATCAAGGACTGAGTGGCCACCGTGGAAACGGGTCGACGTTCGCAATTCACGTCCATGACGGGAGCATCAAAACTTTGGAGCATTGCCACAGGTTGCGATCGTCGCACTTGAAGATAGAGGCTGCGTCGCTTTTGTTGACCATCGACGATGATCTGTCCCGCGTCGTCCGCCTTGATGGCGATCGGCTTACCGAACAGATTCGGTTCCAGTGTTCCTGACGCAACCAACATTCGGTCTCGAATCACCTCTGCGTCCAAGCGTTGAATCGATTTGCGCCAATAGAAGGTGTTCTCCGCATCGATAGCCGATTTCGAATCATCGCGAACCGCATTCTGTCGCCACGCTGTGGACTTCATGATCGTCCGATGAAGCTGCTTGAGATCCCAGCCGCTTTGCATGAATTCGTCGGCCAGCCAGTCCAACAGCGCGGGATTGCTCGGTGGCATTCCAAGCTTGCCAAACTCGGACGGGGTAGGAACAATCGCTTGACCAAAGTGATGCAGCCAAACTCGGTTGACCAGGACACGGGCTACCAAAGGGTGCTTGCCGCTCGTCAGCCAACGCGCGTACGCGAGTCGTCGTCCGCTGGTCTTCAGGTTGGCTGCCCGCTCGGGTATCAACGGCAGCGCTCCTTCGTCGGCAGCGATGGTCAAGTCGGCGGGGAGGACTTTTTGTTTGGGCTGTTGATGGTCGCCGCGATGGAACAGTTGCGTATCCGGAATTCGATCCGGGAGCTCCATCATCGCTCGAATGAATTCCTCGACGGGCTTGCGAGCTCGCGTTTCGGCAATCTTCGTGTCAAACGTTTTGAGTTCTTCGGCAGCTTTCGGCAGGTACTGATACAGGACGCCGGGTGTGATGTTGACGCTCGGGTTCTTTTTGAGAAGCATCACTTGATCTTCGGAGCGTTCCTTTTCCGGCTTTTCGTATGCGGTGCGCAGTTCTGTCCTAAGCGGCTCGTCGTACTTGAGCAATTCCTTATCAAGTGCCTCGGCCATATAAAGCTTTTGTTTTGCGGCCCGCTCTTCGGCTATCTTTTGGGCTTCTTGTTCGATCGCGGCGGCTTGCTCACGGTTCTCGGTTGTGTAAAGCGAAATCCGGCGAGCGTCTGGCACTCGCCACTGTTGCCAATCGAAGGCGGGCTCAAAGACCGCTCGCATTGCAAAGTAGTCCACCTGTGAAATCGGATCGTAACGATGGTCATGGCACTGAGCGCATCCAACACTGACGCCTAGCAAAGACGAGCTGACAATCTTCAGTGTGTCCGCGATGACTTTATTACGAGCTTCGGGGCTATTGTCTCCTGCTCCCGTACCGTCCGCAGCCATCGTGAGAAAACCGGTCGCGGTCAGCAATTCGATTTGCTCCATAGTCCAATCTCCATTGCGCGGGCCCGCCAGTTCGTCACCGGCCAGCTGCTCTACAATGAAGCGGTCGATCCGTTTATTTGAGTTGAACGACCGAATCACATAATCGCGATACTTCCATGCCCAAGGTCGAACGGCGTCGGCGGTAGTCTGCCCTTCCGAATCCGCATAGCCAGCCACATCGAGCCAATGCCTCGACCAACGCTCGCCGTACTGAGGAGACTCGAGCAACGTATCGATCATTTGCGCAAACCAGTTTTCATAAGTCGATTTGCTCCATCGCTCCATGTCTTGCAAGCTGGGAGGTAGACCGATCAAATCAAAGTAGGCGCGGCGAATCAAGGTCTCGTGATCCGCATCCGGGGAAAAGGATAGGCCCGCAGGCATGGCCTGTTTCAGCAGTGCATCGATGGGGGTCCGAATGCGGTCTGCAGGACTGCCAACCTCGGGGACGATTGGGCGAACGATAGGTCGAAACGCCCAGTAGTCCCGATCCTCTGCGGTGATCGGTACACCCGGGCCGATCTGCTCTGGCTCGGGGCGATCCGTTTTTGCACCGGCCTCGATCCATTTTTTCAGGGTCTCGAATTGCTCCGCGGGCACGTGCGCTTCGCCGGGAGGCATTTCGCCACTTAGGACGCGCTGAATCAATAAGCTGTCGCTTGGTTTCTCGGAGTTGATTGCGGTACCGGAATCTCCGCCCAATTTCATGAACCGGACCAATCTGAGGTCTAAATTGCCCTCCTTCTTGTCCGTCGCTCCATGGCAATCGAAGCAATACTGCCTTAATATCGGACGAATATGCCGCTCAAACGTGGGCTCTTGCGCATTGGCACAGGAAGCAAGGCAAAAAAGACTTGCAATGTGCGCAACCAAGAAGACGAGTTTGCGTAGGGACATAGGAACGGCGGGACCTGTAGCAGGCGGGTGGGGTGGGAGATGACTCGGATAAGCCTAATTTATCATAGTTGGAATAAGAGGGAAATGCACAAAGCGGGGTTATGTTTCGTCGTCTTTCGCTCGAGTAAGGGGCAAAGAGTCCCTCGTTTACACTTCGGGTTGTGATTAAATCAACAAGCCGTCACGCGTCGGGTTACCAAACTGCCGCCAAAAGTGGTCTAGCTATAAATTCACAGCTACTCCGTGAAAGGTCGCGGCGATCACGCAGCTTTTGCGGAGCAAAAGGCGACTATGTTTTGAAAGGTGCGCCTCGCTCAGGTGGTCAAGATTCCCGAAAAGTCGATAATCGATTACGATCTCGTCCCAATGCACCCCGATGCATCTGAGAGAGATCCTATTCGGATTTCTCGATGAGGCCATGGACGAGTCGCTCTTTTAGAATACGAGCGAGAGATACAGTAACTTCAGTCAGGAAAAAGCAAAATGGAAACACATCCAGCATCTCAGCTTCTATCTCGTTTTTGGTGGATGATCTTGCTCCGAGGAGTATTCGCAATACTATTTGGGATCAGCGCGTTTGCATGGCCAGGTTTAACGCTTCTCACGATGACCATGTTGTTCGCTGCCTACGCGTTTGTCGACGGCATCTTCCAAGTCACTCATGCGATAGGGCACCGCAAGGAGATTGAATATTGGGGCCTTCTGCTCATCGAAGGACTTTTCGGCATCGCCTTTGGGATACTTGCTTTGCAATCACCCGAGTTGACCACAGTCATCGGCGGCGTGATCGTTGTGTTTTATATTGCGACCTGGGCCATTGTCACGGGAGCGTTGCGAATTGCGATGGCGATTAGGCTTCGCAAGGAGATGGAGGGGGAATGGTTACTGGTCCTGAGCGGCGCCGTTTCTATCCTTTTCGGCGTCGCAATTATGGCGAGGCCGACCGGCGGAGTACTAGCCTTGCTCTACATCATCGCGGCTTGGGCAATATTGCTCGGCGTGATCCTCATCGCGTTTGCATTCAAGGCTCGTAAATTCGGTACTCGGATCCGAGAAGTTGTTTCCAACGTCAAAGAATTGAGGTCGTAATCGCGTGGGTCTCAGCACACTTCGGTAACAGAATAATTCTCTCAAGCTCTCGAAGAGAAGGACCACAAGATCGCGTTGCTTGAGTCGAAGATCAAACGCCTGCTCAGCACGGTTCGCGGCTCACGACAAGAACGCATCAATCCTGATCAATTGCTCTTGTTCTCCCAAGATGAGTTGCAACAACTGGCTCAGGAACTTGAGAAGAGTGCCGACGACAACGCAAACCAACCAGAGCAAGGCCAAGAAGCCGATCAACCGCCGGATCCTGCCTCTCCGGAAGAACCGTCTAAGAGGGGAAGCGGAAGTCGACGCTTCCATCAAATTGGCCGAAGGAAACCCGCCGACACGAACTGAGCGAAGAAGAAAGTAAGTGCCCATGCTGCGGAGAGGTCCGTTGCGAGATGGGAGTCGAAACCAGCCAACAGATTGAGTTTATTCCCGCTGTATTCAAAGTCATCGAGCATCAACGAGTCCAATACGCTTGCAAGAGTTGCCAAGAGAACGTGGCAATCGCTCCTAAGCCTCCGCAGCCGATCGAAAAAGGGCTTCCAGGTCCAGGGCTATGCTCGTACGTCGTCTTGTCGAAGTTCGGTGACCATCTTCCTCTCTATCGCGAAGAAGACTTGTTTAGTCGCATTGGGTGGTTGATTCGCCGAAGCACGATCTGCGATTGGCTCTACGAACTTGGAATGCTTGTCCAGCCTCTGGTGATGCGCATGAAACACTTGGTCTTGCAGTCCTCGGTGATCCATACCGATGACACCAAGATCAAGATGCTTGACATCGGGATCTGCCGCGAAGCGCAGTTCTGGCTGTACCAAGGAGACTGGTTACATCCTTATGTCGTGTTCGACTTCACTTTGGATCGAACTTTGGGTAAGTAGCAGGCACGCTCCGCCGTGCCGTTCGCAGTCTCACTTTTGCCAGGATTCTAGGTGGACGGCACATAGAATGTGCCTACTACTTTGACTTTGGTCGGCTGTGTTGAGTATTTGATTTCAGTAACTGCCAACCAACCGTTGAATAGCAACGGAATAGCTTGCCCAATCCGATCAAAAGGTATTTAAGGATTCGATATTCACAAACACGATGCCGGCAATCGATCTAACCAGCATGCGATGCCTATTCGTTAAAATGCTAGCTTAAAGATTTTTGGTAAAGTTGACTCAAATGGTTTGGTCGGAGTCGTGGAATACAAAGCGAATCGCAACCAGCTTAGTCTCCTGGTGTATCGGCTCGTTTTGTATTCTGAACGGCAACATGCATGCGGTGAGTAGGCTTTTCGCACAAGAAGCTAGGCCGAGTGCATTCCTCGTCAGTTCTTCGGTTCCGTATAAGATTCCGAATACGGAGAGTCCCAATGAAGAGATTTCCAATGCTGAGAGTCCCTATCGCAAATCTTTGTCAAGCGTCGAGATCGCTTGGTTGGCATCCATGCGTTCGGCAGCCTCGAAGCTGGTGTATTCCGACTTACGTTCGCGAAGACAGTCTTCACGTTCCAATGCCAACGACGAGGAGAACCGGATTCTCGTTCCTTTACAGCGTGCCATTGCCCACCGGTTGCGCCAATCCACAGCCGCCAATGCACTCAAGCTTCACTATGCAATCGCAGCATGTTTGCAAGCAGAGCGACTCCTGGATGAAACGCAGGCTCTTCTGGAACTGCAGAGCACAACGCAATCCCAACTCATTGATCGAGGGATTCCTATCCCGGACCCCTTGTTGGTAGAACGCTTAAAGACCAACTTGGACGACAAGCGAATTGACAACCGATCCAAGCTCTATGTGTTAAGAACACAACTCGCTGCGTTGATTGGATCGGAGAATGCATGCGAGCATTCTCCAGCGGATTTAGATACTGTCATCCCAAGCGATTGGGATGTTTGCGATCGAATCCAAGAGGCACTGGAATGTCGATGTGACTTGGTGATGCTGCAAAGATTGCGAGGCTCGATATTGCCTGAAACGCTTGACGTATGGGACAGCATCGGTGCACTGACGAGTGGCGTCCCAGCAGGAATAAAAGCAACCTTCATTTGGACCAAGTTTCTGCGGTCACGGTGCCATAAAACGGACGATCAAAAAGCCATTGCAGCCCGTAGAGCTTGGCTGGAAGAGCTCATCACCGAGCGAACCAGGCAGATCACGACGGATGTCGAGATCGCTTTCGAAAAGAAAAAGACCGCAGCGCTGCGGTGGGTCAACGTCGGAACACAACTTGAGCATTGGACAAGTAGAATCGCGCAACTTGAAAAGCTAAGCGAAACGCAGGGTAATCTTGCGGAACAAATGGAAGCAAAATTGTCACGACAGCAAGAACGCGGGCTACAAATCGAACGTTGGCTCGAATGGCATCAAGCAAGTGTCGATCTCACACTGGCGATCGGTTGCGAGTACTAGCGAGAAGTGGCCCAACGGGCTGTGCTCAGTCCGGAAGACCAGTTTTCCATAAACCGGACGCTCGCGGGCTTGTTGCTTTAGTGAAGTCGTTATTGGGTAAGAGCGGTACGACGGACTTCCAAGTCCGTCAATGGGGAATTCGACGGACTTGGAAGTCCGTCGTACCATTCAATCAACAAGCCGTTAGCTCCCGGTTCGATTCGTCCCGCTAGCACGCCAGGCGTAACGGTTCCCATGATGTCGTTGACGGAAATGCTTCACAGCGTTTCCAATACGCGGCTACTATCCATGCGGAATGCAGGGACTGTCGTGGTACATCATGGAGGTCTCGGCACATGTGGTACAATCCCTTTGCACGCGTTCGGCAGTGTAAGGATTTTTTCGGTTTCCAAGGACCAGTTTCGATTGCCTGGTATCGGGGTTTATTCATGAATCAGCTTAGCCACAAAAATGGTTTTCCTTCGCGGAGCTTTTTGTTAAGCGTTACGGTGAGTGCCGCTGTTTTTTTTGCGTT
Organism: Pirellula staleyi DSM 6068; assembly: GCA_945875845.1. Taxonomy (GTDB): domain Bacteria; phylum Planctomycetota; class Planctomycetia; order Pirellulales; family Pirellulaceae; genus JBKCUI01. The sequence continues at coordinate 65,437 of CAMCMB010000017.1, forward strand.
CCATTCGTTTTGGAGTTTCGACACGATGACATTTGCGCAAGACAAAAAACACGCTCACACAAATCGTCTTGTTGACCAGACGAGTCCGTATTTGTTGCAACATGCCCACAATCCCGTTCAGTGGTATCCGTGGGGCGACGAGGCATTTGAAAAAGCCAAATTGGAGAACAAGCCTGTCTTCTTGTCTGTCGGCTATTCGACTTGCTATTGGTGCCACGTGATGGAAGTCGAATCGTTTGAAGACGAGGAAGTCGCTGCCGTAATCAATCAGCACTTTATCGCGATCAAGGTCGACCGCGAGGAACGGCCCGACATTGATGAACAGTACATGGTCGCGACGCAATTGATCGCCAAGCGAGGTGGTTGGCCCAACTCGGTTTGGCTGACACCGGACGGCAAACCATGGATGGCAGGAACCTATTTCCCAAAGCAAGGTTTCATCCAGGTGTTGGAACAGCTTGCGGACGTTTGGAAAAATCGCCGAGACGAAGTGAACCAACAAGCGGACGTTTTGACCAAAGCGACACAGCAAATGAGTCGTCCCGCGATGAACGAAGGGATTGAACTCAATCCACAGTTGAACAAGCAAGCCACCGATTTGCTCGTCGCCCGATTCGATCCGAGTCTTGGTGGGTTCGGAGGCGCGCCCAAGTTTCCTCCGCACGGAACACTGCAATTGCTAATTCGGCAATTTCGCGAAACGGGTGATAAATCGTTGCTGAAACCTATTTCCGTAACACTCGATGCCATGTCGCTTGGGGGGATCCATGACCATATCGGCGGAGGATTTCATCGGTATTCGACGGACGCAGAGTGGTTGCTACCTCACTTTGAGAAAATGCTTTACGACAATGCACAACTAATGCAAGCCTATGTCGATGGATATCAGATCACGGGGTACCAGCGGTACAGCGAAGCAGTTGCGGACATCCATGGCTGGGTGAAACGCGAAATGACTTCAGCTGAGGGAGCATTCTATTCGGCCCTCGACTCGGGCGAAGTTGGCAAAGAGGGCGAAGCCTACGTCTGGCCTGTCAATCGTTTGCCAAGTTTGCTCGGTGCGTCGGATGCCGCGTTGTTCGCTGAAATCTACAACTTTCTTCCCGAAGGCAATTTCAAAGAGCAATCGACCGGCAAGCGAACGGAAACAAATATTCCACACCTTACGGAATCGCTCGAAAGGATTGCTGCGAAACGGGGGCAGAGCGAACAAGAACTTGCGTTTAGCTTGGCTCAGATGCGAGACAAAATGTTGGTCGAGCGTCAAACTTGGCCACAGCCTCGCGTCGACGACAAGGTGCTGACGAGTTGGAATGGGTTGATGATTGGCTCATTGGCATACGCCGGTCGCATCCTTCAAGAACCAAGTTACATCGAATCCGCGAGCCGTGCGGCTGACTTTATTCTTAAAAACATGCTTCGCGACGAAGTCCTATTGCGATCCCATCGCGATGGAGTCGCAAAAATACCAGGTTACCTGGATGACTACGCCTATTTTGCGCAAGGACTGATCGAACTGAATCGTGCGACCGGCGATCCACGCTGGCTCGATCAGGCAATACGTTTGACAAAGCGAATGCTCAGCGAATTCGAAGATCGCGAAAACGGCGGGTTCTTCTTTACCTCCGCGGCACATGAGGACCTGATGCTTCGAACAAAACATCTCGGTGGCGGTGGCAACATGCCCAACCCCAATGGAGTCGTGGTTCAGGTTTTGATTCAGCTCGATGCGTTGACGGGCGATCCCGCCTACCGAAAATCGGCCAAACGCACTTTGGATTCCCTTTCGGGCTTGTTAGCCGGTCAACCGCATGGCGTCGAAACTCTATTGGTCGCGACGTCGGAGTATCTTGCTAGCACAAAAACAGAATCGCCCAGATCGGCATCGCTTGTGGAACAAAGTCGGCGAGTCAATGCGGTGACGATTCGGATTTCGCCATCGCGATGGACAGCCAAGCCGGGCGATGCCGTCACGCTCAAAGTGATGCTGGAAATTGATGAGGGCTGGCATTTGTACGGGGAGAATCCTGAGTCGGAGTTCCTGTTGGCAAGCACGGTTTCCGTCGATGCGAGCGAGCAAGTTGCCATCGGCAAAACGAAGTCACCTCAGGCTCAGTCCAAGCTCGACCCAATCTTGAACAAGACGCTCAATACCTACTCCGGTCCTATTGAGTTCGAGGTTCCACTGACGATTCGTTCCTCCGCAAAGCCAGGAAAAATTCCGTTGAGCATCAGCGTCAAGACTCAAGCATGCGATAAAAATCGATGCCTGCCACCGCAATCAACCGCGTTTGCCTTGGAACTCGAGGTCTCGTCCAACACCAAGCCCGGGACATAACAATGTTTCGCGAGCAGGGTGGTTTGGGTTGTTCCGTAAACCGGACGCTAGCAGCTTGTTGATTTAGTGAAGTCATTATTGGGTAAGGTCGGTAAGGTCGGTAAGGTCGGTATGACCGACTTCCAAGTCCGTCAATGGGAATTCGACGGACTAGGAAGTCCGTCGTACCATTAAATCAACAAGCCGCCAGCGCTTTCCGGCGGATTTGGACACTTGTTGTTTTGGGCAAATAGGGGGCGAATTTAGGCAGATCGAACTGGGGCTTTGGCGGCAGCTTAGGACGCGATATACTAAACTCTCCCTTTCAAAAACAATCCAATCAGGAGCCTGCCGTGATGCGCCAGAAACCAATTCAATTCATTTCTCGAGGAACACTCAAACGACTTGGTGCCGGCATTTTGCTGCTTGCAATTTCAATATCCTCCATCAACGCTTACTCCGACGATTCCAAAATGCGAATTGACTCTGCCCCTTACGGCAAAACCGCTGACGGCCAAAATGTGACTCTCTATACCCTCGTTAATACAAGTGGTAATACGGTCGAAATGATCGACTATGGTGCGATTGTGGTTTCTATCAACGTTCCGGATCGGAATGGAAAACGAACCAATGTTACCGCCGGTTTCGCTTCACTCGACGGCTATCTGCAGCGGCACCCTTATTTTGGGTCAACTGTCGGTCGGTTTTGCAATCGAATCGCCAAGGGGAAATTCTCGATCGACGGCAAGACTTATTCGCTCGCGATGAACAATGGTCCCAATCATTTGCATGGGGGCGAGGTCGGCTTCGATAAACGGATATGGCGTGTTTCCGAGAAACTCACTTCCGAGAATAGTGTTGGTTTGCGATTTTTGCTTACCAGTCCCGATGGGCAGGAGGGATATCCTGGAACTCTCAACGTTGTAGCGGACTATGTGTGGGGAAATGACAACATGCTCACGATCCACTTCACGGCAAAGACCGACAAAGCAACACACGTCAATCTCACGAACCACGCGTACTTTAATCTTTCCGGGGCTGGTAGCGGCACCGTGTACAAACATGAATTGGCACTCGCGAGCGATCAGTACCTTGCCGTGGACGAGAACATGATCCCGACCGGCAAAATACCAAATGTCAAAGGGACTTCATTGGACTTCTCGGTCAAGCATCCCATCGGTGACAAAATTCAAGAACTCGCGGAAACCAAAGGGTACGATCACTGTTTCGTAGTTCGTGGAGAGACCGGCAAACTCAGGCTAGCCGCAAATGTAGTTGACCCTGCTAGCGGCAGATCCATGGAAGTGCGTACGACGCAACCGGGCATCCAACTCTACACCGGTAATTTTTTAGACGGAACCCCTGGAAACGCGGGATTCAAGCAACACGAAGCCTTTTGTCTGGAAACGCAGCATTTCCCGGACGCCCCAAACCAAAGTTCGTTTCTGACGACGCTTCTCAAGCCTTCCGAAACGCTGAACGAAACAACGACGTATCAATTTGGTTTGGTCAAATAGGTTCGAAGCGGCTGAGGGATTGACCCGGCCGAGCCATCCGCGCCTGTGTAAATGCCTATTCATCGACTTTGCCCAACCAAAAGATTGCTCGGGAGGGTGAGGCTCCTGCCGAACCATTACATCTCTAGCTCGGCAGGAGCCTCGCTCTCCCGATGAGATTGCCATAAAAAAACCGGCTAAGAAAATCGAGATTTCATGTCGGAAATAGTGTTCATTCGCCGCGAAAAGAGATAGAGTAAAAGACCACACACAAGCTCATTGGTTTTCGTTCAAAAGCAAGCATACAACATTGCAAGCTTTGTCTTCTCCACAACCTCTTCCCGAAAACGATCGTTGAGTTGTAAAATATGACAGACAAGAGTCGTCAAAAGCTCAAACATAGTTTGAGTGATCTTAAGCGAATCCTTCGTTTCGACGTCTTGGAAGATCGTAGGGTGATGGCGGCACTCGATGTGTTTTTATTCGACGACTCGAATAGTTCCCGCTCGTTTGACTCAGCGTCGGACTCGCCGCTTCGAGAGAAGCCGGTCTTCATCGATTTGAATCTGGATGGCTTATTGAGCTCGTCCGAACCTTGGACCGTGACGGATTCGGATGGAGTCGCTCATTTCAAGGATCTAGAGGCCGGGAACTACACGGTTCGATTGCTGGGCAACAACAGCAGAGTTGTCCAGTCATTCCCGACAGCACCTGCCAGTCAACAAGTTTCGAGCGGAAACATTGGCAATGTAGTCCGTGTGGAATCGAACGGGGCGACGTGGGCTTTTTCAAGCAGTAGACTGTCTCTTTTTGACAACGGACTTTCGAAGACCCTTAAGTCGATTGACTTTGAAAACGCACTCATTGTCGATGCTGTTTTCGAACAAACCGACACCGAGACGGCGATTGGCTATGCCTTAACCCGAAACGCAAGCCAAACTCAACAACTTTGGAGAGTATCGACCCAAGGGAATGCAGAGAAAACCCTAATTGCCATCGATGCATCCAACATCTCGACAATGACAATGGTAGGGAATCAACTGCTCATTGAAGACGCGAGGGGCGTAACTTCGCTGACTTTGCTGCAATCATCCGGCGTGCTCATGACTCTGACGGGAGTGGGCACTTCCAATGACGCTGGGACGATCAAGAGCGTTGGGCCAAATGGTTTTGCCATTCTAGATGCGGTCGGTACGTCCAATTGGATAACGATATATCAACTAAATGGAAATGCACCGCCGAGCGTAATGCGGCATTCGTTTCCGTCGAACGTTTTGGCGTGGGAGAGCTCACCGGATGGGACGCAATTGGCGGTAAGCACGATTGACGATTTCTTCGTTTTGGATATCGCAAATGGCCTCCAAGTGCGTTCGATCCTCAAGAATGCTGTGGAGCCGATTTTGTTTGACCCCAATCGAGACCTTTTGATAACGGGGACCAAGTCAAGTACGGATCAATTGGTTGGCTGGAGCACATCGAATTGGATACCTACTCTCGCCATCCCCATTTCACAAAGTGCTTCGTTAACAGGTGCTGGCGCAAGTTTGAGACTGGATCCCTATGGTCGCTTCCTTGTTGGATCGAAAGAGGGACGGGCCTACCAATACGATTTGGCTGCCGCAGCCATAGTCACCGCTGTCGTCACGGAAATTGGGACAACGCAAGTTCAAATTGGAATCCGCTTAACCGGTGGCAACGTTGCGCCTATTTTGAGTGAGCTAGGGACGGAATTCGTGAATGAAGACGAGCAAATCAGCTTCAACTCAACGAAATTTCGATCTTCTGCCTCGGATGGCGATGGAGACTCGCTGGTGTATGTGATTCGCAATAAGTCCTCCCTGGGCACGGTTTCATGGAGTTCGGATGGGAGTAGCACCTACGTTCCGACTAGCGATGCAAACGGTCAAGATTCGATCGTTGTTCAAGCATACGACGGAATCGAATGGTCAAATGAGCAATCGTTCAAGATCGAAATTGTTCCCGTCAATGATGTGCCGAACGGAATTTCGTTGTCCGTAAACGCCATTGATGAGAATCCGGGGCTTCAATCCCTATTGGCTCATCTTTGGGTCCAAGATCCAGACAGCGACTCGGACTACGAATATGAAATAAAGGATCCAAGATTTAGTGTCGATGGCGGCAACTTGAGACTCATCGCTGGTGCGATTAATTTTGAGAAAGAAGCGTTTTTGCTTCTGCCGATCACGGCGGTCAATCGAGCGCGAACTTCTGACAGAATTTCACAAACGCTGACCCTGCGAGTCAATGACCAAAACGAAGCCCCGACGGGAATTGTCACTCCTGAAAATTTGTCGGTCCCCGAACGAACCAAGGACGTTGTTTTGGGTACGGTCAGCGTTGTTGATGAGGACGCGAACTCGCAATACGTTTGGGCGGTGAGCGATCCCCGATTTGAGATTGACGGTGGGGTGTTGCGATTGAGTCCAAACACGTTACTTGACTTCGAAACAGAAGCTTCCATTGTGGTCACGCTTACCGGCACGGACTCAACAAGCTTCTTTACCATCGACAAGTCCGTCACGATTACTGTCACAGATCAAGATGACCCGCCTCTTGACCTGATTGTGGATGACCAAGGCACCGTAAATCAAAACGAGCCAGGCGCTCTCGTAGGTTTCGTACAGGTGATCGACGTAGATCAAGGCGAGTCCTATTCGTTCGACGTTAGCGACAGTCGTTTTGAGGTTCGCGATGGTGTTTTGTCGCTAAAACCAGGAACAAGTGTTGAGTCGGTTGAGTCTGGCTATATCGACCTGACGATTACTGCAACCTCGGACAGAACTGGACTTCGAGTTCAAAAGACAAGCCGATTGAAAGTCCTACCGGATCCTACTCCGTATCACAATGACATCGACCCCTATGATGTCGACGGAGACGGAAAACTAACGCCGCTCGATCCACTCCTCATTATCAACCACATCAACAACCGAGGAATCGGTCCATTGCCACCACCAGGAGAAGGGGAAGGCAAACAGCCAGACCTAGACGTCGACGGTGATGGAGCGGTTACGCCGTTGGACATATTGATTTTGATCAATCGACTTAATCGTTTCAATCAAGGCTCAGGCGAATACAGCCCCCCGAGTGGCCCTGCCGGTGGCCCTGCCGGTGGCCCTGCCGGTGGCACTGCCGGTGGTGCAATGCCGAAAGCGGAAGGGGAGTCAACCGCTCCGATGGTTCGTGCAACAGACTTGTTGCTTGCAAGTTACATCGCAGACGTCTCGGAGGAAATCCGCTCAAGTCGTTCAAGACGCCGGTGGTAATTGACCTTCACCCTAGCGAGAAGGTAACGATCCCCTATGCATTGGAGGAGTCAAGGGCTTTCCTTGCGATTGCGTAGCATTCACGAATGTCGCTGATGGGATCCTTGGGGTTTTCTTCGTACTCAAGTGAGAAGGCGCCATCTGCGGGGAAGTTTGTTTTCGCGAGCGCGTCAACAACCGCAGCGCAGTCGAGATGTCCCTTGCCGAGGATCACACCCTTTGTCTTGTCCTTCATCTCAGCAAAGTCTTTTAGGTGAACCCCATAGAGTCTTCCCTTTAACAGGCGAATGACATCGACGGGTTGTTCACCGGATCGGATATAGTGACCAAGATCTGCACATGCACCGATCCTTTCATCTTTTCCTTCGATTGCACGAAGGACGTCGAGTGCTTTGTTGAATCGATGCGTCGGTCCATGATTGTGAATCGCGATGCGGATATCGAATTCCTTCACGAGTCCATTTAGGCTGTCGAAGGAATCAGGATCAGGATCTGCCGAGAGAGTCTTGATGCCTGCAGCCTTGGCGAACTCAAAAGCCTTGCGATTGGCAGCCGCATCCTTGGTAAAACGATTGACACCGTGAGCGGAAATCGTTAGGCCAAGCTTTTTGACCATTGCCACGATTTCGTCAATTTTTTCCCTTGAGGAGTCCAAAGGAAACATGCCACTGTAGAATTCGACTTGCTCGAAGCCGCAGTCTTTTGCATGTTGCAATGCTTGATCGACTTTGAACTCGCGCAACGAGTACAACTGGATACCCAATTTTAGTTTCGATTTAAAGCTGGCGCTAAGTGCTTGTTTCCAGGGACAGGCGACCGCCAGAAGAGCCATGGATGCGGTTTTCAAAGTAGTGCGGCGAGAGACATGTTGCATGGTAGGATTTCCTGCGTATGGAAAGAGAGGTCGTTGACACCCTACTATTGTTTCATGAATACGGCCAGGATACAAGCTGTCCTCCCGGGTCGCCCGTGCCCAACGTAGCACGCCAAATAACCGAATACTCTATACTGCCACATTAGAAATTCACTCTTTTACATTCCAAAATAACATGTCCAGCGCTGCTGTATCGGACGCAATCACCGTAAAACAAGTCCGTTCTCTAATGGCCGACCAAGGAGTCTCGTCCGGCCACCTGCCTGCGTTGGGTGACAAACGGCTCGTTCAAGCTTCCCTAAAGCTCGCAACCCTCTTGCAGCAGCGAGCCAGCCAGTTGCAAACGCCTCAAGAACGTCGTCAGCAAGCAGAACTGGATCGAATGCTCCAGCATCCGGAAGATAAATCGACGCTGACACAAATCACCGATCAGAGTTTTCGCAGCGCATCGCCTGGCCGCGTTGTCGACCAGATGGTCCACATTCTGGATGTCCAGGGTGTGCCGCGATTCTTTAGCGTCTTTGATCAGGCGCTGTTGAAAGGGTTCCAATCCTTTGGCGAATATTTGCCGGGTGTCGCGGTGCCGTTGGTCAAAGAAAAGATGCGCAAGGAAACAGCCAACGTCATCTTGCCTGCCGAACATGACAAGCTTGCAGGTCATTTGCGTGAGCGATCCCAGGAAGGCCTTCGCATGAATGTCAACTTCCTCGGTGAAGCGATCCTCGGCGAACGCGAATCTCGACGTCGACTCGATCGTTACCTAGCTGCGCTGCAGTTACCTGAGATCGAGTGCGTCTCGATCAAGATCTCCACGCTCTACTCGCAGATTTCCCCGATAGCGCGAAAGCACTCCATACGCACGGTATCCGATCGATTAGAACTGCTCTATCGCGCCGCCGCCAAAGAGACCTTTGTCCGTTCCGACGGTCAGCGCATTGCCAAGTTTGTGTACCTCGACATGGAAGAGTACCGAGACCTACACCTGACCGCAGATATCTTCATGCATACTTTGTCTCGCAAGGGAATGGAGAATGTGCGCGGCGGAATCGCGTTGCAAGCCTATGTTCCCGACTCTAGCCTTGTGCAAGAGTCCATCACGCAATGGGCCGTCGATCGCTTTCGAAAGGGTGGCTCGCCCATCACGATTCGGATCGTCAAGGGAGCCAACATGGAACTTGAGCGAGTCGAGGCTTCCGTGCGAGGATGGCCTCAAGCACCTTATCGTTCCAAGATCGAAACCGATGCGAACTATAAGCGAATGGTGCTTTATGGATTACGTCCCGAACACATCCCCGCCGTCCATCTTGGGATCGCTTCCCACAACCTGTTTGACCTCGCGTACGCTTTGGTGCTTGCATCGTCTCAGGACGCTCTTGGGATGGTTCAATTCGAGATGCTCGAGGGGATGGCCAACCATCAACGTCGCGCGATGTTCGAACTGACTCGCAGCGTGTTACTTTATGCTCCTGCGTGTCAACGCGAAGAGTTCATCAACGCGATTGGTTATCTTGTTCGACGCTTGGATGAAAACACAGGTCCAGACAATTTTCTTAGGCACGCTTTCAAGATCGCTGCTGGTGGGTCCACCTGGCAGCGACTTGAAAACGGATTCCTCGAAGCGGTTGATCGAATCGATACCGTTTCGGTACAGCCACGTCGTCAACAAGATCGACGTGTCGCTCCGGAAATGCCCGTCAAGCCCAACAGTTGGCAAACGCTGATCAACGAACCAGACACCGATTTCTCGTTGGTTGCCAACGCGGAGTGGGCCCAGTCGATTATTGAGCGCTGGCAACCTCAATGCGATGCTCGTGCCAACATCATTCCGCTTTCGATTGGCAACCAAGAACACCAAGGCGATGGAGCGGCATACGAATCGATCGATCCGTCTCGGCCTGGAACCATTGCCGTCCGATACACTCAAGCCAGCACAGCACAGATTTGCAGTGCGGTCGATTGTGCTGACGCCGACCCATCCGGTTGGCGCTCGATGGAGCCAGGCGATCGATACCGAATCCTCCGCAACGTCGCACAAGAACTGCGGGTCGCCCGCGGCGAGTTGATTGGCGCCGCGATCGCCGATGCGGGTAAGACGATTCTTGAAAGCGACCCGGAAGTCAGCGAAGCCATCGATTTTGTGGAGTTCTACGCTCGGTGTGCTTTAGAACTTCAAAAGGATACTTCCCTTGGAGCGAAACCGTCGGGAGTCGTTGTTGTCATCAGTCCTTGGAATTTCCCAATTGCGATCCCTTGTGGCGGGATCGCGGCTGCTTTGGCTGCTGGCAACACCGCGATTTTGAAACCAGCGTCGGATACGGTGTTACCTGCCTACGTCCTGTGCCAGTGCTTTTGGCGGGCAGGTGTGCCGCGCGAAGCTTTGCAATTTGTGCCTTGCAGCGGCGCGATGGCAGGCGAACACATGCTTCGTAGGCCTGAGATCTCGCGAGTGATTTTGACGGGCGGTACCGAGACGGCTCTGAAGATTCTGGATGCAAACCCATCGCTCCATCTTTTGGCGGAAACGGGTGGCAAAAATGCAACAATCGTGAGTGGCTTGAGCGATCGCGACTTGGTCGTTAAGAACGTGCTGCACAGTGCGTTTTCGCATGCTGGACAAAAGTGTAGTGCCACCTCGCTGTTGCTCCTTGAAGAAGAGATTTTCCAAAGCGACGAGTTCCGCGAACAGTTTGTCGATGCAATCACAAGTCTCAAGGTCGGTTCGGCCTGGGATGTATCGACTAAGATGGGACCACTCATCCGTCCGCCTTCTGGGGATCTGCTGCGCGGCCTTAAAGAATTGGAGCACGGAGAAAGTTGGGCGGTGATGCCGACGCAGCTAGGGGATAACCCCTGTTTGTGGACCCCCGGAGTGAAGTGGAATACGACAGCGGGCAACTTTACTCACATGACCGAACTCTTTGGACCTGTGCTGGGCGTAATGAGTTTTCGCCGCTTGGGCGAAGCAATCCAAAAGGTGAATGCGACCGGCTTTGGGCTCACCAGCGGTCTGGAATCACTCGACGATCGCGAACAAAAAGTTTGGCGCAACACCGTCAAGGCTGGCAATTTGTATATTAATCGACCGACAACCGGTGCGATCGTATTGCGACAACCGTTCGGTGGGATGGGTAAGAGCGCTTTTGGACCTGGCGCCAAGGCGGGTGGACCCAATTATGTGGCGACGTTAATGTCCTTTGGCGATCCATCGATGGGGATCGCACAACCTACATCGGGGCAACAACCCAAGTACGCCCCGCTTCGAAGCTTCTGGGACCGGTTGGATCGATCCAGTCGGTTGCTGCTCAATCTGCCAAGCTCGACGCCAGAACAGGTGACGTTTTTACGGTCTGCCATTCTCTCGTTCGATCGATTCGCAATCGAAGAGATATTAATGGAACACGATCATTTCCGTCTCGTCGGCCAAGACAACCAACGACGCTATTTGCCCGCGTCGCCGATGCGCATTCGAGTGCATGCCGACGACAAACCCTGGGATATTGCCGCTCGATGTCTGGCGGCGATTGCAACCAACTGTCGTGCAACGTTGAGCTATCCCGATGGTACTCACGACTCGACGGTCGAGGTGCTAGAACAACTTACCTCGGAATGGGCAGGTCGCATCGAATTCTTAGAGGAAAGCGACAGCGAGCTAGCGATTGCAATCCAAAATAGCCAAGTCATGCGATTGCGTTACGCGGCCGCAGATCGTGTACCTGAATCGATTCGTCGAGTGGCCAATCAGCATCACGTGTTTATCGCCGATCGCGCAGTTTCAACCTTGGGGAGGATCGAGTTGCTCTGGTATGTTGTCGAACAGAGTATTTCGTTTGATTATCATCGCTATGGCAACTTAGGCCCGCGATCCACCGAAAAACGCGCTGAAACACTGTAGGCCCACCCATGATTGGCACCTCGACAAAAAAACTTTTCCTAATGCGCCACGCAAAAAGCGACTGGGCGGATGCATCGCTTTCCGATAAAGACCGTCCGCTGAACGCACGCGGTCGAGCGTCAGCAACCTTGATGGCTCAGTGGATGCAATCCCACCAATCCGTACCGGACGTCGTACTTTGTAGTACCGCCCTGCGAACACGCCAAACGCTTGAATTGTTGACGGAAAATTGGTCGAGCGGATCGACTGAGATTCACTTTTTGGACGAGCTTTATCTCGCCCAGGCGGCCTCGCTTCTTTCGATTGCAAGCAAACACACCGAACGAAGCACATTGTTGGTTTTGGGTCACAATCCGGGCATGTCGGATTTAGCGAGCTATCTCTCTCAGTCGGAGGTCGACATGCCCACAGGGGCCATTGCAACGCTGGAATCCAACACTCGAAACTGGCCTGATGATTGGTTTCAAGCGAGTTCGTGGAGTTGGCGAGGATTAGTCAAACCACGCGATTTAGGCAATTGAACAATCTAGCAAATTGCGAGACGGTTTTGATAGACTTACGCAAAGTGTATCGATTGTTTGGACGATACTCTGACTGAAGTGTTGTTCAGTAAGTCGACGACGGGACCAGGAGCAGTTGGAATGATTCAGATAAACAAAGCACGTTTGGCTAGAATAATCGGTTCGAGCGTTCGATGGGCGTCCGCCGCTTCTTTCGCGAGTTCCATGTTGGTGACATCCAGTTTTGCAGTGGAACGCGATGCACAAGTGGTCAAAGCGTTAAGCTATTCGCCGCGTCAAGCGGCTGTTGCCTATGATAAAGTCACGGATAACGACATCGATAGCTGCACTGGCAAGTACGAAACCCGCAACGGCTTCGAGGGGCTTGTCATTTATAACCCATCCGGTCAACCGCTTCGTCGTTTCGCTGATAGCAACGGGGATCGTCAAGTAGATCAATGGTGTTATTACAAAGATGGCATCGAAGTCTATCGGGATATCGACAGCGATTTCAACGGAGCTGCAGATCAGTATCGCTGGCTCGGTACGGCAGGAACTCGCTGGGGGATAGACAAAAACGAAGACGGCAAGATCGACATGTGGAAAGCGATCTCTGCCGAAGAGGTGACGATGGAAGTGGTGGAGTCGATAAAATCTCGCGATGACGAACGGTTCCGAAAGTTGCTTGTATCCGACTCGGAACTGAGAACACTGGGCCTTGGCGAAGACAAAGGGGATCAGCTAACAACCCGACTGGCAAATGCGAGAAAAGGCTTTGTTGAATTCGCCCGAAGTCAAAAGATCATCGATGCGGATACGAAATGGGCTCACTTCGCAGCGGACAAGCCGGGCGTTGTTCCGGCCGGAACCGAAGGCGCGTTGCAGGACATCGTGGCTTACGAGAATGCAATTGCGATTGTTGAAAACGACGCAACAAGTCAGCAATTGATGGTCGGTACACTTGTTCTGATCGGCGATGCATGGCGGCTTGCGGATCTACCACGAGCGATTACGGCAGGTTCCGTACTCGCGGACAGCGGTTTGTTTTTCCCCGCTGCCGCAAGCAATCGTATCGGGTCGAGCGGTGCCTCGGATCCCGGTCTAACTCAAGAAGTACAAGGACTGTTGACGGAACTGGAACGTATCGAGAATTCACTCAAGGATTCCGATGGCAATCGCAGTCAATTGCAGGAAGACAAAGCGAACGTACTGATGAAGTTGATCGCAGCAAACAAGGGCTCAGACGAGTTGGAGTTGTGGGTCAAGCAGTTTGCCGACTCGACTAGTTCAGCAGCTCAAACGGGCGAGTATCCACAAGGGGTCGTCAAGATGAGGCAACTTGCCGGCCAGCTTGCGAGCATTCCAAAGGGCAAGGATCTTATCGGTTATGTCGAGTACCGTTTGATCGGTGCGGACTACTCGATCAAGAGCAGCGATGAGAAAGCAGACTTTGCAAAACTGTCCGCCGAATACATCGAAAAGCTCGAGGAATTTGCGCTTTCGTTCCCGGACAGTATCGATACGGCGGATGCAATGCTTACGATTGGCCTCAACCTTGAGCTTGCCGGAAACGAGCGAGACAGCGAGATTTGGTACAACAAAGTAGCAACTAATTTTCCAAAGACAATTCAAGGTGACAAAGCGTCTGGTGCAATGGCGAGGCTCACGCTCGAAGGTCGTCAGATAGGTTTGGTGGGTAAGACGCTGGACGGCAAGAGTCTCGACAGCAAGACCATGGTTCGAAACCCAATCCTCGTTCACTACTGGGCCTCATGGTGCGAGCCATGCAAGGCAGATATGGCGGAACTCCGAAAAGTGCAAGCCAAGTATGCTAGACAAAACCTGCAGATCATTGGCGTGAACTTGGACACGGAAGCGAACGCTGCCAAAGCGTTCTTAAATGCGAACAAGGCATATCCGTGGCCTCATTTGCATGAACAAGGAGGCTTTGACAGCTCGCTTGCCATTCGACTGGGTGTATTGAGCGTACCTGTCACCATCCTGATCGATAGTGACGGCAAAGTTGCAAAGCGCACTTCGCATTTCAGTCGGGAGATGGAGAATGCACTTGATGAATTGCTCTCCAAAACCGCACCACCACCATCCGTGCAGCAGCCATCCCAAGGGGCCGCGAAACCGGACGCCAGGAAAGCTCAGAGACCCACCTCCGGCGCCAACAATCCATTGCCGCCCCGCAAGTAGTGGTCTAGAGCCTGTTGATTTAGTGAAGTCGTTCTTGGGTAAGGGCGGTAAGACGGACTTCCAAGTCCGTCAATGGAAAACTCGACGGACTAGGAAGTCCGTCGTACCATTAAATCAACAGCCCGCCAGCGCGTTACGGCTGATTGAGGATAGTAGGTTGTTACAGCGGTTCGCAGGTCAAGCAATGTCCCTTGACTAAGATCTCGCTGATGCGAGCAATGTTAAGAGATTTTTTCTGATTCGTGTCCGGCAGTTCGAGCCCCTCCATGCACGACACCACGCCGCAATCGACACAAACGAAATGCGGGTGACTGCTGCGGTCGTGCGATGGATCTCTGATTTCAAATCGCCACACATGGTCGCCTAACTCAGTACGACTTACCAATTCGGCGTCGGTCAAGTCCGTTAAATTCCGAAACACCGTCGCCTTATCAAAACCCAACGGAACCAGTCGATCCGAAAGCTCTGCGTGCGTTTGCGGCTTGCTCCCTTTTTGAAGAGCGATCAAAACAGAGATACGGGCTGGCGTACTTCGCAGTCCAGCACCACGCAGAATTTCGCGTGCATTTTCGATCTCACCCGTGTCCGATTTTTTACTCATTTGCAGTTCTCTTCTCTAGAAAACGCGACAACCGTTCGTCCGTTAACGGTTTGGAATATTCTAACTTTCCAAATCCGTACTCGGCACCCTCAGCCATGGCTGCCTTTTGTTGTTCTGGATAGTTGGTGATAATCATGACTGGTATTTGCTTGTACTCATCGCTGCGCTTTAAGTGCCTAAGGATCTCGACACCATCCGTGTAGTCGATGTCAAGCTTGCGGTTGATGAGGATCAAATCCACCGACTGTTGACTGAGTAATCCAAGCGTGTCCTTTAATTCATTCGCTCGCAAAACAGACACGTCGTAACCGCGAGTCAGCATCCCTTTAAGTGCGCTATGGTCCGGGTCGCAATTTCCTACGTCCAATACTATTTTTGTCATTTTGCTTGGTTAAGTTGGCTTTCTAAGTCACGGACCAATGTGTCTTGTAGATATTTTTGCATCATCTGACGTGTGGTATCGACCATCTTGTCGATGCGTTTTACCACCCCCGTCGAAACCGCTCCCTGTTCCGTTGAAAGGGCACGTCGTTGAATGCCTTCGATTTGCTCCGACATCCTTTCATACGATTTTACCCGTTTCAACTCGTCGAGCAAACGTTCGGCGATATCCAGTTGATTTGCCTTGATTTTCTGTTTGATACGGGACTCGAGGATTCTACGGCGAACAACCAAGTCGAGCACCTCTCCTTGCAGACCCTTCAGAAACGCTTCCGTCTCCAACCGACGTCGATCGTCTGGTAGGTCGGCTTGGTCTACCGACTTCAGCCCCGTGACGATCGGCAATCTGGCTAGAAGCGTATCGCCGTTCTTGACGTAATAAAGATAGAGTGGCACATTCAACTGGATCGATCCGAAAAATTTGGGTGGAGGCAAATCCGGCTTGGGTTCGGCGGGCACTGCATCTGGGGCCGCCGTTGCGCCCTCCTCCGTCTTTTCTTTGTCGCCCGTTGCGGTTGGACTGACGACCGAACCTTGCGGTTTGGCTAAGTCCGCTTTTTCAATCCGTTTGTACTCCGGCGGGTCAACCGGTGACGATGTAAATTTACGAGCATTTGCGATTGCGAACGTCTTACTTTCGCTTGGTGGATCGTAAAGAATGGTTGGCAGCTCTTTCGTCAATAGCGGCAACACACCGCGCCAATCGGTTCGCCCCTCCATCTTGAGATCGTCCGTTCCCGGCGTTCGAAGATAGATTTCGGCACCAGGAACAGCGCTACCAGGGCTTCGCTGAATACCCAACTTCAAGTCGGATGAAGCATGGCTTGGCTTGACTTTCAGGCCGATGCGCTGAGTACGCCGGTTTTTCGCCGCAGCAAGTGCACCCCGGCTAGCTGTGAAAATCGCCCCATACAAACGCGAGATATCGTCAATTTTTTCGGTGACCGCAATAAACGTGTACGGAATAGTCTGGAGCAGTGTTGGATTTCCATTGGAATCATCGCGTCGCACAACAGGTAAAATCACGTCTCCTGGGCCGATGCGAATGGGATGATCCTCTTTGGTCAAAAGTCCCGCAGCTTTGACTCGCAACACCGCAGTCTTGAAATCAGTCTCTTCGATTCGAACGACCGGTGAAAACGTATCGCGAGCAAGTTGAGCAATCGCACGCGGAATCTCATTGGAATAGATTACGTCCATGGAGGCGATTTCCCCCATTCGCCTCACAAACGAATCAAGCTCCTTCACTTGAATGCGAATCGACTCCCCCACCCTTTCCACGGAAGCCATAAATATTTTATCATTGCTTCGCAGCAACGATTCCGGCTGCCACGGAAGTCGAGTTGGAATTTGCCTCGCAACCTTTTTGAATTTTTCGAGATCCATTTTTTGAACGATAGCAGCCACGGTTTCGCCTGACTCCAGTTCCGCTTGCAATTTCTCATTGCTACCCTCATAAATATTCACAATGGATTTAAAATCCACCCACTGCTTCTTGTCCAGGTAAGGGACAATGTCGCGCTGCAATGCCGAGTACTGCAATGGATGAATCGCAATGCTTTTCAATCGTTCAATACCCGACTCCAAAGTTCGAACACTTTGTAGGCTTGCCGACCGAGCTTCCAAATCGGCGATTTCTTCTAGGTCTTGTTTGCTTGGCTTTTTCTTTGGGTCCTTTGGCACTTCCTCGCGTTTTGGCGGTGGCGGATTCATCTTAAGAAAGGCCTGTTTGGCTTTTTCTGATTTGCCGACCACGAGGATCAACTCGCGGGAAAGCAGTTGTTCGACAGTCAACTCATCCAGACGGTACAGCACCGAACCAAACAACGCATCCGGCGTCGTCTCAACGCTAATCGACCAAGTGGCTCCAAAATGGATCTCGGCGAGCTCCTCAATTTTTCGGTGCATTTCATTTTGCGACTCTTCACTGAGCGACAAACTGGGTGAAACGCTGAGCCAGATTTTGACTTTGTAGGGCGAGTATTCCCAAATTTCTTGCCCGACGCACTTCGAGCACAATGGTGCGCACAGAACCGCGACAACAACAAACAAAACAATGCGGGGTAAAGAGTGAAGGAATGAAATCATTTAAATTGATACCTCCACTTTTGAACATCCTGGTACAAGCCGTTGGGTTTCTTCGCGACACCGGTCACGTCTGTTCGATATGCGAATGTTTCGCCGACTTGCCAAAGGGGCAAGATGGGAAGATGAGCCGCAACCAACGCATGCAGGTCTTGGCATCCTTGGCGAACTTCTCGCCAGTTTCTAGCCACGCTCAGTTTTCCTAGTTCTTGAACGATAAACTGATTGTTGGACTGGGCCGGCCCGCCTATTCCGAAAAGCCGCTCTGCATCCGTTGCAGGCTCCCACATGGCGGCAGAGACATAGATGAGATCCGCGGGCGATTCGTCTTTGGGCCCAGGCATTTTTTCTAGTACGATCAGCTCCGCCGGAACATTGACAAGCTTCCACGCTTGTACGATCGCTTCCCCCGCGACGCGAGCGGATTCGTAATCGGGAACACCCAATTTGAGAGTAGGAATAGGCGCTAGTTTCTCGCCTTTCTTTTCCGCAATGGCCCTGAGCTTGGCTTGGGTTAGCAAGATCAGTATCTGAGCGGAACGCGGATCGTAAGCGACATTCTCGACGCTATTGTTGTAGGCATATGCGATGGGGTCGGTATCATTGGCACCAGAGGGAAACGGCCCGCTGACGACTTTGCTCAGGCTCGTCGGTTTCCCTCCCAAAATTTCACCGTTCAAGATGCCATCTCGGTTGATGGCGTAGAGCAGCGCACGCCGAAACTCGGGAGTATCCAAGTAAATGTTGGGACGTTTCGGGATAAGCATGTGGACCATCGGCAACGCGTATTCTTCGGTTGCCACCGTGCGAACGTTGCGAAGCTGTTTTACGTCCGCAGGAAACAATCGATCGATCATTTCGATTTCACCTCGCACCAAATCTCCCATTGCCTTCTGAGCATCGGTATACAAGATTTCCTGTATTTCTCTGGGCTGATAGTCCGCAGGTGGCTTGGGGTCAGCCCACTCGAATCGCACAAGCCCCGGTTCAACGCTTTTTACTTTGTAATACGCCGCAGCGGGTTGCGTGTCGGCTACCGACGGAAGTTGCCATTGCAAGAAGGCATGCGGTAACACGTGCGGTCTTCGCATCTTGAGCTTCAAACGCTCAGGGCCGAATACCGAAACGGAATCGACGATCGCTGCCCAACCTGGAACATAACTGCTGTGTCCAACATAGGCTCGATTCAATATGGCTTGAGAAATAGCAAGACTATCCGGAACACCATCCTTGCCCGGATTTTGCACAATCAAATCCAACTCCGTTCGGTCGTCGCTGTGTTGAAACGATCCGAAATTGAAGCGATAGAGTCCCCCTTCGGGGCCAGTGCTTCTAAGCTCGAACATCGGCCTCGATACCAATTGACCCGTTCGAAACGAAGGCCAATCCGCTAGCGAGGACGGGTCAGGCGTTTGAGATTGCTGAAAAACACCGACTCGAATCATTGGGTAGGCGCGAATGAGGTCGTTCAGGAACTGCTTACCGCCTTCAATCTCCGGGTCGATATCGAGCATCTTAACAGCGAATTGCCTTGCTTTTGAAAAGTCACCTGCGTCTTTGGCTTCTTCTGCCTTGGCTCGCAAGCCGCTGGCCATTTCAAGAAATTTCCCCTTCCACTTTTCGACGACCGGCAATGGATCCTTTTTGTAGTCTTTCTCCAATCGCAAAATCATGGCTTTGGCTGTCGCTAGGTCATTGGTGGTGAAATAGGATTCCACCAATTGGCTTGAGACATTGGATATCGCATTGCGAATCTTGTCCTTGTCCTTGTCTTCCGGAAAAGTCCTTTGGAATTCCTCAAGCACTGCCAACGCATGTGGCAATCGACGTTGGCCGGCCATGTCGATCGCACTCTGATACAAGAAGTCGCGACGCAGTTTTTGCAAAGCGGGGGTCGCTGGGTAGTTCACCAACAAGAAGTTCAAGTGCTCAAACGCTTCACCGAATTGCTTTTTGTCCAACAACTTGTTGGCTTGCAGAGCAATCAGTTGCTCATAAAGATAGACGGTTTCGATGTCTCTCCAGGCAATTTCGTAAACCCTATCGGGAAATTCCGGAAAGGTTACTTTGAATCGATCCGCTTCCTTGGGGGCGACAGGAATTTTTCGATCGGGGAACTCGATGGTATTGACTCGTACGCTTCGCCCGCCTGCCGCCTGTTTGAGCGTAATAATGTCGAACGGCGTCTTTTCATCTAGGATGGATCCAACAATTCCCGCGTCCGCTAGAAGCTTGTCCTGTTGGGCATGGGCCGTTGGGATGGCGAACAGCAACGCGAGTATGCACAGAAGCCAAACCGGAACGCCTCGAATCATGGAAATTCGAGTGGCCTCGCAAAATCGGAAATCAACGCAAACCATCCTCATTGGCTTACACCTGACTTGTCGGATTGCGGAGATTGTGCGGTTGGGACTGGCACTGTCACAATCAGTCCCTCGTCGCATGGAACCATAAGCCCTTTGGGCAGGACCAATGGGGGACCACTGATGGGTTCGCCGACTTGAACACGCGCAATCATGGAACCATCGGTCATCGAAAGGCGAATCAATTCTCCGTTGGTGGTTGCCAGAAGACAATCGTTTTCGACCAAGCTAGGCTTACCAACCAAGACGACTTTCTCTAACGGTAATGTCCAGAGTTTCTTGCCGGCGTCATTGCACCCGATCAAGCCGTCGATATCGCTCAAGGCTAACACCACGTTTCCACTGGGACTTTCCAAAACATAGGGGCCCCACGAGAATCGACCTTCTACTGGGACATTCGCAATGCGTTTGAGTTCATTCGAATCATAGAAATCCAATTGGTCACCCGATGCATTTGCGGAGACTCCCACGACGACATCGTTGAGGATGGACAAGCGTCCCTTAAGTGGCTTTTCCAACGGTTGCGAAGTGATGATACGCAATTGCTTTCCCGTTGAAAGTTTGTACATGTAGCGTTGCTGATCCGCAACGATGACCGTTTGCTTGTCCGCCATCAAGACCGGATTGAGCCACTTGGGGCGTTCCCCCGCCTGAATCGACGGTTGAAAGGGTGTACCGATCATCTTGCCCTTTTCAGGATCGATCATAGCGATTTGTGCACTGTCGAGCGGTACAAGAACAGCGCCCGAGCTGACAGCAACTGCTTCACCACTTGGAAAAGCCTCGCCCAAATCCATTGCCAGAATCTTCGATGGCGAGGTCGTTCGTTTCGAAGGATCGATCATCAATAACTGATTTCCCTTCGCTTGATTCAGAAGTCCTATCCTGGAATCCTTCAGCACAAAAGGTGTTAGAAACATTGTCGATCGCTGATTTCGGCCCAGGTTTTCCACCGGGTCAAGAGGTTGCTTATCAGCAAAGGACTTGCCGTCTGCTGTGTAAACGGCTCCCTGCGCAGTAACGCAAATGAAGCCCTTTCCGTCGGTCGAAAGGGAAGTAACCGGTACACCGACGTCGGACTCCCAAACAGGGTCTCCGGTGTCGGGCTTCATCGCTGTCACACGTACTCCAAGATTGCCGCGAACGATCCGAGAATGAATCACATAATCATCCACCTTGATCGGACGATTGGTGAACTGGTCTCCTTCCTCTCGCAACCACTGCCGATTCAACTTCTGCGAGGTGACCTGAACTTGGTAGTAAATCATTCGAGTCGAAGCAAGCCAAAGATCGTTCCCGACCATCAGTGGCCAAGTTGTTTTCGGGCTCGTTTCGTTTTCAATCAAGCTGACCAGCTTAAAGACTTTGTTCTTTGGGTTGGTAGGTTCTACGTCCAGGATCGCTATTTCACCCAAGTTCGTTGCGACCGCCAATCGCCGGCCGTCCATTTGAGGCTCAGTGACAACATGCCCGCGAAGTGTGATCGGGTTTTGAGCTGGCTTGATGTCAAGACCTTCATCGTTTGTGCTGAAGACTCGCATCGTGCAATAGTCGGACCCATCGTTCTCAAAAATAACAAGCTGATTGAGGATCCAGATAGGCGGAACCGCGATCGTCGACGGGGCGTGTCCAACATACAAGACTTCGTCGCATTGTCCGCTTGCGCGTGAGATAGCGTAGAGGTTGGAGTGGTTGCCCAAAACATAGCGTTTTGGTTTCGAAGTCGAGCCGCCGACTCCCACGTCGATCGCTTGGGGGAATTTTTTTCCCCATCTGGACTGGCCCGTTGCCGCATCAAGACAGAACACTTCACCGCTGACGGTCGGAACAAAAATGACATCCGCGTCGATCGTGGGTGAGATGAGTCTCCCGTTCATCTTCGCTTCCCAAACCAGGGCACCGTCTGCGGCAGCTAATCGTCTCAGGATGCCTTGTTCCGGAACGGAGACAAGTACATCGCTATCTCCGACCGCTAACAATCGCTTGGGTTCGCCCGTCCAATCCGTACCGATATGTTGTCGCCAAATCACTTTGCCATTGCCAGCGTTCATCGCAACCACTGAGCCTTCGACTCTCAGGTAAATCGTCGAGCCGCTTTCGCCATCGAGCCCCGGGGCTTTTCGTCCGACAAGCAGAACGCTATCGGCAGAAGTCGTTGCTGCGGGTTCGCTGTTGATTTGGGGAGCCTTGGGAGCCGCAACGACGAGACTCTGTTGCAAACCTGTGGCTTGCCCAAGAAGTTCGGTGAGTTTGGCGTCCGATTGAAGTTGCGGATACTTCCTGAGCAAGGCTCGGCGTGCTTCGTAGGTCTTGGAAACATCTTTCGCTTCGACTGCGGTTGTCATTGTTGCCAGTGTGGACGCCAGATCTTCGCCTCGCAATATGTCCCGAAGCAGACGGTTCTGGTCCTCTTCGATCTTTTTGATGCGAAGTTCGTTTTGGGTTCTTTCCTGCGTTCCGACGTACCGCGGATCACGAACCAACTCCAACTGTTGGTTCATTTTTTCGATCAAAGACTTTCGATCTGCGATAGATGATGTGGATTCGATCTTCATCACAAATTTTTCGGAAATTCGCAATAAGGTATCGGTGACATCGCCTCGCAGCTCATTCAGGGCGGATTCGCTTGCGATTGTCGGAAGTATTTCTTGGCATGCCTTGAGCGCTACCATCGGGTCGGCTGCTTTTTCTGCATCCTGCCGGATCTTCGCTAAACCGACCATCACTTTCGACTGGCTTACACGCGCATCGGAGGTGTAGTTCTTTCCGAAATCTCCGAACGATTTCGCGGCCTTCTCATAATCGCGGGCTTTGTAAGCGTCGTCCGCTTTTGTCCAAGCTTCGTCAGCGGACCCTTTGAAAAGCCATCCTAACAGGGGAACTAACAGGATCAGCAAAAGCGCAACGACGAACCCATAGCCAAGGATTCGATAGGATTCCCATGCGCTCTTTTTCTTAACATTCGTATCTCGCACCACGCGTCGAGGCAGTTCCTCCAACCCGCTGAACGATTCTACTTTTTCTTTTCGACGCGATTTGCGTTTGCTTCGCACATCGACGACATCGACGACATCGACGACATCGACGACCTCAACCGGATCTTCGATCGCTTTGACGTCGGTAACCTCGTCTACTTGAATGACGTCGGTTGGCAGTAGATCCTCAACAGAATCGTGATCGTCGGGTACTGGCTCAATCGGTCTGCCGCCGCGCAACGCAAGCGATGGGTCGGGTCTTGTCCCAGCAGCAGACTCATTGAGTTCGGTCACAAGCTTGGTCGCTTGAAAGCGAGTCAACTGTCCGTTTTCAACCAAGAGCTTTGCGAGGGCTTCAGGCGTAACACGTCCCTTGGACTGCTCCACCTGGCGATGAAGCTCTTCAATGATTTCTGGGTCGAGTAATCCTCGGCTTTCCAGAAGAGCTATAAACTGCGACGCTGCCATCGTTTAATCAAACTCCTCAACCACGGTCACTTGAAAACTACTAAAGCCTTTGTTTCGGCCTGCATCCAAAGCAGCCACAACGGCAGCATGGATTGAATCGACGTGCGCTTCAACCGCCATCTTGAGAACATTATCATTTGCACCTGTGACCATCTCCTTGCGAGCGTCGTCGAGCGCAATCAACAAATCCTGCTTGCTGCTCGCTTGCCGATCCTCGCCACCAGGCAAAATAATCGTATAGGCATTGAACTCATCGACTTGGACTCGAACGGTATCGAGCAGTTTATCCGGCTCCTCCTTTTGCATCGACGACGGCTTGTCGGACAACGCAGGGGGCTCTTCGATCACTTTTTCTTTTGAAAACGAAGCGGTAATCATGAAAAAGATTAGCAGGAGAAAAGTGACATCCACCATCGGCGTCATATCCATGTCGTCCTTGGGTAGCTCTCGTTTCTCGAACGAGATCTCTTCTACGTCGTCTTCGTCCTCATCTTTATTTTCGTCCTCGTTTTCGTCGCCATTGCTATTCTTGCCGAAGCCACCCCCATTCTGACTGATCAGCGCAACATCCTCATTACGCATCGGCTCAGAAATTGGATCAATCATTTCGACATCCTCGACCCTTTCAGCCGAAAGGAATTCCTTCGAATCGAGTCCGGTTTCTAAATCGACGGTGGTACGAAGAGGTAGTTGAATGGGTCCATCGCAAGATGGGCAGCGAATCAACCGCCCGAGCAATCTTTCGTTGACGGAATGGGTCGCGGCGCAGTTGGAGCAGTGAAAACGAACAGACATCAGTTGGACTCCGAAACGGCAATATTGATCATTTTGCCCTCTTCTAGAATCTCGGAAATCGCGATTTTCACTTTCTGCATTTGACCAGAAGTAACATTCCCCTCGGCTCGAACAAGAACTTCCGTCTTGCGTCCAGATTCCAGTTCGAGCTGTAGATACTCGGCGATTTCTGCAGCCTGCTGCTCTGGGTCATCGGAGAAAATGGCGCCATCCCCCTTGGCAACAACCGGCGTATCCCCAGAGCCTCTCGTTACCAAAATAGAAACACAGTTCTTGGTCGCGACCGAGCTGCCGTTCTTTGCCGGTGGAATATCGTAGGATTTTTCGCCGGTCATCTTCGAGGTGAGAATGAAGAAGATCAATAACAAAAAAGTCATATCGATCATTGGCGTGATATCCATTTCATCGTCCATAGGGGGACGATCGGGCATCTTGAGAATCTCGGGTTCCATTTCCTCGACACTACCAGTCATTGCTCGCGAATCTCCCGAAGTCGCATTGCTCATAACGAACCTGCTTTCATGTGACGATGAAGCTTAAGCGCTTTGACGCTTGTTTCGTTGTTCAATGAGAGTAAGGCCGATTTTGTAGGACTCCAAAAATCTGGCTAATCCAGAACCGACCAAATCTTGCATGTGGCGAATCCGATTGTGGATGCTCGCCATCGCCATAACCAAGGGGATCGCAATCATCAGTCCAATCGCGGTGGTTTCAAGGGCCAATCGAATGTCCCCGGCGAGCTCCTCAGGCGCAACGTTGGCAGCGGAACTGAGCTTTCCGAACGCAGCCATCATCCCGACCACCGTTCCGAACAGTCCAAGCATCGGTGCAGTCTTAATAACCGTCACAATCCAGGCAATACTGTAGTCAAGATCCGCAATGACGTCCCGTTGAAAACGGTCGAGGGTCATTTGTCGCACCTTGTTGAATCCGAAAATTTTGTTTTTGCATGCGAAAGTCACCATCATGGGCAATGCTCTCGTGTCCCCCTCGCAAACCTGCAAAACGGCATCGAAATCGCCCCGTTTCAAGTCCGCTTCTATCGATTCGACAAATGCGTCTTGTGCCTCTTCGGTCTTGAAACGTTTGCGATTCACCCGCGTCATCACCAAAACAACGAAGTACGCCCCCCAAAGGGCCACTGCCGCAAGTGCCACATACGAGGCTTTTCCAACAATATCGAATAGAGCGGTAGGGTCCATAAACGAACGAATCCCGTGAGGAGAATTTAATTTTCGAAATAGCAACAATCGCCGCCACCCGCGGCAATTCATGGAGAAGAGGAGGACCCTCTTAGCATAGCTGCCACTAGCCACTTTGAGGATTGGACATCGTAAGATTTCAAACAGATTTGAACGTTTTGCCTTCCAATCGGTCGACAAAAGTCAAAGTAGTAGGCACATTCCATGTGCCGTCCACCTAAAATCATGGCAAAAGCTTGACTGCGAACGGCACGGCGGAGCTTGCCTGCACCTTTGGTCGGCTGTGTCGTACTTCAATGCGACAAAATGTCGTCCGCGGCCCCCCTCTAGCCCGGATTATTCACGGGGGGTTTAATGATCAGCCGAAAGGCTCTAGCCTCCGGTTATGACGGATTAGACAACCATTTGGCTAGCGCCCATTGGCACTCACTTTCGGTTCGAACCAATGTTTTCGTAGCGGAGCGGCGCGAGCCGCCCGGTGAATATCAAGTGATTTGCCTACGGTCACCGGACAGCTTGCGCTGTTCCGCTACAAAGTGAGTGCCATCTGGCTAGCGCCCTTCGGCTAATGAAAAATCCAGGCTAGTCAATGAGCGAAGTTGCAATTCCTTGCGCATCGACTTGCCAAGGGACCCAGACCAATGCAAGCAGCTTTACCTTGGTATCCGCCTTACGAAGCGGGATATCGATGGATTCTAAGGTTAAGTTCTCGACCGAGAATTGGCTGGTGACCGCATCGATCTCGTCTTGACACTGACGCTCGATTTCATCCTTCGCGGCTTGCAGTTCTCCCAGCGTTTCTTGAGCCCTCATGACGTCCCCTTGTTGAGCGGTCGCTCGGCCTAAACCGCGAACTGCGGAAGCAGCTTTGGTGACGTTTCCTTTCGTGGCTATCTTGTTTCCGAGCAACGCGCCGAGAATGCTTGTGCCAATGTTGAATATCCCCTCCATTTGCTTGGATTTCGCAGCCTCGGTTTCTTTGTCGAGTCTCTGCTGGGCAGCCAACAATCGCGTTTGAAAAGTCCTTATTTTTTCGGAGTATTTTGTCTTAAGCTTTTCAATGGCGGCATCCCGAGCTTCTTTGGCGGAATGCGACAAATCAATGCGAGCATCCGTTTCGGTCATCCCGGGTGGGGTTGTCTTTTTGATCGCCTTGCAGGAATAGACGGTGCATTGAATATGTCGAAAAAAGTAGTCTTTGAGCGACTTTTCCCAGTTACTAAAATTTTTCGAGGAGGACAACTCCACAGGCATGCTCGCGTACGTGTACGCGTCTTCCGGCTGATTGCTCAACTGCAAAACATCCGCCTCAATGCGGGCTGCATTCTCCCAAATGGGATCGGGCAATTCGCCTTGAATGTGTACCATGAGGCGTACATCCTCCCAATAATCGACGTTGGCTGGCGATTTCACGAAGTGGATACTGGCTTGCCCCAATATCGCGGGTCGATATATCAAACGATTCTTGGGACCGGGGACCTTGGTTGGAAATAAAAATCGCTCGGTCACATCCGCAGGCAAAATCGGCCGCGAGCCGGACTCCGCCGCAGAAGCACGCCCATTCGACGATGCAGGCGATTGAGCCGACCCCTTGTTCATTGCTAGGTTTTTCTTTTCTGCCATCAATGTCGATATCTGATCGCGGGACAAAGGCCCACGCAAAAACGACAAGGCCCACCTCGATTGGAAAATGGTTGGCCCATCATCATGCACATTGTTCATGAGAAAAACGCGATTGCCGAGCGCTGAAAGGGATCGTTCCATCTCCCCCCGATCGAATGCACTTCCCTGTTGCAACGATGCCCCCTCGAGTCCGTCGAGCACCCGATCCTTGTCCCGCTGCGTTTGCAAACGACCGAGGAACCAAGTTCCCATGTTGGACAATCCCTTGTAGTCCAAGTCGACTGGGTTTTGTGTCGCCAGCACAATGCCTAGCCCGAAGGCTCTCGCTTGCTTGAGCAACGTCATCATGGGCGGCTTGGAGGGCGGCTTGGCGGACGGAGGAAAATACCCGTACACTTCGTCCATGTAAAACAACGCTCGAAGCGATCCGGTCCCTGGCTGAGCTCGCATCCAAGCTAATAACTCACCTAAAAAGATGGTCACAAAAAACATACGTTCGGAATCGTTCAAGTGAGCGATCGAAAGGATCGACAATCGCGGCTTGCCATCGGACGTGTACAGAAGGCTCTTGATGTCGAGCGTTTGCCCCTCCAGCCAACCGGCAAAGGCTGGTGATGCGAGCAAGTTATTCAGGCTCATAGCCAGCTTGGCTCGCTCTGCCGCTGGAAAAAACGAATCGAGATCCAGAACCCCAATCTTCGTGATAGGCGGCGATTGAATCTGCCGAATGAGCTCTTCCAAACTAAGGTTGTTGCCGACGCGCCACGCATGGTCAAAAATATTCGAGAGCAAAATATGTTCTCGGCTTGTGAGCGGATCGGCGTTGATACCCAATAACGTCAGCAAACCAGAAGAGGCTGCTGAAACTTTTTCTCGCATCGTTTCCGTGTCTTGTCGCACCGCTGGAGGTGGAGCATCGAAGCTTTTGAGAACCGTCATCGGTACGCCGATGTTGCTTCCAGGCGTGAAGATGGTCATATCGACCGAATCGCGATAGCGTCCGATGCGATCGGCTTCTTGATGCCAATCGTTCAGCCCTTTTCTCCAACGGGTAGCCGTTTCTTCTGCGAGCTCTGCAGGCTCTTTACCTTGTCGAGCGGCTTCTGCAGGGTCAAGCCATTCTTGAAAGTCCGAGGGTGCTAAATTTGGGAAGGCCAACAAAAGATTCCCTAAGTCACCCTTGGGGTCGATGCAGATCACAGGAATGCTGTCGATGGCCGCCTCTTCTAGCAAGCTTAGGCACAATCCGGTTTTTCCGCTGCCCGTCATCCCCACGCACAATGCGTGTGTTACGAGATCCTTGGAGTCGTAATTGACCAGCTCGTCGAGAAGTTTTCGGGCGCCAAGATCATACTTTTTTCCGAGATAGAAACTACCAATCTTTTCATAGTCTTGTACGGATATCATCCACGATCATCCTTCGAAATTGAGGTTGTACTGAAACTTCTTAGCGAACGCCACCATGGCCTGTCGAGCGAGAAACGTCGTGGTCTCTGCCATTGCCCGAAACCGACCGAAAGTCCTATTCGTTGGCTACGTTTACGTAAACTTTCAATGCGGAGTTGTCTTCGACCAACAGTCGCATCATTTCTTTGTATCCCCCCAAACCGTCCACTGGGCTGGTCAAAATTTTAGGCAAGACGTTTGGAAACATCACTTCGCCCAGCGCCAAGTCGCGAATGCCAGATTCAAAGTGCTCTCGGTTTGCATTGACACTGCCCACAAGCAGTTTATTGCCCAGCACCCATTCGATATTGATCTTATCCGATGGAACGCTTGTGGTCACTTTGCCACCCGTGATGCTCGTCCAGACCAACACACCGTTGTGTCCCAACGATTCCATTGCGCTGAACGCAATCGACGAAGAACCGGTTGCATCAATGATCAAATCGGCCTTACCGACCTGCTTGGTAAGTTCGGACAAGGGGGTTTGCGATGTCGGAACATAGGTTGCTTCCATTCCCTCGACGATCGAACTCTTGAGGTGTGGGCCTGCCGCTCTTGCGAGCGTAAACACTTCGATTCCCCGAAGTCGCAAGTTGAGCGTGGACAACAAACCAATCTGCCCAGCGCCGAGAACAAATGCTCGTTTTGGATTCCAAACCTTCATGCGGCGCTGTGCCTCAAACGCTTGTTGAATCGCTTTGGCCGCACAGCTCATTGGCTCCATGAGCACGTGTAGATTTTTGAGCCCTTTGGGGACTCTCACAACATAGTCTTCGTGATCCACAAAGTACTCCGTCAGATACCCGTGCAGCAAATTGATTCCGCGTTCATAGTAGGTCTCTTCGCTGGTCATGTCGTAGGTGCCAATCTTATCGTAGATCGATCCACCCGGGCGACGTACGGTGGCCGTCACGTAATCGCCCACTTTGATATTCCGAACGTTGGCCCCAACCTCCTTGACGATTCCAAACGACTCATGCCCCAATACCAAATAGTCGTCTCCTGGCGGTGAATTGCCGTAAAGTGCATCGTTGATTTCACGGTCCGTTGCATCGACGCCGACCTTGAGAACCTTGACCAAAATTCCTTTGCCGTCCGGGATTGTACCGATCGAAGGCATCGGGATGTCTCGTTCATGTACGCTGTTGGGTGTGCCAGGCCGGACTGCAATCGCTTTCATAACGCTCTGCTATTGGTTTGTTGAGAATGGGTGGGGTGGACGATCAAGAAGATCGAATCGCCGAAAAGTATAACGGCCCGACGGCGCTTGGCACAGTCGTTTACTCAGGGCGATAGAGCAGTCGACTGCAGCTAGGGCAAATGAAAGGTTGCCCCATTCTGAGTTTGTCAAGAATGCGCGGCGTGAGACCTGTATTGCAACCACCACACGAAACATCTTCGAGCTGGGCCATGGCATCCGAACCGCGACTCGATACCAAGCGCTTGTAGTCGACTTTGAAGTCCGGCGTTAACTGCTCTTCCACCGAGGCGAGATTTCCCTCAACCCGAATCAACTCTTGTTGGAGGGTCGCAATCCTGGAGGCGACGCTGTTCTCGACTTTGACCTTTTCCGCTTCAGTGATTTTTAGTTTTTGTTCGTATTCCTTGGACAAGGCTTGAAAGCTATCAATTTCCTCGAGGGTTTCTAGAATTTCGTCGGACAATACGTTGTTGGCTTGCGTGTCCGCCGCGATTTGCTCCTTGATGGCCTGGAACTCACGATTATTGGTCGCGGAGTTCATTTTCCCTTCCCAATCATGAATTTTGGCTTCGCGTTCACGAAGCTGCAGTTGCTTTCGGTCGGCGTCCATCTTTTTCTGTTTGATGGTGTCCTTGCTTTTTTGCAGTGCGTCTTTTGCGGTGTCGACCTGCGACTGAGCCGCCTTGATTTGTTTGGGGCCACGCTCAATTTGCGACTTTATTTCAGCAATTTGAACCAATATTTGATGCAGATTTCGGACTACGGAGTCGCTGACGTTCATTCGATTTCCACTGATAGATAGTTCGGCGAAACGGTTTCCCCAGATTAAACCACAAATGTCGACAGAAACTAGCCTGATATCTCTATTGCGATGTGAATTGCAACTAACGACAATTGCCAACGCGGTTTGGACGGACAGTACCTATTAATTTGATGGAAATGCAATGATATCCTCTGCCTTGAAGCACTGCGTTTGGAGCGGTTCTGCAGTCGTTTTCCTGTTTTGTGAAACGTCCACGGGTATCGTTTTTTCCCAAGAACCCGCGAAATCCGATCGAAAAGGCGACCGACCGGCGGTTTCCTCCGACCTGGAGAGCATCTACCTCAAGACAGAAAATGCATCCACGGTTGCCGACTACACCGCAATTCTTGCTTTTTGCCGAAACGTAGCCGGGGACACGACTCGTTCGCGGGAAGATCGCGAATACGCTCGAAATTTGATGAGCTGGGCGGCAAACCGCCGAGGCGAAGCTCGCAGCGATCAAGCGGGAATCATGGTTCGAGAGCAGCAATTGTCCGAAGCCGAGCAACTCGACGCTTTGGCTCGCAAGGACTTTGAAAATGCAATCCAACTGGACAACACGCGATGGCGAGCCCACCACAATCTCGCGATCACCCAAGCGGTCCAAGGAGAGATGCAGGCAGCGCTTACGAGTCTTGCCCAAGTGATCCGGCTCAACCCAGAGTACCCAAACGCCTACTTCAATCGGGGCGAGATTCTCTTTCGTGCCAATCAATATGAGGCCGCATTGGCGGACTACGAAAAGGGAATTCAGCTAGCGCCGGACGACGCATCTGCGTTCAGTGGCAGAGCCCACACACTTTACGCATTGGGGAAAACAAAAGAAGCGCTTGCCGATTATGCCAAAGCGATGGAACTCGCACCCCAATCGGTGGATGCCGCCACGGAGTACGCAGACACTTGCCAAGCGCTCGGCAATTGGAAAGAAGCCGCCCTCGCATACCAAAAAGCCATGCAACTCGATGGCAAGAATGCGAGAGCGCTTCAAAACGCAGCGTGGATGATGGCGACTTGCCCTGATGATTTTTATCGAAACGGTTCGTCCGCTTTGGAAACCGCTCAATTGGCCGTGCAAGTAGCGTCCGCACCTGCATCCGCACAAGTGCTCGACGTGTTGGCCGCAGCACAAGCCACCGCCGGCGATTTCGCAGCAGCTCAGAACACGGTTGCGGAAGCACTTCGTTCCACCACAGATCCGGTGCTAAGAAGCGAACTGCAAATGCGAGGAAAGCTCTATCAACGGAAAAAAGGGTACGTCCAACCCAAACGCTAAAGTATGGATCTGGTCCTATAGAGTTGATTTGATCCTGGTGGTGGCCAGAGGGCTACCGTTCACGTCGATACAATCGCTTTTGGACGGTCGGTGCATTTGCCATAACAACCCGTAGAACGAAGGATAGCAACTTTCGAACTATCACAAAACATTGGGAAAACACCCAAAAGTTCGAATCCTGTCCTCTCCGCTGTAATTCTGAAAGACACGCAGTAAAATCCTGGTTTTCCCAGGGTTTTTCGCATTTCTGGCCAATTGCTTTGGCTTTCCTGCACGTGCATGCTTGCACATGCTGCGCCGTCTAGTGCGCTGCCTTGCCCCCTGGTGAGTCGTCCAGTGAGTCGCCAGAGTCGCCTCTGAACCCTCGTTTTTGCAGGGAAAACAGGTGATTTTGCAGCAGAGGGGGTAGGATTCGAACTAGGTGGTGATGTTTTGAAACTCGCCGAAACATCCTATCACTCCATCCAATTATTGTTCGGTTCACAAGTGACTGATATCATTCGACGTCGGATCGAGGTTAGCTTGCGTGATAGGCTGCATTGGTGCGGTCTACAGAGTTTAGGCTGATCCGTATAAAAACAAGTTCGCCAACAGAAAGAGTAATCTCAATGTCCAAAGCATTGATTGCAACGGCACTCGCCATACTCGCAAGTTTGCCTGCAGTCGCTGACGAAATCGCACTCGAGAAGCTTGGTGCCTCCATTTCCGCATGCGACGATTGGTTTACCCTGGCCCCCGAACACCTTGCCAAGTTAAATCAGGCCGCTTCAAAAGCAGCAGTTTTACATGCGAGCAGTCTTGGAATGAAACTCGGCAACGATGATACAGAATCAACTATCATTGTATTACAATCCAAATTTCTGTTAGGCCTAAAAGAAGATAATCCAAACTTGATTGTCGCAAGCGAAAAGCCGTGGTCCGACAAGTTCGAGCGAAGTGGAAAAGGTTTCCTGGACCTGATGGCTGATCGGGTAAAGCGGTTAAATGCAAAAACAAGGTTTTCGAAGCAACCAAAGGAACTGAAGATTGGCGATGCTGTGTTCTATGTTGCCGACGCCGAAAACACTTTAGTCCTCAATGCCAAAACGAGACAGCGTTATATTTGCGGCTTCATGAATGATCGATATGTGTACTTTGTTCTTTCGTTCAATAGTGAAGAGGACGACGATTTTCGTGTCATGATGCAGAGTGTAAAATCACTTCATCCGACCAATCAGCCAAAGTAACACAGTGGCGAACCAACCGTTGCACCTAAGCCGCCGAAGGTGCGGATTTGAGATGGATGCCGTTCACTGGCGGCTAGGTGAACGGAACCGTTACGTTGAACCTAAATATGAATACACCAGCTATAGCCTTACCGGAGCAGTACGCAGCATGGCATGCTACCTTGCCGCTGGTGCATATAGTGGCTTTCAAAAAGAATCAGTGGCAGTTCTATACTCTCGATGAACTACAGGCTGCAACGCGAGTCGATAAGTTCAAAGCTACGAATGCAACGCAACTTCGTGCGTTCGTCGAGATGCACAGAACTCATGGTGCCACTGATGCTGAGGGCCCGAAGAAGACCAAGTTTTCCCTCGAACGACTCGCTGCCTGCATCGCCATTGCCGTAGAAAATGCCGACATCTTGTTCACCGACCCGTGTGACGGGTTCTCGATGTGGAAGCTTCGGCCAGACGAGTGCGCGGTGCGCCCATTAAACTGCACAATCCTTGAGTTCATCGCGGCGGCAACCGTGGAGAATCTTCAGGTTGATTGGAGTAAAATAGGTAAAATAGGTGCCAGGCACCTGCCTTGACAGGGCGAATTGCTGACAATAGGTAAAATAGGTGCCAGGCACCTGCCTTGACAGGGCGAATTGCTGACGGTACAACTGTTGCAAAGGAGATTATAAAATGCCGCGTACACCCCGTGCGGAACAGTTTGATCCAAACGAAGTTGGTATCGTCCACCTCATCCAGCGCTGCGTTCGAAGGTCCTTTCTGGCTGGATTCGATGAATCTACCGGAAAAGACTATTCCCATCGCAG
>CAMCMB010000018.1 GCA_945875845.1 Pirellula staleyi DSM 6068
AACCAGGTCGCATTTCGTTTTCTTGAGAAGAGTGGTGAGGTACGTGCGTTCGGTTGTGGCGTTGATGAACTCATGTTTTCGCGTTTTTGAGTTGTAAATGCAGCACATGGTATTGAACTTGCCGAGGTCGAGAGCGAGAATGATGATGCTTTTTGTTCCGTGGGTTTGGGTTTGGAAATTTTATGACGCTTCTGCGTGCAACCGCAGAACAAGATCACGGGTCAGAGTCGCCAGATTTTATGCGAATGGCTCCCACCCCAAACCCAGGACTTACATGGATTCGTTCTGAGTCGAGCGCAATCAACCTCAATCGGAAAGTGATTTAGGACTGGTTCTATGACTGACGTTGCACTCGCCCGCGCTGGATATTTACTTACCGTTTTGCTGGCCGTCACCACCGCCGTTGCTTCAGGACTAGCCCAGAGCTCATTCAGCATACAGCCGCAGGATGGAAGCGGCGACGATTCAAATGTACCTGTTGCCAAAGGTGAGATCGTTTCCGAACTGGGCACGAGTGCGATGTACGTTTTTCAGGCTAAGAACAGTGACTATTGGTTCGGGAGCAATGACCGAGGCGTGTACCGTTATAACGGGAGAGCCCTTGTCAACTTTACGACACGGGACGGGTTGTGTAGTGATCGGATTCGAGGGGTCCAAGAAGACAAGACCGGGAACATTTACTTCACGACATATGAGGGCATCAGCAAATTCGATGGGAAGTCCTTCACGACGCTAAGCGTTTCGACGAGTTCTAATCCGACGGATTGGAAGAAGCAACCCGATGACCTATGGTTCGTCGGGCCTCCAGATGCCGGTGTCGTGTTCCGCTTGGATGGTAATTCGCTCTACCGCTTGGAATTCCCAAAGACCACGCTCGGCGACGAGCACTTTGTGAGGATGCCGCGCTCGAAATTCCCAAATGCGATTTACAGCCCATATGACATGTACTGTATTTTGAAGGACAGCAAGGGCAACCTCTGGTTCGGCAGCTCCTGCATCGGTGTGTGTCGGTTCGACGGCAATTCATTCGAATGGCTGACCGAAAAAACGTTTCTAGAAGCCCCCGTTCGGTCCATCCTCGAGGACAAGAAGGGAAACTTCTGGTTCACTTACACGGGCCACGCTCCCTTCGATGGGTTTCGGGCGGTGAACGGCTTCGATAAGTTACAAGATCGGTCGGAAGGCAACATCGTTGACGGCATGTCGATCATGGAAGACAAAAACGGCAATCTATGGACGGCGGCGTTGCGGGCGGGCGCGTTCCAATACGATGGAAAGCAGAAAGTCCATTACCCAATCAAAGAAGGTTCTACTGCGATTGAGGTGTTCGCTGTTTATAAGGACAATCGAAGCGATTTATGGCTTGGGACGCACAACGGAGGTGCATACAAATTCAACGGCAAGACATTTGAGAAGTTCCGGCCATGGAGGTGGTAAGATTCCGTAATGAAAAGCAAATTTAAGCGTTCGCGGAGGTAGTCATGACTAAGGTCACAAACGACAATCCATATTCACCATCTAGCAATGTAATCTTCTCGCCGCCGAATGACTCGTCCTGGGCGGCATACCTTGGTTGCATTGTTTGGTTTCTGCCGGGAACAATGGTTGGATTGCATTTTGCTCGCTGTTTCCAATCAGGCATCGCAAACACGCTCTTGTCGATTCAGTCAATGACTGCTTATTCGGCTGTCTATTCAATTGTGTTTGCGTTTTCCTGTTTTCTATTAACATTACTTTGGAGGCTACCAAGGCGATACTTTGCGGGAGAGGCCCGAGTCAA
Organism: Pirellula staleyi DSM 6068; assembly: GCA_945875845.1. GTDB lineage: Bacteria > Planctomycetota > Planctomycetia > Pirellulales > Pirellulaceae > JBKCUI01. The sequence continues at coordinate 1,781 of CAMCMB010000018.1, forward strand.
TCCCGTAGCGGCATTTTCTTCTGGTATGCTCATGACATTTCTTGCAACGCTTGCTGTCTGGTCTGGAGTCGAATTGGGCTGGCTTCCCTTGAAACAATGGGCGCATTTTGGAGTCCTGCTGTTGTGTGGCATTGTGGCGGTAGAATGCGAATCCATCTTGAGCCGCTCACTTAATAAACGCGGCGCTGAAATGATGGTCCATTATCAGGAGTAGTGAAATGACTATCGCGAGATTGTCTAGTCTTCTTGTTGCGACCCTGCTCGTTAGCGGCTGCTCCTCATCGGGTATTCCGGGCTCGCCGGGCGTTCCAGAACCGATTTGTGTCTTGGTTCACCGGCAAATGGAATGTGCCTACTACTTTGAGTAAAAACGATTGGTGACTTGAATGAATTCTGCTATTCTGAGCTTCCGAAAGTTTTGCAATTATTAAACAACGATAGGCACTGACGTACCAGCTTTCGTTTCAGGAGGGAATCTACACTATGACGTTGATAAAGCACACGTGCTTCGATAACAGGGATATGCACATCAAACCAATCGTCCTTACTCTTTGCCTCTTTCTTGTCGCCTGCTCTCCCGTGATCGCTCAAGAGAAAAAGGGCAGAAAAGTGGACAAACAACGTGTCGACGCAAAAGACCTGCCAACATGCAATCGCAAACTGACTTACAAGACAGTCGAGGGCAAGTCGTTTCAGTTGCACCTATTTGAGGCTGGGCCGAATGCAACGGGTACGGATTTGCCCTCAAACGATAACCGGCCTGCGATTGTGTTCTTTTTTGGCGGGGGCTGGAACAGCGGCGATCCAAAACAATTCTATTCCCAGTGCCGTGCTTTGGCCGATTTGGGAATGGTTGCAATGTCCGCTGAGTATCGCGTGGCTTCGCGCGATCAATCGAAAGTCATCGATTGCATTTCCGATGCACAGGACGCGATCGCATTCGTTCGCAATCATGCCGCTGAATTAAAAATCGATCCCAACCGTATTGCAGCCGGCGGTGGGAGCGCGGGTGGCCACTTGGCCGCTGCGGTCGCAACTCTAGATTACCGTGGTAAGCAAAGCGATATGTCCAAGGCGGATTATCGCCCAAACGCCCTCGTTCTTTTCAACCCAGCCTTGATCCTGGCGCCGACTGGCTCGAAGCTTGATCACGATTCAGAGCGGATGGGGAATCTTGCCGAACGAATCGGAGACAAACCCGAATCAGCTTCGCCCTTTCATCATTTAAGCAAAGACTTACCCCCCACGATCCTTTTTCATGGCAAAGCCGATACAACGGTTCCTTACTCGACGGTGAAGTTGTTCCAAGACAAAGCCACGATGTTGGGCTGCGACTGCCGGCTTTTGGGTTACGAAGGGGAGGGACATGGATTCTTCAATCAAGGGCGTCCAAAGTATTTTGAAACACGAGATGCTATGATCGCTTTTTTGAGTGAGCTCAGTTATTGCCCCTCAGTTTATCGCCCGTCAGTTAAGAAGTGATAGAGTAACCCTGCATGAACCTTTCCGATCTGCCTTGGCCGAAAATCCAAGAACTTGCACCCGACACACCCGTTGTTGTCCCTATCGCGGCGCTTGAGCAACATGGACTTCACTTGCCTGTCTATACGGATAGTCTTTTGCTTGGCGAGGTCGTTCGACGCGTGTCGTTGCAAATGGACTCCCGAGTTTTGTTTGCCCCTTTGATGTGGTTGGGCAACTCCGATCATCACTTGGATTTTTGTGGAACGCTTTCGGCTTCACCAAGAACGTACTTAGACTTGCTCGGTGGCTTGGTTGAAAACTTCATTCAGCATGGATTTCGACGGATTGTTTTCGTCAACGGACACGGCGGCAATGACGTTCCGGGAAAACAGGCCATCTTTGAAGTGAGGCAAAAGCACCGGCATCGCGAGGATTTGCTGTTGTTGATGGGAACGTATTGGGGGCTGGGCACAGACCAAGCGAGTTTGCCGCTTTTTCAACAAGAGATGGGACACGCATGCGAATGGGAGACTTCGATGATTTTGAAACTCGCTCCCCATTTGGTTGGCGACTACTTGAATGCGCCCGTTGTCGAACCGGGCGATCCGTTCCGACCGGGCAATCGAGCCTGGATTACGAAAGATCGATCGGCACTCGGACACATTGGTTGGCCGCATCTGGCTACGATAGAGAAGGGTGAGTTTCTGTTCGAGAGGTTTTCCAAAGACGTTGTGGCTTGGCTCGAACGCGTGTTAGCTTGGGATGGGGAATCATGGAACGGATAGGTACAGACATGAAACTAAATCGTCGAGCATTTGTGGCATCGACTTCGGCGGGTTTGCTGAGCTTGCAGTTGCCGTTTGCGAGAGCATCACAGCCACGCAAACGGATCGCGTTCCTTGGCACCACAGTTCGAACACATTCCCATGCTCAGCATTTTCTTGACCGGCATGCGATGGGCTATACCTGGGGTGGACGGTGGCAAATGCCTCGTTTCGACATTGCATCGGTTTACATCGATCAATTCCCTGAGGGGGATCTGGCCAAATCGCGAATCGAGAAATACAAGCTTCAATCATACCCGACGGTTGCAGAATCCTTGACCTTGGGCACGTCGAAGCTGGCCGTCGATGGCGTGGTTATTATCGGTGAACATGGTGAATACCCGGATAATGAAAAAGGTCAAAAACGCTATCCGCGATATGATTGGTTCAAGGAAATTGTGAAAGTCTTTGAGGCTTCGGGGCGGAGCGTACCCGTATTTAATGACAAGCATCTCTCGACCGAATGGAACGAATGTGTGGAAATGGTGGCGGACTCGAAACGACTCGGGTTTCCGTTTTTGGCGGGATCGTCGTTGCCGGTGACTTGGCGTTTACCATCCGTAGAAATGCCGTTCGGAACGCCATTGCAAGAAAGTGTGTGTGTGTGCTACGGCAAAGTGGATAGCTACGATTTTCACGGCCTGGAAACAGCGCAATGCATGTCCGAGCGGAGGGCGGGCGGCGAGACAGGAATTCGCAGTGTGCACGCCATGAAAGGGGAGCGAGTATGGGAGGCGTTGGCGAGTTCCGATCGAGAAGCAACCAAGAGACTTGTGGTTGCCGCACTCAACCGCAGCCATCATTTGCCGGTCGAAGGGGGGTATCCGACTGGCCCCGTTACGTTTGAGTGGGCCCGTCGTGTATTGCCGGACATCACCGGTTACTTCATTGAGCATCGCGACGGTTTTCGCACCTCGATGTTTATGACATCCATCCGGGACTTTAACTATGCGGGTTTGCGAAAAGACAACGGCGAGATCTTTTCGTGTCAGATGTATTTGCCGATGCCGAACCAGAGTTCCACCACCGCCGACTTTTTCAATCCTCTGGCGCGGCATATCGAAACCATGGTCTTGGAAGGAAAGTTGCCGTATCCCGTCGAACGCACGTTGCTAACGTCGGGCATGGTGATAGGCGGCGTTGAATCCCTGTATCGCGACCAAACGCGATTCGACACTCCCGACATGCAGGTCGTTTACACAGGACCTAAAGAGTCTTCCTTTTGGAACGTCTAGGCATCTTCGAATAATTAGGGGCTAACGCTAGAATACCGCTCATAGCCCTCCGAAGAATTGCTAAACGATGGATGGTTTGGCGGTGAAAATACTATGTTCCGAAGAAAACATTTGGGAAATTGACGATGAATAGCGAACTCCTTGGGGAAACCAGGGCGAAGGTGGGAGTCATCATGGGCTCTCGATCGGACTGGAAGACGATGATTGAGGCTTGCGAAATTCTCAAAAGTTTTGACGTCCCATTCGAAGCAAAAGTTGTTTCAGCGCATCGGACACCCCATTTCATGATCGAATACGCATCGACCGCAAAGTCGCGCGGTCTGCAAATCATCATCGCGGGAGCTGGCGGTGCCGCACATTTACCCGGCATGGTTGCTTCCTGCACACCCTTGCCAGTGCTGGGGGTGCCTGTTCAGAGCAAGAGCCTCAAGGGGCTAGACTCGCTGCTCAGTATTGTGCAGATGCCGGGCGGAGTTCCTGTGGCAACGCTCGCCATCGGTGCGGCGGGCGCAAAGAACGCGGGTCTATTGGCCGTACGAATATTAGCTCTCAATGATGAGGCATTGAGGACGAAGCTCGATGCGTTCATGGCCGATCAAACTCAATCCGTCTTGAACAACCAGAGTTTAAGTTGAGCATCATGGACAGACAACATCGTGTCATTGTTCCAGGCTCGGCACTTGGAGTTTTTGGGGGCGGACAACTGGGTCGCATGTTTGCTCACGCAGCACAAAGACTTGGTTATAGGGTCGTTGTCTTCACGGACGAGCAGAATAGCCCTGCGGGCCAAGTTGCGCAAGAGACCATTCTTGGAGACTACCTCGATCCGAAGGCCATTCGTACCTTTGCTGAAAAAGTCGATGTGATCACGCTTGAGTTCGAGAACATCGCGATCGAAGCAGTCGCACGTGCCGCCGAAGTCACGTTGGTTCGACCTGGTGTCGGAGTCCTTGCGGTTGCGCAGCATCGGCTCAAAGAAAAACGGACTCTCAAGGACTTTGGGTACCCAGTGACCCCATTCCGTGAGATCCGATCGATACAGGATATCTCGCCGGCAGCTGAGGTGTTGGGTTGGCCATTGGTACTCAAAACCACGAATTGGGGCTATGACGGCAAGGGGCAGCGTCGCGTCTCCAATCAGATCGAAGCCAACGATGCGATTGAATTGCTCGGTCCTGAACCACTGATCGCAGAACAATGGATTGCGTACCAAGCGGAAGTTTCCGTCATCGTGGCCCGAACGGCCAACGGTGCAACAGCCGTTTATCCCATGTTCACCAATTCGCATTCGAATCATGTGCTCGACATAACGACTTGCCCCGCCGAGCCGGCCCTGCACTCGGTGGCCATTCGGGCGGAATCGATTGCGGTCGGAGTCGCCGAATCCTTGCAACTCGAAGGCATCTTGTGCGTGGAGTTTTTTGTTGGGTTCGACGGCGAACTGATGATCAACGAGATTGCGCCGCGCCCTCACAATTCCGGCCATTTGACGATTGAGGCTTGTCGAACGAGTCAGTTCGAACAACAAGTGCGAGCGATCTGCAATCTGCCCCTTGGTGATACGTCGCTCATCCAACCGGCCGCAATGGCTAACCTATTGGGAGATGTGTGGGGCAGCCAATCGCCGCGATTTGAGAGAGCCCTTGAGGAGTCCGGAACCTACCTGCATCTCTATGGCAAAGAAAGTGCGAGACAAGGTCGCAAGATGGGTCACATCACCAAGCTTTCCGAAACGGCAAGCAAGGCCGCCAAGGAAGTGATTGCGATCCGCGAAGCGATACGCAGTTCCGAAGCGACTTTGTTTTAAGCATTTGTGCACTGGTCATAGTCGCCTTTTGCTTCGCAAAAGCAGCGTTCTTCGTCGGATAGGCTATAGTAACCCGATGCGTGACGGCTTGTTGCTTTAATGAAGTCGTTACTGGGTAAGGGCGGTAAGACGGACTTCCAAGTCCGTCAATGGGGAATTCGACGGACTAGGAAGTCCGTCGTACCATTAAAGCAACAAGCCGGTGAGCGAGGGAATGCAGTCGGCTCCTCGCTTACGGGCTTGTTGATTTAATCACAACCCGAAGTGTAAACGAGGGACTCTTTGCCCCTCACTAACGTTTCCGGTTATGATAAAACCATAGCTTAGGTAAAGACTCATTAAATCAACAAGCTCTTACGGGCACGGGTTATCACTATCAAAAAGTGGTCCATCCAAAAATTGACAGCCGAGAAGCGAAAGGCGATCATGATAAATTCACAGCCTCGTAGCGAATCTCCCAAAATCACACAACCTCCGGTGACCAGCCCAAACTATTCACTTTCACAAGGGATTCGAAATGGATCGACGTCATTTTATTGCAGCCAGCGCCAGCGGGATTGTTGCAACTCAACTGGCTTGCGAGCTTCCCCTCGCAAATGCTTGTGAACTGCTGCAGTCCGACATTCCCAACGGCAAGAATGCATTGCTAAAGTTAGTGACAGCCGATCCGCTCGTATTGGAGACGCCTAGTTCGCTGCTCGCGGCAAGCCGAGTGACTCCATCGTCGGCTCTGTTTGTTCGCAATCATCACGGGGCCAAGCAATTGTCGGACATGAATCCTCGCCCCATGGAGGGCGATCTCGACATCGTTGGCTTGGTGGACAAACCCATCCGCTACCCGATTTCAGAATTGAGCAAACTACCGCTGACCGAGGTAGAGATGGTACTGCAGTGCTCGGGAAACAACCGGGCTCAGTTCAGCAAGCTTTCTCCGATTAAGGGAACGAAGTGGGACAACGGTGGCGTCGGCAACGTGCGTTTTGCTGGTGTGCGAATTAGCGAATTGGTCAAAGCGATCGGGCTGAATGTTCGCAACGAAGCGAAATATTTGACAGCCGAAGGAGCCGATCAACCAGAAAAGCCAGATCAAATGGATTACGAAAAAAGTGTCCCATGGGATGTCGCACTCGCTCGCGGTTTGTTGGTTACCAAACTCAACGGAGAAGCGTTACCTGCTTTGCATGGTGGACCATTGCGATTCGTAATTCCAGGCTACTATGGAAATGTTCAAGTGAAATGGCTTACACGATTGCGATTCGAAGCTCGCGAGACAAACAACTTTTTCCAATTGCCGGACTATCGAACCCCAAAACGACTCATTGCACCGGGGGAAGCGGTCGAGTACACGTTCGACAATAGCGATCCCAATTTTGATATGAAGATCAATAGTCGCATCTTTGCACCGATCGATGGTGCATCGATTGTTGCGAATCAAATGGTTCGAGTACAAGGTGTGGCCTGGAACGATGGTGCGGCTGCGCTGACTGCGGTCGAGTTGTCTCGCGATATGGGCCAGACATGGGTAGCAACGGAATTGGCAACCTCGGCTGGTCCCTTTGCATTTCGAGAATGGTCAACGCAGATGCAATTCGAAAGAGGAGAGCATTCACTCTGGGTTCGGGCAGTCGATGCTCACGGTAGAACACAGCCGTTGGACGGAGGCCTGTTTTGGAACCAAGGAGGCTATGGTTGGAATGGTATCGAGAAGATTAGCTTAAAAGCAGTTGTTGGGTAAATGATATGGCTTTGAAAATGAACGTACGACTAGTCTTTGTTGCAATCCATATCGGCATGTGCTTTGGCTTTACGATCGCGGAAGACTCAACCTACGATCCGTTGTCTACTCCCAAATCGCAGAATTTGGAGACGGTCGATTCCATCGTTAAGGATACCGTTCGAAATCGTGAGATCCCCTTGCGAGTCTATCTGCCGACGGAGAAAACGCCTGCTCCCGTGATCCTTTTCAGTCATGGCTTGGGAGGCTCTCGCGAAGGCAATCCATATCTTGGCAAGCACTGGTCGGCACGCGGCTACGTCGTGGTTTTCCTTCAACATGCAGGCAGTGACGAAGCCGTTTGGAAAGACGTTCCAATGCTGCAACGCATGTCCAAGTTAAAGCAGGCTGCAAGTCTAGAAAATACGCTGCTGCGACTCAAGGATGTCCCGGCAGTCATCGATCAATTAGAGAGATGGAATCAATCAAGTGATTCGCCATGGATGGGACGCATGGATCTAAAACGCATCGGCATGTCGGGGCATTCCTTCGGAGCGGTGACGACACAAGGAGTGAGTGGACAACGGACTCGGCTAGGCGCGGCAACGTTCACCGACAGTCGGATTAAAGCGGCAGTGGTTATGAGCCCCAACAGTCCCAAGGGTGGCGGAGATCCTAGTAAGTTGTTTGGCGGAGTTACGCTCCCTTGGTTGCTAATGACCGGAACGAATGATACCGCAGCCGTTGGTGACGCAACTGTAGAATCGCGGCTGGCCGTTTATCCTGCTCTGCCCCCAGGTGGCAAGTACGAATTGGTTCTAGGTGGTGGCGAACACGAAGCATTTGGCGATCGTGACTTGCCTGCTACAAAAACCAAGCGGAATCCGAACCATCATCGCATCATTCTCGCACTGAGCACAGCGTTTTGGGATGCTTGGTTACGAGAGAATGTTTCGGCGCGTGAATGGATTGACGGAACGGGTCCTTCGTCGCTTTTGGAACAGACGGACCGATGGCAACACAAGTAGTTCCGTCGGGCTCACAATGCCAGTTCCTCGCCGAATGGATCGCGTTCCATTTGCGTGATACGGTGCATATCGTAAATCAATGGAACATCGTATCCTCGTTGCTGCACGTCTCGGCAAGCAAACGTACGTTTTTGTGTGCTCACCATGGCCTCGGGTGGCAAGCTACCCATCTGCCCAAATAGTCGTGCGTAGTTCACGAAGTTCGGCACGTTGCTCGCCACAAATCCGTACATCATGCTGCATGCTCCGATGACTGTTCCAGAAAGATAGTTGCCAAGCTTTTTCTCATTTCCCATAAATCCTTCTTGATACGAGTAGTGGGTTTGCTTCGATTGCGTAAAATGGGAATCCCGCTGAACTTCAATCCCAGTCCCAACAAATCTTATTTTTTAGTACCCACATGCTAGACCTTTACGACAAGATCCAAGACGCCGTCTCGGCAATCCGAAAGAGTTGGGGGAAAAAGCCGCACGCCGGAATCATACTTGGGACAGGTCTCGGTCCTTTGGTACAACGCATTGAGGTCGAGGCGACGATCGAATACGGTGATATTCCACACTTCCCAAAATCAACAGCCACCTCACATCGCGGACGTCTTGTGTGTGGGATGCTTTGCGGATTGCCCGTCATGGCGATGGAGGGGCGATTTCATATGTACGAGGGGTATGAGCTCAAGCAGATTACGCTGCCTGTCCGAGTGATGAAGGCCATGGGGGCAGATTTGCTGATCGTATCGAACGCGTGTGGAGGCTTGAACCCGTTCTTCAAGTCGGGCGATATCATGCTCATCGACGACCATATCAACTTAATGGGCGACAATCCTCTTATCGGTATCAACGATGATCGGCTCGGTCCCCGCTTTCCGGACATGTGTCACCCATACGATCTGTCGTTGATTCAAGCGGCGCTCAAAACGGCTCGGAAGCACGACATTGTTGCTCATCAAGGAGTATTCGTAGCCGTTTCCGGTCCGAATTTAGAGACACGGTCTGAGTATCGTTTTTTGCGAATGATCGGAGCGGATGTGGTTGGCATGTCGACGGTGCCGGAAGTGCTTGTGGCGGTCCATTCTGGAATGCGTTGCGTGGGCTTTTCGGTCATCACCGACATGTGTTTGCCCGATGCGCTTGAGCCAGCAGACGTACAGAAGATCATTGCGATTGCAAATGATGCGGAGCCTCGTTTGACATCTCTCGTCACGGGCGTACTCGATCACGAATTTGCAAAACTCAGAGCTTAATATAAGGCGAACAAAAAGTGGAACTGGTACACCCTGAAACGACTCGACTTGGATGGATTGGTACCGGCGTCATGGGGCGTAGCATGTGCTCCCATCTACTCAAAGCTGGATATCGATTAGCAATTTACAATCGTTCGCCTGAGAAGATGAATGACCTGATTCACTCAGGTGCAGTTGGCTGCGATAGTCCAATGGATGTTGCGAAACAAAGCGATGTCGTTTTTTCGATGGTGGGATATCCCACCGATGTCGAGGAAGTGCTGTTAGGCGAGCATGGTGTTCTGGCTGGGCTTAGCTCTGGCGGTGTGATGGTGGACATGACGACGAGTCGGCCCGGGTTGGCCATTCGAATTGCCGAAGAAGCGATGAAGAAAAACGTGGCTGCTTTGGATGCCCCCGTATCCGGTGGAGACATTGGAGCGCGCGAAGCGAGACTTTCGATTATGGTCGGGGGCGACCAATCGGCTTACGAAACCCTGATGCCGATTTGGAAGCTTCTAGGAACAACCTTCGTCTATCATGGCCCTGCGGGTTCAGGGCAGCATACGAAAGTCGTCAATCAGATTCTGATCGGGGCAAGCATGGTTGGACTTAGCGAAGCCATACTCTACGCCAAACAAAGTGGTTTGAATCCAGAACTTGTTCTAAAATCCGTATCGACGGGGGCGGCGGGCAGTTGGTCGCTTAGCAATTTGACGCCGAGGATACTGAGCGGCGATTTTTCGCCAGGATTTTTCGTGGATCACATCGTGAAGGATCTCGGTATTGCGATCGAAGAAGCGGAAAAACTGGGTTTGAAGTTGCCCGGTTTGGAACACGCCAAGAAAATGTACGAATATCTTCAATCTCTGGACTACGGGAGTTCGGGCACGCAGGCCTTGATCCTTGCACTTGCGAGACTCAACAATGTGGACTGGATCCATTGAAAATTAGGATGCTACTCATACGTTACCTTCACGCCAGGTCGAAGGTCAATTACCACTGGTGTAACGCCAGATGGTATCAAGCGTGCTGCTGCTCCGGAAAGTAGTCTCTAGAGAGTACTAGGGGAAGGCACTGCACCTTGGCTGTTCCCGCACCATTGATTCGGTATGTTGAGACGATCGCACGATCCTCGTCCAAATCGCCAGGTTAGTCCCGCACCGATCCAGTAGCTCGCAATGGAAGTGGAAGTGAAATCTCCTAACTGCTCGCTGCTTCGAAACATGCCGCCTGCCATGATATCCATGTCAATTCCTGGCAATACGTCTTGAATACCGATACCACCAGAAATGCGATGTTGGGAAGTGACGGCTAGCAACCCCTGTGTGTAGCGAACCGCTCGAATGTCGCCAGGCTGTATTACGCCACCGATATCCGAGCCCGGCGTTTGATCGATTGGATTATCGGCCCACACATAACCGGATCGAAAGCGATACTTACCGACAGAAAGCTGACTTCCAAGCTGAACTACAAATTGGTTGTTGTAGATGGCTTTAAAGGTATCAGCGTTCTCCCAAAGCTTGTAAAGCAGATCGACTCCCAAGAGCAATTTCCCATCCATCAATGCCGTATTCGCTAGACCAAATCCCAAATTCTCAGGCAAGTCCAACGCCACGTCGCGAGTTATCTGATCAGGGCCGCGCAACAAAATGAAAGCATTTGGAAAGTCGAAATTTTGCCTTGTTTGATAATAGCCTCCCACAGTATTGCAGTCGTTGAGTTTGTAGTTGGTACCAAGGGTGCCTCGCAGCGCGTAGTCCATCACCATGCTGCTCGCACCGACAAACGGCCCATCGAGAATGCCGATACCGAGCGCGACGGATGTTCCAACCGACCAGCGTTCGGTCAAGTCGACGCCGAGCGAAACGGGTAAGTTGAAGACAAACATTCCCGAGGCAGTTCCCCGGCTTGCTGGTTCCTGCGTATAGTTCAACAAGAATCCGCTCGACGTAACGAAACCGACGCCGAGCGTCACTGGCAAACCGAGCTCGTTGATATCTTGGGATATGCCGATGTTGGCAACCGCTGAACCCGGTGCCGAGGACTTCGCAGAAAAAGGCTCAACTAGCGGCGGTCCAATAAGCGGTATATTGCCCGTTTGGGTTTGGTTAACCGTACCCTCGGCCCACGCCCCGCTGAAGGTGAACTGGGTCCCTTTGAATTGTGTCAGCGATGCTGGATTGCCATTCACTCCTGACAAAAAATCCTGGGGGCGAGCGATACTGACGCCTCCCATTGCACCCGAGGCGGGCATCAGAGTGTTATGAAGTTCAACTCCAAAAGTCTGGGCTTGAACTGAACTTGTGCCTAGGACCAATGAACCGGCTATCGACACTCCGAGCAAACCACAGCTTATCTTGAACTTCATCGCCACACCCTTTTTAGAGCAATCGGATCTACGTTTATGGAGTGATCGACAATTCCAGTTCGCTTTCAACAAATAATCGCAACAAAAAACAAGTTCATTCACCAAAGTGAACTGAGATTAGGCGAGCGGCAGACCGCAACGAAACGGTCGACTAGCGATCTCGCTTTTCGCTAGCGTTTCTCGTCGCGATTGCCTATGAAAGCTGGCAAACACATCTTGGTCCGAAAACGCCCCTGCGGCACGCAACCCGAAAATGGAGCTGCGACAGGCTAGAAGGCTAAAAGGCTAGCAGGCTATCCCACTCGGTACTTGGACATGGCAGATTCGACTGAGTCGGCAACTTGAAATGGAGCTTTCTGCATCGTTTGGTCGGGAATCAACTTGCAAAGGGAAAACAATTCTCGAACATTTCTCACCATGCCGCATAGTGTTACGCTCTCGATACTCGGCTCACGGCGGAGCGCCAAGAATGCCAAGAAACCAACGCTACCGATAAACTCAACGTGCTGCAAGTCGATCATGACCCGAGTGGGCGATGCCTCTTTCACTGCGGTTACCATCGATTCCTTGATTTGGTTCACCGTCTCAAGGTCTCGCATTTTCGATTCGAGAATGGAAAAAACTAGAATGGATTCGTGAAAAGCGAATGTGACCTTGGATGGGGATCTTGACCCACGCCCCAAGATTGGCTGTTATGATAATGTGGACCCTGCGCCGCGCAGGCGGTTCAACCTATTGGTTCGGCATACCTCTCACGCAAAGTTTTCCAACAAGGATTCCGTTTATGACATCGTTTTTTCAAGTCCGTACCATGCTTGCGGTGCCATTTTTCCTGGCTTTGCTTTCGATCATTCTCGGTGGGAATTTGGCATTTGCAGATGAGCCGAAGACAAAACCTGTTCGCGTACTATTGGTCCTTGGCGGTTGCTGCCACGACTACGCCGTTCAGAAAGACATCTTGTCGAAAGGGATTTCCGAAAGGGCTCACGTTGAAGTTGTTATTGCTTTCGACACGGACAAGACGACAAGTCACTTGAACTCTATCTATGAGTCGCCGACTTGGGCAAACGGTTTTGATGTCGTCATTCACGACGAGTGCTCGGCCGACGTCAAGGACCTGAGCCTTATTAACCGCATCCTCGAGCCGCATCGAATGGGCATTCCCGCAGTCATTTTGCATTGTGGTATGCATAGTTACCGAAGCGAAGGATATCCACAAAGCGTCACGCCTTGGTTTGAATTGACAGGACTTCAGTCGACAGGACATGGACCTCAAGCGCCGATCGAAATCCAGTATCAAGCGAACGAGAACCCGATCATCAAAGGCTTGACAGGCTGGACCACAATTAACGAAGAGCTCTACAACAACAGCACAGGCAAACTGCTTGAATCCGCCACGGCACTGGCAAGAGGAAAGCAAACGGTCAAAAATCGACAAGGTGTTGAGAGCACCAATGATTTTGCAATCGTATGGACAAACAATTACCGTGACCGAGCCAAGGTCTTTGCAACAACACTCGGACACAACAATGACACGGTATCCGACGCTCGCTATTTGGATCTTGTCACAAGGGGGCTACTCTGGTCATGCGACAAGCTCAACGCAACGTATCTCAAGGCCAAGTAATTGTCCGCGAGTTCCAATGGAATGATCGTTAACAGAAAGCACTTGGGGTCAGGCGACATGTGTCCATTCCAGAAAATCCTTGTTTGTTGCTCGATCGCGATCGTCCTGCAGATCCGATTGTTGGGTGAATCGTTGGTTGCACAACAAACCAACGATGCGGCGGTCTTAAACGCGATTCAGGAGGAAAACAACAAATCCGGGGCCAGTGACTGGCAACTGACACGTGTTCGATTAGACAAAAATCTAGGTTTTCGCTCCCCTTGGATCGAGGGTTATTGCTCGCGTCAGAGTGTTTCTGCAGGGGAGCAACTTGACTTCATGGTTTCGACGAACCCTGCGAAACCATTCAAAATCGAGATCTTTCGAACGGGGTATTATGGCGGACGTGGGGCTCGACTGATGACGACACTCGGCCCGATAGTAGGACGCACGCAAAAGACACCTGAGCCAGATGGGGAACGCCGCCTTGTGGAATGCCAATGGGAAGCTTCCGCATCGATCGTCATTCCCAACGATTGGGTTAGCGGCGTCTATCTAGGGCGATTGACGACCATGGATGAGGAGAAGCCCTATGACTACTGGCAAAGCTATGTTGTGTTTGTCGTACGCGATGATCGTCCTGCCGACATCTTGTTTCAAGTCAGCGATAATACTTGGCAAGCGTACAATCGCTGGCCGGTCGACACATCCGTTTACTTGCATCCCAAAGGAAATCAAGGGCCGTGGGCGGATGTCAGCTTCGACCGACCGTACAGTAAATATGCGCAGATTTATGAGAATCCGCAGTCGGTTGGATCGGGGGAATGGCTGTGTTTCGAGTTCCCGTTTGCCTTTTGGCTAGAACAACAAGGCTACAACGTAAGCTATTGCTCGAACAGTGACATGCTGGTTCCGGATCGGGGTCTCAAGTGCAAGGCGATGTTAAGCGTTGGCCATGACGAATACTGGGATATCCGTCAGTACGAGAGCGTCGTCAAAATGAGAGACTCGGGTGTCGACATTCTGTTCTTTTCCGGAAACTCTGTCTGTTGGGTATCCCCCTTTCGCAAAAGCTACGACGGTCGCGAAAATAGAATCCTGTTTCGCGGTGGGCCTTATGGTGGCGATTACAAGTTTGCGGTCGCTCGCGAGCGCGACAATGGTCCCTTTCCCCATCGAGGTCCGGATGAAGGATTTCTCATGGGCTCACGCAACGTCGACCCAGTCAATGGTGGCGGCGAATGGACCGTTACCAAACCATCGCACTGGATGTTTGAAGGAACCGGAATGAACAAGGGTGATAGCGTCCCAGGTCTTATCGGTTGGGAGTATCACGGTGACCCACCGGAAATCGATGGACTCGAGATTGTCGCAGCCGGCACGGCACTGCAGGGTGGGGTCAATCCGCAGCAATGGACGGCTACCATCTACCCCGGTCCTAAAGGCAATTTTGTTTTTAATGCGTCGACGATTTTTTGGTGCCAAGGTCTATCAAGTCCACCGGGGCACATGCTCCCCTGGTCCCATTGGTCCCGACCCCATGGCCCAGATGAACGCGTACAACGCATCACCCGCAACTTGCTCGACCGAGCAATCAAGTAAGTATCTAAACGTCAGCACAGACACAAAAAAACCAAGCAAATTGCTTGGTTCTGATAGTTTTAATGGTGTTACTGATACCCCACAGTGCTCAGTCCAGTCTTAGTTTTGGGGTGCACCCTAAGTTGTACGATGCTCCGCGTCGTAAGAATCACGACGCGGAGCGTCGTGCAACGAATGGCATCTCTGCATTAAATCTCGAACAACGAATCACCAAAGACGGGTGTCCCGTTGTCAAGCCTCGTTCGTGTTGCTTTTTTTACATACCCTAGTTGCGAACCACTTGCCGTTGAATTACTCTAGGTCGTTGCCCATTTATGACGGAGTGTTCGTTCGGCGTTCCCATAAATGCATCTTTTAAAAGGACGTTCAGAAATGGTTTCAAGATATTTATTTTGGGCGTGCTTGGTGGTAGGGACGATGGCTTCGCAGGTGCGCGGGGGGTTCGTAACGTCAACGAACGCTGGAACCTACGCTGCAGCGCAAAACGTCGACGGGAATTTCACGACGAACTTTTTATTGAACGTGAAAGATTCGCTTACGATTCCGCACGTTGAGATTACGCGTGCAGCCGGAGCCTCCATCCGAGATTACTACCGTTTTTCGACATTTGGTGGGACAACGCATCTAGATATCGACTCCTATAACGGATCTTTCAGTTTCGACACGATGATCGGTATTTGGGATTCAACCGGAACTCTTTTGGACTTCAATGAAGATTCCACGTACGACCTTGGAGATCACGACCCGAGCGTTAACGAATTTAATTCGAACCTGACTTTGAATTTGTCCGCGGGCACGTATACGGTTGGCGTTTCAGGGTTTTTCGCTTTTTACGGCGATTCCGGCGAAATCAATGGAATTCCAGGATTTCCTGGACCTGACATTCCTCTCGACGGAAAATACATCCTCAATATTTCGACCCAGTCCGTCCCCGAGCCAGCAACCTTGAGTCTAATGGTCATGGGGCTGGCGGGCTCGGCCTTCGCTCGCCGCAGGTTTGGCAAGAAGCCCGTTGCGTAGAGATTCGCAGCGACCGTGTCTCGCAGTTCTGGGTCGTACTCGTATTCAACAACGAGCTTCTTGTTACCGACCCAATTTGCGTAAAGGCCGTGCAACGGGTCAGCCTTTGCTTTGCCTGCTTATGAAATTTGGCGATCACCGGTGTAGCGGTCTCAACGCGATAGCTCACGGTCCGCATTAAGAACTTTAGCTCCAAACATGGCAAGCGAGCCAAGACCATGTTGGCGGAAGCGGTGAAGGATCGATTGTTGAGTGAAAGCCCGTTTGCGGATCTGAAAGGCGGGGATGAGTCGAACACATTACGCCAACGGTTCATCGGCCCGGCGATTGTTGCCAAAGTGCTTGAGGCGTGCCCCGATGCGGATTGGCGATTGATCTTTACCCTAGCTAGGTTCGGTGGCCTGCGTTGTCCGTCGGAAGTGCTGGGGCTTAAATGGTCGGATGTTGATTGGGATGGAAACCAACTGAGGATCGATTCCCCCAAGACGGGGTTGAGATTCGTTCCGATATTTCCAGAGATTCGCAAGGCGTTGAATGAGTCTGATGATTTGGCTGCGGACGGTGCTATCTACTGCGTGGGGCGGTATCGAGACAAGACGCAAAACCTTCGAACCCAACTTGGAAGAATCTTAGAAATAGCCAAGGTTGAGCAATGGCCGAAATTGTTTGTGAATTTGCGATCAACCCGACGGACGGAATTACAAGAATCGTTCCCGGATCATGTTGTGAACAAATGGCTGGGGCATTCTGGCAAGGTGGCCGAGAAACATTACTTGCAAGTGACCGATGAACATTGGGGGGCGGCGGCTGTTTTCCGTTCCCCCACCGGTTCCCCAATTGCCCACCATCTTGAACCCTCGGGGCCAATCCTAGAAACGACAAAACCCAGCGAATTGCTGGGTTCTGATGGTGCCGGATGGCTGATGATACCTAACCTAGTGACCCCGACGGGAGTCGAACCCGTGTTACCGCCGTGAAAGGGCGATGTCCTAGGCCTCTAGACGACGGGGCCATAGCAATTCGAACTCTGGATCGCTCGAAGCTGGAGCAAAGTTTACGGTCGGCAGATCTTCTGTCAAGACGAGAGAGAAAAGCCTTGAATGAGGAACGAACCGGCTACAAAAAATGAAAGTCCAGTGAAAACGTTGGTTTAGGACTCTTCTCTGCGTTCCGTCTCTTGATTTTGCTCGACAACTTGTTCTTCTGAATTTCGCTGGATCGCGTCGAAAACTTCACGACGGTGCACGGGCACTTCCCGTGGGGCCTCGACTCCAAGCCTGACCTTATCACCACGAATCTCGACCACAACAATAGTGATCTCGTTATTGATGATGATGCTCTCGTTCTTCTTTCGAGATAATACTAGCATGACTTCCCTTCCTCTAATCCTTGGGCAAAATACCCAACTCCTGATCCTGTAATCTAGTAGACTTTCGCTTTGCGACGCTGATGATCAACTACTGTGCGAATGCCTACAGCACATTCGGTTCCCTTCAACTCTAAGTGCAACACGGTGGCAGTCAAGAAAAACGAAGGGCTGTCAAGCAGATTTTCCGGAAATTTTCCTGGATGATTGGCGTTTGTCGCCTAATCGTTATTCTTTTGCCCACTTTCCGCCACCTTCTGATTTTCAAACGCTCTCAGAAAATGCCCGCCTACCCAAGTTGTTCACCTGCGAAAATACGTTGTCCTAACTCTTTCTAAACTCATGTCTTCCAAAATTTCTGAACAAAACGCCGACCCGTTCGACGCTGACAAGTTGCCCAATCCGTCCTGGAATGATTGGTTTTTCGTTGATTTTTTGGGGGTACTTTGCATTTTCTTCCTTTATGCAGGCAGCGCCGTTCCCGCGATCAATGAACCTCATTACTGGACCAAGGCGGCCCATTTCTGGAATCCTGGATTTGGCAAAGGGGATCTGTTTTTAGAGTCCGGAGATGCACATTGGCTCTTTTTTGCGACTTTTGGTTGCTTGACGCAATACATGCCGTTGGTTTGGGCCGTTTGGGCTGGACGGTTCATCACCTGGATTCTTTTGGCGTTTGGTTGGACACTTCTTGGACATTCCCTTTGGACTGGCGACATAAACGGGCGGTCGGTTCGCGTGAAAAACGCGTCTCTGGTAGCAAGTGCTTGGGCCTTGGTTTGGCTTGCCGGACTCCATTGGGGGCACTGGGCGGGGGAATGGGTCATTGGTGGCTGTGAGTCGAAGGGCATTGCATATGCCTTCGTTTTTATGGGTCTAGCGATGGCGATTCGGCGTCGCTGGTTGCTGGCCTGGGTATCGCTAGGAACGGCGGCAGCTTTTCATGTGGTCGTGGGTATTTGGGTGATCGCCTGCGTCGCGTGCATTTCCTTCCTTTTGGATCGCGCAGATCGCGAGAAAATTTTGGACCCAACGAGTTGGAGACCGACAAGCTGGTCCACAATTCGAAAGTGGCTTGCTTTGCATCGAGCTGGTTGGATTGTTTGCGCGGTTGGAGTCTTGGTAGGCGTAATTCCTGCAATCCGCATCGATTGGGGGACGGACCCCAGGCTTTCGACCGAGAGTGCCGTCATGCAAGCTTACCAGCGATTGGGCCATCACCTCGTTCCAACTCGATTTAGTTGGGAGCGATGGCAAGGCTTTGGAGTGCAACTTTTGGTGGCTGGAATGCTTGCCTGCGTTGCGCTTCGATCAAAATGGCAATTTAACGAGGACAGCAAAGGGAGCCAGGAAAAGGCAAGTGGCCAAGATAGGGATGCGAAACGGGTAGCCCTATCGGGCGATCGCGTCGGGCGAAATTTTCTCGCGTCGTTATGGGTTCCATGGCGGGTGTTGTTCGCCAGTTTGCCACGCGGAATGCAATGGATCCTAGGCTGCGGGCTTTTCGCACTCGCGATTTCAATCGTTGGCTTGCTTATCGATTTGACGCTTGGCGCTGCTGACGCAAAAATCGCGGCAAAACTGCTACGATTCTATTGGTTTCGATGGAATGATGTGGCCTTGCCAATGTTGATTGGCTCGTTGGTAACATCGTTTGCGTATGGAAAGCTCGTGTTCGACCCGAATCCCGAGTTGCTTCGCGTTGTGGCTTGGCTAGCGTTGCTTGTGCCAGGTGGAGTTTTGCTTGGCGATCGGTTTGCCTCGAACTTCCGCGAAGGAATTCCTGCGGGGGACAAAGCCCACTTTGTTTCGAAGTCGGACAGCGAAAGTGACCAACTCAATCAATATCGCGATTGGTTGCGAGTCTGCGATTGGATTCAAGGACATACGGATGAGAACGCACTATGGTTGACACCTCGGCGGCAGCAATCGTTTAAATGGCATACGGGACGAGCCGAACTTGTCTGCTGGAAAGATGTTCCCCAAAATGCGGAAGCGTTGGTTCATTGGGGCGAACGCTTTGCGGATGCGTATCAGTTCGGCGAGAAGAAAATACTGCAACCTTGGACAGACGAAAAACTTTGGGATCTGCACAAGAAGTACGGAATCCGATATGTTTTGTTAGACAGGCGAGTGGCAAATCAGTCACTCCCTTTGCTGCCCATCCTCTATCCGTCCTCCAACGAGTTCAACGACCATTTTGCCGTTTTCGAATTCCCACCGCTGCCAGAGATTGTGAGCCAATAGACATTGAACAAGAAGAAACCGCAGGAGACGGCCCCTAACAACAAGCCGAAGAACAAGGATCCGAACCCGGCCAAACCCAAGGCGACAGCAGCACCTACGCACAAATCCGTTACGGAAAATCGCAAGGCACGTCATCAATACGAAATCCTTGATTCGGTCGAATGCGGCATTGTGCTGCATGGAAGCGAAGTCAAAAGCCTTCGCAACGGGCGATGTTCGATCGAAGAAGCTTATGCGAGACTCAAGGATGGCGAAATGTGGTTGGTGGGTTGTGAGATCGATGAGTATCGGCAGGCGTCGATTTGGAATCATCCGACGAAACGTGTCCGCAAATTGCTCTTGCATCGCAGTGAGTTATCGCGATTTGCTGGCCGCGCCAAAGAACGTGGTCTGACGATGATTCCCCTCCGAGTTTACTTTACGGATCGGGGAGTGGCAAAATGCGTCATCGCGATATGCAAAGGCAAAAAAACACATGACAAGCGAGAGACATTGAAGAAGGCCGATGCGCAGCGCGAGATTCAACGCGCCATGCGGGGCAAGAAATTTGACAAGAATCGATAAACACCACTACCGTATAACTTCCATTGACGATGAACTTTGGCCTCGTTTGAAACGTATGTCCGGTTGCTTCATGTTTGTCGGGTGAGTTCGGGATTTTAGGACCAGAATGCTAGAAATAAGAGACCTAAAGAAATCGTACGCCGAACCCTCGGGCAATGCATTGGCCATCATCGATATTCCTCGACTGGATATTGGGGTGGGTGAACAAGTTGTTTTGCGAGGCGAAAGCGGCGGTGGAAAAACGACACTTCTTCATTTGATCTCGGGACTTGTAACTGCGGATAGCGGTTCGATTAAACTCGACGGTATGGAGCTCAACAAATTTTCGGAATCGGCGCGCGATCGAATTCGAGCAGACAAGATGGGGTATGTGTTTCAAACGTTCAATCTACTTGCTGGCTTTACGGCTCTTGAAAACGTGCGGCTTGGGATGACTTTCGCGCGAAAGAAAATGAACTTGGAACGCGCAAAAGAGCTGATGAGCCGGGTTGGGTTAGCGGATCGAATGAACTACATGCCGAACCAGTTATCGGTCGGGCAGCAACAACGCGTAGCTGTTGCTCGCGCATTGGCCAACAAGCCTCGACTTTTGTTGGCCGACGAGCCGACAGCCAACGTAGATCCTGCGAATCAAGATCGAATCATTGAACTCATCCAGGAAGTATGCCGGGAAGACATCGTCGCAATTCTCTTGGTGACCCACAGCGACGAAATTTCAAAGCGTTTTGAACGCGTCGAACGCCTGGAACAAATCAACCGCGCCATTGCCATTGCGGCGGCGATGTAACCGTGATGGGTACGATCGTTCCTTACAACCGAAATTCCCGACGAAAACGTTAACGCTCATGAATCTGTTTTCCATCGCTGTGAGAAATCTCCTTTATCGAAAATTGCCGACGGCACTGACAATGCTTTCGATGGCTCTCGGAGTTGCGTTGGTAGTGATTGTTCTGACGATATCGGGGGTCGTCGAAAAGACCTTCGAACGAACCAGCAATGTGGGATACAACTTGATCGTGGGTGCCAAAGGGAATTCGATCCAACTGACATTCAACACCGTCTTTTTTCTTAGTCAGCCGGTCGAGAATATTTCCTATTCCTACTACATGGAGTACCTGCCGGGCGACGAACGTCAAAAAGAGTTCCAGCGCATCGGAGGTGTCCTCAAAGATCCGGAACGGCCTGGACTTTATGCTCCCAGGATGAAGAACGGGTTTGCCATTCCGCTATGCATGGGGGACTACATTGGATCGTTTCGATGCATAGGGACAACTCCCGATTACTTTGGTTTGCTGAAGCATGGGGACATGAATGATCTTGATTACCGTTTTTCGCAAGGCCGAAACTTCGTCGATTATTCGGTGGAACATGGATACTTCGAGGCGGTCATCGGTTCGCAGGTTGCTGCGGAAATGAAATTGAAAGTCGGCGATGAGATTTTCGCATCTCATGGAGCAGCTGGCGGGACTGCGCATGATCAAGCCTTTCGAATTGTCGGTGTCTTGGCTCCGACAGGCACTCCTAATGATCGAGGCGCGTTCGTCAATATCGAAGGCTTCTATTTGCTCGAAGGGCACATTGCACCGGATCGGGATGAAGCGTCAGGCATTGAGAAGAAAGGGACGATTGTGGCGCCCGAACGTGAATCGCCCTTATCGAAAGTGAGGTTACCCATTGAAAAGAGAGAGGTGACTGCGATCCTGATCAAGTCGGATGGACCCAGGGCCATTGGGCTTCAAAAGGAAGTGAACAAGACGCAATTCGCGCAGGCGATCTCACCCATTGCGGAGATTTCGGGTTTGCTCGGCCTATTTATTCAACCGATCAAATGGGCGTTATTGGCTCTCACGAGTCTGGTCTGTCTGGTCAGTGCCATTTCGATTTTGGTCAGCATTTACAACAGCATGAGTGAGCGCAAGCGGGACATTGCGGTCATGCGAGCACTCGGAGCATCGCGCGATCACGTGACGCTCATTATTCTTGTGGAATCGGTATTGATTGCACTGGGTGGGGGAATCATCGGTTGGGTGGTGGGGCACGCTGTCGGTCCGTTGGCGAACGCTTGGACTGAATCCGCAACGGGGGTTCGGATTCAGTTTTTCAATATCAACTCCGCTCTCGAACCTTGGATTGTCCCTGGATTGATTTTGATTGGAACACTGGCGGGGATCATTCCTGCAATGTCGGCGTACAGAACGTCGGTAGCGAAATCGCTTTAGTGGTTCCGCTTTAGCCTACGGATGGCATACGCAAGGCGAACGTGAGGTATATTGGTTTCCCGCATCCTGGGTCGGTGCCTACTTACTTCGGGCGTTCTTGCCCAAGAAAGCCTAAGAGCGTGTTGGGCTTCGGTGGTTCTTTTGGTTGAAACATTCCCCCGAACCAGTTCGACTTTGGGTTTTTTCCGGATGGCGGATCGTATTTCGGCAGCTTAGGCTCAGGATATGGGTCGAACAAGTCCTTGGTTTTGTTCCACCATCGCATTGACGTTTTATTTACTTTGTCCCATGTTGATGTCTTGGGTTTGGGGTAGGATCTGACCGGCGGGCTTTTCGACCATGGCATTTTTGGAGATTGCCATTGTGGAAGCCAGGATGTTTTTTCCGACGAGGCAATATTGGTGTAAAGCGGACTTGCATCGCGACTCCAGGCGGACTTGGAAAGTGGATTCCAGTTCCATTCCTGTGCCGACCCTACGGACGCGGTAAAACTGCTAAACATCAACACAACAACGGTCACGGAGTGAAAAATCTGTTTTTGCATCATGCATTCCGCTTGAAAGGAGGAAACCGCCCAGCACTGCTATTCCGTATGAAATTGGAGCACGCAGGTCTAGCCCGATTTGGGAAATGATTGCTCAGGAATCGAAAATGGTTCCATAACGGCCTTGCAGAGGTGCCCACAGTTCTTATAATCTTCGTCCCGCGATCAAGTTAGCGATTCAAGAAATGGGCCGTTAGCCGATCGTGCCGTGGGGCATCTCCTCCGGAAAGATAAACGCAACGGGCATGATCGAACAGGTTCCTTTTGCGGGCGTAGCTCAGGGGTAGAGCACAACGTTGCCAACGTTGTTGTCGTGGGTTCGAATCCCATCGCCCGCTTTTCTGTTTGATTGTGCCCTTTTTTTGTACCCTCTAGAACGTTTGATTCGACATGGCGACTGCGGAAACCAAGGCACCAGATTCCAAGTTGGAAATGGTAGTGAAGATTGATCAGCCCAGCACTTGCCAACGGCATGTGGTGGTGACCATTCCAAGGACCGAGATGGACCGTTATTTCCGAAACGCGTTCAACGAGATCGCCCCCAAGGCTGACTTACCTGGCTTTCGAGCTGGAAAAATCCCTCGGAAGCTCCTTGAGAACAGATTTCGAAAGACGGTTGCCGACCAGGTTAAGAGCAGTCTGGTGATGGATAGCCTGCAGCAGATTACTGAGGGCGGGTCGTTCTCCGCGATTTCCGAACCCGATATGGACTTTGGAGCCGTCAAACTCCCGGATGCTGGCGACTTCACGTTTGAGTTCAAGATCGAAGTGCGGCCGGAATTTGACACTCCCAACTGGCAAGGTCTCGTTCTAGACAAAACCGTCTTCGAATTGACAGACGCCGAAGTGGACCACCAATTAGCACGAACTCTCGAAAGGGTCACGCCGGGCGAAGCATACGACGGTAAAGCCGCGATGGGTGACCGAGTGGTCCTCAACGCAACTTTTAGTTCAAACGGTCGACAGATTAGCAAAATTGAAGAAGAGGTGATCACGCTTCGCAAGCGATTGAGCTTGGCGGATTGCATCATCGAAAACATCGGCGAATTGATGGTCGGTGCCGAAGAAGGGGATACGATGACCACGACGGTCAAAGTTTCCGATACATCGATGAATGAATCCTTTCGCGGTGCCGAGATGGATGTCGAATTCGAGATCGTTGAAATACGACGTGTTAACGTTGAAGGTTTGAGCGGTTCTGTGCTCGAGTCCGTCGGCTTCGACAGCCCAGAAGAGCTTCGCGCCTTTGTTCGTTCCGAACTTGAGAAACAAGCGGACTATTACCAGAACCAATTGCTCCGAGAGCAGATCACCAAGACGCTAACGGCAGGTGCCAATTGGGAATTACCACCTTCGTTGGTTCGCAAGCAAACTGAGCGAGAACTGCAACGCCGCGTTCTCGATTTACGTCGCAACGGATTCACGGATGATCAAATCAAGTCGGTCATCAACGGAATGAGACGAAACGCAGAGGAGCTGACACAAGCCGCACTTCGTGAGCACTTCGTTTTGGAGAAGATTGCGGAGTCGCTGACAATCGAACCTTCGGAGCAAGAGTACGAAGATGAAATTCAAGTCATTGCCGAGCAAAGCGATCTCTCTGCCCGTCAAGTTCGAGCGAAGCTAGAGCGTACCGGTCAAATGGATGCGCTCCGCAACCAGATCCTCGAACGAACCGTGATCAGCAAAATCGTGGAAGCTGGCAAGATCACGACGATCAAGGGTGATTCGATTCTGAAGGCAGATCCGGACGAATTTGCAATCGAGTTTCAGGTAGCACCGGTTTCTCAATCGTTGCCAGAAGCGAAATACAACGAGCAGCCAGAAGATGGCAGTATCGAAAAGACGGTTAAACCTACTTAATTGCGATCCGACGAGGTCCCGTGTTTCGTACGCGTAGCCGTACGAATTCGGGACAAGTGAAGCCATCAGGTAGCCCTCCCGAATGGTTCGTAATGGGAGAGCGAGTTCGTAATGGGAGAGCGAGGCTCCTGCCGAGCTTCACGACGCCATGGTTCGGCAGGAGCCTCACCCTCCCAAGCAATGAAATGGCAGGGCAAAGCCCGTGAGAATGGTTTACAATGGGTTTCCAAACGCAAGCACCGGTCAAAAACCTGAAACGACGGGCTGACTTGTTGCGAACGTTGCGGCACTTCTTCGATGAACGGGGCTTCACCGAAGTTCAAACGCCGGTCCTAAGTCGTAACACCATTATCGATCGGCATCTCGACCCACTTGAGCTGGTGATGGAGTTGCCGGGAGAGCTTGCAAACACTTGGTATTTGCAGACTTCGCCTGAGCAGTCGATGAAACGACTCCTGAGCATGGGGATTGGGAGTATCTATCAGGTAGGCCCTGTCTTTCGAGGTGGTGAACTGGGAAAAAATCACAACCCCGAGTTTACGATGGCGGAGTGGTATGACGTCGCCGCAACGTTCGAGGACGGCTTGACCCTGCTTGACGATTTGCTTCGTGCACTTCTAGGTACAAGCTCATCGGAGCGAATCCGGTTTGACGAGGCGTTTCGAATAGCTACAGGTTTGGATTTGTTCTCGTCTAGCGCGATCGATTTAGGGCGTTGGTCTGTTGATCAAAACTTGGTTGCGACGAAAGATTGGTCCTCGGATTGGGACGACTGGGTCAATCTGATCTTTTCGGAACGGGTTCAGGCGACATTGGGATTGGAGCGACCTGTTTTGGTTACGCACTTCCCTGCATCCCAAGCGGCTTTGGCTCGTGTCTGCGATGAGGACACGCGAACAGCGGAACGCTATGAAGCTTTTTTTCAAGGTGTCGAGCTTGCCAACGGTTACCACGAGTTGTTAGACGCCGATCAATTGCTGGCGCGATCGGTGGTTGCGAACAAGCAAAGAATGGACGATGGGAAAGGAGCGTTGCCGTTGGAAAATCCGCTTTTTGATGCGATGCGAGCCGGGATGCCCAACGCGTGTGGCTGCGCGTTGGGATTCGATCGAGTCGTCATGCTTGCATGCCAAGCGAGTACATTGAATGAAGTTATTGCGTTCACGGCAGCGAATGCCTGAGAGAGCGTTCGACTGGTACCGTTGGGATACTAGGCTGTGGAAAAAATGCTTGGGTCGACCACCGGAGGGCTTGCGCCCTGCCGCTATCATTTTTGATAGCGGAACGGCGCAAGCCGTCCGGTGAGTCAACTGGGATTCATTCAAAGTCTCAAAGCGAAAGGCGACGATAATCCATTCCCCATTTTTCCATGAAAGCAAAATGAACAAATGAAGCTACAAGAACTTGCGAATCGCTTTTCGGTGCCAGGTGTTCGGTTTGAAACGGCGCATGGCGGAATGATCCGAATCGCGATCGAAACCGCTGTTTCGACGGGCGAACTTTATTTGCATGGCGCTCATGTTTCTCGATTTCAACCAGCAGGTTGCGAGTCTGTGCTTTGGATGAGTGAATTCTCGTGCTTCGAATTCGACAAGCCGATTCGCGGTGGAGTTCCGATTTGCTTTCCTTGGTTTGGACCTCATCCATCCGATGCGAAATTGCCGGGACATGGTTGGGCTCGTTTAAAGGAATGGGATTTGGTCGGGTGTGGAATTCTCGATGACGGAGGTGTTTCGCTTGATTTAAGGACAAAGAGTACCGATTTCGAACTGTCTTTTCGCGTCGAGTTTAGCAAGTCATTGAGAATGGTCTTGAGCGTTGCGCTTACTGCAGGCGCGATTGCCTCGCGACGTTTTGAAGAAGCGTTACATACTTATTTGCGTGTTGGAGACATTCGTCAAGTATCCATATCGGGGCTGGAGTCGGTGGCATACCTCGACAAAGTCGGTGTTTTAGCCAAACGGGATGCGTCGGGTGAGCCGATTCAATTTTCTCAAGAGACGGACCGCGTATACAACGAAACGATTGACAACTGTGTCCTGAACGATCCGCAACTTGGCAGGACAATTACCATTCGAAAAGCTGGTTCCCTTTCGACGGTGATATGGAATCCATGGATTGAGAAGAGCGCGAGAATGCCCGACTTCGGCGACAACGAGTGGACGGGAATGGTCTGCATTGAGACCGCAAATGTAGGTAACAATTTTGTCGAAATCTCGCCAGGACAGGTCCATACGATGAAAACCGAAATCGAAGTCACACTGTAATACGCGCCGGGCTCAGATCAGTTCCCGTAGCTTCTTGCCGTCATCTTCGACCAAGTATTGTGGGCGACCATTGTGATCGGTGATTGTGGTCTGATCGACGTTGATTCCCAAATGATGAAACAGAGTTGCATAGATGTCGCCATAGCTGACCGGCCTTGAAATCACTTCGCCTGCAATGCGATCTGTTGCTCCTATTACCTGACCGTGCCTCATTCTTCCGCCAGCCATCAATGCACAGTTAACCTGCGGCCAATGGTCGCGCCCCACAATGTTGCTGATCTTCGGAGTTCGCCCAAATTCCCCCCAGACAATCACCGCACAGTCATCGGACAGACCGCGTTGATGAAGATCCTCCACCAGCGCGCTGACGCATTGGTCGAAAATAGGGAACTCCTCTTGTTCTCGCACAAAGATTGAGTTGTTGGCACGCCCCTCGGCGTTCGTACCACCGTGCCAGTCCCACTTGCTGTAATTGAGAGTGACCACCCGAACTCCCGCTTCGATCAAGCGGCGAGCCACCAATAGACTTTGCGGTACACGCGGTGCTCCATTGCTATCTATGAATAGGGTTGGATCACCCTTGCCATAGCGTTCAACAACTTTGGGGTCCTCTTTTGAAAGATCAAGGGCTTCTGCAAGCCTCGATGAACCAAGGATTCCCATCGCCTGTTCGGTGAAAGTGTCCATGGCGGTCATGCTCATGGTTGTATCAATGTCTCGTCTTAGTTTGTCAAGACTTCTCCGAAGTGACACCCGATCGCCCAACCGATCTAACGACATGCCGTTTAGAACCATGTCCTGCTTAGTTGGCCCCAACGGTCGAAATCCATCGTGCGATGCTCCGAGAAAACCAGGGCCTGGTTCGTTATAAGGACCGTGTGTGCATTGATAACACATGCTTACGAACGGTAGTGTCGTAGGCGTGTGAGCCCCCTGGACCTTGGAGACCATGGAACCGAACTGCGGCCACCCACCAGATGGTTTGGGTTTCTTTGGGTGATGCCCGTTGAAAACTTGCACAGCATCATGATCCGCTTGGTTACCAACCAGGGACCGGATGATCGTCAGTTTGTCTCCCATCTGTGCGAGTCGCGGAAATGCTTCGCAGATATCCATGCCAGGAACACTGGTTGCAATCGGTTTCCAGGGACCAGCGAACTCTCTTGGAGCGTCGGGTTTCAAATCGAACATATCTTGATGCGGCGGCCCACCGACCAAATAGATCATGATGACCGACTTGGGGTTATTCTTTATCCCCGCCGCGCTCTCAGCTTTTAGCAAAGACGGCAACGTCCAGCCGCCTGCAGTACCCAGCGCCGCCAAACTGCCGATATTTAGCAAACTACGGCGCGAGAAACCTTCAGAAATGCGGAGGTTTTGTAGTCCTGGGTATCTAAGCATTTGGCAAGCTCTGGTGGGGATCTGGTGGGGATCTGGTGGGCTAACTACAAGATCATAACACTATTCAAAACACGAAGTGTGACAAGAATCCATCCAGGAAGTCGAATTCGTGTCGAATTGAAAAAAAATGCACCCAACATGGTTCATTTGGTTGGTGAAGATGGATGCGATCGCATGGAACTGGCGACAGGCTCCGCCGTTTTGTTTGTTTCCTACTTTTTGATGAGTTTGAGGTTTGCTTCGGCGAAGGCCTTTCCCATTTGCGCGAATATCTTTGCACTACCAAAATAGTGGTAACCGCCATTGGACGCGCCCTTGAGTGCTTCTCTGTCTTTCGGTGAAAGGATTTCCTTCAAAGCGAGGTCGAGCCTCTCCTGATCCACCTTGGTGATTCCCTCAAGCCATGCATCGAGCGCGGCATAATGTTCTGGGGAGTTCGGGGAGTATTGGTCATTGGCATAAACCGCCAAGACATTCTTCCCTTTCTTCAAATATTGAGTCTGTTCTTTATCGAGGACGATGGATCTGTATTGCGGCTTATCCAGCCACCAGATGTAGTTGTGAATTTTGTGGCCGTTCAAATAAACATGAAACCCTTGTCTCGCCAAAATCGCGATACGGTAGGCATCGTAGTCGAGGTTATCTACTTCAAAAGTGGATCGCATGAGCAAGAACTCTTCTTTGCCCCATGTTGAAGAATAATTGTCCAGCGTGATTCCGCTGTGCTTCCATATGCCTTTGCCAATGGGTGCCTTGCCCGCTGTCCATTTGCTGTCGTCAAAGTCAGGCATAACCCAATTCTCCATACCGGCTGGCAGTGTGATGTCACGGAATCTCCTATCGGTGAATTCTTTCAGTTTGTCCTTCGTTTCGGTGGGATCGACCGTGACAAAACGCCATTTTCGCTCCTCTGGCTGTGGTTTGCCAATCGGCTTCCAGAATTTATCCCATTTCCGTTGCTTATCGAGCGTGCCATCTGCTTTCAATGTATGAGCCGTGCCAACGATTTCGTTATACTCGCCCTGCTTTGGTTCTGCGGCCTCAATGTCACGATCCCAAAAAGGTGCGGTATCTACCGCAACCACATTCCCGTTGAACTCGGGCATTTCAGCCGGTGCAGCCATGGCTTTGCGGAAGTTGACGTTTTTTTCACCTTCCACACCGAGTACGCCGATGACGAATGGCATCTTCGGGGCGGAAAGGTCTTTGCGCACGTCGCGGATGAAGTGTGCCAAGAGGCGCGAGTACTCGTCATAATTGCCATTCGGATAGGTCTGACCATCGACGAGATCGTTGAAACCCTGAAACCATACAAAACCCGCCAGTTCGTAGCCCTGATTGGGATCATAGGCTGGGCAAACCCGAGCGGGATCTGCCAGCACCTTTTTTACATGCTCAACCATCATGCGGTAAAACACACTTGAGGCGGCATCCTTGTCTTCTTGCCATTTCTTTCGATCCTCAAGTTTGGGAATACCGTGGGCACCCTTCGGATGTTTGTCCCACTCATCTTGAATCTTCTTGGGCAGCTTGTATGGCCCGGCACTGGGGGGGCGAAATTCGGTGTTGAGCGACCTGCCGCCCCAAGCGGTCTTGATGATCAGGATGGGTTCGCTTAGCTCTTTCTCCATAGTGATACCGAAGGTGAACTCAGGCCCAATCTTTCCGCCATCCTTAGTGGGTTGGTCTCCTCGTGCGCCAAAGCCTGCGGTCAATTTACCCAAGCCCTCGCCATTTGCACTGCCATCATAAGGCCCGGTCAAATAGGACATCCATACTTTGTCACATACGCGAGGCGTTCCATCGGGATTGCGCATCTCTTTCAGCAAGGGTGCCGTGGCCGGATCTTTGCCGATGTAGTCAAAGGTGCGGATTTCAGCATGCCCTTCCATGTTCGATTGGCCAGCGAGGATGAATACTTTAAGTGGAGCTTTCGCGGAATCAACGCCCGGCCTCTTTGCTTCAGGCTCCTTTGCTTCAGGCTCCTTGTTGAGCCGGATGAGTTCCGGTGTCTCTTTCGATACCTCGATAGCTCGAATCGTCTCTCGTACGGACTTTGCCTTCTGCTTCATCAGTTGCTCGGGGAAGTCCGGCTCATCCTTCTCGAAGTAGTTGGCGAGCTCAGTCAGTTCCGGTATGACGGCCTTCGCATGGGTGCCGTAACTGAGTAGGATCTTCATCAGTTCCGGCGTTCGTATCTGGCTTTCCCACGGGTTCTGCTGCCGTGTATAGCGGACGCACGCCTGGATCCCTTCTTCGATGCCGTGCTTGGCAAATACGCGAAGCCCTTCCACCCGAATTCCGTCAGCAAACATCTCACCACTCGGGGCGGGTTCGGTGATCGCCTGATAAATGGCGGGCAACAGCGGCTTGATCTCTCGGGCGGAAAGGTTCCGATAGACAGAACTGAGACTTCCTCGGGCACGGCCGTCCTCATTCTTTAGGCCAGCCCGCACCGCTTTGTACAGCGTCTTGCGGTCGACGCCGTTGAGAGACCCACCGAGCATTCCGTCGCCATCGAACAGGGCAAACGTCAGATAACGCTGTTGCATACCGCGGGGATCATTTACCTTGTCCACTTCGGCAAGCAACTCCAACAACTTCGGGACCGCGGGTTTGGCTGCCGGCCCGATCTTGGCCAACGCGTCTGCCGCCCTGATGCGGAGCCAGAGGTCGTTGTCGTTAAGGCATTTTTGCAACGATGCCATCGCTTGCTCGGCCCGCTGGCCAAGTGAGCGCAGGGCTTGGCAGGCACCATAGCGAGCGTCGAGACTGGGAGCGTCGAGCAGTTTGACAATTGCTGAAACCGGCGCCTCTTGACGACGGCCGAGCGCCATCGCGGCCCGCTCTCGAACGATCGGCGACCAACTTCCGAGCCGCTCGACGAGCTGATCATTATTGAGTTTGTCGTACGCGCTGTTGCGGTCTTTGTTGTCCCATCCACGACCATCGGCGATCAGGGATTCCGCAGCCACCGCGTTCAGGCTCGGGACAAAGGACTTGCCGGCGCCGGTCAGCCGAATCTTCTTCAGCGGCATGGCGTAGGCCAACAAGTAAGTGCCAGTTGCATCGAAACCCTCGAAGCTGTCGTCTTCGTTTTCTGGAGGGCCTTGGTGCGGGTAGCTTCCGTCCCAATGGCGTGCCAGGTCAAAGTACCAGGCACCGAACTCCTTCATCCACGCCCCGGTGGCGTTTGGGCCAGAAAGGGCGACACTCGGCATCCCCCAGAGCATATTGAAATAGTTGCCGCAGTGGCCGCAATCGCGTTCCGGACCGTGCGCGGCAACGCTCATTTGCGAGAAGAACTCGGCACCCTTCGCCTCGCCCAGCGAGTTGAATAGAACCGCCGCCATACCACACTTGCCGTTATCTTCGTGCCCCTCCATCCACGGAGAGTGATCGCCATACGGGATCGCTCCCTTGCCGATGTAAAACCGCAATAGCTTACCGCTGCGTTCGATCGCATTATCTACGACGACGTCCTTCACCCCCGCCTCTCGTGCCAGCACTAAGCCGATCGTTAACACCACTCCGGGTGAGTTCATCATGCCGTAACCGCCCAAGCGGCCGTCGGGGATGGCGAATCCGTGGCCCCAGGAGCCAACTGCACTTTGCCCCTTGGCTGCTTCCAGCGCGAGCCGCTTCAGTCCCGGCAGCACCGACTCGTCGCCAGTAGCCAGAGCGTATTCGGAGAGGAACAACATGCAGTAGCCGTAGTACCAAGTCTGCATTGATTTGTTTGAATAGCGGGCGGCCCACTGAGCTTCCCTCTTCAATAGCGACAGATACTCGGGATTCCCACTGGCCAATAAGGCGATTGCGTTCAGCGACCGAGGGATGGCGTCCATCTTGATGTAGTCCGGCTGCGACATCCGCGCCGCCAGCGCCTTGCATCCCTGATCGAGCAGGAGTTTCGATTTGTCACAGTCGAAGGGGGCCGTCGCGTTATAGCTACCCAGCACGCGCAGGTTGAGCACAACCTCATCCGATTTGCCCGCTCGCCAGCGAGTGAGGGCCAGTTTGCCACCCGCCGCTTTCGATTCGGCCGTCGTGATTGCCTTGCCGAGTTCCGTGCGCGGGTCGAAGGAGAACGGCTTGCTACCCACACCGAGAATCACGTCGCCGACTTGAAACGTGTCGGCGGCGGGAGAACCCTTGTCGACTTTCGTGATCAAAATCTGGCGTGCGTCTGTGGTCACCAACCTGTCGCAAAAGATCCAGCCGCGAAGGCCGGTCGGGCCGAGGTTCCAATCGTGCCTCGAGTCCATCGGGAGTTTCGCGCCCTTGGTAAAGTCCGGGACGACGACCGGGTCTTGCGCGGTGGCCTTTGTGGTATGCGTCAATGCCGCGATTACGAGGAGCGTTACGATTCGCACCAGAGGGTTGATCATCAGCGTATTATCTTTCGAGCTTTAGGGTGCAACAAAAAAGGCGGAGGGGGAAGGAAACCTCTTACCTTTGTACCAATTCGACGCTCCGGCGTGTGCTTCGCGTGTCAAACCGGAGCGAGTTGGGAGCGGGAATCTCGCAGTCGCCGCGAGTGATTCACCATTGGCACGGCACGCTTTCGGCGACTTGCGTGCATTTCCTAGTTCTCTGGTCGATTGACGTTACTGGGGAGAGCCGCCAGCTTCAGCGTTAGCTCTAACTCGCTCCCATCCCGATCCAACATCAAAACAGTTTCATCCCCTGGCAAATATTTTAGTAGCGAATCTCGAAACGTTGCGTAATCACGGATTTCTTCGACTCCTACCTTTTTGATCGTGTCACCCTTTATTACTCCGGAAAGGGCTGCTGGAGAATGTGGAATTACGTACAAGACCGTAAATGGTGGCGTTTTATAATTCCAGTTAATGCCAACAAAGACTGCTGGCGAGCGACCCACTTTCCAACCAAGTCGAGTTGCGATTGGTTCCACCATTTCGAACGTTATCTTGGAAGGGCCAAGCAAATAGAGCGTGTGCTGTCCGAATTCTCTAGGCTGGATTTCTTTTAGTGTGTCAAGTGACTCCAGTTTACCATTCCAATCCGGAGGAATACAGACATTCTTGATCTTCGAGAATTCGTCTCCTTTTCGATTTGGAGGCCCTGGTTCAAGCTCGACAACGAGGCCAAGTTCACGTAGGGCTTTCACCTCAGGCACCTGTGCGGCCACGAAGGAAATGCTATGAAGCGCCAAACCCACCGTAGCGCAAGCGAAGGTTGCATATCGTAATGCTCTTGAGTTCACAACTATCTCCAGAGAACTAGTAATTCTCAGACGCACTCGCCTTTAAACGAAAGATTGATTGTAGCCCATTTCGCTGGTCAAATGGGCCAACGGCATTGCCGATAGGGAAGTCAAGGCTTGATCATCGGTATTTCGACGCTCCGGCGTAACGTATGTTGCTCAGCTTCATTGAACCGCCTCATGCCGACCCGCATGTACGGTGGTGTGAGGAGGGTACCCGGCAACGGGAATCCTTCTTACCCGATTTCGTCGATTTAACTTCGCCCAATGCGGGCCTAAATCTGGCCACCTTCATCGAGCCACTGTTCGCGGAGGTCGACCCGACGACTGTCGTTCATGTTGAGTAGCCGTGCAGTCGCGCGGCCCGTTGGAGTTAGCCCGACAATCTTTGCATCACGAATTGCAAAATGGTCGTTCCAACTGTCTGTTCGGGGATTGAAGAGGTTGACGATTTCGCCGGAGTTAGGGTCAATGCTCGAAAGGTTCGGGCCTTTGAAGAGGTTGCAACGGTCACATGCAAGTGCCAGTCGTTTCAGATTGTCCAGGTTATCATCGTCCGGCGTGTGCTGTTTGGCGATCACATGCTCGATATGAAACGTAATGAATGGAGTGGCGTCCTGAGGAAGATGACAATACTCGCAGCAATCGCCCGCTCTTTGCCTAACCAAGTTTTTGGTCGTCGCTTCCATGTCAAGAACTATGACGAGCCAAAAAACGTCGAGCCTTCGATTGGATTATGGATATCACATCAGCCGCTTCGACAAAGTCCTTGTACGCAGCCTCCTCCTCGCTCGTCAGCGTACCTTCGTTCGCTCTCTCGCGAAGTCGTTGCACCTCCGCTTCTGTTTCTGGATCGACACGAAGGTCGGCAATGACGCGTGCGACCTCGGGTGTCAACGCCTCTGTCATTGGTTCAAGAAATCGATCGAGATAGGTTGTTGCGGCCATGGGTTGAGTCTATCGCAGCAGAAGAAGAAAAGCCAGATTAATCACGGTCCCCCCTAATTAACAAGCAACCGACACTTGTTGCTTCTTGCCGCTGCGATGACGAGGCAGGTTACTGCCTTTGGCGTCAGCGCAATCGAAACGGGGGCTAGCCAATCCGATTCGGTCACCCAAACCATTGCGAAGCGTCCGTATCATGCACCGGCGTGTCAAACGCTTGTCAAACCGGTCCGAGTTGAGGCAATGCACCATAATTGCTTGACGTCATCGCGCGCCTAACGCAATGGTAGGCGCGTCCTGGGAATGCTTATTTCCCTAGCTCACGAAATCGCTCGTAGTTTTGATTCAGCGGATGAGCGTCTTTGCGGCCGTGGATGAGGCTTGCAGACCATTCAGCCAACCGCAGCCCAAGCCTCCTACAAGCTTCTTGGCTTCCGTCCTCCACCGGCGGGCCAGCGGCGATCGCGCCATAATGGGCAGAGAACTTCACCCCCGTGTAGTCCGTCACTCCAAACACGAGAAATCCGTAGTTAATGAGAATCGACAACAACGTCATGCAAGTCCATTCTTGCCCACCACCCCACGCGCCAGCCGACGTAAATACGCAACCAATCTTGCCGTCAAGCTTTCCCCAATTTTCAATCGGTTGCTGGTCCCACCATTGCTTCATTTGCCAACTAACGCTGCCATAGTTGGTCGGTGATCCGAGTGCGATGCCATCGCACCACTTCAGATCGTTGTGATCGGCGTTCGAGACATCTTTCAATCGCACTTCTGTCCCTTCAAGTTGCCGGGCGCCCTCGGCAACCAACTCTGCCATCTTTTGAGTATTGCCAGAGTTGGAGTGATAAAGCACTAGAATTTTGGACAATTTTCAAGCCTTTCTTCGAACGAAAATCAAATTCAAACAACCAGGAAAAGCGTAAAGGATACCGAATTGCCTCAAAAAAGGGTTTCGGGGTGTAAAAAGGTGTTGACCCTATTGTCCATAAACGGTTCCTACCTCCTTTTTCGCTCTGCATCTGGCTCTATGCCAGTGGTCGTATGACCTTCGCCCTAGCGTGAAGGTAACGATCCCCTGGGGTAAACCCAGGGGCATTTTCGATGCATGCCATCTGGCTTTACGCCAGTGGTCGTATGACCTTCGCCCTAGCGTGAAGGTAAGGATCCCCTGGGGTAAACCCAGGGGCATTTTCGATGTTATGCCATCTGGCTTTACGCCAGTGGTAGCTGACCTTCGCCCTAGCGTGAAGGTAAGGATCCCCTGGGGTAAACCCAGGGGCATTTTCGTTGCATGCAAGGGTAGCTTTGCCAGCTATCTGTATTTTGCTGCTCAGAAATGTAGATAAAAATCCTGCCACCGCGTAGTTTTTCTGTTGTATCTTCCACCGGGAAATTGCTAGAGTCCGATCAGGGTAGGATGAGCGCCAGCTTGCAGGTTTGAGTAGAGTTAGTCCAACGCAAACAGAAGAAACTATCATGTGGAAGTCAGTGGCCTTTGCCTTCATACTTTTTGGTTCAAGCCTCGCTGAACTGACTGCCGTTGCTGGCGACTTACCTTCGCAGATTCAAGTCGGCGAACATCGCTTGGTTCTCAATGGCAAGGGTGCACGAACAAAGATGGTGCTTGAGCTGTATGTTGCGGGGCTGTACTTGACGCAGCCCAGCAACAATGCTGCTCAAATCATCGCGGCCGATCAGCCGATGGCGATTCGCATCCAAATTACTTCGAGCTTCGTCAGCCAGAAGAGCCTCGTTGACTCGTTGGAAGAGGGCTTCAAAAATGCGACTGGTGGTGACACTCGCGAAATTCGCAAACAGATTGACGAGTTCCGCGACTGCTTCAAGGAAGCCATTGCAAAGGGAGATACCTTCGATATGGTCTACCTTCCAAATCATGGGGTGAGTGTGAGCAAGAACGGCAAACTCAAAGGCGCTGTCGCTGGCACAAAGTTTAAGCAAGCT
Organism: Pirellula staleyi DSM 6068; assembly: GCA_945875845.1. Lineage (GTDB taxonomy): Bacteria > Planctomycetota > Planctomycetia > Pirellulales > Pirellulaceae > JBKCUI01. The sequence continues at coordinate 38,282 of CAMCMB010000018.1, forward strand.
TTGTTTAGTATCTGGCTTTCCAGTACACCTGCCGACGCCACTCTGAAACAGGCGCTACTCACCACCGGCAAAGTCCGCTAAAACCAGTGGTCTACCGCTCACTTACCATCCAAACCATTGAAGAGCTTGAGGACGAGCTGAGTCGCCCGACATCGGGCGTGCTGGACACACTTCGCTCAGTTACCGGCGATGTCGTGGTGCTAGGTGCTGGCGGTAAAATGGGACCTACTTTGGCAAGAATGGTGAGAAGGGGATTCAATGAAATAGGGGACGAACAGCGACGTGTGATCGCTGTTTCTCGCTTTTCATCGACAAAGGCTGCGAGCGAACTTCAGCAGCATGGTGTCGAAACCATCTCCTGTGACTTGATGGATCGAGAAGCGGTGAGAGCGTTGCCGGATTCGCCGAATATCCTATTCATGGCGGGGCAAAAATTTGGTACCAACGATTCGCCAGAGCTAACATGGGTGATGAATACACTGGTGCCAGCCATCGTGGCGGAACGCTATGCACAGTCTCGAATCGTTGTCTTTTCCACGGGCTGTGTCTATTCGATGGTGCCAGCCGATGGACCTGGGGCAAGCGAAGATGGGCTGCTCTCACCGCCCGGCGAGTACGCTAACTCCTGTGTCGGTCGTGAGCGCGTTTTTACGCATTTTTCTAAACAACATGGCACGCAAGTTCTGTTTTTCCGTCTTTGCTACGCTATCGACTTGCGTTACGGCGTGTTATGCGATGTTGCGACAAAAGTTGCCGCAGGCAAACCAGTCGATGTTTCCATGGGAGTGGTGAATGTAATATGGCAAGGTGACGCCAGTGCGAGAGCCATACAATGTCTTGCGCACGCCGCATCACCGCCCGTAGCGCTAAACGTCACCGGGCTCGATCGTGTGTCGATTCGATGTTTGGCACAGCGGTTTGGAAAGCTGTTAAACCGCGAACCTATTATTCAAGGAAAAGAGGGGAACACGGCCTGGCATTGGAACGCGTCGCGCTCGTATGACTTGTTTGGTCCGCCGAGCGTGTCCCTCGATACAATGATCAACGCGACAGCGGACTGGATGCGTCAGGGAGGTGCGCTATTAGGAAAGCCCACTCACTTTGAAACAACAGATGGGCAGTTTTAGTTGATTGCAGCACGGCACTCCGTGCCTTAAATCACGACACCGAGTGCCTTGCTACACGTTTTTGCAGTGATGAATACCAAACATGAACATTCGACTTTATCAAGCGAGCGATCTCGATGAGCTAAAGCGCATAACCATCGAGGGCTTTGAAGGCATTGCCATCGACCAGAGCGTTGAGAACCAACTAGGTATGCTAAGTGGCCATGACTGGCGTTGGCGAAAAGCGCGACATGTCGACGAGGACGTCGAGGTGAATCCGACAGGTGTTTTTGTTGCACAAGAATTCGATAAGGTTCTCGGCTACATTAGTACGCGCGTTGACTATGCTGCAGGCAAGGGCCGCATACCTAATCTGGCGGTCGATAAGTCCGTGCGAGGACGCGGCATTGGTCGGTTCCTCATCGAACATGCTCTTGACTACTTCCGACGGGAGGGAATGTCGTTCGCGATGATCGAGACGATGGATAACAATCAGGTGGGGCAGCATCTTTATCCGTCATGTGGCTTTGTGGAAGCGTGTCGCCAAATCCATTTTGCGAAGAAACTCTAATGCGACCAAACGATGTCCGGAACAACGATGTCCGGAACAACGATGTCCGGAACACGGATAACTTGCGTTCCCAATTGCTCGCAGGTCAAGCGATACCTGCGCATCCCTTGGCACTCGATTCATCCCGTCGACTTGACGAGCGAAGACAGCGAGCATTGTCTCGCTATTACATCGCCAGCGGAGTCGGTGGGCTTGCTGTTGGAGTGCACACGACCCAGTTTGCGATTCGGGACCCAAAGATTGGGCTACTCAAACCGGTGCTTCAATTAGCCGCTGAAGAGATGGATCGCGCCTCGAAGTCGCTTGTTCGAATCGCCGGAGTCTGTGGTCTAACAGGACAAGCCGTCTCCGAAGCACAGATGGCTTGCGATTTAAGATACGACGCCGCTTTGTTAAGTTTAGGAGCGATGCGAGAGGCGACTGATGACAATCTGATTGCCCACTGTCGGACGTTGGCTGAAGTTATCCCGATCGTTGGATTCTATCTTCAACCTAGCGTAGGTGGTCGTATTCTGTCCTACGCATTTTGGCGTCGTTTCGTTGAAATCGAACACGTTGTTGCGATCAAAATTGCTCCTTTCAATCGCTATCAAACGCAAGACGTAGTGCGCGCGGTAATCGATTCCGGTCGCGAAGACATTGCGCTTTATACGGGTAACGACGACAACATTGTGCCAGATCTACTTACTCCCTTTCGTTTTGGAAGTAGGAATTGTCGTATTGTCGGCGGCTTGCTGGGCCATTGGTCGGTTTGGACGAAGCGAGCCGTGGAGTTGCTAGATCGATGTCGAAATGCCGACGCATCGTCTGAGCTTTTGCGGCTCGGAGTTGAGGTTACCGACAGCAATACCGCTTTTTTTGATGCCGCCAATGCTTTTCGGGGGTGCATTGCTGGTCTACACGAAGTACTAAGACGTCAGCGAATTCTTGAGGGGACGTGGTGTCTCGATGAAGATGAAACTTTGAGTCCTGGCCAAAAACAGGAGATTGATCGTGTGTATCGCTGTTATCCCCACCTAAACGACGACGAGTTCGTTGCAATGCACCGCGATGATTGGTTGCGATTGTGACTCTTACCCTAGATTGAAGGTAACGATCCTCTGGGGTAAACCGAGGGGCATTTTCGATTCATGCCACCTGGCTTTACGCCAGTGGTAGTTTGACCTTCGCCCTAGCGTAATCGAACGCATCGTCTCCAGTCTGTATCCCGTCCTGCGGTTAGCCATGAATCAGCGAGGAAATCTGCGAGGAAATCTGCGAGGGAACAACACCGACGAAACGACAGATAATACGATGCAGTTCTGCCAGTGTCGAAAGCCCTCGCTGTTAGGTCGCACCTGCTGGGGACGGCCTATGGAACCCTATTTGCCGAGCAGGTATTTCTCGATGAATAGAACCGTAGCATAAAATTGAAAGTCCGCATTGTTCTTCTTTCGAAACCCATGCCCCTCGTCGCTAGCCATCAGATACCATACCGGGCTCTTGTTGGATTTAACCCGAGCCACCATCTGCTCAGCTTCACTCAACGGAACTCGCGGGTCGTTTCCGCCTTGAACTACAAAAAGCGGTTTTGAGATCTTTCCCGAGTTATTGAGGGGAGCCATCCTCTCAAAGAAAGCTGCCAACTCGGGGTCACGTTCGTCGCCGTACTCCACACGGCGTAGATCACGGCGATAGCTTTCGGTATTCTTCAAGAACGTGCCGAAATGCGAGATGCCAACAACATCCAACGAACAGGCGATTCGATTGTTGTATTCGACTGCACACGCAAGTGTCATGTACCCTCCGTAACTGCCGCCCGTTATCATTACGCGGCTTGCGTCTAAATCAGGTGATTCCGCGATCCAGTCCAATAGCGATCCAATATCTTTGACCGAATCGAGCCGAAGCAGGCCATTGTCGAGCTTCACAAAGGACTTGCCATAACCAACACTGCCTCGCACGTTGGGGAAAAGGATCGCACATCCCAGTTCGTTCAGAAAATAGTTATTGCGGCCTAGAAATACGGGTCGCGATTGGCCTTCTGGCCCACCATGAATGTTGATGATAACGGGTCGCTTGCCGGCGAATTTCTTGGGTGGTTGATACAGAAATCCACTGATTGCTTTCCCATCAAATGATTTCCACTCCACTAGTTCGGCGTTTCCTAACTCGCTCGGGACTAGGCCACCCATTTCACTTTTCGTCCAGCGTGTTAGAGCCAGGGAGTTGGCATCAATGCTAAAAACGTCCGACGAACTCTGTGCCGAAGATATCGTCACGGCAAACTCGGTATCCTTTGCATTCCATGGACCGAGCGACAGAACACCAACGGGCAGGTTTGGAACTTGGCGTTTTGCTTTCGTGGTTGTATCCATGACGAAAACTTGACTCATGCCACGCTGGTTGACGCTGAACACCATCTTGGTCCCGTCGTGCGATAACTCAAAACTTTCGACGTCGAAAGGGATGTCCTCGCTTAGCAACGTTGTCGTTTTGTCTGCAAGAGACAGGATTGCAAGTTGCTGAAATTCGCCGAGTTCATCCGTGGTGAGGTAAACACTCTTGCCATCCAATGAGAACTGAGCACCGCCATACGCGACATCTTTGGTAGGGTCGGTCAGGGGCGTCCGCTTGCCCGTTGCAACGTCCGCCAGAGAGAGACTTGACTTATTTACCGACAAGTACTCCTTGATCAGAAGCGACGAGTCGTCGGGTGCCCAGTCTTGAACGGACCAGCCTCCACCGGAAACTTGAACTGCGAGTCTGTCCGACTTGGGGTCGGTGGGATCCATGATCCAAAGGTCGCGATCGGCGCCATTGCGTCGTGTAGAGCCGTAACAGATCAGGTTTTTCCTGTTGCTCCAAGCCCAACCGCCATTTTGCGATCGTCCACCATCGGTCAACAAAGTGGATTCGCCGGTGGAGACATCCTGTCGGAAGATTTGTCCGAACTCATTTCCGCCAACATCTTTGGTGAACAGAAAATATTTACCCTCCTTGGGCTCGTAGATCGCGTTACCCACGGGCTCACTGAAAAACGTCAGTTGAAACCTTGCTCCACCAGGCGACGAGACGCGATGGACTTGGTTCGAGTTGGCGAAGCGAGTGGAGATGAGCATGGAACGCTCGGTTGGATGCCAATCCAGGACCGCCGCGGCACGGGCTTCGGTGTACTTTCGAACTGTGTCGGCGAGTGAACCAGGAATCGAAGGAATACCTTCGATTTTAAGATTGTCTCCCGGCTTAACAACTGGCTGCACCTGCGCGGTCTCTTGAGCACTGACGGTGCCTGGGTTCCAAGGCAAAAGCGGAATCGATGCGCAAGCAAGTGCGATCGCAGTGCGAACACGGACAAAGAATGGTTTGAGTTGCATGACTAGACTCTAGATGGCAAGGTAGATGGCGTAAGAATCCGCCGTCGCATCTTAATCTTTTCGGACGCAACCGTCAGCCTGGCATGAGAAACGACGTCGACCCAAGACCTTTCGCCATACGACCAAAGTGGATGTTGCCAACAGAAAGAAAAGGCTTGATGGCTCCGGGACCGCAGCGAGGTTAGACTGGAGGGTGATTGCGCCCAAGGTGATATCGGCTCCGGCACTAGTCGTGTTGTCTCCCAAAAATACAAAATTGGGTAATATGTACGGTGGCGCTCCAAAGGCTGTGTAGTTGCGAATCGATCCCGCAAGTAACTGATTTCCGCCCGAGAACAATGCATAGGAGTTGTCTTGCACGCGAAGACGGTAGTCACGTTGGACGCTTGTGTCGAAATTGATGGTTTCTCCATGCGTGAATAGCGGCGATGACTCTTGGGCCCATATTTGATTGCCCCAGAATCCTAGTTCGATTCCGCGCACGTCACTTCCGATTAGTGAGACGGAGAACCCAGCTCGATCATTGCTGGAATGATTTTCGCTTGAAACAGCCACATTGAAATTCAATTCAAAACCGTTTGTTCGGTTTAAGCTTGGGAAAGTGCCGTTTTTCAGAGCTGCCAACGGTGTGTAATTGCTGTACCCCGCGCTGGCAGCAAGGTCCGTAACCAACCGAACGCCGCTCGTTTGTTCGGTTTGAGTCGCAGACCCGCCCGATGATGCGTAGGAAAGCCATGGTTGATTGGCAGGCAGTCCATTGCCGTCAAAGAGCGTGATGAGTTCGGCTTGCAGTGAATGACATCCGAGGGAAACGTACACGAGAGTGCAATGGAGAAGAGCAATGCAAATTCTGTTCAGCACGATGAAAGACGCCTTTTCTTGGTTTCGCGAGTCCGTTTTCGACCAGCTTCGCCGATGGACATAAGGTAGTCGAGTCACGTGAGATAGCAAGTTCTAGCCCCCATTGTGGAAAGCCCCTGGGCTAAGCTGTGGCTGCCCCATTCGGGGCGAAATGCAAAAGCCAAACCAAATGATTCGCCAAGCCGCCGGGTTAGGTGTTCGGCAGCCCGGTGGGGTAGTTGTTCGGCAGCCCGCAGGGCTAGGTGTTCGGCAGCCCGCAGGGCGAATGGGTTGGATAGCCCAACGGGCTTACACAGCCTAGCCCAGGGCAGAGCGCAGCGCCTCCCTGGGTAAACATTCCCATTGATCAATCCGGGGGTTATTGCAAAGATGTCTACCGGGAAGATCCTTAGCGCTCTGCAAACCTCGCATCAAATGAGATATGTATCATGTACCACCTGTTAAAATTGGCTTTCTGTTGGGGTTGGGCTTTCAGCATATTGACGATTGGAGCCCCCCATGCGAATTCGAAGGAACAGGCCCCGACAAACTGGCCGCAGTTTCGTGGCGGTGACTCGACCGGAGTATCAGGGAATCGCGGATTGCCGGACAAGTGGTCCGCGACCGAAAACGTGGAGTGGAAGGCCGAGATCGAAGGCCGAGGCTGGGGTTCACCCATCGTATGGGGAGACAATGTTTTCCTCTCTAGCGTCGTCAATTCTGCCGAGACCGAACCTCTCAAGAAGGGGCTGTATTTCGGTGGTGACCGGCCCAGCGTACCGCAAACGAAGCATCAATGGAGAGTCCTCTGCCTGGATTTGACCACGGGCAAGACGAAGTGGCAGAAAACGGTCCGCGAGGGAACTCCGACCGGACCTATTCATTTGAAAAACAGTTACGCATCGGAGACACCGGTTACCGATGGCAAGCATGTATACGTTTGTTTTGGAGGCGTCGGGATCTATTGTTTTGATTTCGCGGGAAAGCAACTTTGGAATTATGATCTGCCCGCACAGCCGACTCGAAACGGATGGGGAACGGCTGCGTCACCCGTCTTGCACGGCGATGTGCTCTATTATGTCAACGACAACGACCAACAATCGATGCTGGTTGCGATCGACAAATGGAGTGGTAAGAAACTCTGGAGCGTGGATCGGGACGAAAAGAGCAATTGGGCCACCCCTTTCGTTTGGTCGCATGAGGGCGGCACGGAAATCGTCACCGCGGGAACCAAGGCAGTTCGCAGCTATGATTTGAAAGGCAATGTACTTTGGTCGATCAAGGGAATGTCGAGTATCACAATTGCAACACCCTACGTAGTGGATGGCTTATTGATTGTAAGTTCGGGTTACATACTGGATCCAGTGAAAGCGCTCTATGCGGTAAAACCCGGAGCAAAAGGGGATTTGACTTTGGCGGATGGCGAAACGAGCAATGAGTTCATTGCTTGGTCGAGCATGAAGATAGCTCCCTATAATCCAAGTACGCTTGTTCATGCGGAGCGGCTTTTTGTGCTCTACGACCGTGGTACGGCAGCATGCTTTCGAGCCAAAACAGGAGAAACGCTCTACACCGGCATGGCATTAAAAAGGGGCACTGCGTTCACCGCTTCACCTTGGTGCTACAATGGCAAAATCTTTTGCCTGAACGAAGACGGTGATTGCGTTGTGCTTCGCGAAAGCGACTCGATGGAGATATTGCATACAAATAGCCTTGCAGAAGGCGAGCTTTGTTTGTCGACTCCGTCGATTGCTGGCGACCGACTATTGATCCGGGCCGATCAGCGGCTTTATTGCATTCGCAACAAACAATGATAACTGGGAAATAATCATGGTTGGAATTGGTGCATCCGAGTTAGCGCTTTTGCTGCTCATGTTAGGAGCGGGGATTTTTGTGGTGGGTGGGATCGCGGCGATAGTCCATAACTTTAGTAAAAAGTAGCCTGGGACGTTTTCGCAATTTGACAACCCGACGCGTAAGCGAGGCGCCGACTGCAATCCCTTGCTCACGCGTCGGGTTACCATCGCGTGGCACGAGCGCGCTCGCTCGTGAATTCATGGGCGAGACGACCATACCACTTTCGAATACCCCGTATCACAGTCCATTAAAGCAACGAGCCGTCACGCGTCGGGTTACCAAAAGGCGACTATGCGGGCTGCCGTTGTTTAAGCCCGATGGGCTAAAACAATCGCTTCCAACCACCTTCGAAATTTCTGCACGATAGCACTTCGCTCGTGATGTACGCAAACATACGCTCTTCCATTTCTTGAAAATTGCATCCATTCCGCAGGGGACGAGTGGAGTCGGAGAATATTTTCAACCACTTGATCGACGCGGCCCCCTCCAGACAATCCTCCACCAGATCGCAACAGGAACTCATCGAAGTCTTCCAGCGAGAGGATCGGTGTGCCGCTTGCCGATGACTCCAAAAACACGTTTGGAAATCCTTCGTAGTCTGCAGATCCTGTGGATAAAAAGAGCCACGCATTCGACATTCGCTTGGACATCTCAGAGGCGGGCACGAAGTCCAAGATAGCGACATTGGGTGGCTTGACATTGAGAATCTCGCGATAGACCGCGTCTTCACTCGGATTGAGAATCATGGTGAATGGAATGTCTGGGCAGCGAGCGGCGATTTTGATGGCAAGGTGGGGTCGTTTGTGGAAACGATCGGCGCGTCCGATCCATAGAACACCGTTTCGGCGATCGGGGCTTGCTTCGGCATTGGGAAAGGCACTTGTGTCAATCGCATTGGCAAGGTGTATCGCGTGAACCGGCTGAGTTTGAGAATCGGACTGAATCGATTCCATCTCCTTCAATCGGCGGAATTGAGTTTGCGTTTGGCAAACGATGTTTCGGCATAGGCGGAGGCATGCTTGAGCGTGTTCGCTGCGAACACCGTACCTATCAACAAATCCAACATTGTCAAAAAGATTGCGATCCAAATCCGCATTGGATTGAAGCCAGAGAGCAATGGGAATGTTTCGGTCCCGTGCGAGTTCACCAAGCATGGCGGAAGTCTGATTGACACCCAGCGTCACGATTACGCCTGGGTCAAAACGTTCGACGGCAGCGGCGATCGATTTCGCCTCCGAATATCTCGGGAAAAAAACTTTCCGAAAGGCGAGCAGTGGGATCTTCCATAATAAACTCGGTTGCCAAGCTCTGATGCGTGGTATTCTCCTGGCGGAATCGATTTCGATCGCCTTGGAAACACTTTGACGGATTTCGCGGCATGGTTCGTGAATGAAATCGACTTGAACGCCATGATGCTTTCGTGCAATGCAGGCGCGTTCGCTTCGCACGACGAATTGAACTTGATCCAGTTCATTGACCGCGAGGCCTTGAGCAAGATTCCAGGCAAATGTTTCTAAGCCACCGATATTCCGACTTTTGCCCGTTTCGATCAACGGAAATGCGTTCAATGCAACGATCGTAATTCGCATGTGCGACTAGAACTTTCCGACGAATGGATACGGGATTTTTCGATTCCGAATCCGGCTTTGGTGGATCCGTTTTCTCCATCGAAGAATCAGCCCAACGACTTTGGATTGAAGCCAGGGAAATCGTACCAGTTTGTCGATAAGCCGTCGGCTACGTGAACCTTGCTCGAATTGATTGAGAGCATTTGCGGACAAATCGGGATTGTCCGTTTGAGCCGATTCGGCTTCCGACCAAGTTTTAGTGTAGATCCATTGCTGAGGTATTTTGGGCAAAACGGATTGGCTAGCCGTCGCTACAGAAAAAGTGAACCAGATTTTGTCGCTGAGTTGACCTAAAGAAATGAATCGCTCAGGCGAATTTGCGTAGTCAAATACGTTCCAAGTACCACGCGGTAGATCGAGGGGGATTTCACACAGCCAAACACGATCGATGGTGAACCCTGAGGCAGAGTAAAAGTCCGAGTAGAGCGTTGGAGATACACTGTAAAAGCCATGCTCCACGCAATTCGACGAGGGCGTTAAGTGGATCACCCTGCCCTTGGGTCGGACCATTCGAACACAGTGCCGCAGTCCTGCCGCGAAGTCAAAAACATGCTCTAACGTACCACTATCCAAAACAAGGTCGAAGCGATTCAAAAGAGACGTTGGCGTTTGGGACTCATTCAAATCAAAAATCAGATCGGATGATTCGTAGTCTGAGACGTCCATTCGCACGACTTCATCAAACCCCAAGCTTTTGAATAACCAATCGTCGGACACAAACCCACGTTTTGCGAGTGTAGGTTCACGGTGCAATTCGATAGGAACCGATTTGAGCCGCACGTTGTGCTTGGTAGCGATCTCAATGGCTTCCAACGCCGTCACGTAGACGTGTTGTCTCCCCAGTGTGACCACGGAGCCAAAAAACGGTCGCTTCGCAGCTTCTGTAATCAACAAATGTACGGCGGCTTTAGCCAATCCCATAGGGTGCGTACCTAAAACACCGTTTGCCCACGCTTGAGAGCACGGTGATGAATGGAAAGTAGTTTCAAAAACGAACTATACTATAAAGCATTCACGTGAGGGAGCTAGCAAGCCGCCGAGCAGGCTGTTTTTGCCCCTCATGACCTTGTGTCATGAGTCGCCAAGTTTGGTCGGCTAACCGTGAATGGTACGACGGACTTCCTAGTCCGTCGAATTCCCCATCGACGGACTTGGAAGTCCGTCGTACCGCCCTTACCCAATAAGCACTTTAGGTTTAGCAGGCCAAACTCGCTGTCCAACGACGCGAGGTCATTGGGGCAGGGACGCTCTGTTGCGGTTGCGTTCAACGAAGGTCTCGCTGGTGGGGCCACATGGACCTCGCAAGCCGATACAATGAGGCTTGCCCGATCCAAAGTTTTACTTAGCTCCGCGTTTTGAAGTGAGAGGTCTATCGTGGTTCCGTCCGAGTCCTGCAGTCGTTCATTCAAGCTAAACCGCCGTACGTGGGTCGCAAACACTTCGGCTCAAATGGGCGTGTTAGCATTGAGCGGACAATGGGCACAGTCAGCCTTGGCGCAGCAAGGCTTCGCTCCACTCAATCGCTATCCACGAATGCTGCACGATTGGTACGTTGCCCAAGTAAGAGCGGCGGCGATTCGGCACGTTCAAAAGATCGAGAGTCTCAAGAACCGGGATGACGCCGAGAAGTATGTCCTCGACGTTCAGAAAAAGATTCGTGAATGCTTTGGACCTGAGCCTCAGCGAACGCCACTCAATCCGCAAATCACAGGCATTGTCGAACGGGACGCTTATCGTATCGAGAAAGTTATCTTTGAAAGTCGCCCTCATTTTCAAGTCACTGCCAACTTGTATATCCCAAAAGTCGGAACGGGGCCGTTCCCAGGAGTGGTTGGCTCCTGCGGACATTCAAGCAATGGCAAAGCCGCGGAAGCGTATCAGTCGTTTGCGCAAGGACTCGCTCGGTTGGGACATGTTTGCTTGATCTTCGACCCGATCGGCCAAGGTGAAAGGTTACAGTACTTACAGGACGACACCAAGTCGCGAATTGGAGTTGGAGTCAGCGAACACATCCATGCGGGCAATCAGCAGTTTCTTGTCGGCGAGTCTTTGGGTGCTTGGCGAGCGTGGGATGGTATTCGAGCATTGGACTATCTGCTGTCACGCAGCGAAGTCGATCCCAAACGCGTTGGTATCACCGGCAACTCAGGTGGTGGCACGATGACGACTTGGTTGTGTGGGCTCGAACGGCGATGGACGATGGCAGCTCCGGCGTGCTTTACAACCACCTTTCGCCGCAATTTGGAGAATGAGCTGCCGGCCGATACGGAGCAATGCCCACCGCACGCTCTGGCCCTCGGATTGGATCATTGTGATTTTTTAGCGGCGATGGCCCCTAAGCCTGTGATTATTCTGGCCAAAGAACAGGATTATTTCGATGTGCGAGGTGCGGAAGAAGCCTACCAACGCTTGAAGAAGCTTTATGGGCTGCTCGGTGCAGAAAACAACATTGCCCTGTTTGTCGGTCCAACGGATCACGGCTACTCTCAAGAAAACCGAGAAGCCATGTACAGTTGGTTTCATCATGCTACGCAATCCTCACTGACGGAGGCAAACAAGCAAGATTCGTTGAACGGCCAACTTTCGTCCACAGGCTTTCTACAAGCGATTCGAGAACCCTCTCTCACAATCGAAACCGACGATACACTCCGATGTTCGCAGAGCGGACAAGTTGCGAGCGTTGCGGGGGCTGCGACCGTATTTGCCTCGACGAGGGACAAGTCTCGGCGATTAGCGAGGGAACGCAAGGCGGTTTCGGGTACCGAACTGCGAACGGCAATTCTGGATGTATTGAAGCTACCGCTCGTTCCGTTGGATGCACCGGACTATCGTATTTACCGGTACTTGGGAGCGCGCGGTTATCCCAAGAAGAACGCGATAGGTTTCGCAATTGAAACCGAACCGGGCATCGAAGCCATTGTCACTCAGCTTACCGATGGGGCACGTGTTTCAAGACCAACTCCGAGCGATCGCATCGCCCTTCTCTATTTGGCCGAGTACTCAAGCGATGACGAACTCCGAAGTGAGCCGATATTAAAAACATGGGCCGACGATCGATCGCTCGATGTTTTTGCATGCGATGTTCGGGGTTGCGGTGAGTCGCAGCCAGACACTTGCGGCCCCAACTCATTTCGCAAGCCCTATGGCAGCGAATACTTCTACTCCATTCATGGACTGATGCTCGATCGGCCACTATTGGGACAAAAAACTTGGGATGCACTCCGTGTTTTGCAATGGATGGAATCGCTTGGTTACAAAGCGGTTCACCTCGCGGGTCGTGGTCGCAGTTCACTGACGGCTACGTTCGCGGCCGCACTCTCCCCTTTTGTTAAGCAAGTGACGCTGAAGTCCTCTCTCGATTCGTTCAGCGTACTGGCGGAGTCTGAATACTACGATGCACCGTTAGTCAGCATTTTGCCAAATGTGTTGGCGCAGTTCGACTTGCCCGATTGCTATCGAGAGTTAATGGGCAAGCGATTGCAACGAGCTTGACAATGAAACCTAGCTCCCCTCGCCCTGTACTCGGCTGTATTCGGGGAGAGGGGCCGGGGGTGAGCTCGCCTTTTCCTGTGTCGTTGAAGACGCGAAGGGCGACCAAATCCACAGCCGGTGCCACACGATGGTAACCCGACGCGTAACAGCTTGTTGCTTTAATGGTACGACGGACTTCCAAGTCCGTCGAATTCCCCATTGACGGACTTGGAAGTCCGTCTTACCGCCCTTACCCAATAACGACTTCACTAAAGCAACAAGCCGGTAAGCGAGGAGCAGTGCTGGAGAAATCACCGGGCGGCTAGCGGCGCTCCGCTAAAACCGAGCGGTTTTTCACGAATGTCGGCGTAATCCAGACGTTCGATATATTAGGCAATTTAGGCAATAAAATCCGGTGTGTTCGACCTGTATCAATTGTTTGCGTTGTGCGGACCGATAGAAGGCGTGTTGATTCGTCAGGCGAATAGTATCTCGGCAAGGACGCTTGGGGTGCTGTTCTGCATGAATGACGGACTGCGTCAGCCGATTTTGGTGTTTGGAAATTGCACGGAAGCGAATTCCATCACCGAATCCGGCCTTTTTGAACTGATCTTTGAAACCCAAATCTCATCACTCCCAAACGTGGAACGCGAATCATGGCTCGGTTGAGTTGGATGCAACGGCTCTATTGGCGTTATTTTTCCAAACCTGTGGGTCAGCGCGGGCTGTTTCTGCATGCGATCGACACGCCCATTGGATCAATCCTTGAAATTGGAATAGGTTCGGGCGAGCGAATAAAGCAGGTTCTTACGCTGTGCGTACCACCTGAGGGAGTTCCACAAATTCGCTACGCTGGCGTCGATCTGTTTGAGTCGTCAAAACCAGGAACGCCTCACTTAAATCTCAAGGCAGCGCATCGAATGCTCGCTTCGATTGGAGTTAAGGCTCATTTGATTCCAGGGGAACCTGTTAGCGCTTTGGCCCGCGTTGCGCACACCGTTTTGCCGAGCGATTTGGTGATTATCGACGGCGAGTGGGGAACCGATTCCTTGCAGAGTCACGCGATTGTCGAATGGCTTCCGAGGCTTTGCCATAGCCAGTCTACGATTTTCGCCAGCGCTACTCCAGGTGGTAAACTGGAAATGATTCCGGTCCCAGCGACCGCTGTGGAAACGACCCATTTGCGCCGAGCTGCGTAGTGAAATTACACGCGTGGTTGATAATCGCCGCCTTTCGCTCCTCGGCTGTAACGCTATTCTGTTTGACTCACCGGACGGCTCGCGCCGTTCCGCTACTAAATGATAGCGGCAGGGCGCGAGCCCTCCGGTGATGCCCCAAGCATTTTTTCAAAGCCTATCCGCGAAAGAAGCGGTCTCTCGCAACTTTTGCGGAGCAAAAGGCGACTCTGTTTTGTCTCCGCGAATAAGTGGAGCGAGGGGGTATCGGATGGCAAAATCGATACCATCGGTAGAGTTCGCGTAATTCCATCATCTTTCTTTTTGCTAAATTGCCGAGCTGGCTCACTTTGGAGGGTAGCGTTATCGATCTGCGGAGTGCAGGTTGTGTTTAGTCCCTTGAAGTTTTGCTATGGAGCCCGCGCCAGTGAATTCGGATATCTTGAAACGATTCACGTTCTTTTTGTTTGCGGCAACGATCTTTGTCAGTGCGTTTTTGCTTTTCCAGGTACAGCCGATCATGGCCAAGTATATCTTGCCATGGTTCGGAGGCAGCCCAAGCGTTTGGACAACCTGCATGCTTGTTTTCCAAGTATTGCTATTTGGCGGATACGCGTATGCGCACGCTCTCAATCGAGTGATGTCACTTGCCAATCAAATTATTCTGCATGCGATTTTGCTGGTTTTGGCGCTTTGCACGTTACCGATTACGCCGACGCCTGATTGGAAGCCGCTGGGGGCGGAATCACCCACTTGGATGATCATGATGCTGCTCGTTTGCAAGGTAGGCGCACCCTATTTTTTGCTTTCCTCGACGGGCCCTTTGCTTCAATCCTGGCTCGGGCAATCCAAAACATACGAGCAGCCGTATCGACTTTATTCCCTTTCCAACTTGGGGTCGATGCTCGCGCTGTTGTCCTTCCCCTTTCTCATCGAACCCATGCTTTCGTCGACACAGCAATCAACCTTATGGTCACTGGCTTTTGTCGTTTATGTGGGCTTATGCTTAATATCTGCACTGGTGCTCTATCGGTCGATAGAAACAAAGCCACTTAGCAACATGGCTGTCGATGCAGTGGTCCGAGAAAGTCTGCCACGGTCGACGGTGGGGGCTTGGTTCGCGCTATCGATGTTACCATCCGTAATGCTCTTGGCAACAACCAACCAAGTTTGTTTGGATACAGGGGTCATTCCCTTTCTCTGGGTTATTCCACTTGCGATCTATTTGCTGAGCTTCATTCTTACATTTGATAGCGAGCGATGGTATAGCCGCCGGCCTTTAATCATGTTGGCCATGAGTTCCTTTCTTGTATTGTATCTGTTAAAAATGTTGGAGACCAAAACGCCACTGAGTGTGGAACTCGCGTTGTACTTTTCTGGTCTATTTTGTGCTTGCATGGTTTGCCACGGCGAGTTGGTGGGACGTAAGCCACACGCAAGTCGCTTGACGTTCTTCTATATGACGATGTCGGCTGGCGGGGCTTGTGGCGGTATCTTTGTTGGACTGATTGCACCTGTTCTGTTCAATGGCTACTTTGAGTGGCAACTCGGATTGTTCGCATGCATACTCGTATTCTTCGAAACGTACCTTCAAAGCAATTCGGTTTGGTCTAAGCAGGTTCCGAGTTGGGCTAAGGCCGCGTTAGCCGTTGGACTGCCCATAGTTGCCGTCTCATGGTTTAGTTTTTGGGATTCGCATTCGAATAAGCATTTGACCGTCAATCGCAATTTTTATGGAGTTCTTAGCGTAGCCGCCGGGCTCGACGAAAAAACGGGCGAGCCTTTGCGCAATTTAGTTCATGGTCGCATCGTTCACGGTTCGCAGTTTCAGAATATCCATCTAGAACAGCAACCCACAACGTATTACACTCCATCGTCCGGCGCTGGACTGGCGCTGCTCAATCACGAGTCCGACCGAGAAAGGCATGTCGGAGTGGTTGGGCTGGGTGCTGGCACATTAGCGTCTTATGGCAAGCCGGGGGATCGATATCGATTCTACGAGATCAATCCACTTGTGATCGAAATGGCCAACGATTACTTCACGTTCTTAAAGGAGTCGCGAGCTACGATCGACGTGGTGCTGGGGGATGCCAGGTTAACTCTGGAACGGGAACCATCCCAGGCATTTGATGTGTTGGTCTTAGACGCATTTAGCGGTGACGCGATTCCCATCCATTTGCTGACACGCGAAGCGATGGGATTATACGTCCGGCATCTCAAGCCGGATGGCGTGATTGCGATCCATATCTCCAATCTCTATTTTGATCTTCAATCGATTGTTGCTGGACTTGCGCTGGATGATTCCTTTGCAGCGAGCGTTGTCAAGAACGATGAAGAATTGAATTCGGCTGCGTTGGAATCCACTTGGGTCTTGCTGTCGCGTCATCGCGAGACAATTCAGAATGCGATTGGACAAACCCAAGCGGTTTTACCCATTGGAACACCCATTCAATGGACCGACGACCGCAGCAATTTGTTCGAAGCTCTTCGATAAAGCGAGCGGCAGATGGAACACTCCGAAAAGCAGATTGGTCGTTTGGACGAGACAATTCTTATCCTACCGCGAGTGAAATGAATCGAGTAGGTTAAAGCGATGAATCGTCTGAGTTGAACATTTGGCTAATCGACTTATTGGAGTGAATGCGGCGGATGGCTTCGGCCAACAAGGGAGCTACGCTTAATACTTGGATGCTGTCGAGCCGCTTTTCTTGCGGCAGAGGGATCGTGTTGGTGATCACCAAGCTATCGATTGGCGCTTTCCGAAGATTTTCAATGGCTGGGTCGCATAGGACTCCGTGCGTCGCCGCAAGGTGAATCTCTTTCGCACCGGCTTCATGGACCAAACGAGCGGCACCGCAAATGGAGCCTGCCGTACTGATCATATCGTCGAACATGAGACATATTTTTCCTTCGACAGGCCCGCCGATGATGTTCTTTTGTTGAGTCTTGAACGCGTTATCTCGAACTTTATCCACGATCGCAAGCTTGCCTCCCAAACGCTTGGAATGTCCGATGGCTCGTTTGATACTTCCCTCATCTGGACTAACGACGACGATATCCGCTGGGTCAAAGGATTTGCTCAGAAAGTAATTGGTTAAAACGGGGGCTGCGTACAAGTGATCGACTGGCACATCAAAAAAGCCTTGAATCTGAGGAGCATGCAAATCCATCGTCAATACGCGGTCAGCACCCGCCCGGGTAATCACGTTTGCAACCAGCTTGGCAGTGATAGGCGTTCGGCCTTCGTCCTTGCGGTCTTGGCGTGCATATCCATAGTATGGAATCACGGCGGTGATCCTAGCAGCGCTTGCGCGTTTGCAAGAATCGATCATGATGAGCAATTCCATTAAATTGTCGTTGACGGGAGGACATGTCGACTGGATCAGGTAGACATCTCGACCTCGTACGTCATCCTCGACTTTGCAAAAATTCTCTCCGTCCGGAAACTTACCGAGCGAAATGGCACCAAGGTCGAGATGGAGGGATGAGCAAATATCCTTTGCCAATTGAGGATTGGCCCGGCCACTAAATATTTTTAATTCTCGCATGGGTAGCCCATTTCTCGCATTTTGGATTCGACCATTTCTAGCTCATTCAACGTATTGATACTGAGCGCTTCGCAAGCCTTTAAAACAGGGCGAGCGTCGACGTTCTTGCCGTTTTGCCGCAACAGCTCTGGGCTGTCCGTCAAATAGTACTCGGCTTGAGAATTGTTGTTCTTGAGATTCTCGAGAGACCAAAGCAGACTTGTTCTTTCAAAAAGATAAGTGCTCATGTTGACCTCTCGAATTTGCAATTCCTGTGGGGTAGCGTCTTTGTGCTCGACGATTCGTAGAAAGCGACCTTCTGAATCACGGATAATGCGACCGAGTCCATGCGGATTGTCCTTGAGCAGCGTTCCGAGCAAGCAGCTCCAGTCTTGTTTCTCAAATTCCTGTATTAGCTCCGTTACTGAGCTGGATTGAATCATCGGTGAATCTCCAGCGACGACGAGTACTGGGGATGTACCCTCGGAGAGAAGTGGCTTGCACATCTGAACGGCATGACCCGTTCCCAGCTGCTCGGATTGGAGCGCAAACACGACGTCCCGTCTAGCCAACGAGCTCCGTATGAGATCGTCGCGGTAGCCAACCACTACGATTCTTTTGTTGATTCCGGCCGACTCCAATGCATCGAGTACCCAATGAATCATCGGCCGTCCTAGCACGGGGAAAAGTACTTTTGGAAGCTCGCTGTTCATTCGAGTTCCCTTGCCAGCCGCAAGGACTATGGCCGTCGTTTCGATCATTTAACGCTCTCAAAATATCGAGTATCATGACTTTTGCGGAAAGGGAAGAAAGCGGGCCAAATGGGTAATGAGGTCAGTTGAAATTCTCCAGCGGGGGGCCGAATGGTACTACGAAACTTGATTGTCAGCAGACTGACATCTTGGCAAAGAATTCGATAGCAATCCAGGGCACTACGAGCATGAACGGGCAACATTGACGAATTTCCTAAAATTCGTTACGTTTCTTATTCCACAAATGGCTGACCACATCCGATTTGAATCAACGAAACTTGTTAGAAAGAGAAGTCCATGGCCGGTACCGAACGTCAACGCGAACTCCGCAAAAGAAGACATCGAACGAAAAAAATGGACTTGTTGCACAAGAAGAGCGAGAAAGCCTCAAAAACTGAGAAAGCGACGATCGCTCAAAAGTTACGTCGCTTGAGCCCAGGTGCGGAACAATTGATCCAAGCTTGGAAGCTCGTATAGATCAAACCGTGACCTAGAAATCTAGATTTAACCACGAAAAATACAAAGAGCACGAACGTAAAAAAATTCGTTTGTCGGCTTTTGATCGAGTGTGGTGAAAAGAAGCGTCACGCAAGGGAACAAGGCAAAATTGCGACTCCGGGTACGTTCCCTTTTTTCGTGTTGTTCGCGTCTTTCGTGGTTCTTACTTCTGTCTTCGTCTTATTAATCGTGCTGGGTGTTGAACATTCGATCTCCTGCGTCACCCAGTCCTGGGACGATGAATTTGTGCGAATTTAGCACTTCATCGACGGCGGCGACGAAAATCTTGACATCGGGAAAGTCTTGGTGAAACTGCTCGACACCGGGTCTAGCAGCGATAACGCTCAAGACTCGGATGTCTTTCACTCCCCATCTCTTCAGAGCGGCGACTGCAGCTTTGATGGAACCTCCGGTTGCGAGCATGGGGTCAAGGACGAACCCGACATCGACTGCATTTCCGCTTGGAAGTTTGCAGTAATATTCCACGGGCATGGCGGTCGCTTCATCACGATACATCCCTAAATGCCAGACCGCAGCATCCGGAAGCAACTGCAGGACGGGTTCCACCAAACCCAATCCTGCTCTCAGGATTGGCACAACCCCAATCCGTTGGGCCAATTTTTTACCAGCCATTTCGGTCAGAGGAGTCTGCACCTTGGACGGCGTGAGGAGAAGGTCATCGGTCGCGCGCACGGCCAGCAGCATGGACAGCAATTGAATTTGGATTCGGAATTGGGCGGGCGAGGTCGAGGTGTCTCGCAGGATAGACAGATGATGCGCCGCGAGCGGATGCTCTAACTCAAAAACATTTTGCATGGATTAGGAAACCATTAAGGAGTCGCGGTCAAAGTCGTAACATCCAAATATTTGTACGTGCCGCGGTTCATTTCCGCTAGCTCTCGAATCCACCCACCGTTGCTTGTCGCTGGGCCGATACTGAATTGAATGGTATGAACGGTCGTACGGGACAGTTCCGCACGTTGCTGGAGCTGACGCAATTGCGCGGGCGACAAAAACGGATCCTCGGCATCCGTCAGGAAGTACAGGACGTCGGGGACATAGGAGAGTCCGAGCATAAGAGCCGGCATATGATTCGTTGCCCCGTCACCGGGCACACCTCTCACAAATCTTTCCGCGCGATTTTTTTCACTATCCGTTGCGAAAATCATTCGTCCTGAGCTGCCGAACGTGGACATTGGACGCAAGGAGTCGTTGTAAAAAACAATTTGAAACTGATGATATTCGTTCAACGATCTGATGCTATTGAGTAGTTCGCGTTTGGCGGAATTCAACGGACTAGCTTGATAGACATTCATAGAATCCGAACGATCGAGGACGAAAACGAACGAAGCGCCGGTTCCCTCGGTGCCGAAAAACGAGGTTTTGACTTTGTTGCCGTTGCCTCGCCCAGGTCCGGTCCCACTGCCCAGCGTGTGGCCGTCACCCGAGAGTCCGGAGCCTAGAGCGCCGTCCAAATTGGAGCCATTCGCTGTGGACGAATTGTCGGTTCCGATCCATTGCGATAGGAGGTTGTCGACGGAAATAGGGGGCCCGCCTGAGTCATTGACCGAAATAGTAGTAGGCTTTGGCTTGGCTTTGCTGGCGTTAGCGCCGGCACTTGAGCCACCGGCCAAAAAATACTCGTTCCCTTGATTTGTTTCGTGAACGAGGGCGATCCCGACGGGTCGGTCCGCTTCGCCAGAAGTCCCACGCGTTTGCGGCCGCGAAAGAATCCCCAACGCAACGAACAAGGTCGTATGTAGGATGCAACTGATCAACCACGCCCGGTGATCGGACCAAGTTTTTTGTTGAGGCACGAAAATGCTGCGATCGCGACGACCTAAAAAATTAGATTCCGGACCGCCGGTTGATTTTTCGCTCGAAATGTTTCTCAAGGCACGAATTCAAGAAAATCTTGGTATGGAATAGAAACCCAAATCTCCGTCTAGACCCTTTTTCGGGCGCATTTGTACCAGTTCTAACAAAAATGCGCCCTAATTGGAACTTTGACTCGCCACTCCTATCCTACTAGTGCAAGGTTTTGTTGACACGAACGGTGTCGTAATTAGGATTGAACCAGGAGTTCGAAACCCTTTTCGATCGCTGTATTCGAGACAGTAGGCTAGCAAGGATCATTTTTGCAATCCGAACCGTCCTCAAATATGCTTCGCTCCTGGATTTAGCACCTTTTCTTTTACTGCTGGGTAAGTCATGGCTAAGGAACGTCAGTTCGGCGCACAATCTCGACGAAAAAAGGTACTTCGTGGAGATCAAATTTCGAAACGTCGGATGTTTCTGGAGAGTCTGGAAGACCGTCGCTTGATGACGGTAAATCCGGATGTGAACGGATGGTATTATCCGCCCATTGGCAAATTCACGGCGGACAACACGGTCAGCATCGGGCCGGCAGAATACGCGCGACGGTCAGCCCTGCAGTATGGTACCGGGACCCCTGGTAATACGCGTTCGGGCGGTGAAAACGGTTCGCCCTTCAACACGTCCGAGATAGAGCCTAATGGGGTTCCGCGTCAGGCCCAACTGATTCCGCTTGGAACACTGCCAAGCAATTTTTCCATTGCGAATATCTCTGGACTCTTGTCCACGGTTGTTTCGACCAATACCTATGACGAAGACTATTTTGCAGTTGACCTGCGTGCGGGCGACATTTTGGAGGCGGCCCTGTCGGGTAGCGGGTTTGGTGTCTACGACGTGTCACTCACGGATTCCACCGGGTCTGAGCTGATCGGAAGCAGATCGAATACGTCAACTCCATTCCCGATTACTTCACCGCTTTATAATGTGCCCGGCAGTGTGACCTTTGCCCAAGTCATCCCTGCGACGGGTAGGTATTATGTTCGCGTTGCGGATGGAGCAGGCGCTTACTCGCTAAAGTTGCGAGCATTTAGAAATACGATTGAGAGCGAGCCGGTTGGGACCAAGCAGATTATTTTCCTCGACTTCAACGGCCAGACGTTCAATGCAGGTGTTTTTGGTGTGCCCATCACCGTACGTATACCTTCGTTGATGGATACCGTTGAGCAATACGGATTCCTTAGGAGCGACGAAAATGCGATTATTGATGGGATCATTGCCGGCATCAAGGAAAACTACCAAGGAACGTTGCCTGGCTCAGGTACCAATGGATACTTCTCCGCAGATGGACGCCCCGGTAGTTTTGACATCGAATTCCAAAATAGTCGCGATCATGCCGATCCATGGGCGAATAAGAATGTTTCACGCGTGATTATTGGTGGTGGCTTTAATGAGTTTCCGATCCCCGTACGCGGTATTGCACAGAGCATTGACGTTGGTAATTTCAGTCGTACAGAAACGGCTGTCGTACTGCCCGAGGCCTTCTTCCTGCCAGGCGATGATGTTCGCACTATACCGCGATCGGCAACCAGATCCGTACTCGATGTGTTTGCGAAAGCGATCTCAGCAACCATTAGTCACGAGATGGGGCATTACTTGGGTGCTTTCCATCACGAGAACAGCAACACCGTTTTGTCCCTAATGGATTCGGGTGGGCTTCCTCTCGCAACGACGAGGGTTGGTGTCGGCGTCGATGGCATTTTTGGAACCCCGGACGATATCGATATTGATTTTGTGAAAGATCGCTACGCGATCATCGAGGGATTTACCGGCAGAACCGATCATGCGATTGATATGGCATATAGTTTGGGGACGGGCATGGTTGGCTCGATGGTTACGGGTAACGTGTACAACGATCGCAATCGGAACGGACGCCAGGATAGTGGCGACGAAGGACTTTACGACTGGGTCGTTTATGCGGACATCAACGGTAACAACATTCAAGATGCCGGTGACACAGCCACATTGACACGAGCCAACGGATCCTTTTCGCTGGCTATTCCTTCTGGAACGTTCAATGTTCGCGCTGTTTCCCAAACCAACTGGGTAGTCACAGCCCCAACGGGTGGAGTCGCGCGAGTAACCGCTGGCGGAATAGCCAACTTTGGCTTCAGTCTTCCAGCGAGTGGAGTCACTGGTTTCAAATGGCTAGACATCAATGGGGATGGAATTCGTGACTCGAACGAACCAGGCCTCGCTGGAGTTTACATTTACCTGGATCTTGACGGCGATCAACGTCCCGATTTGGGTGAGCCTGCCAGTATTACCAATGCCGATGGCTCGTACACACTAACTCCGTCAACACCTGGTACATACGCGATTCGCGAGGTCGTTGAATCCGGCTACATTCAGACTTATCCGTCCGCTGGCCAACACATTGTAACTTATGATGGAACGAACCCGCTCCGCGGTTATAACTTCGGCAACAATGAGTCATCCGATTGGGGTGATGCTCCCGCTCCCTATGCAACGACGCGAGCTTCCAATGGTGCATCGCACGGTTTAACAGCAGGACTGCGTCTTGGTGTTAACATTGATTCCGAGCAGGATGGTCAACCATCGGCGACCGCCAACGGGGATGATATTGCTGGCATCATCGGTGGCACGGGTCAAGTCATCGACGATGAAGACGGTGTTGTCATCCTTGCACCCATCGTACGAGGAGACGGCTCCAACATTATTCAGGTCCGCGTTACCAATACAATCGGAACGCCCAGTTACCTCCAAGGCTGGATCGATTTCAACGGGAATGGTCTTTGGGGCGACGTTGCGAATGAGCACATCGCAAACAACGTCTTGGTCGTCAATGGTTTAAACAACGTTACCTTCGCAGCACCTTCGACGGCGGTCAATCAGACGTTTGCTCGATTCCGATTGTCTCAAGATCAAAACCTGACTCCGACTGGCAAATCCAAAACAGGCGAAGTGGAAGATTATGCGTTTAGCATCGTCGATGGCCCTCGATCTCTCTTGCAACCGGATTCGTATACCGTTGCACGCAATAGCCAACTGAACCCAATGGATGTCCTGGTAAACGACTTCGTATTGCCAAACGATCCGTGGACGATTACCAGTGTAAGTCTCGGAATCAATGGTGGTCGTGTTGTTATCGATGCGGATGGCAAAGCCGTCAAGTACACGCCGCCTCTCAGCTTTGTTGGACGAGACGAATTCACGTATACGACGACGAGTCAATCTGGCCGACGCGAAACTGCGACCGTCACGGTGACTGTAGCACTCCAGTTTGTCGATCCCGTTGCAGTAGACGATTCTTTTGATGTACCAACCAATGCCATCGGATTCCCGTTGAGTGTGCTTGCCAATGACGTTGAAGGTCGTGGTGGGGCACTCATTGTTTCTAGTGTCACTGATCCGGACAAAGGCGGATCGGTAACCATTGGGTCTGGCGGACAGAGTATTCGATACACACCAGCCCGCGGATTCGGCGGCACTGAGCAGTTCAGCTATACTGCAACCGATGCAACCGGCAAGACAACGACAGCCAGGATTACGGTTCACACACTTCAAGGTGCACGAGCCGACGATGAAGTGGAATTTAGTTTCCAATTTCTAGACAGTGCAAACCAGCCAATCACCGAAGTACGCCAAGGTGAGACCTTTAAGGTGGTTGTTTATGTCGACGACCTACGTCCTGAAAAAGCTGCGGCGGAAATTCCTCCGCGAAACGTGACCGATCCGGGCGTGTATTCTGCCTACCTCGATGTGCTTTACTCTTCAGGTTTAGTCACACCCAATGCACCAAAAACTGGCAGCAATCTGGATTTTGCGGCAACATTCGTAGCACCCTATCAAACCGGTATCAATGGAACTGCCAAGACACCCGGTATTATCGATGAATTGGGCGCTTTCGTCGGCTCGGTCGCCTCGTTCAATAAACCAAACCCAGTTCCCGTTGTCGTCTTGGAGTTTACTGCGTCGTCAGCCGGAATTGCTGAGTTTGTAGGAGATCCTGCTGACCGGCTTCCGAGTTCGGAAGTGACGTTCTACAACACGCCAACCACACGTGTTCTAAATGAACAAATTCGCTTCGGACGGGCTACCTTGGAAATCGTTCCAAGTGGAGTCGATTTCCCCTTTGCCGTGGATGACACTCGATTCAATATCGCTCCGGGAACCACCTTCAACATTGACGTTTTGACCAACGATGTTCGGGGGACACAACCACCTATCCGGATCACTTCGGTTACGCAACCCTCCAATGGTCAAACAACGATCAACCGAAATAGCCAAGGAGATGACACAATCAGTTATGTCTCCAATTCCAACTTTTTCGGATTGGAGCAGTTCAGATACACCATCACAGATAGCCGCGGATTCATTTCAACCGCAACCGTTAGCTTGCACGTCGGAGCTGGCACCGCAGACGATTTCATTAAACTGCGACTTGATACGACGGATCTTTCGGGTCTTCCCATCGACCAAATCATCGTTGGACAACAGTTCCAATTGCGTGGATACGTCCAGGACTTACGCACAGCGGCAGTCAAGCCAGGGGTGTTTGCTGCGTTCCAAGATATTCTCTACGACAAGGGATTAGTATCGGTTAACGCCAGCACGGACCCAGCCGGTCTAGGATTCCAAGTCGTTTTCGATCCCGCTTACAGCAATGGCAGGTCAGGTGATATTCGCATTCCTGGTCTCATCAACGAAATCGGTTCGGTACAAACCAGCAGCAGCGATCCAACCGGATTGGGCGAAAAGTTGCAGTTCACCATTACTTTAACCGCACGCAATACAGGAACAGCAAACTTCCTCGGCGATCCTGCGGATATCAGGCCCTTTCACGATAGCTTGGTGTTCGAGCCAACCACTCCATTGACCTACAGTCAAATCCGTTACTTGTCTGACTCGATCCGAATCGTGTCGGCTACGGGTGGCGGCGGCTCGAGCGGAGGAGAAGGGAATACAAATCTCACCAATGCATACGACGTGAACAATGACGGATACGTGTCTCCGATCGACGTCTTGATTCTCGTGAACTCGATGAACACGGGTTCCGGCGGACTTTTGAGTTCCCCGACAACTGGCGGCGCGAGCGGAGAAGGCGGCTCAGGAAGATATTTCTTGGATGTGAACCGCGATAATTACCTATCACCTTTGGACGCTCTGGCAGTTATCAATTACTTGAACAATCGCAGTAATGTGGCTGGCGGAGAGGGCGAAGCAGCACCTTCCGTTACCTCAAACTCAACTCCCTTGAAAACGGAATTGGTCGATGTGCCATTTACCAAGAAGCGAGCCAACACACCCTTTGACAGTTCGGTTTACGGGCCATTGCCATCATCGCGTGATTTTGACAAAGTATTGGCAGTGAACGATGACTTATCCGCGGAATCCGAAAGCGGCGATGAATTGGATTTCTTGGATGGTCTCGCTGCAGACGTGTTTCGCAATTCCTAAGGATTTGAGTAACTCAGTCCCATAATTTAGAATTGTCAGAGAGGTCGACCGACAGGTCGACCTCTTTTTTTATGGATCTTCCGCAGAATCGGTGGGTAAAAAACACTTGATATAGCTACGCTTCACCGTTCTAGAACCCAAAATCCTGTAGCCACTTCCTTTTCTCTTCGTCGCTCAGTTCGCGTTGCTTGATATCCGGATCCGGATTGGCTGCTGCGTCGTCTTTCGTCTCGCGTTGTCTTCGCTGGCGGTCGAACTGCTCGTCGAGCCATTCATCGCTATCAAGCACTTTTGCCCCCCTCGCGATGGCTTTTTTGTGGATTGCATGATCGGAGGAGACCACCGTGAGACGTTTTGGAGTCGGATGCTTTCGAATCTCCAGTTGGATCAATTCGTCGGCCGAATCCCAGTCGCGAGCAAAAACGATTTGAATGCCATGATGCACGTATCTGTCAGGCAAACCTGGCGGCGCTTCCTTGGCGTCGAACACGATCATCGTCCCGACTCGCTCGGAGTCGTCGATTAGTTCGAACAGCAATTCCATCAGGCGACCTCGGGCCGCTCGCAGCGCATTGTCACCTTGCAATCCTCTTTCGATGACGATGCTTTGAAACAACAAATTGTAGCCGTCGATGAGCAACCGCATCTTGTATGATTACTCGTTAAGCCGAAGGCGACTTCGTCGATAACCGTACACAAAATAAACAACGAGTCCAATTACGCACCAGACGCCAAATCTCAGCCAATTCAAATGTCCTATCCCTGCGATCAAATACAGATTGGTAATGACGCCCAAGACAGGAATCAAGGACCAACGTCGAAGCCATGTCATGGCCGCGAGCCATACAAAGACGGCGTAGAATACGAAATAAGGGATCTTTTCCGCAGACCAATCTCGTGTTAGGTCATGATTCAAAGGCATAGCGCGCATGAAATAGCTGTAAATCGCCAACAGCGAGACGACTATGTACTTGCCATCAAAATAGGGTACGCGAAAACCAGGTGCTTCGCTTCCATGCTCTCGATCAGTTGCGTTCAAGGCTAAAATTCCACCAGATACCAACACAAACGCAAAGAGGGTTCCGAGTGCCGATAAGTCCGTGACCAATTGTGAGTTGAGAAAAACGATTGGCAACGCAACGGCGAAACCAGTCACTACCGTCGAGAATGAGGGTGTTTTGAACTTGGGATGAATCTTTGCAAATCGCTTAGGCAACAACCCGTCGCGAGCCATGCTCATGAAGATCCGAGGTTGCCCAAGTTGAAAGACAAGAAAAACACTGGCCATCGCTACGACAGCACTCAAGGAAATGATACCGGATAGCCAATTTAAATTGTGTTTCGTGAAGACAACGGCCAAGGGGTCGTCCACTCTCAATTCCGCATAACTGACCATACCCGTCAATACGAACGCAAGAATAATGTAGAGCACCGTGCAAATTGCCAAAGTCAGCATAGTGGCACGGGGTAAGTCTCTCCTCGGGTTCTTGCATTCCTCCGCCGTCGTCGAAATGGCATCGAATCCGATGTACGTAAAAAAGACAGCCGCGATGCCTTGCAGCACTCCCGTTGCACCGTTCGGGGCAAACGGGACCCAGTTTTCGGGAGAAACATAAAAAGCACCGATGACAATGACCCCGATAACGACAGACAGTTTTAGAAACACCATGGCGTTGCTAACCATCTTGGATTCATGAATTCCGATGTAGACGAGCGCGGTGATAACCAGATTGAGAGCAAGCGCGGGCAAGTCGACGATGATGCGTAATCCGCCAACAACAGGAGCGCTGTTCCATATGGAAATGAGCTTTGTATCCGTCGCTTGTAGGTCGCCCGTTTTGCCGATTGCCTGGGAGCACGAGTAATAGTCGTTCTGAAGCCAGTCGGGTAATGGGAGGCCTATTCCGTTAAGAATATTGGAGAAATAGTCGGACCAGGAAAACGCAACGACGCTGTTCCCGATCCCATACTCCATCAATAGATTCCAACCGATGAGCCAAGCAATCAACTCCCCAAAGACGACATACGAGTAGGTGTAAGCACTGCCGCTGACAGGTATACGGGAAGCAAATTCGGAGTAACACAAGGCCGAGAATAAACAGGCGACAGCCGTCAGCAAAAACAGAATGGCAACCGCTGGTCCACCATCCGCTGCTGCCCGCCCGAGCGTTGAGAAAATTCCTGCTCCAACGACGGCCGCAATCCCAAAGCATGTCAAGTCGAGGAGATTGAGGCTTTTGTGGAGTGAGTGTCCCTTCGATTCGCGATCGTCCGCTTCATCATGCAGTCGCTTGATACTCTTTTTTTGTAAAACACGATCCCAAATGGTTCCAATACCCATACGCTAGTCCCCTTTTTGTCACACGACCGAAAGTCGCAGATTAGTTGAACGACGCTCCGCGTCGTTTTTTATTGATTGGTCGCTGTCCAGCAATGCTTATGTGGGATGGGTTACTAATCTGGCGTTTTCAGCTTGGCTGGCAAGCTATGCAACTAATGGATCGACCTATCCTTTGGCGGAGCGTCGAGAGGATACGATCGCAAAGCTGGTAAAGATTATCAAGGCAACCCACACCAATGCAAAGCCGGTTGCCCTCCCCATTGTCACTTTTTCCCCAAATAACAAGACTCCAATGGCAAATTGCATCGAAGGTGCAATGTATTGGAGCATTCCCATCGCTACCATTGGAACATTTTTAGCCGCAGCCGCAAACAACACTAAAGGCAACGTCGTGATCGGGCCACCTAGCACCAGCAACATCCATGTCGTACCTGCTCGGGGTTCAAGCGACTGATTTGTGTAGGAAAAATACCACAGAGCCAATAGGGAAAGAGGGGCCAAAATCGCCGTCTCCATTCCAAGACCCGCAACTGCCGGCATGGTCGTCTTTTTCTTGACCGCTGC
Organism: Pirellula staleyi DSM 6068; assembly: GCA_945875845.1. Classification (GTDB taxonomy): domain Bacteria; phylum Planctomycetota; class Planctomycetia; order Pirellulales; family Pirellulaceae; genus JBKCUI01. The sequence goes on from CAMCMB010000018.1 coordinate 67,261, forward strand.
GTAGAGCGAAAACGACGTTGCAAGAGTCAACGCGATCCACGGAAAATCCCCTGTTTGCAAGGTCATCACGGCAACACCGACTATCGCGATCGAGACCGCTAGCCATTGAATCCCATGCAGTCTTTCTTGAAACAAGAGTACACCGAGAACGACATTGAGCATCGGGTTGATAAAGTATCCAAGACTGCTTTCAATCACGTACCCATTCTGCACGGCCCAAATGAAAATAAGCCAATTCACGCTGATCAACGAAGCAGCTATAAAGCATAGTATTAACCGTCTGGAGTCCTTGAGCACCGCTTGGATACTAGGCCATTGCTGACTCAAACTGATACAAATGAGCAAAGTCAGCAACGACCAGACGATCCGATGGCAAATGATTTCAAACGAATTAACACTTGGTAGCAGCTTCCAGTAAAGCGGAAAGATGCCCCAGAGAACGTAAGCCAAAAAGGCTTGTAGATAATTCAATCGCCCCTGCTTTCGATGGGTGTGAGTACTTCCGTCGTTGGGCGTTTTCTCGCCATATGGAACCTACGTGACTAAAGCTTGCCATCGAGGGCAAGTTGGTGGAAAAAGTGAGGAATGGAATCTTGGTTCTTGAGCAGCCAATCAATGGTTGGCTCGTTATTCATGGCCTTGGCAATGGCCTTGGTCGTCGCTTCTCGATTGGTTTTGAAGAGTACTTCTGGATCGTATTTTGCGTCGACGATCGACGGGTCGAGCCAGACCGAAACGATAATTCCAAGATCATTTGCTTTGGCTTTGGGGATGTGACCGGCTCGAACCGCATCCAAGACGCCGTGAGCGATTGCCGCTTGGACGGTGCCCATCAGGATATTGGTGTATTTCTCCGAGTTCACGGTCACTTTACTAACCATGACCGTGGCAGGGCGGACTTGAACGTCGCAATTGAGGATTGCGAAGATTTTCGAGTGCCCTTTGGCTTGATTGCCAATCATTTGCGCGATCGCATAACCGACCGGGCCATCCAGTTCACCGATGACTACTTCTGGTTCGGCGGCTGACCACGCGGGTTCTGCCTCGACAAGCGCTTCGCCAGTTCGCATTACGATTCGACCGGTACTCTTTGATTTGGTTGCTGCCTTTTTTTTCTTTGCCATGACTCAACTCTAGTTGGTGGTTCTTGTGAAGATGTCGCGAGGTGAAAACCTGAGAAAGATAGTAACCGCGAAAGGTCTTGAACGAAATACCTAAGGACGATTCCGTTCATTCTTGTCGGTTTTTGCTCCGAATCTGTGAGTTTTTGGATGGACCACATTTTGACGTCAATTCGAAAACCCGACGCTTACCGGCTCGTTGCTTTAATGGGCTGTGATACGGGGTATTCGAACGTGGTATGGGCGTCTCGCCCATGAATTCACGAGCGAACGCGCTCGTGCCACGCGTCGGGTTACCAAATCACAGACTAGGAGCAAAAGGAGACGATTTTTCAATAAGGAGCTAGCCACGAAAACGGGAGCCATGGAACAAGGCAAACACCTAAGGACCTTTGGGTACGTCTCGAAACCTTTCATGGCATTCGCTGCAATTGGCTTCCACGCTTAGAATCGCTTTGCCGACTTTCGATCGATTCGATTCCGTCGCATATCCCTGTTCTCGAATCAATCTCTCAAGTGTGCTGACACGGATTTCTCCCTCTTTCAACAATCGAAAAAACTCAGGTGAGTGCCTTGTTTCCTCTTCCGAACGAATGATCTCAACGTAATGCTCAACCAACAGCAAAGCATTGCTCGAATGTGACTCACTTGTTGGCCAACCTTGCTTGTTTGCAAAGGACAGTTTCGCAAAAATGGCGTCGATGGAGACCATTGCTTCCGTCAGCGGTGGAATGGGAGCAACTTCGAGAAAGTTTACCACGGTGGAATCGAGTTCTGTCAAATTTAGCTTTTTTGCGTTTGATACACTATCGTAAAGACCTTGATAACCGATGTTCGTTCCAGCGAGTTTTAAAACGGACATCGCATCGGTTGGATGGATCATGCCAACCGCGACACAGCCAGTTGCCGCAGCGGAAGGGCTTCGATGCCGACCATGATGACAGTGAATGTAGATCGGCTTGGGCAAATCGCGAATCGCTTTTGCAAGCTCAAGGACGCGACTCGTTGGGATCCCATCGTAACCATGCGGCAAGTGGACATAACGCATACCGTACTTGCGAGCCAACTCTACGTTGGGTTTCATCGCATCGACGTTGAGAATGGTTTTGATACCAAGCTCCTTGAGTTCAGAAAAACTCTCCGCACCGACGGGGACTGCTCCTGAAAGGATATCGCGATGCACTCGAATCACGTTGGACAAACTCTTGGTTTTCAAGTGGCAAGGCTTGTCGCCAGACTCTTCGGCGGAAATCGGTGCTAGGTTGACAAGAGCCAGGATCGCGACCACGCATCCGATTCGGCTGAATTGTCGGGGAATTTGAGCGATCACTGCCATCCATCCATTGTCTTCATGAGACGATCTGTATTGACAAAGACCTCGGCGGACCAGCCCGCTCTCTTAGCCGCTCGGATATTGTCGTCTCGATCGTCGGTGAAAAAAATCTTGTGCGGGTCCACACCGGAAACGCGTTGGGCTTCCTCGTAAATACGTGAATCGGGTTTCATGCTTTTGACTTCGTACGACAGAATGACCGGTGAGAACCATCCAACCACTTGAGGGTATTCCAATTCGCCGATCCAATTCCAATGAGCCTCGCAGGTGTTGGACAAAAGTCCCATTGGGATGCCCATCTCTCGCACGCGTTGCAACGCAGGCAAAATCTGTGCGTTCGGGACAAACATGTCTGCCGCCGCTTGGAGCATTTCCGATGTGTCGAGTTCACACCCTAGCGAATCCGCGATTCGATGGACGAACTGCAATCCACTGATCATCCCGGTTTCGTACTCGACCTGCAAATTGCTCTCCATCACGATTCCATGCATCTGAGCAGGCGACACCCCAGCAACCTTTGCCATCTTGCGCATGGCGATGTTGTGATCGAAATACAAGAGCACGTTGCCTAAATCGAAATAGACGAAATCTGGACGCATTTGAGAAGTTTGAAGTTTGAAGTTTGAAGTTTGAAGTTTGAAGCGGGGACAGGTCGCTTTCATAGGGAGAGTTTGTCGGTCCAGCACTGGATCTGGTGAGCCACTTGCTCGGGTCCACTTGAGCCGAACGACTTGTAAGACCGAACGGCACCAGAGACTCCAAGTGTATTTCGAATGGAGCCATCAAGTGATCCGTCGATCGACTGGATTTCCACGTCCGTTAAATCGACTAAGGCAACCGATCTGGATTTTGCAATTGCAACCAACGCACCCACTTTGTGGTGAGCCGTCCTTTGAGGCATCCCTCGTGCGATCAATGTCTCCATCAATGCAGTCGCATCCAGGTAGCCCTGGTCCAATCGAGCCGAGATGATCTGAGCCTGCAACTCGGATTGCTCGACAATGGGGATGGCTAGTTCCAAGCACGCAATCACCGTATCAAAGGAATCAAAGAGCGGCGGCTTGTCCTCCTGCAAATCGCGATTGTATGCTAAGGGTAGCCCCTTGATGAGAACAAGCAGCGTTTGCAAGTTTCCCACCACGCGAGCGGATTTCCCTCGCGTCAGTTCCAGGGTGTCGGGATTTACTTTCTGTGGCATGATCGAACTGCCCGTACAAAATGCATGCGGCAGTTTGATAAACCCGAATTCAGTGGTCGACCAAAGGATCCACTCCTCGGCCCAGCCGCTCAGGTGCTGCGAAATCATCGTCAATACAAACACCGATTCAACGGCGAAATCGCGATCGCTACTGATGTCGATACTGTTCGCTGCAACGCCATCGAATTCAAGCAACTCGGCGGAATAGTGCCGATCGATAGGTAAACTAGTGCCGGCCACGGCAGCCCCACCCAAAGGGCAAACATTGACTCGCCTTCGGCAATCCGCTAACCGTGTCCGATCGCGTTCCAGTTTCTCGACATATGCCAACCAATAGTGAGCTGCGAGCACTGGCTGGGCGCGCTGCATATGCGTATACGCGGGAACCACAACCCCTTCGTCCATCGTGCATCGTTTCAAAAAGGCTCGCTGTAAGTTTTTAAGCAAACCATCCACGGCATCCAAACCATCTCGAACCCAAAGTCTCAGATCGGTCGAGATTTGGTCGTTCCGCGATCGGGCCGTATGCAGTTTGCGGCCTGTATCTCCCAACCGATCGATCAAGGTTTTTTCGATGTGCATGTGGATATCTTCCAACTCGATTCGAAAAGGCATTTCCCCGCGATCCAAAATCGACTCAATATCCTTCAGCTCCCGCTCGATGGACAAGAACTCGTCGGCACTCAAAAGCGACTGACGGCAAAGCATTTTGGCGTGCGCGATCGAACCACGAATATCTTGCTTGTACAATCGGTGATCGAAGGAAATGCTTTCGCTGAAGCGGGCTAAGCGATCGTCCATACCTGCCGAAAAAACGCCGCTGCGGGATGGAGATGCCAAAGTTATTTCCTAGTTCAGATTGAAATTGGGTACAGAGAATGCTCTGGGGAGAAGCCCGTGAATGGCAGGCTCCCCTTTCATGCTATGATTGTTATGGATTTGCCAAGATTCTCAAGCCGTGAATGAAAGTCCGTTCCGTTGTTGATGCCGGTTTTTCGACATACACCCATTTCGCTGCTCAATCTGATCAGCCAACCCACTCGAGCTATCGTGAGTATTTTGGGGGTCGCATTTGCTTTGCTGTTGATCTTTATGCAGTTAGGGTTTCGCGGTGCGGTTGGAAATACCGCGACTATCGTATACGGCAAGCTGAGCGGCGAGCTGGTCATGCGATCCCCCGATTACGTCCATCTTTACGAACCGCGAACCATCGAAAGAGCTTGGATGAACCTGGTGGCATCCCATCCTGATGTCGAACGCGTCGATCCCTTTTTTATCACGCTACAGCGCTGGCAGAATCCCGTTCGCAACGAAAATTGCACCGAAGCTCCGCCAGATGGCTCGTTTCGAACCGTCGGCATGATGGGCATTCAAATCGATAGACCGGTGATCCAATTGGCTGAGCTTTCCGAAAAACTTGATGCGATCAAAGACCCAAATGCGATGCTTGTCGACCGCGCCACGCGAGCGGAATACGGTCCGGAAAACTGCAAGGAATTTTCCGACGCTGATATTTCGAAAGAGACCGGACTCGGCGGCAAATCAACTCGCATCTCTGGGCATTTTCAATTGGGAACAGGACTGGCCACCAATGGCGCCGTGCTGGTCAGCGACGTCGGGTTTGGAATGCGAGCTGGTATTGACGTTCGTCAACGGGTTTCGCTTGGGCTCGTTCATCTCAAGCCGAGACGCGATCCGACTGCCGTGCGAGCATCCCTTACCGCTTGGATGAAAGAACGGGACCCTCGTTCGGAAAAGGCCCTCCAGATTCTGACGATAACCGAGCAAAAAGCTTGGGAGCGACGACGCTGGCTAAACGAGACACCGATCGGGATGATTTTTTCGATGGGTGTTGTCCTTTCCTTCTTCATTGGTGCGGCGATTGTATACATGGTTCTGGCGACAGACGTTGCAAGTCGATTGCCCGAATACGCCACTCTCAAAGCGATGGGATACTCGCCGTTTTATCTGGCCCAAACCGTTCTACGGCAAGCGTGGTTGCTGGCCGTCTTCGGTTACCTGCCTGCCTTCATCCTGTCGATTGTCTTGTACAAAGTCACCGCAAGCCTTTCAGGCATACCTACATTCATGACTTCACCACGTGCGGTTGGCGTATTCGGTCTTTCGTTTCTAATGTGCACATTGGCAGGACTGCTCGCGATCCGAAAACTTTTGAAAGCGGACCCAGCTTCTCTCTTTTGATTCAACAGGTAGGATTCACAGACTAGAAGCCTATGCCACTGACGAATCAAAGTCGAGCGAGCGTCTCCAAAAAGTAGCGATAGAATTTTTGGACGCTGCTAATCTGAACCCGCTCATCGGGAGAATGAGCGCCAAGAATATTGGGTCCAAAGCTGATCATCTCCATTCCAGGAAATTTGCTACCAATGATTCCGCACTCAAGACCTGCATGGCAGGCTGCCACATGCGGCTCATCGTGAAACATCTCCACATAAAGCGACTGCATCAATTGGACAATGTTGCTGTTGGGTTCCGGTTGCCAACCGGGATACTTGCCCGTCGTTTCTACGCTACCACCGAGTTGCTCGAGCACCGAAGTGATCGTATCCGACAACGCGTCTCTCTCCGAATCGACCGAACTGCGAGCCAAGCACATAACCGTAATCGTGCCATTTCCTACTACGACGCGAGCTAAATTGTTGCTCGTTTGCACCAAGCCGGATATCGATGGACTCATTCGATGAATGCCGCTGACAACACCGCTGACAACGGAGAGAATGGCTCGATGTATTGCAATAGGAACGATATCCCGAGACTTGACTTCTCTCGCTTGGCAAACGACTTGCAGTTGAGGATCGGTGACCGAATTCTCTTTTTGAATCGTGCTTGATTCATGCTCTAGCCAAATGAGAAACGAAGGAACATTGGACCTTGGAATGAACACCGTTGCGACCGATTCTCTCGGAATCGCATTGCGAAGACTACCGCCATCCAAACTAGCCAATCGCAATCCAAACTGTCCCGTCGCAAGATAAAGCAAGCGGTTCATAATCTTGTTTGCGTTCGCCCGTCCCAAGTGAATCTCCATCCCGGAATGGCCACCCGTCAATCCGCGGACAAGAATTTGTAACGCATCGTAGTCTTGGCTCGCTTGCTCAGACAGGTACGACGCCTTAGCGGTTACGTCAGCTCCCCCGGCGCATCCGATGGTTAGTTCATTGTCTTGTTCGGTATCGAGATTGAGGAGTACGCGTCCTTTGAGCCAAGTTGGGTCAAGCTCCTTGGCGCCCGTCATCCCCGTCTCTTCATCGATGGTAAAGATGCATTCCAAGGGTGGATGTAGGAACGAGGTTGATTCGAGTACAGAGAGAATGGTCGATACACCAATTCCATTGTCGGCCCCGAGCGTCGTGCCGCAAGCGCGAACCCAGTCGGACTCGACCACCATCTTGATACCCTGGGTATCGAAATCGAAAACCGTGTCCGCGTTCTTTTGCCAAACCATATCGATGTGCGATTGAAGGACTACGGGCGCATGGTCTTCGTAACCAGCCGATGCCGGCTTTCGAATCAGCACATTCCCAAGCCCGTCCACCAAGGTCTCGAGATTCAGCTTTCGTCCTCGGGACGCAACGAAAGCACTCACGGCGGTTTCCTTTTTGGAAGCGCGTGGGATTGCGTTCAAATCAACGAATGCGTTCCATAGGGGACTCGGTTCTAAGCGTCGGATGGCGTCTTGATCGTTCATGAAATCTTTGAGTTAGGAAATAATCGTTTTGAGGCGCGCAGCAGTCTAAACACGGTTTCAACGTGGTTCAATGTGGGGAGGGTGAGGCCATCCTGTCAACCCGTTTTTATCAACTTTGCCCAACCATTCATTGCAAGGGGAGGGTGAGGCTCCTGCCGAACCGTTGCTCGTTTTGCAAGGGGAGGGTGAGGCTCCTGCCGAACCATTGCGTATTAAGCTCGGCAGGAGCCTCGCCCTCCCGATGGTTTCCAATGCATTCGACATTGCAAAGATGTTTGGAGCGGTGGCGTAGCCCTCCCATTGGATCAAGGTGTTCCGTCTACGACGTGGCCGTATGCCTTGAAGTGATCGAGGATTTCCTTTGGTATGGCTCGCATGGCTTCGCTCGCAAAGACCGAACCGTGATCTCCTGGAACCAATTTCACGTAGCCTTTGTCGGATGGCTGACGTCCAAGTTGTTGAAGTTCCGAGTCCAACAAGGCGACTGCTTCGTTGAGGTAAAAACTGTCCTCCGTTCCGCAGATCAATCGAATGTTGTTTCGAAAAATTGGTAGGTAAGTTTCCGGAGATTTTCGAACCATCTCTCGCAGATCGAATGGACGGTAGGATTCTGCCACTTGGCGATCGATCGTTCCAGTTTCCGGATCAAACAATGCCATAGGATTGCCAGCGGCGTTTCGTGGTCCAAAGGCTGCGAACCATGAGTCCCATTGCTGAGCCGATGTGTTATCCGGACCTAAAACATCCTCACCTCGCGACTCTTGGCGAATCGTCATTTGCACCTGGTCTTTGCTTCTTAGACTAGGTAGGTCTTTCCCGTCCGCGTCCAAGTAAAAATTGGGTTGGTCGTAGATGTTCACTTTCTGAAATCGTCGGAAGTCGACTGGATCCGGAGCGCTAGACCATGTCGCACCAAAAGTATTCGGATATTGAGTCGCAAGCCAAAGTGTCGACCAGCCACCCGATGAGTGCCCTTTCAACACGCGCGCAGTCGATTGACCGATCATCGGATACTTGGCTTCTAGGCTGGTGATCAACTCTTGGGTCAACGCTTGGCCGCACGGTCCATTGTTGGCGGAATCCACAAAAAGGGTATGACCGTTTGGACCTTCGGGATCCAGCACGATACGAAACGATGCTTGCGAAAGTGCAATCGAATCCGCATTCCTGGATGGCGCCCCTCGCGAGGCCGCTTCGCTGTGGTCGCCACCGAAGCCGGGAACTTCGAAAATGGCAGGATACTTCTTGGAAGCGTTGTAGTTCTTTGGGAATACCACCCCGGCTCGAAGCATGACTTCCAATCCGCGAAACTTAGACAGCAGATCCGATCGCACTTCAAACCACTCAACTCCGTCGACTTGCTTCAACGGTTTTTCACCGACGACTTGGTTGAGCACCAACTCAACCACTTGCGATTCAGCCGTTTCCTTGACCTCAAAACGCACGACTTCCGACGACCGATTGGTTGGCTCGCGCTTCCAACTACTGTTGGCTCGTGTTGTGTCCAAGCGTGCCTGAGCTCGATAAAGCCCTGGTGGAAGTTGGCTAGGGCAAATCGGAAAGCAGTCCGAACGATCGTCAAGAGTTATCGATTGGCCGGGTGCAAGAATTGCGTCTGTACCAAATATCGGCTGCGGGTCATCCCAGAAAGGGCCATCCACTGGCTTTGCACTTTTGAGTTTTGACGAACTCTCCGAAATCAAGAAGACGATCAATCGCCCACTTGCTTCCTTGTTTCCAGTCGACGTGACCTTGAACGTCCTTGAACCTTCGATGGCGCGCAAGGTAGATGAGGGACTCAACAGCATTAGGACGCTTGCGAGACGAAACCAATTTTTCAAAATAGCGATACTTTTCTCAGGGGCAGATGTTCACCTCCACCCATTGGAAGCGTTGGCAAAAATTAGTGGAAAACGAAAGTATACAATCCAACGCAACCCTACACTCCTTCACCACCCTAACCAACTAAAAAATCGTCCCATTTTTCTGCCACCCATTTTTCTGCCAAGGTCATTCTTGCCAACACCGCTTGTGAAATAATGATGGGCTCATCACCGGAGGGCTCGCGCCCTGCCGCTATTATTTTGTAGCGGAACGGCGTAAGCCGTCCGGTGAGTCGAAAAGAATAATTTCACAACCCTCCGAGAAAGAACGCGTGGTTGCCGCAACTTTTGCGGAGCAAAAGGCGACTATCCGCGAAAGAACTCGTATTTTAGTTCTCTTGGCGTCGCGCTAGCTCGTCTCTCAGTTTAGCCGCAAGCTCGTATTGCTCTGTTTGTACCGCTTCTGCGAGTCGCTCTTGAAGTGTTGGACCAATGTACTCATCCTTCAGCGAGTCCCGCAACTTGATAAGTTGCAAGACCATTTCATCTTGATCGAACTCCTCTTCTGCCTCGTGCTCTTCGAAAACCGTTCGCATCATTTGCAACCCTTTGTTGATTTCCGAAACAGCCTCAGCGGCGTCCGAATCGTCGAGGGCTGCCAGTGCAGCCGCTTGTGTTCGGTGGAACAAAACAAAGGGTCGGTACTGTTCGTGGCTCATCGTCCACTCTTCTTCGGGCGAATGGTCTCTGCAAACGTCCATCAATGCAAGCGTATGATCGGCGTCCTCCACGGCTCGATGGTAATGTTGCAAACGAAGCCATGAAATACGGCGATGATAGAATTGGACGAATTCGCGATCGGCTTCGAAGCACTGTTCGTCGCTCATTATGAAATCTTCGTCTTGCTTTTCGATGTGCAACATACTGTCTAGAAAGGTCGCAAAACCGTCTGGTGTCAAGCCGTCTGGCCGTCCCTGGGTTTCCATCTGCAGAACGCCGAGGTCAACCCTCATTTGGATGACATCTCGAGCGTCCTCCCCTTTTACCAATCGGACCGACAATGAATGTGGGTCAAACTCCCAGTCGTGCAAAATTCCGTCTAGGCCCTTATACGAACTCATTTCGACCTTTCTTAAATCTTTCTTGGACGGTTTAGGTCGGCGCGACATCTGCAGGGCTCCCGTTTAGGTAAATTGGATCAGGACACTCGAAGAGCCTCTTTGCTAAGTATAACACGGGTCGCAAACAAGCGTAGTCACTCCAATCTGGAGTTCCGGATTTACCGTCTAGAGGTTGTTCAAGTGTTCGCTTCGATCGGCCTAAAGGGTAGGGGGCGGAGGGAGAAAGCCGAAAAATGATTGGCACTTTTTTCTGAAAAAGGACACGAAGGGGAAAAGACTTCACTTCCCACAGAGAGCGGAAGCCTTTCGACACCCATTTTGGTGTACGATAGACATAGTCGACAAAAGTAGCAGGCACGCTCCGCCGTGCCGTTCGCAGTCAAGCTTTTGCAAGGATTCCAGGTGGACGGCACATGGAATGTGCCTACTACTTTGACTTTTGTCGGCTGTGTCACGATACATTCCGAAGCCGCCGACAAGCTTGTTGGCGTTCTCCATTTGCATGTTGCGCCATTCAGTTAGCCACTTTCCATTTTGAAAGGCTTATCAATTGATGTCCATCAGTCGCCGCAATTTCCATCAGCAAACGCTCGGCTCGCTGCTGACCTGGTCGCTCCTCGATACTCTTTTTACGGGTGATGCGTTTGGTCAAGAGCTAAAGCCTGTTGCCGCCAAGTGGCTCAAAGAGCTAAACGAAATGAGTCTGGACCTGAAAAAAGAAAAACTAGGTCAACGCGATTGGCAAGAAAAAGTCGAACAACTATTTTCCATGGTTGATCTGCCCGAAATGCTCAAATTCATCGACTTGGAAAAACTTACGCGGAATGTGAAAGAGGTGGATCGAGGGGAAATCAGCCTGCGCGCGAATTTTCCGAAAGTGGAAGGCCTTCCAACCGAACTGGTTTTTGGCCATCAAGTCTTTGCGCTCGGCAAAGATCGATCGGTAGTACCGCACGGACACGACAACATGGCGACGGCCTTTTTGATACTTCAGGGCGATCTCCATGGTCGGCACTACGATCGATTGGAAAACGAAAAGGAACACATGATTATCGCGCCAACGATCGATCGATCGTTTGGAGCGGGCGATTACTCCACGGTCACCGATATCAAAGACAATGTGCATTGGTTCAAGGCCAAAAACGACAAAGCGTATATCTTTAACATTCATGTGATGAGCGTAAAGCCAGGACGCACGGGCCGTGTCTATATCGACCCAAACGGGGAGAAAATTTCGAACGGGCGTATTCGCGCCAAAAAAATCGACCATGCACAAGCCAACAAACTCTACGGCTAGAAAGTTGCACGACGCTCCGCCGTCGTGATTTCTACAACAAAACAACACGGCGATTCATCTGATACGTAAGGGCTTGTTGATTTCATGGTCACTCGAAGCGTGAGCGAAGATTGCAGTCGGCACCTCGCTTACTCGTCGGGTTACCATCGCGTGGCACGAGCGCGCTCGGTCGTGAATCCATGGGCGAGACGCCCATGCCACTTTCGAATACCCCGTCGTACCGCCCTTACCCAATAACGACTTCTCTAAACCAACAGCCCGTTACGCTTCCAGTTGGAATCCTGCAATCTGCAACTCGCCTAATTCGCCGAACGCTGAGCTGCGATCATATTGATCAATCGCTGCGCACAATGCTGGCCAAATCGCAAATCATTGATCTCACAATCATGAATCTCTAGGTCGACTTTCGGATTTAGCGTATGAGCAATTGCATCGAAAAGAGCCGTGTCCGCTTGTGGGTCATGAAACGGGCCTCCAGGTGCGCTGATCACACTGATGGCGCGTTTTGGTATTAGAACACAGCATGGGGCAGGATAGGAGTTAACGGCTTTGGCCAGTTTCTCGCCGAGCTGTTTGCATTCGCTAACGTTGGTCCTCATTAGCGTTACTTGCGGGTTATGAAAATAGAACCTACGGTCTTCGAAGCCAGCCGGAACCGTTGAGGGTTCGCCAAAGTTGACCATATCCAGGCAACCCGGAACGACGATCGCCGGGACTCGAGCACGCGCAGCGGCGTACAATCGATCGGGGCCAGCAGACAAAACACCACCCACCAGTTCGTCGGCTAACTCCGTGGTTGTGATGTCCAGCACCCCCGCAACCATGCCGCTATCGATCAAGGCCTCCATGGTCTTGCCGCCTGTTCCGGTGGCTGCAAAAACAAGGACCTCATAGCCTGCAGCCTCCAAGATGGGCGTGGCGGAATTGACGCAGGCGGTGGTATTGCCAAACATGCTGACGACAATCACAGGTTTCCCATCCTCCGGCGGTAACTTGACCCGAACCATCCCAACGATCGCTCCAGCTGCTCGACTAAAGATTTTTTTCGAAATGCGATTGAGCCCCTGGATATCAACGATACTCGACATGATGACGATATCACTCGTCCCGATGTAGTGAGCGATGTTGCCACTGGCCAGCGTGGAAACGATCATCTTAGGAAAGCCGATGGGCAAGCCTCGCATCGCGGCAGATGCGATGGCAGTCCCGCCTCCTCCGCCAAGCGAGATCACACCATCGATCTTGCCCTTTCTACGCAACTGCTCAAGAATGCATGGGGCTGCCTTCACCATTGTTGCGACAGCTTGGCCGCGATCGCGTTGATCGAGGATCGGTTGCAAGTCGATGCCGGCTGATGCGGCGACCTCAAAGCGTGTTACATCGGGTGAGATTTGAGGTTCGCTGCCGGTTCCAACGTCGATTATCAAAACCTGACAACCTGCCTCACGAATGCACGATGCAACAAAGGCGTGCTCGACCCCTTTTGTATCCAGCGTTCCAAGTATGGCGATGGTGAGTGACACGCAAATTTACCTAGTCTGCTTGAGGGCTTTTGATGGAATTGGCCGTGTCGCATTAGCGGCGGTTGAATGACCAAAAACCGGGGCTAACGTGCAATGGCACTCACTTTCGGTTCGAACAATGGTTTTCGTAGCGGAGCGGCGCAAGCCGCCCGGTGAATTCCCTAGTGATTTGTGACTCCTCACCGGACAGCTTGCGCTGTTCCGCTACAAAGTGAGTGCCATTTGGCTTACGCCCTTCGGATGATAGGATCTACTGAAAACCCGCACCGTCAACAACCCGCCTGCCGGGAAGGATCGACTTAAATTCGCGTGTCAGATTGAGCAGTGAACCTTCGAATGCCATTCGCTCAAGGCTCGAAGCACCCACAAATCCGTGCGTACCGGCATGCTGATTCATGTACGCTGCGTCGCTAGGGGTAAGGATTGGGCCGCCGTGGGAGAGACAAATGGTATCCGACTTCACGGCCTTAGCCGCTTCCGAAATAGCGAGCACGCGCGCGGCTGCATCGTCCATGGAGACCGCAGCGCCCGTGACTCCGATCGAGCCACCGATGGTTGTCCCGACATGCGCGATGACAACATCTGCTCCTGCTAATACCATCGCTTGCGCTTCCTCGGGTTTCGCCACGTAGACAACGCTGAACAAGTCCATTTGTCGAGCCAGACCAACCATTTCCACTTCTTTATCGAAACTCATTCCAGTTTCTTCGAGGACCTGCCGGAATTGACCGTCAATGATGCAGTGTGTCGGAAAATTGTTGACACCCGAAAAGCCCATCTCTTTGACCTTGAGTAGCCAGTGCCACATACGTCGTCTTGGGTCGGTAGCATGCACACCGCATATCACGGGCACTTCGTCGACAACGGGCAGAACTTCGAACTCGCCAATCTCCATAGCTATCGCATTTGCGTCTCCATAAGCCATGAGTCCGGCGGTCGACCCGTGGCCCGCCATTCGATACCGGCCCGAGTTGTACACGATGATCAAATCGACTCCCCCTTTTTCTAGAAACTTGGCGCTGATTCCAGTCCCAGCACCAGCCGCAAGAATGCTCTCGCCACGTGCAAGCGTCGCTCTTAAACGCCCTATCACTTCATCGCGATGGTAGGGATTCCCTTTTCCTGTCCATGGGTTTGGCATTCTGTCAACCTGCTTGAAGGAGCTTCGTACGTGTTCGATCGGTGAAGGCGGGCAAGGTATTCTAGATGATTTTCTTTTGCAAGTCGCCTGAGCAACCTTGCGCCCCTTGGAGGTGGCTCCAAACAAATCATTGAAAAACGGGAGGGCGAGGCCACCCCTCTAAACATCTTTCCCATGTCGAACCATCGGAAATCAATGGGAGGGCGAGGCTCCTGCCGAGCTTACGACGCAATGGTTCGGCAGGAGCCTCACCCTCCCAAGCTTGCAAATCCTGAAAGAAAAGCGAGACGACCTCTCGTGCGAAAGCCAAAGTTCTCCCTTCAATACAACGACGTTTTGGCTTGTTCCTCTACATTGCTGCGAAACTTATACTAAACTAAGGAATATCCCGTCCCTTTTTCCCGCCATCATCCACCCACCTGGAACACGACATGTTGACTCGCGTCACACTCGGTTCAATCCTTTTTTTGTTTTTGCTACAAGCTGTACGAGGCGAACCTACGATCACAACCGCCAGCCCATTGGCAGTTGAACCAGGGAAAACGACCCGTATCGTTCTTCAAGGCAAAGGCCTCCAAGTTCCGATGCGATTTTGGACAAACCGTCCGGCTCAGATCGACGTCGTATCGGTTGAGCCTACTCAGGCAACGCTCGACGTAAAGCTTGAGCCTAACGCAGCCCTCGGCCCGCTAGGCCTTTGGATTGCAACTGCCGATGGCCCCTCGGAGGCTGTCACGCTGCTGGTCGACGATTTGCAGAGCGTACAGGACAATGGCGTTAATCATCAAAAGGAACAAGCTCAAGTGGTTCCCAAGTCATGTGGCATTGACGGCACATGCGACGGCCCCCTCAGTGATTTCTACCGATTGCATGCCAACGCCAACGAGCAATTGAGTTTCGATGTGTTCGCGCAGCGACTGGGTTCAAAGACGGATGTCGTCGTTCGTCTGTACGATTCCTTGGGGAAGCAATTGATGTCTGCGGACGACGATTCCAATGGTCCAGACAATCGCTTTCGCTTTCGATTCCCAACCGAAGGGGATTACTTGATCGAGATCTTTGACAACCGATTTGTTGCTGGAGGACGGTACCGAATGCGGATCGGCGAGTTCCCTATGATCAATGCAACCTTACCGTTGGCTGCTCAACTGGGGAGTCGTCAAACCGTTCGTTTTATCGGACCGGACAGCGAGATTCTCGCCGCACAAGATCTAGAAATCCCAAGTTCAGTCGACTCGGAATCGATCCCAATTTCCACCAAACTGCCCGCCGGGACATCCTCGAGTTGGTGCACGCTGCTTACCAGCAAATTCCCCCAATTTTCGGAACCCGATTCCATCCCTGAAACGCCGGTGAATTTGAATATCCCCGTAGGAATAAGCGGGCGATTGTTACGTGACAGCGAGCTCGATCAATACCTATTGACGGGAGTGAAAGGCCAAGTGGTTCGCATTGATTCGCGAACGCGCAGCCTGCATTTGCCGACGATGCTTCAAATGCGTCTATTCAATTCTGCCAACGCGAAAGTGGCGGAAACAGCCGTCAATGACAATGATGAGTGGAGCTTCGACTACACGTTTCCAGAAGATGGAACCTACCGTTTGGAGGTCTCAGAACTGTTGCATCGCGGGGGGGCCTCGTTCGGATACTACGTCGAAGTTGCGAGTCCTCCCAAGTTTGCTGTGGCGATCAAGCCTGATGCGAAAACCAAAGAACAGTTTGCGGTTGAGCAACAGTCCGGTGCATTCGCGATCGATTTTCAGATCCAGCGAGCGGGCTACGATGGCCCGATCGATATCGGATTTGTTGCTCCCATTCCGGGATTGAAATTGCTCAACCCTCGTATCGATGCAAAAGCAAAGGAAGGTACGATTTATGTGACTGCGGATGAGAATTGGCAGTCGGAATCGCTCACTGGTTTACGATTCGCGGCAATCGCAAGCGACGCGCCCGATCTCAAAGTGGCTGTCAGTAGCCTAGCTTTGCATCGGATCAAAGCGCCCCATATTCCATTCCCGGCAAGCGGGATGAATGGCCTTGTCACCACTGCAGGTGTTCCCACATCGCCCCCCTTTTTCACGTTTGAAACCAGCGCAGCGCCCATCTTTGCTCGCCAACAAACCAGCCATACCGCAACCCTTTCGCTGAAACGTACCCAGGAGGCTTTTAAAGGGGCGGTCAGTGTACTCCCGTACAAGCAGCTACCGAGTTGGACTTCCGCCGCCAAGCCAGACAAAGACACCTATGCGATCACCTGGACTCGTTCATCCAATACAGACGAACCGCAACAACTTCCGCTCCTCGCGTTTGCAGAGTTGAATGGTCGCGGCCGGATGCATTCTCAGAATGTTTCTGTTTCGTGGATTGATCCTCTCCAAGTTTCCATCCAGCCAAACAGCCCTCTTGTTGTTGGCAGCAACCAGCAAGTTGAGGTTTCGTTCGCATGGGATGCTGCTGCGACTACGCAGCCACTGAAATTATCTTGGCTTAATTTGCCAGTTGGTATTGTTGGCCCACCGCTGGAGGTTGCTGCGGGAATTGCGGCTGCCAAATTGGAACTGCAGCTAACCCCGGAGTTTGTTGGATCGACGGTTGCCTTGCAGTTGCAGGCCACGAGTCAGTTCGCAGGTCAACCCTTCACCACGCAGAGTGAAATGGCGACATTCCAAGTCATTCCAGCACCAACAAAACTTGAGGTCTTTCCGTCCATCGTGGAATTGCGGGGTCCTAAGGATTTTCGCCATCTTGTCGTCACCGGTTTTGATGAACTTGGCTCACCGCGAGATTGGACGACAGACAGTCGAGCGGTCTCTTTGAATCCATCGATTGCCAAGATCGAAAACAATCAAGTGGTCGCGGTCGGTAACGGCACGACGGAATTGAAGATCGAAATCGGCAAACTTACTAAAACGATACCTGTCACGGTAACCCAATTTGAAACCACACCACCCACCCAATTCGAGAATGAAGTGCTTGTTGCGCTTTCGAAGCAATCTTGTAACTCCGGTGCGTGCCATGGGTCACCAAGTGGCAAAGGAGGCTTTCGACTTTCGTTGCGAGCCTTTGATCAACAGCTGGATCAATTGACACTCAATCGCGAAGAGTCGGGGCGGCGTGTCAACGTACTCGAGCCTGAGAAGAGTCTATTGCTGGAAAAGCCACTTATGAAAGTGGCTCATGGTGGTGGGATGCAACTTCACAAGTCCGATCCGGCATACGAGATCTTACGGACTTGGATTTCGGAAGGCGCAAAAGTCGATCCACCCAACACGGCAAGATGCGTAAGGCTTGAGTTGTATCCCAATGAGAAACGCGTCCTCAATCGAGCCGTTGCGCCGCGTCAACAGTTGGTTGCAATCGCGCATTTTTCGGATGGTTCCTCGCGTGATGTCACCAAGCTGGTCGCGTATGAAAGCTCCAATACAAGCGTGGCTTTGGTAAGCACGAGTGGCCTTGTGACTAGTCGCGGACGAGGAGAGGCTGCAATTCTTGCTCGTTTCCTGGAACACATTGAATCCGCACCGATTATGTTCGTCGAAGACGTGCCTGGATTTGAGTGGCAAGCTCCGTCACCCAACAACTTCATCGACACGCTGGTCAATGCAAAGCTTCAGCAATTGCAATACCTCCCTGCGGAAACCGCAGACGACTCGGCGTTTCTTCGTCGCGTTTACTTGGATGTACTTGGGTTGTTGCCTACCCCTGAGGAGACCCAAGCATTCTTGGCGTCCCCAAGTCCTGACAAACGCCAAGTGCTGATCGATAGCCTTCTCAACCGCCCAGAGCATTCGAAGTTTTGGGCGCTCAAGTGGGGTGACCTGTTGCGGTTGACGAGCAAAAATGTAGGTGATGAAGCGGTGTACAAGTATCACCGCTGGGTGGAGCAGGCCCTTCAAGAAAACATGCCCTACGACGAGTTTGCAAGGCTGTTGCTAACCGCGTCGGGCAGCACACTTAACAATCCACCTGCCAACTTTTATCGCACTGCCAACGACACCAACGATTGTGTCGAAACGATATCTCAGGTTTTCCTCGGCGCTCGTTTGCAATGCGCGAAGTGCCATAACCATCCTTTCGAACGATGGACTCAGGACAACTACTATGGACTAGGAGCGTTTTTCCAACGCGTCCAACGTAAAAAATCACAGCGGCCTAACGAAATGTTCGTCTGGACAGCCAACACGGGTGAAGTGACGCAGCCCCGCACGGGCGAAGTCATGAAGCCTTGGTTGCCCAAAATTGGAAGCATCGAGCCAAAAGGGGACGACGATCGACGCCAAGTCTTTGCAGAATGGCTCACCAACCCTACAAACCCCTACTTTGCTCGCATCGAAGCCAATCGAATATGGAGCCAGCTTTTTTCGCGAGGAATCGTCGACCCCATCGATGACTTCCGCGATTCCAATCCGCCTGCCAATGGCCCCTTGCTCGATGCACTGGCCAAGGAGTTCGTTGACAGCAAGTTCGATCGCAAGCATCTGATTCGCGTCATACTCAACAGTCGTACCTACCAAGCTAGCTTCAACACCAACAAGTTCAATGAGGACGATATCCGTTATTTTTCACATCAAGAACCGCGACTGCTTTCGGCAGAGCAACTCTTGGATGCTGTCAATCATACGACCGGAAATCAGCAGACGTTTGGTCCGCTGCCGCCAGGTACCAAAGCGACACAGTTACCTGCACCGGACCTTGTCAAAGTCGATTTCTTGAAGGTATTCGGGCAGCCAGAACGTTCCACTGTTTGTGCCTGTGAACGAGCAGATGATTCCAATTTGGCGATGGCAATCGAGCTCTTCAATGGACCGATGATCTACGATCGTCTGAGAGACCCCAACAATCGATTCCGACGTTCGCTGGCTGCCGGTAAGTCGATGGAGGATACCATTCGAGAACTTTATTTGGTAAGCCTATGTAGGCAGCCGACCGAGGTTGAACTTGCAACATCCATGGAGCATGCCAACTCTCGCAATGATCCAGCCAATGCCCTTGAGGACATTTGTTGGGCGTTGATCAATACCGATGAGTTTCTTTTTCAGCACTAAACAAAATCGTCCTAACGACATTATGAGACCATTCATTCTTATTTGCACCATCGCACTGGGTTGCTCTTCATGGGCTGTGGCCACGGATGCTATCAGCTTTCGCAGCCAAGTTGCACCGGTGCTGATCGAAAACTGCGTCGCTTGCCATGGCGCCAAGAAGGCGGAGGGGGGCTATCGCATCGACACGTTCGAGTATTTGATGAAGAGCGGCGATTCGGGCGCAGCAACCGTTACCGCTGAGAAGTTAGAAGCGAGCGAATTGTATCGACGCATCGTTACTGCCGATCATTCCGAACGGATGCCCTCCGATAGCGAACCACTTGCACCCGCCCAAGTGGAGCTTGTCAAGAATTGGATCTCAGGCGGCGCGGCCTTCGATGGCGAAAAGCCAACCGATCCACTCTATCTGGTCGTGCCACCCGCGGTTTACCCCGATCCACCCGCAAAGTATCCTGCACCAATCCCCATTTCAAGCGTCGCATTTTCCCTAGATGGCAGCCAAATCTATGCAGCTGGTTACCATGAGCTGACTTGCTGGAGCACCGCCGACGGTACGTTACTCAATCGCATCAAGAACATTGGCCAACGCGTGTACGCAATCTCGGTTAGCCCCGACGGGACTCGAGTGGCAGTGGGTTGCGGTACGCCTGGAAAGTCAGGCGAAGTGCGGATTGTAGATATTGTTAGTGGCAAAGTAATCCTCATCGGTTGCCGAACAACCGATGTCGTGTTGGATGTCGTCTATAGTCCCAATGGCGAGCGATTGGCGGTTGGCGGAGCGGACGGCTTGATTCGAATTGTGGATGCCCAGACTTGCAAAGAACAACATATCATCGCAAGTCACGCGGATTGGGTGAATGCAGTTCGCTGGAGTGCCGATGGAAAGCAACTTGCATCTGCAAGTCGCGACAAGTCTGCCAAAGTTTACTCGTCCGAGACAGGCGAACTGGTAATAAGTTACGCGGGGCACGGGGCGTCGGTACGAGGGATCGCTTTTTTACCGGACGGTTTGCAAATCTTGTCGGTGGGTGATGACAAAAAGCTTCACCGGTGGAGTATTGAGGGTGCCAAAAAAGTGGCGGAAGTCACCTTCGGCGGCACTGCTTTTAAGCTTGCCGGTGGAACGGATTTCGTTCTAGTACCGTCGGCGGACAAATTGGTACATCGCGTGGAACTGCAAAAGAACCAAGATGCCATGAAGTACGAGGGGCTTCAGGATTGGGCTTTGGGAACGGCCGTTCATCCCGCAACTGGGCAAGTCGTCGCGAGTTCGAACAACGGCGAGCTAAGGCTCTGGAAGGCTGCCGAAGGGACGCTCATTCGAAGCTGGATAGGCATGCCCTAGCCGAATACGGCAACGCTTCCAAAAGATTGTATTGTCTCCTTGCACGGCGCATTTCCCCCCTCGCCCCGCTTGAGACTGCTGATTTAGTGGATTTGCTGCAAGCAAAGGCTCTATCACAACCCGAAGCGTGAGCGATGGGCAGCCCCCTCCCTCGCTTACCGGCTTGTTGATTTAATGAAGTCGTTATTGGGTATGGGCGGTACGACGGACTTCCAAGTCCGTCGATGGGGAATTCGACGAACTAGGAAGTCCGTCGTACCAGCAGCCTCCGGTTCAGTTATTTGTTTAAGTTTCTGAATCGCAGTTAGACATTGAATTCACGATCAAAAAACCAATCAAAACTCAGTGCAAAACCCCTCATCCCCGGCCCTTCTCCCCTGAGTACCGGGGAGAAGGGAGCAATATCAAAAGATGTCTGACCTCCCCCTTGTGTCCAAGTACGAAATTGTCGAATGGTTACACGACTTATGTTGCGGTTATCGATCCGAATGGCGTCTTCTCAGGCTCTACCTTCGGAGATGGCAGTGTCCGTTTCCTGTCTTCCAACATGGATCTTGAAAACTTGCGTGCGTTGTTCACTGCCAGCGGCGGAGACAAGGTTAACACCGATTTTTAGGCTAGGGCACGTTGAACAGAATGAACGTTCCGCTCTTGCCTGAGACGGCAACGTCGATCCGTTTGTCACCATTGAGATCGCCCGTCGCGATTTGAAGTCCAATACCGACGTGCCCATGCTCAATCTTGGATTTTTTGAATTCGCCATTCACAAGCTTGTACGCATTGATTTCCGGCATGTCCTTTCCACCTGGATCGCCTCCATTGTGAGCAAAGTAGCGTTTACCACTAATCAATTCATCGACGCCATCCCCATCCAAATCCGCTAGCGCAAGCGCATGTGGCTGCGAGAAATCTTTGTCGATCATCCGTTTATCGAATTGCAAACCACCCTCGGATGTCGGTGCGATCTGTCGCCACCAAAACAATCCGTAGTCATGTCCTGCTCCGACAAGGACATCGTTTTTGCCATCGTGATCGACATCGCGAACGAGCATTGGGATACTACCTTGGATATCCCAGTCGGGATGGAATTGCCATGTCTGTCCCCAGGGGTTTTCAGACGGTTGTTCGTACCAACCCGAACCGATGAGAATGTCGGCCCGTCCATCGTTGTTGATGTCTCCCACGCCCATCCCATGTTGGTTGCCCGATTTGCCGATCAACGCTTGCTCCAAGCGATACACTGCTTTGCCAGCACCAATCGGCTCGGACTTGATGAATCGCCAAACGATCATCGGATTACCCTTGTTCCAGCTATTGACGACCCATTCCTTCTGACCGTCACCATCGAGGTCTTCCATCAATTGAGCTTCGTTTTGACTGGCCTTGGTGTCGACGAAAAGGTGTCGCTTCCAGGTTTGGCCGAGCCGCAGCCCTTCGCTGCCTGGGTTTTCATACCATGCAACTTCGGTTGGAATGAAGGAGCCCGCGACAACATCGATGCGTCCATCGCCATTGACATCCATCAAGAAATCGCCATTGCTTTCGACGTATCCATTCCAATCTTCAATCGTTCGAAGCGGACGTGGCTTAAAATCCGGAGCCGGGTACCAATTTCGTCCAGCAACCACGTCGGGTTTGCCATCCCCGTTCACATCACCGATAGCACACCCCTCGTTGGCGTCGAGAGTCAACTGTTCAATTTTCCAGTGGACGGTTTTCAACGCGTTGGTTTCCTCCGCGTGTGTATTCGAGAAGAACACTCCTGAAAGAAGAAGTGCGATGAGAGACTTTCGATTCATGTTGATTTCCAATGGGGGAGAGGGTGGGTAATGGATTGAAAATCCACGGGAGGGCGAGGCTCCACGGGCGAGGCTCCACGGGCGAGGCTCCACGGGAGGGCTCCACGGGAGGGCTCCACGGGAGGGCGAGGCTCCT
>CAMCMB010000019.1 GCA_945875845.1 Pirellula staleyi DSM 6068
AGGTTTCCATCAGGTGACGGCGGACCCGCGACTTAGATCCATCGCTTTGTTCTGATTTCTTCTTGGTTTGTTAGCTCTGAATCGATCTTGTATTGGCCGATCAGGATATCAGTACCACGAGTACTGTTGTCAGTCATTGTATGTTCTTAGTTGTCGCGCTGCAACACAATGACATGCTATGTCTGCGTGGATGCATGGTAATGCAATCCACGACTTGGCCCTGGCGTACTGGAGTGAAGTGCTGTCTCCATCAATCGCCCCTGCAATCAAAACGAACCTGGCGAATTGGGAAAGTTGTTTTGTTTTGCTTTAATCCAATCGCAACAACTTGAAGGCACTTCGTTCTCGTCGGTGGCAAGCAAACCATCGCTCTATTCTGTCCGCCGCTGTCCGCCGCTGTCATCGAGCACTGACAATCAGAACTTGTTTTTATCCCGGTTTGGGTTAGTTATCACTGAATTTATCGGAGTTATCCCTGATTTGTCAATTTAATTATTTCTGATTCCGGCCAATTATCCTGGTTTCAGTCTCGGCTGTCGCGGTGGATCGGTTTCGGTGATAACTAATTATCTCTGACAAGCCGTACCCACTCATTCCCCGCCATCAGGCCATCAGGGTGTAATTTTGTGGAGACAACAGTCACGGCAAGGGGGTTGACCAGCGTCTAGCCAATTCATTATAAAATTGATCCAAGGAACAACTGACTACAGGCGGAGTCCTGACTAGCAGGCGTTTTTGACTTGGGAGATTCTTGCCATGGTCTTTGTGAATAGCTAGGCCTATGGTTCACACTCGCTACCCTGGCAACAATCCGAACCAAGTTGTGCACCTAAGTCACCGTCAGTGCGAGAATGCGAGACTAACTCTTGGATACGTAGTCACCGTCGACTGTCATTCACCCGGATGCGCAATTTGCTTCGCCATTTGGATGTCCTGGTTCAGTTGTGCAATCAAATGGTCTTTGGATTCAAACTTCTGAACATCGCGCAATTTTTCCAAGAGTTCGATTTCAAGTTCCTGGCCATACAGGTTGCCAGCAAAGCCAATGATGTGTGTTTCTACTTTCAGCGCAGATTCGCCAAAGGTCGGATTGGGGCCAATGTTGATCGCAACGGGCAAGCCAACCGGATTCATCGCGGCGATATCGTTTGCAAGGCCCGGGCTGGTTTTACGAGCGACGACGCGGCCCGCATAAACGCCTGGCGGAGGACAAAGAACGGGGATTTGTTCCAGGTTTGCGGTCGGAAATCCAAGTGTCCTGCCCCTTTGGGCTCCGCGACCGACGATGCCGGAGATTCGGTAGGGTTCGACTAAAAGGTTGTTGGCAAGTGCGATATTTCCCAACTCGATTTGCGTCCGGATGCGTGTGCTGGAAATCCACGCACCTTGCTCTTGCTTTGGTTCCAACAAAGAAAAGCGAATATTCCTTTCATCGCACAGTCGTTTTAGCATAGCGATGTCACCGCGACGTTGTCGTCCGAAGCGAAAATTCTCGCCCTCGGCTATCGCCTTGGCCTTCAATGCATCTACGACAATCTTCTCAAAGAAATCCTCCGGTTCGAGCCGAAGCAATTCCAAGGAGGTGGGGAAAACAACCACACAATCGATGCCTAGCTTGGTTAGCAGTTCCGACCGTCGGTCGATTCGAGTGAGGGCCTCGGGCGCTTCCTGGGGACGCAACAGTCTCGCGGGGGGAGGGTCAAACGTAAACACAACCGCTGGCCCCGATACTTCATCGGCCAGCTGACGCACCTGTTCGATGATGGCTTGATGACCGCGATGAACACCGTCAAAATTTCCAATCGTGACGGCTCCACCTTGTGCAGCCGACGGTAAATCTGCAATGTTCTCGAGCAGCGCATTCATTCTGATTTTTTCCAAAACCATAGCGATATCAACAAGGAAATCAAAACACCTCCCATGACATCCGAGAGAAAATGGGCACTTGAGGCTATTCGTTGAAAGCAAGCAGCTGCCGCCATCATCCCAAAGAACCACTTTCCCCGCGGGTAAACCTGTGTCAATCCAATGCCCAAAGCAACTGCGGTTGCCGAGTGACCGGAAGGAAAGCTGCGCAATTGTTCATCAAACCACGAACCTGTCCATGGCATGCACCAAGTATCCCAGCCGGAAAGGATTTCCGTGGGCGATTCATTCAACGAATGAGGGCGATATCTGGGCACAACGATCTTGGCTGCATTTGCCACGATCCCACAAAGCATGGTAAAGCCTGCAGCCCGCCACAATTTAGGTCGATTTTCGAGATCGATCAGCAATAACGCCATAAAAATGGCAACCACTCCAGCCGTATGACCAAAGGTTTCGGATAGTTGGATCGCTTTGTTGAGATCGCCGGGGATCCTGAGCCGCTTGAAAATCCGGGAAATTTCGAGATCCCAGCTCAGGGCCACCAGACCCACGAAGCATGCCAAAATCGCACCCGATTTGCCTCGTTTTTGGAATTGGTGTTGGAGGTGCATCAGATGCAAATGGCTGTCGTGAGAGTGGTTTACGCTATAGATAAGTAGGTGGAGTTGGACTTTGACCAGCCAATCGATTGCTTGGGAGGGTGAGGCTCCTGCCGAACCATGGCTTGGGAGGGTGAGGCTCCTGCCGAACCATGGCTTGGGAGGGTGAGGCTCCTGCCGAACCATGTCTTGGGAGGGTGAGGCTCCTGCCGAACCATGGCTTGGGAGGGTGAGGCTCCTGCCGAACCATTGAGTCGTAAGCTCGGCGGGAGCCTCGCCCTCCCATTGATTTTCAAACCCGTAGTCTACCGTTCGGCAAGGTGAAAGTATCCAATATAGTCACCTTTCGTCGTTCCTGTCTGCGCCATTGACAGCCTCCCCCCTCCAGCGTTCACAATAACAAGATGGTTGAATCCTTTTGTCATTGATGGGAGAATGCTTCAAACCACTTTCCTTAACCAAAAATGCTATGTCCATGAATCTCCAAAGGATGACACTGATCATCGCTTGTGTTTCTTTTGGCCGCGTTACTGCCACGGAACCAAATCCCCAATCCGCTGTAGACTTTCAGCGGCAAATTCAGCCTATCTTGGCCGAGCACTGTACGCATTGTCATGGTGCT
The DNA here is from genome assembly GCA_945875845.1 of Pirellula staleyi DSM 6068. Lineage (GTDB taxonomy): Bacteria > Planctomycetota > Planctomycetia > Pirellulales > Pirellulaceae > JBKCUI01. The sequence goes on from CAMCMB010000019.1 coordinate 3,091, forward strand.
GACGCAGACGCTCGCAAAGGTGCTCTGCGCTTAGACATTGAATCGTTGGCGTACGCCGGAGGGGAATCCGGTTCACCGGCGATTACCCCTGGCAAACCCGAGCTTAGCCTCGTTCTGAAACGCGTCACGTCCAAAGACCCTGACGAGCTGATGCCTCCCCCACACGCGAACAAGCCGATGGACGATGCGCAAATCAGCTTGCTAAAACAATGGATTGAGCAAGGTGCCAAGTACGAATCCCACTGGGCCTTTTCAATTCCCGTCAAGCGAGAACTCCCGATCCCCGGGGTCCATCCCATCGACTCCTTTGTTCGAAGCCGCCTAACGCAGATGGGAATAAATCAAGCGGAACGTGCACCCAACCATACCCTGGCTCGCCGAATTTACTTGGACACGATCGGCATCCCCCCTTCTCCGGCGGAAGTTGCAGAATTTGAACGAACGCCTATTGAGTCGACAATCGATCGACTGCTTGCTGACGATCGCTACGGCGAAAAATGGGCAAGGCATTGGTTGGATGTCGCACGCTATTCTGATACCAACGGATACGAAAAGGACTTGAGACGCGATCAATGGGCCTGGCGAGATTGGGTGATTGCTGCCATCAATCGCGATCAACCCTACGACCAGTTCATCATCGAACAACTTGCGGGTGATTTGCTGCCTGACGCGACTCAAGAACAAATCGTGGCGACAGGATTCTTGCGAAACAGCATGCTCAATGAGGAAGGTGCCATCGTTCCAGAGCAATTTCGCATGGTCGAAATGTTTGACAGAATCGATTGCATTGGGAAAGCAACGCTCGGATTGACCGTTCAATGCGCTCAGTGCCATACGCACAAATTCGATCCCATCACGCACGACGAATACTTCGGCATGCTTGCCTTTCTCAACAACGCGTACGAAGCTCAGTCGGCGGTTTACAGTCAGGAACAGTTGGGTTCAATACGCTCAATACGAGACTCGATCGCTGGATTGGAATCCAAAATAAAAAAAGAGCATCCGACTTGGGAAACGGACTTGAACGCGTGGGGAAAATCGATTCTTGACAATCAACCTGCATGGTCGGTCGTTGCATTCGATGATTTGAACAGTGTCAGCGGCCTAAACCACCCAGCACCTCAGCCCGACGGAACGATCTTGATGACAGGTCATTCCAGCAGCGATGTGTACATGATCGGTTCTCCCGATCTCGAAGGAGTGACGGGTTTGAGACTCGAAGTCCTCAATCATGGGGACTTGCCGCTACGTGGTCCAGGTCGCAATGCAAAAGGCATGTGGGAGATCCATACGATTGAATTGTTTGCTCAAAAACCGGATAGCAAGGACTGGGAAAAATTGAAGCTTGCCAGCGCCACCGCCGATTTCTCCTCGAAAGAAGTCAAGGAAGGGGATGGCAAAAAAGCGATTGGCCCTGTCTCCTTTTTAATCGATGGCAAAGCAGAAACGTTTTGGCAGGCGGATCGAGGGATTGGGCGAAGAAATCAAGCCTCGGTCGCAGTTCTAGCGTTTGAGCAACCGCTTGCATTTCCCGCTGGGGCACGTTTCAAATTCGTTATGCATTCGGGTGATAATGTTGGGTGCTGTCGTATTAGTCTCTGCAAAACGCCGCAACCTGTTGCACCTGCCTGCGATCATGCGGCTGTACTCGCATTGTCGATTCCAGAAGCGGACCGAAACTTGGAGGATCGATCGGTCCTTTTTGCCAATTGGCGCAAGTCGAACGAGGGGTTAAAAGACCTAAACTCGCAAATCGATGCCGCTTTGGATCGATTGCCTCAGCCTCTTACGACAGTGCTTCACTTAGCCGAGCGTGAAACCAAACTGGCTAGGCCAACGCATATGCTAGATCGAGGGGAGTGGGATCGTCCCAAGGGTGTTGTGGCTCCACATGTTCCGTCGGCATTGCATGCGATGACTCCGTCGGACGAGCCACCGCGGCTGGCCTTTGCTCGTTGGTTGGTTGATCGGCGTTCGCCACTTGCGGCTCGTGTTGCGGTCAATCGAATATGGCAATCGCTATTTGGAGATGGGCTCGTGCCAACATCGGAGGACTTTGGAACACGGACTCAAAAACCTGAGTACGCGGAATTGCTTGATTACTTGTCTGTTCAAATGATGGACAACGGATGGAGTCAAAAAAACATGATCAAAACGATTTTGATGAGTGAAACCTACCAGCAGAACTCGTCGAATCGACCGGAACTGATGGAGCGTGACCCCAAAAACCAGTGGCTCGGTAGAGGTCCGCGTTTTCGAGTGGATGCCGAGCTGATACGCGACATCGCGTTATCCACGGCGGGCTTGCTTACGCATCGAATGGGTGGCCCAAGTGTCATTCCGCCGGTGCCCCAAAATGTATTGAACTACAATTACATTGTTCCGACGTTTTGGAACCCGCCGACCGGCCCAGAGCGTTATCGACGTGCTCTGTATGTTTTCCGAAAACGCTCGATGCCCGACCCGGTGTTGGCAAGCTTGGATTCTCCGAATGGGGATTTTGCGTGTGCTCGTCGTGTCCGATCGAACACGCCGCTGGCTGCGCTCACCGGATTGAACGAAACCATTTTTGTGGAAGCAGCTCAAGCGATGGCGTTGCGAGTCCTGAGAGAGGGTGGAAAGGAAGACCATTCTCGAGTCAATTATGCCTTTCAACTGTGTGTTGCAAGAGTACCCAAGCCAACCGAACACGCTGCGATCCTTTCGCTTCTTTCAGAACAGCGCCAACGCATTGCCGATGGATGGCTGAATCCGAGGGAAATTGCGACCGGCGACGCAGCGAAATTGCCCACGCTTCCTGAGGGAACCAATCCGCAAGATGCGGCCGCTTGGACTCTCGTATGTCGCGTGCTTCTCAATCTTGACGAAACCATCTCCAAAAACTGAATTGCAGCATGAACGATTTTTTGACAAAACAAGCAAGACTGGCCCGTCGCCGTTGGTTTTTTCGAGACTGCGGTGTTGGACTGGCTGGGATCGCCGCATCCTCACTCATGGGTCGCGACTCCTTGTTGGCGGCTAGCGACAACGCACCCCTGAGTGTTAAGCAGCCTCATTTTCCCGCCAAAGCAAAACGCGTCATCTACATGTTTCAAGCGGGCGCCCCAAGCCACTTGGAACTTTATGACTACAAGCCAGAGTTGACCAAGAACGATGGCAAGCTACCGCCCAAAGAGCTATTGGCAGGCTACCGCGCTGCTTTCATCGATCCCAATTCCGCCTTGCTCGGTCCCAAGTTCAAATTTGCCAAGCACGGCAAATGCGGTATGGAGTTGAGCGAAGTATTGCCGCACATCGCTTCTATTGCGGACGAAATATGTTTGGTCAAGACGATGCAAACCGATGCTGTGAACCATGCTCCAGCTCAGATTATGATGAACACGGGTTCGCAACAATTTGGTCGACCTAGTTTCGGAGCTTGGACGCTCTATGGGTTGGGTAGTGAATGCGAAGAACTACCTGGTTTCGTTGTCTTGACGAGCGCCAAGGGGACAAGTGGTGGTGCAAGTAATTACGGCGCGGGTTTCTTGCCAACGCTTTACGGTGGAACACCTTTGCGTAGCGGTGGGGACGCAGTCCTTTATCTTTCCAATCCGAACGGCATCGATCAAGCGGCGCAGCGATCCTCATTGGACACTCTCCATCGGCTCAATGAGTTGGCCATGCAAGAGTTTAGCGATCCTGAGATCACGGCCCGTATCCAGAGTTATGAAATGGCGTATCGATTGCAAACCAGTGCGCCGGAATTGATGGACTTGAGCAAGGAGTCAGCGGGAACACTTGAGCGATACGGCATCAAAGATCCCAAGGAATCTTCGTTCGCGAGAAATTGCTTGCTGGCACGTCGATTGGCGGAACGAGGCGTTCGCTTTGTGCAGCTCTTTCACGAAGCCTGGGATCAACACGGTGGCTTGACGGCGGGCGTCAAGGCAAATGCAGGGGATACAGATCGACCGAGCGCAGCCTTGGTGCAGGACTTAAAGGAACGCGGGTTGTTGGAGGACACGTTGGTCGTTTGGGGTGGAGAGTTCGGCAGGACGCCGATGGTTCAAGGTGGTAATGACGGTCGCGATCATCACAACCGTTGTTTCAGCATGTGGTTTGCCGGCGGTGGGTTCAAGAAGGGATATGTGCATGGCGAAACCGACGACTTTGGATTCAACGTGTCGAAGAACCCTGTTCATGTCCACGACTTGAATGCAACGCTGCTGCATCAATTAGGATTCGACCACACGCGATTGATTCATCGTTTTCAAGGCAGAGACTTTCGACTGACGGACGTTCACGGTAACGTCATTCGCGAAATGTTAGCTTAACGCGGGCGTAGCATCGGAACCAAATCCATGGAAACCCGAATCGTAACGGCTCGTTGCTTTAATGGACTGTGATACGGGGTATTCGAACGTGGTATGGGCGTCTCGCCCATGAATTCACGAGCGCGCTCGTGCCACGCGATGGTAACCCGACGCATAACGGCTTGTTGCTTTAATGGTACGACGGACTTCCAAGTCCGTCGGATTCCCCATTGACGGACTTGGAAGTCCGTCTTACCGCCCTTACCCAATAACGACTTCACTAAAGCAACAAGCCGGTAAGCGAGGAACTGGGTCAGGAAGCAAACGACTAACCACAGAGACACAGAGGGAGCAAGATCAAAAATATCTCGCTAGGTTGAAGGTCAGTTACCACAGGCGTAAAGCCAGTGGCATGAATTGAATGCCCCTGGGTTTATCCCAGGGGATTGTTACCCTCACGCTAGGGCAAAGTTCAGGTACCACTGGCATAAAGCCAGTTGCGTGCGTTACTGCGTTTTCGGCGGAGCACTGTATTTGCTATCGAGGATCGTTTACCATGTTGCCTTGATGAATGGCTAAGTCACCTGCTGCACAATTGAAAGGGCCCTCTCCCATGAACGTACCGATGGACATCTCGCGACGCGATTTCGTTGAACGAGCCATTGTGGCTGCCACGACCGCGCTTGCCGCAGGAGCTGGTTCCAACTACCTGATTGCGGCTGAGCCCGAACCTGCAAGAAGGATCGTTGGCCCGAACGACAAATTGCGCGTCGCCACCATCGGCGTGAATGGTCAGGGCGGTTCGCATCTCTCCGAATGGCTCAAACTGCCAGACGTAGATGTCGTTGCGATCTGTGATTGCGATCCGGCCGCCTATCAAAAAGTGATCGGCAAATTCAAGGACGCGGCGATTAAGCCCAAGTATGTGCAAGACGTTCGAAAATTGTTAGAAGACAAAACCATTGATGCGGTATCGATCGCGACGCCGAACCATTGGCACGCATTGATGTCGGTTTGGGCCATGCAGGCAGGCAAGGATGTATATATCGAGAAACCTTGTAGTCATAACGTGCGAGAAGGACGCGTGATGACACAATGGGCTCGCAAACTAGGCCGTATTTGCCAAATGGGAGTCCAGAGTCGCAGTATGACCGGGATGCGTTCGACGCTGGATTTCGTTCACAGTGGAAAAATCGGGAAAGTAAGTGTTGCGAAAGCAATTTGTTTCCGACGTCGAGGGAGCATTGGCCTTGTCGACACGCCGGCTCCAATCCCAACGGGCATGGATTTCGACCTGTGGTGCGGTCCAGCACCCAAGTTAGTGCCTATTCGCTCGAAATTGCACTACGACTGGCACTGGGTAGGCGCGACCGGAAACGGCGATCTTGGAAATCAAAACCCGCATGAGCTAGACAAAGCCCGCTGGGGACTTGGAAAACAGGAACTCCCAAAACGTGTTCTGAGCATTGGTGGGCGACTGGGCTACTCCGACAACGGCGATGTCGCTAATAGCCAAGTCACCTTTTATCAATGGGACGATGCGTTGCTCATCTCCGACGTTCGTGGCTTAGACATCAAGTCGAAGGTCACATTCGGTCTAAAGGGGGTTAAGCCCTTCGATGGCGCCTCCAATCTTTGGTACGGGACGGACGGATATGTCGTCGCCCCCAATTACTCTTCTGGCGTCGCATTTGACAAAGACGGAAATGAAATTGGAAAGTGGAGTGGTGGCGAGTACAAAGCGCACTTCGCGAATTTCGTAAAGGCGATCCGAAGCCGCAATCACAAGGACTTGCACTTGGACATTGAAGATGGACACCTTTCCAGCGCGTTAGCTCATTTGGGCAACGTATCCTGGAAACTAGGGGCCGAAACCTCGCCAAGTGCGCGACCCGCCATGTGGTCCGAAAACAAGTACATCGCAGAAACGCTATCGAGTTTTGAGGAATACACCAAGGAAAACAAGGTTGATTTCAAAGCAACCAAACTCTCTATGGGAATGGAGCTTTTGATCGATCCCAAGACGGAGCTTTCCACCAGCGAAGCGGCCAACAAGCTTTTCACACGCGAATATCGTGACGGCTTCGTGCTACCAGAAGTTAGTTAGTTACCATTAAGATCGCCCACCAAAATCACCTCGTTACTCCCATTCTCCCACACTCCCATTCTCCCAAGCAATCAAAATATCTTATGACCGAAATCGCGACGACCATTCAATGTTGGCAATTCAATCGAACCAGGACGCTTGCAACGTTAGATGAGTTCGAAAAGCAAACGGATCCAACTCACGCGATTTCATGGAGACCTGGAATTGGAAGAGCTCACGCGGCTTGGCAGTTCATGCATATTGCCATCACCGAAGAGCTTTTTGCAACCACTCGGCTGATGGGGCATGAACCCACATTGGGCGAGTGGATCGACCGGTATCGGGGTGGTAGCAAACCGGACGACAACATCCCCACGTTTGCGCAGATCCGGGAGACGCTCTTAGTTAGCCGAGAACGCTTGATTGCAGTCGTTTCTGCTTTCAACGACGCACAGCTAGAGAGCGTTCCAAAAGGACTAGCGGAACGAGGGTGGTCCCTCCGGACTGCACTTCAGGTCCTAGCTTGGCATGAGCCCCATCATCAAGGACAAATCCATATTACGCTCAACCTGTTCAAGAACCAAACTTGACACAGCGGTTGGAAAGTCCGACCGAGTTCTGCACCGACAATCAGTTCTCCTCGCTTTCGTCATCTTCCCAAGTTTCCGTGATCGCTTCGCCACGTCCCGTGATGCCGCGAAGCAGTTCGATTTTTCGTCTTGCGCCCGAGAGTTGCAACTGGCAAAGTCGTACATACTCAACCGCTTTGGCGTATTCGGTTAATGCAGCATCAAGTCCTAGCGTGTTCCCCTCCAATTTGCGGACAATTTGGTCTAGATGAGCCATAGCGGACTCAAACGTCGGGGTCTCTTCGGGAAGGTCTGGTTTAGAACGTGCCATCGTGAATCGGTTCGCTGCGAGAAGGGTACAGACCGTTCTAAACGGAAAGGTCGTACAGTCTAATGTCTCTGGAATGAAAGAATTGCTCGCCCATTATAGCGAGGTAACTGTGGCGAGCGGTAGTATTGTTTCCGGGAGGAAAAGGCTGCCCCTGGCAACATCTTTCCAATACACAATGCAACGAACAAGTCGCAACGAATCAGCCGGAACGCGGCAGGGGCTTGTTGCTTTAATGGTACGACAGACTTCCTAGTCCGTTGAATTCCCCATTGACGGACTCGGAAGTCCGTCATACCGCCCTTAACCAATAACGACTTCACTAAATCAACAAGCCCCTAGCTTCCGGTTTATCCCGAATGGCGGGATCACTTCACAACTTCGTGGAGCCATTCCCGAGCCTTGATTCGAAGGGGCAAGTCGCGAAGAACCCATTCTGCAGAATGATTCGAATACGGGAGCGTTTCAAACGTGAACTGGCCATTCGTTGGATGGGCAGTTAGATAATCCCGAGTCATGTCAATCGATGTTTCATGGCTGATCCATTGAGGACGACCGCCAAGTCGCGCGAGTCGCTCGATTGCAGAAGTCCGATCTCCGCCTGGATACCATTGCTTCTCTCGCACGCCATCATAGTGACTGTGACAAAAGAATCCTCGCCAAACCTTTGAGATTTCGTCGTCGTGCAGTCCGATAAAATTGCATCCGATCGATCCTCGGGAGAACCCGCAAAGCACCACGCGATTTTCGTCGCCACCCAACGTTGAAATCGCATGGGAAAGAACTGAGAGGCAATAGCGTTTGGTTTCCTCGATATCGCCCCACCAAACATCTGCGTTACGCAGGACCCCGTTCTCTGAACGGACATAGGGCAATGCTAACCAAAGGAAGCCCTTGCCTTCGCTGAGACCATAGCCAAGTTTACATCCATCGACCGATCCGTCGCTAACGTCTCCCAGCAGATTTCTGAAACCGCCATTTCCTGGATACTCTACCAAGATGGGATAGGACTTTGACGGTTGCCAATCGGTAGGCAAGTAGAGAGTGTGATAGACTTCTGTGCCCTGCCAAGGCTCGGCTGTCACACGCACTCGACGACCTGCACCTGGGGCACCGGATTCCACTTCCGGGACCGTCAGATCTGTTGGGATGTCGTTGAGATTCGATTCGCTACTTTGGATGACGCGAGGTTCCGTCGACCATCCTTCGATGGTCCACGAAACGAGTCCGAAATAGCAAATCGCGATTAGAACAATGGCGCTCTGGAATTTTCGTAAGACTTGTCCCATCGTCCGCACCTCATCAAACAACCTATTCGGGTTTAAAAATAACAGTTGCCAACGGAGGCAGTATCAACTCGATGGACGCGGGTCTACCGTGTTGTGGAATGTTCGAGTCCGCGCGGATTCCCGGATAGTTGCCCACATTGGTGCCTGCGTAGTGGACGGAATCGCTATTAAAGATTTCGCGGTAGAAACCAGCGCGTGGCACACCCATGCGGTATTTTCGCACGACGGGTGTGAAGTTGCTGCACACAACCAAAAAGTCTTTTGGATCTTTTGCTTTGCGAATGTATCCGAGCACACTGTCTTGAGCGTTCATGCAGTCGATCCACTCGAAACCATCCGCAGAGAAGTCCAATTCGTAGAGTGCTGGCTCGCGTTTCAAGAGATGGTTCAAATCTGCGACCAGTTTTTGAACCCCACGGTGAGTCTCCCAGTCCAGAAGGTCCCATTGGAGTTCACTGTCATAGTTCCATTCGTGCCATTGCGCCAGTTCGCAGCCCATGAACAACAAGTTCTTGCCCGGATGTGTCCACATGGTTGAATAGAGCAATCGCAAGTTCGCAAACTTTTGCCAAAGATCGCCAGCCATTTGAGCGATCAACGCACCCTTGCCGTGAACGACTTCATCGTGTGATAGAGGAAGTGTAAAGTTTTCGGTAAATGCATAGATCAAACTAAAAGTCAGCTCGTTCTGATGAAATTGGCGATGGATGGGTTCGTGTCGCATGTAGCGGAGCGTGTCGTTCATCCAACCCATGTTCCATTTGAGCGAGAAACCAAGTCCACCGGACTCGGTTGGTCGGCTAACGCCTGGCCACGCCGTCGATTCCTCAGCGATTGTCAGCACGCCTGGATGTTGCAAGTGCGATTGGATGTTGAATTCGCGAAGCAAGTGGATGGCTTCCAAGTTTTCTCGGCCACCATGAACATTCGGAACCCACTCTCCTTCTTTTCTGGAATAGTCCAGGTAGAGCATGGAGGCAACTGCGTCGACTCGCAAGCCATCAAGGTGATATTTTTCGAGCCAAAACAATGCATTAGCGACCAAGAAGTTGCGAACTTCGTTTCGACCGAAGTTGAAAATCATGGTACCCCAATCCGGGTGTTCGCCTTGCCGTGGGTCAGCGTGCTCGTACAACGCCGAACCGTCGAATTGCCTCAGTCCGTGGCTATCTTTAGGGAAGTGTGCAGGCACCCAATCGATAATCACACCGATATCGTTTTGATGGCAATGGTCGACAAAGTACATGAAGTCCTCAGGCGTACCGTATCGGCTCGTGACCGAAAAATAGCCAACGGTTTGGTAACCCCATGAACCGGTAAACGGATGCTCAGAAACAGGAAGCAATTCCACGTGAGTGAAACCCATTTCTTTGCAGTACTGCACCAGTTGATGTGCAATTTCGCGATAGTTCATCCATCCATGTACACCTGTTTTGCATTTGCGCCACGACCCGAGATGGACTTCATAAACCGACATTGGCTTATCGAGCTGATTCTCGCCTTTGCGTCGATCCATCCATTGATCATCTTTCCATTGGTAGTCGTCGAGCGACGTGACGATCGATGCGGTGCGTGGCGGGAGTTCGGCAAAGACACCATAGGGATCGGTCTTGTCGACCACTTGCCCGTCCTGCATCCGAATCCGATACTTGTACTTTTGCCCGGTACCAATTTGTGGGACGAACAATTCCCAAATCCCGGAAGGAATTTGCTTCTGCATGGAATGCGAACGACCATCCCAATGGTTGAAATCGCCGACGACTTGAACGCTCTGTGCATTGGGGGCCCAAACGGCAAAATTGACGCCCACATTCCCTTCGACATCCCGCAGATGGGAGCCGAGTTTTTCGTAGATTTTCCAATGCTCTCCCGCATTAAATAGATGGCGGTCGAAATCGCTGATCAAACTTGGCACAGCGTATGGATCTTGCATCTCGATAGTCTTTCCGGTCGAGTTCGAAAGTCGAAATCGATATTGAGGGTTGGTGGAGGAATCTTGCTGTGGCATCAAACCTTCGTACACTCCGGATGGGTGAATGCGACGCATGGGCCGGGTTGCGGCGTTGCGATCGTCAAGCAACCACGCTTGATCAAATCCTGGAAAATAACCGCGAACGGCAATTGCGTTTTTGCCATCGACTTGGATTGCGTGGGGGCCCAGTACGCTGGCTGGGTTCGCATTGACTCCATCGATAATGCTGGACAAGGTATTTAGGTTGATCTGAGTTTGCACGGGGTCTACTCCGTTGGTTATAGCGAAAAAGGATGATTTGGTGTACCGCATGAACTTGCCCGACGACCGGGGGCTAATGTCGTGAAGTTCGCTTTTTGGGGTCTAAGAGCAGCAAGCTTCGCAGGTAGGATTCCAGCCCTTCGTCTATGGTTAAGATCACATCCCAAGTACGCTTGCAAAGCGAAACTGGGCAGCGAACCGCAAATCGAACGGGAAAGGTGAGTTGATAAAGAAACGTTTGGAATGACGGCAACCATCCCTTCGCTTCGACTCGACTCAATCTGCGAATTTCGGATTGACGATCGCGTTTGTTGAGCCCGCCGGGTGCGTCTGAGATTTCAACGTCTTTTTTTGCGAGCCCTTTGTTTTTTGGGATAGCGTTGTTTTTTGCGATGATGGGCGTGTCGACGTAGATGCGTTGGTTGTTTGGGTTTGCAACACGCGTGCGGAGGTTATCGGGCCTGTTTTCCGATGCTAGCTTTTTGGCGGTGTTGACTTCGTGCGCGTCGATTACATTCATCGCCTCTTCGTCCGTCGCGTCCTCTTGCGCCATATATCTGCATTGGACTTGATGAAAGGCAAGTGTTCGATCGATGCGCCGCCAGATGTCTGCGTTTCGGATGGGTTGCACTGCACCGAAATGCTCCCATGTGAAGTCGTTTTCTCGCCATTCCGTCAGACCGTATTGCAGACCACGTGTGACGTAGCGGCTGGTAGTAATCAAAGTCACACGGCTGGGTTGTTCAAGCGACTCGAGCCCTCGAAGGACCGAGACCAAAGCACAGCGGTCCGGAGCGCACGACTGTTCCGAATCCGTCGCTTCTGTGCGAACTCCCGATTCGACGTCTTCAAGAACGAATCGCCATCTTCCGCGTTGGCTGGCGGTACTGTCACTGCTGGCAAGGGCATTGCCGTCGCAGAATAGTAGGTAGTGGGGCTTAGGGGCGGTCATAACCAATGCTCAGTGTCTTCTCGTTCAATATGTCTGCGTAAGCTTGCGCGGCAGTTCGATTTGTGAGAGACGAACATCGAGAAAAAGGGTATGATTTTGAAGAGACTTGACGCTTTGAGTTGAACTTAAGGCTTATTCCATGTGTACCGGCAACCTATCGCATTTCACCGAGGACTTCCCGAATGACAATTTGGCCTGACATGCCTGATTGCGGGGTTTACTTGGCCTGGCCCGATGATGGGACTCAATGGATTCATCCCGATGACATCGAATTAGCAGTTCATTGGATACCCAGCAATCGTGTGCTGCGTCGTCATAGCTTTGATGGCGAATACTACCGACTGCAGTACGGTGAGCAGAGCATTCGAGTAAAGCCGACCATGTGGCATCGTGTCGTAGATGAAGGTTTTTCGGTGGGCGATCGAGTGGAAGTGCTTGGGAGACTGATGGAGAACGAACCTTGCATTGGACGAATCGCGGAAATCCGGTTCGACAAGCCAAACAATCGCATTCTCTATTCGGTGGAAACCAGGGAATTGCCGTTGCCCCGTCCGTTTATCTCAAGCGATTTGATGCCCTTAAATCGAAAAATTCAATTGCGTGAGTCGGACAGCAATCCGCCGCAAGCTCGCCAAGTGGAAATGCCCGGCATGGAATGGTTAAAGCTCGATGACACTACTATGTAATGGTTTTGTCGATTAAGCTCTTGGTACCTATTCTTGACAATACTCTCAAAATGATTACCCCTCCGCGATGAAATTGAAAACCATGCCCGAAGATTTTCGGGTCGAAGAGATCACCGATATCAAACCGACGAAAGGCCAGTTTGGGTTGTATCGATTGGATAAGTGCGGGATTGGAACCCCAGAAGCCATGCAACTCATTTTGCACAAGTGGCAGTTGTCTCGCAACGATCTCAGCTATGGTGGAATGAAAGATCGACATGCGGACACCACTCAATACCTTACGATTTTTCGAGGCCCCCATTCCGGTTTAACCGAGCGATCGTTTCAACTGGAGTATCTTGGCCAGTGCCCTTACCCTTTCCATGCCAAGGACATTGTCGCCAATCGGTTTGACATTTACCTGCGGCGGATCCCATCCGACAAAAAAGCAGCATTGACGGAGAGCTGCAAACGGATTCAGCAAACGGGAGTTGTCAATTACTTTGACGATCAACGCTTCGGTTCGATCGGCTTTTGCGGAGAACTCATCGGAGTTCCCTGGTGTTTAGGAAATTACGAACGCGCACTTTACTTGGCGATGGCGGAACCGAATTTGCACGATCGGCCCCGTGAAAAGGAACAAAAGCAGATCCTTCGAGACCATTGGGGCGACTGGCTCAAATGCAAGGCGCTTCTCGATCGCTCCCATCGCCGCAGTGTCGTGACCTATCTTTGCGATCACCCAAGCGACTTTAAACGAGCCGTTGCGATCATTCGACAGGATCTGCGAGGCATCTACGTCGCCGCCTTTCAAAGCTGGGTCTGGAACCGCTGGCTATCGAAGTTGATCGAGGCCCAAGCTGGCGTCGAGCACGTGGAATATTTAGAGTCGGCTTGCGGTCCGCTTGCCATTCCAGTTCAACAGCCCGATTTCTCGATTGGAGGGACGACTCTGCGACGACTCGATTTGCCTCTCCCCTGTGCACGGCAACACGAATGGCCGGCCAACACCGCCGAGACGCTGCAAGAGGTACTTGGGCCGCTGAATATGGATGTCAAGCAGATGAGGCTCAAGTTTCCTCGCGATACATTTTTTTCGAGAGGGGTGAGAGCCGCATGGCTCGTGGCGGGTGATATGACCTACGGCTGGGGTGCAGACTCGCTCAACCCAGGCTTCGAATGCTTGCGAGTCACCTTTGAGTTGCCCCGCGGGGCGTACGCGACGATGGTCGTGAGATATCTTTTCAATGAGCCAATCGTGGATGCAGATGAGGATTCAGATGAGGAGAGCTCGTTTGAACCCAGTGCCGGCGATTATGGAGGTGGAGCCAATGGCCTCTAAACCGTTAGAGGCACCACGCAAGCGGGCTGGAGAGTGGGGGGAAGCTTCCAGCTTGCTGTCTGTAATTTATCCCAAGCTGGAAGCTTAGGCCACGCTTTATCCCAAGCTGGAAGCTTAGGCCACGTTTTATCCCAAGCTGGAAGCTTAGGCCACTAATTGCCGCGAGATGGGGCGCGACGCGATGTGATCACATCCCAAAGGTACCACTCAAGATACAACAACAATACGGGTCCCAAAAAAATCAACATCTGAATTGGTTGACGTATCGCAATCCATTCAGGGAGCAACGGTGTCACCCCTTGAGACAAAGCAAATATCATTCCGGTATTGACGGCCAGCATGGCAGCGCTCATTAGGACGACACCCAGGATATAGAGCACAAGCTTTCGAACCGCACGATTCTCGACTTGCGGATCATTTTCTGTTTCTAACATTCTTGGTTCCCGTCGCTTGCTGGTTCGTCGCCTTTTGCCCCGCAAAAGGTGCGTCAAGGGCGAGACCTTTCGCGGATAGGCTGTGAATTTTTGGATGGACCACTTTTCGGCGGCAATTCGGCAACCCACGCGGAAGCGAGGAGCCGACTGCAATCGCCCGCTCACCGGGCTATGGATTGAATGGTACGACGGACTTCCTAGTCCGTCGAATTCCCCATGGACGGACTTGGACGTCCGTCGTACCGACCTTACTCAATAACGACTTCACTAAATCAACAGCCCGTCGCGGGTCGAGTTATCATAGCCTATCCGGCGGATAACTCACCTTGCGTCAAGCGAAAGGCGACCCGCACCATTCTACCGAATTCCTCTTTGCGACGCACGATATCCGCAAGTTGAATATCCGCAAGTTGAATGCGTTGCAGCCCCTCCAATGAGATTCCACTCACCGCAAAACTGGCAAGTACGGTTCCGAATAAGCCCGGAAAGGTCGATTCCTCGACTAGACAGCAATTCTGAGTAGCGATCCGGCCAATCTTGGCCTACCATGCCTATCAATCGAACGGGCGTAAAAAACCAGCTGCGTGCGAAAAAAAAGTTGCGTTACCGCCTAAAATGCGTTCTCGCGAATCCGTTGGAGTTTCGATCGTATCGAATGCGACGGTACCGACTGCCAGTAGAGACATTGCAATTCATACGCACCTTTGGGTGCCTGAGAGATAAAGGACAAAAAAGTCGATGCTGGAGCCCGAGCAATTTCGTCCGCCATGGTATCTCCGAAACGGGCATCTTCAAACGATCCTGACCGGCTTTTATAAACCGAAACCGCCGTTGCTTCCTCCGATCGAACATAAAATTCCGATGAAGGATAACGGTTACAGTCTTGTCTTTGAAAATCGGCCCACTCACCCTGCTGCCGAGCATTGCGAGGAAGCGGTGTTGCTTCTTCACGGCTTAGGCTCTTCCCACGCTGGCACCTACATGACCACGATGGCTCAGTGTCTGCTTGAGCGGGGAGTCCGCGTTTTCCGTGCAGACCTGCCGGGCGCTGGTACGTCGGGCAAGTACACATCCCTGCCACCTCACGGAGCTTGTCACGAAGAAATCTGGAATATGCTTTTGTTGCTTCGGGACAACTTGGGAATCCGACGATGGCGAATTTCCGGCGTTTCGCTCGGAGGAAACATTTTGCTGAGAATGCTGACCTCAAAGCATTTGCAGATCGACGCTGGGGACTCGACCGGCGAGTTATCGATTTTGAAAGCTGTCGCAGTTGCGCCGCCGATCCGTCTGTCGGATTGCTCCACTCAAATGGAGAAAGGCGTACACCGGCTTTATGCCAAGTACTTTATGGGAGCATTAAAAAAGCAAGCCAAGATGCGAGCTGAAATTTGGCCACGATGGGCTGAACTACTCAAGGGTGCGTCGTTCGAGTCGATTCGTACTTTTGATGAGACGATGACGGCTCCATTGGCAGGGTTTCGCGATGCGGAGGAATACTATTCTGCTGGTTCATCTGCCGCGTGGCTGGACCAGATTCGCGTTCCGACTGAAATTCTGATTGACGAACACGATCCCATTGTGCCGGCTTGGATGTTTGAAAATGTTGTCTTGTCCCCTTCGACTAGGCTGCGAAAAACAGCATTTGGCGGTCATGTCGGGTATATGCATCGCAGTCGCATGATGAACGGCACCCGGACGCCCGTTTCAAAAAACAAGCAACTGCACCGGTGGTCTGACTCCTGGATTGTCGATGAGTTGATGAAATAAGAAAGTGACTTTTCGCCAACTTCGCGAGGGCGTCGATCACTGTCCTAATGAGCCGGAACGCTCCGATTCACGGAAATCCATTCGGCCACCTTCCTTCGGCCACCTTCCTTCGGCCAGCGGTCGAAATGCAAGAAAACCTTGTTTTGCCCACAATGGTAATTCGAGCAGTGGAGGTTGTTTTTCCCACCAGAAAGGCCAAGATCGCCCTTGTTTTTTTAGAATCGATCTTCACGCTTTCGGAGAATATTTCTATAGATACCATAACGAGAGTAAGTCCCGGTGCTGAGCGGAATCCAGTTTTATCAGCCACAGGGCGCTAGCGAATTGGCACTCACTTTGTAGCGGAACAGCGCAAGCTGTCCGGTGACAGTAGGCAAATCACTTGGATATTCACCGGGCGGCTCGCGCCGCTCCGCTACGAAAACATTGGTTCGAACCAAAAGTGAGTGCCATTGGGCGCTAGCCCACGGTTTTCCATAAATCGGACGCTAGCACTCCCAGTTGGAACTTAGTGCGGATCTTTGCAAAAACGGTAAGCCAGAGGTAAATAACCATCGACGAAAAAACAATCGAAGTAGAGCAAGCGATCAAGGTATCGATGGGCCATGTTGTGGATGCGGTCAAACGTGCTGCGTCCGGCGACTACGACGCGATTATCGATGTTGGGTTAATGGTTTTAACCCCGGCGGTTAGCGCGCTGGCAATTCTGTTTGGTTTTTACTTTCTGGCTAAGTATGCGTCGAAACTGATATCGAGTCCGATCAATAGTCGCGTGGATCAAACGCTTGGGCGGTTTGTTGAGAAGCTTGTTTATCGAGGCATGATCGCTTGTGGTTTATTGTTTGTGCTCAACTATTTCGGTGTGCGTTCGACAAGCTTTGCTGCGGTGATCGCTGCGTCCGGTTTTGCCATCGGCCTTGCATTTCAAGGAACCCTTTCGAACTTCGCGTCCGGCATATTATTGATGGTGTTTCGACCGTTCAAGGTGGGTGACATGGTGGTTGTGAATGGGATTGCTGCAAAGGTTCACGAAATCGACTTGTTTTCGACATCTGTCGACACGCCAGACAACCGTCGATTGATCATTCCCAACAGCGCCATCGCAGGGCATACGATTGAGAACGTAACCTATCATCCGTGTCGTCGCGTTGAGGTTCCGGTTGGCGTAGCGTACTCGGCAGACATGGACGAGACACGAGCGACATTGTGGTACGCGATCGAGGCCATTTCGGATTCCATCATTCAAAACGAGGAGCAAAAATCGCAAGTGATGCTTGTAGGACTAGGCGCATCTTCCGTTGACTGGATCGTGAGAGTGTGGAGCGAGACGGAGGAATTTCGCGAGGTACAGGACCGTCTGGTTTACAGCGTCAAGTCGTTTTTGGATGCAAGGGGAATTCCGATCGCGTTCCCTCAACTGGACCTACATCTTCATGAAGTAGCTGACAATCTGAATTTTGTACGCGGATCAAAGCAACGCCAGTCCCCGAGACGAAGCGCTAGTCGCAATTCGGACGCAAGTTAATCGTCCGCTTCGGTCGATGCTGATCCTTTCAGGATTAAACCCCCGAGTTCCAAGAATAAATCTCTCCCGTTTTGTTGTGCTTTCAACTGGGAAGGGTTATCATCGAATTTCCTCCCGCGTGATGCCCCGTCTTTTTCTCGTTGTATTGTGGAGTTCAGTATATGCTGCGTTGGATGATGCCGTACTGTTGTTTGTGTTTGATGGGCTTTTTGATGCTGGGGTGTGGACCGGCGAGTGATCGGCTGCCCGTTAGTGGAACGGTCACTTTAAAAGGCGTTCCGATCGATGACGGAATCATCGAGTTTGCTTCTGAAACCTCTCGATCGGGAGCTCCCATCACCAAAGGGAAGTACGATATTGCGGCCGACCAAGGGCTTCCACCGGGTGTGTACAAGGTAGTCATTACGGCTGGCGACGGAAGAACACCTGCGGAGTCGCCGGATGGCTTGCCAGGTCCAACAGGTGCCAACATTGTGTCCAAGGATCGTATTCCTCCGGAGTACGGCTCAAATTCAAAGCAAGAAGTGACTGTCTCACAAAAGGGGCCTAATAAGTTTGATTTTGCGATACCATAGTGTTTGCTGGCCTTAGAAAAGGTAGCAGGCACTTTCCAAGTGCCGTCAGCCTGCGATTTGCACACGGTTGCGGACGGTTGCGGACGGCACACGGAGTGTGCCTGCTACTTTTGGACGGACGTTATCACGTTGATGTGTGGCCCACAATGAAATCTGAATATTACGATTCAATTGTTTTTCATCCTCTCACGGTTTAGTGTCGATGTCTTATTCTTAATCGGAGTTAGTAATGCGTTTCAAGAAGAGTGGTTTTACGTTGGTGGAATTATTGGTGGTCATCGCCATCATCGGTATCTTGGTCGGTCTACTGCTTCCGGCGGTTCAAGCGGCCCGCGAGGCGGCCAGACGAATGCAGTGCCAAAACAATCTCAAGCAACTGGGGTTGTCCATGCACAACTACGAAAGTGCATACAAGCGGTTGATCGGCGGAGTAGGACCCTTTGGATGCTGTTGGGGAACCTGGCAAGTGGGTATTTTGCCGTTCATGGAGCAAAGTAATCTGTCGAACATCTACGTGAACTACGGTGGCCATGACGGGACCGGTCAACGATACGGAGGTGGCTTAAACCGACCGGTTGCGAGCGCTAGAATTCCTACGCTGACCTGTCCTAGCGATACGCCGAATGCACCTATTGGAGGCACCCCTCCCATCACTTCTCACAATTATGCCGTCAACTACGGAAACACCAGTTTCCTGCAGGGCACCTTGAATGCTGGTACAGCCAATCAAGTTCTCTTTCTCGGCGCTCCGTTCAATATCTACACAGGCTCAACAGGTGACGACGGCCCAGTGAATGCGGCTTCTGCAGCAACATGGACAAGAGTCTACGGAAGACCCGTTAGGCTTGCCCAGATCACGGACGGTACCAGCAACACGCTGATGGCCTCCGAAGTTCTCCAAGGACGTCTCAACGACCTGAGAGGCTTTTCCTGGTGGGGAAACGCGACGGGATTCGTAACCTTTATGCCACCCAATAGCACGTTGCCCGATGTGGTCACAGGTGGAATTTGCGTTTCAACGATCGCAAACCCTCGCATGCCATGCACCACAACCAGTACGCCCGCTCGCCCTCGAATGATGGGAGCTCGTAGTCTCCATACGGGTGGCGTCAACACGACACGCTGCGACGGATCTGTCGGATTTATTTCTGACAGTATCGATTTTATAGCTTGGAATGCGATTGGAACCGCAGCCGGTGGTGAAGTAGCCAACGTCGAATAACCCGAAAGAGGTCTGTGAGCTGACACACACCGCAGCTTTTCTCAAACAACAATGCCCGGGGCGTGTAGAGCACTCCGGGCATTTTTATTAAGCTTGTCGACCAACTGCTACTTGAACAGCGTTGCAGGATCGGTTGCCCAGAGTTTTCTCACTGCCAAAGCACCGCTGATGGTGCACATCAAAAATGTCAAACAAAAAACGGAAAGCACCCTCAGGGGCGTCAGCATCATGACCAGACCGGTCCATTCCGAGAGCCAAGCATAGAGTCCCCAACTCAGCAGCCACCCGGGTACAAAACCGAAAACGCTCAAATAGAAGGATTGAAGCATGACGAATCTCAGAAAGTAATAGGGACCGTAACCCATGGCTTTTAAGGTGGCAAACTCAGCCAAATGGTCGTGAATGTCAGTGAACAGAATCTGGTAACAAATAATCACGCCGACAAAGAGTCCCATGACCGTTCCGATGGTAAAAATGATTCCAATTGGGGTGCTTTTTGCCCAAAATCCTATTTCGCGTTGGATGAGTGCTTCCCGATCATAGACGTTGATTGCGTCCCCGAGCAACGATTGCAAATCTTCCCGAACCGCTTGTTTGTCTGCCCCTTCTTGAAGCATTACTAAACCAAGGTCGACTGCAGCCAGAGGTGGCCTTAGCCCGTTTCGGATGGGAAAGAACCACTCGACACCTCTGTCCGAGAGAATCAAGGTGCCATCGTAAACAAAGTCCGTTCCGATTTCGACCCATTCCTGCATTCGAACTTGCCGACCGGAGAGCTCGATTTCTTGTGCTCGCAGTTTCGTCAAATCGCGTTTCTCAAAGCCGTACGTTGCCTTGCTTTTTCGGTCAACCAATGCGTCTTTTGCATCGACTAGCAATCGGCATTTCGCATTGATGGTGGGATCGGAAAACACTTCGCTATCTTGTGGGACGCCAATGGCACGAATGGATCGCGACACATTCCCAATGACACGTACTTCCGCAAGCGCTCGATCGATATAGAGTGGCTGAACATCGCGTATCGACCTTAGGCCGCGTGCTCGCTGTAGCAAACCGAAGTCGAATCGTTGTTCACTTGGGACGGAGTAGCGAGCGGGGCTAATGATCACCAAATCGGCTTTTACCATCCGAAGAATTTGTACCGTGCTATCGAAAAGACCGTACAAAAATCCGATCTGCATGAACATCAACACGACCGCAAAGCCGATCCCAGACGAAGCCAGTGAAAGCTTCGAGAAACTGGTCGTCGTATTGAGCCACGCAAGCGGAGTTCTCATCGAATTTCAGGTGTCGCTCTTGAAGGAGTGGTAAAGCTATCTGTGGCATAGGCTTCCAGCCTGTGAAGCTACCCCTGTGGCACAGGCTTCCAGCCCTCATCTTTACCCACAAGTTTACTCAACGCAGCCGTTTGCCGAGTTCGATTCCGATATTTGTTTGGTGTAATTTTAGGTAGACTCGCCATATCGTTTGCCAACCTGGTTCTCCATCATGCCTACGTCCCAAAAAGCAACCCGGCATTGCTAGCTATCGAAGGAACTCGTACACCAGCTCGGTTGCTTCCTCTATGGCTTGAGTGAGCGTGACCTTTTCCCCTCGGCAGTTGATTACCTTGCGATTTAACTTTGATGCTCGAATCACCCA
Source organism: Pirellula staleyi DSM 6068 (assembly GCA_945875845.1). Taxonomy (GTDB): domain Bacteria; phylum Planctomycetota; class Planctomycetia; order Pirellulales; family Pirellulaceae; genus JBKCUI01. The sequence continues at coordinate 24,017 of CAMCMB010000019.1, forward strand.
ATCATTGTTGGTCAGTTTGACGCGACACATCGCTTCGAAGTAGTCACCACCACGATCAAAAACATGTATCCATTGCGAACCTTCTGGAGCCGTTCCAACTTTATCTACAATTTTGCCCCAGATGTCACTCTCGCGATTTCTTGCCAAACTCTGGAAGCGGGTCTCATTCTTGGGTTTGAACGCTCGGTAATGGGTGACGGCTCCAGCAAGTTCAACAACTTGGTTCTCATCCAAGCTAAAAACCAAGCATGGATGCAACTGGATTCCACGTCCTTACCATCGCTCAGCATTCCTAAACCCTTTGTAGAGGTATGCCAAGTGAAGTTGAGGTCTGTTGTATCGCTAATGAGCAGATAACGCCCTGGCTTAGTTTTGCGAGTTTGTTCCCAATGCGGCAAACAAATTGCGTCCAAGGTTACATGTTCGGTATCGAACAACCGATACGCAGCTTTTAGGTCTGACCAATCATTGAACTGACTTGGTAGAGATTGATCGGGAGTGTCTTGGTTCACCGGCAAATGGAATATTCTGCGCTTGGCTAACGCAGTGTAAACGCATCCTGCTTAGGGATTTCGCCGCATCGTGCGGCGAAGGTTTATCGCATAAGCCAAAATCGGAATGGAAGGGAGCGGTCCTTCGAAAAGGGCCGCTCGTCATTCCGACTTTGGGCTCCACGACGCTCGGGTTGCACCTCTGCAGAGCCCTGTCCTTCGCGTAGCTGACAATCGCAGCTAAGAATCAGCCATTTTCGCAGGGTGGCTTGGAGAGTATTGCCAACTGAGTGGCTGTGGCGTAGCGCAATCTTGGTTGCTTGTTTCTGAGTATTGGACCAGTTCGATTGCCGATTCTCGAAGGGAGTATTGAATCCCCCGCTCGATGGCTGCCAAGCCATCTTTCTTGGGGTAGCCATGAAGAAGCGACAAGATCCGCTGCGCTTCCTGCCTGCCATTGCGACATTTGCGAAGGATACCATCGAAGTACACCACGGCCACTTGGCCCCATTGCATGTATTTTTCTCGAAGGATAGCGAGTTGCTCATGATGAACGGTTGGAGGACGATGGCTGTCTTGGCTCCTCTTCTCGTTTCTGCCGCGAGCTAAGGGATGGCTGTCGTCGTCAAGCATCATGAATGTCAAGCGTCGATAGCCTTCCAACGGTTGCTTGTCATGGAATGTCCGATCGCTCGATCCAGTACTTCATGTAGTCGACAGTCTTGTCGCGAATATCGTGGGGGACCCAAACGCCTTCTAGAGGTCCCCATTGGCTTTTTTTGCCCGTACGTTCTCCTCCATGAGCTCTGCGATACCTTCGTTCTTGTGGATGAGCTTCTCTTGCAGCCTTCGGATTTGCTGTTCCTTGAGCGCGTTGATTTTGGCTTCCGCCAACTTGCTGGCCTTATCCGATTTGGCGGTCTTCTCGAAAGCCTTCACTGCGTGCTCCATCACCACAGCAACCCACTGATGGATTTGCGTTGGCTGAATCGATAGCTCTTCGGCTATCGTGGCAATCGACTCCTTTCCTTTTAGGTGCCGCCGAACGATGGCAGCTTTTTGTTCCGCTGTGAATTTTCTACGTGAATGGGTCATGGAAATCTCTCCGGTAAAAAAGGTTATGTCAACCTATTCAACGGAAATTCCACTTCCTACTGGAGCAAGACAAGGGCGGTAAGACGGACTTCCAAGTCCGTAAATGGGGAATTCGACGGACTAGGAAGTCCGTCGTACCATGAAATCAACAAGCCGTCACGCGTCGGGTTACCATAGGCTATTCAACGCAGAGCGCGTTCTTTCGAGGAGCGAAAGGGGACGATCATCAATTCACAGCCTTTTGAATTTAGCTGTGGCGAAACGAAAACAGGACGGGCAACTGAGCCCGTCCTGCTTTTCTTTTTTGAATGAGACGCTTTAAGTTCTAAGACAAACGTTCAATTACTGAACCTTGGCTTCGGTCTTTTCCGGAACCATCGCCATCAAAGCTGCCTTGTACTTAGCGACTGCCAAGTTCAGTCTTGCTGTGTGCTCGCATTCGGTTTCCTCTTTGTCAACGACGAACAACGTCTTGACGTTCTTGTTGGCAGCCAGAGCCTTGGCTTCGACTGGGCAGTTGCAGCTCTTTTCGCCAACCTTGTACGAGATCGCAACGCTGTCCATAGCCTTCTTTACTTTGCTGGCAACTTCGCCTGCTTTCACGGAGCAAGTCATTGTCTCACCAGCAACCGTCGTGGCGCCTGAGATTTTGCAAGTGCTAGGAGTTGCAAAAGCACTCACGAACTTCTCTGTTTGGTCGACGAGTCCAACAAACGCTTTTTCGGACGAATCGTACTTCGCTGTGCCGACGAGATACACCAACTTGGTCTTCGCAGCCAAAGCGGCGGCCTTTGCTGATTCCTCACAGCAAAGTGCTTGGTCGCCAACCATGTAAGCGATCTTGGGAAGCTTTGCCAAACCTGCGGTCACTGGGCAGGTCGATCCATCTTTGGCACAGACGCCATCGCATTTGCCCTTGGCGTCGTCCGCACGCAACATCGAACCGGTAGAGGCAAGTGCCAAAACCATCAAACTCAATTTGAAAGACTTCATACGTGAACATTCTCCTTGAAAACAGTGAACTAGAAACGTGATTTGAAAGCGGGGAAGCCTGCGCAATCGGACTAGAGTCTACCACGAACGCATTCGGTACGCATCCCATCCGAGAGCGGTTCGATTTGACGTACTCCCCCTCGTTGACATAACATCATAGCGGTCTGTCTGAGGATAATCCAGTTTTGGCAAAACGCCGTGATTTACCGCTCGACATCGCTTATCTGTTCCGGCTACCCCCTACATTGGTGGAATTGTGACGAAGATGAAACGCATACTGGTGACGGGTGGTGCGGGGTTTTTGGGTTCCTACATGTGCGAACGGCTGGTGGACGAAGGGCACGACGTAATTTGCCTCGATAATTTCTTCACAGCACAGAAAACCAACGTTGTTCACTTGTTGAGTCGCCCCAATTTTGAATTGATTCGGCATGACGTTACCCTGCCGATATTTTTGGAAGTGGATCAGATTTACCATATGGCTTGTCCTGCTGCGCCGGGCCACTATCAGTTCAACCCCATCAAGACCATAAAAACTTCGGTCCTGGGTTCGATCAACATGCTCGGCATGGCCAAGCGCTGTCAGGCCCGCATTCTACTAGCTAGCACGAGCGAAATCTACGGCGATCCGCTGATTCATCCGCAAACCGAGTCGTATTGGGGAAATGTGAACACGATTGGAATCCGATCTTGCTACGACGAAGGCAAACGGGTCGCAGAAACGTTGTTCATGGACTACTACCGCAAGAACAAGGTCGATATCCGAATCGTTCGGATTTTCAACACCTATGGACCACGTATGCATCCTTTCGATGGACGCGTAGTTTCGAATTTTATTCGCCAAGCGATACAGTGCCAACCCATCACCATTTTTGGCGAGGGGGATCAGACACGTTCGTTCTGCTATCGAAACGATCTTGTCGAGGGTATATTTCGGTTGATGAACAACGAGAATAATTTTATTGGGCCCGTGAATATAGGTAATCCGGGAGAATTCACTATTCGGGAACTGGCGGAATTGGTCATCGAACTGACCGGCAATCATGTTGCGCTCGAAAAGCGACCACTGCCTCCCGACGATCCAAGTCGTCGTCGTCCTGATATTACGCTTGCCAAAAAGCATCTAAACTGGGAGCCTCAAATTCCGCTTCGCGAGGGGCTTGAAAAGACCATCGATTGGTTTCGATCGATCGACTTCGATCACTACCGTCCACCCACACCCAATTATGTTTGAGACTCAGCGTGCTATTCCCAATTCCGCCAGCCGATGGACGCTTAAGACTCGAGAATTGAGTTTGGGAAGAATGCCGCTAATCATGGGTATTCTCAATCTGACGCCAGACAGCTTTTCCGATGGCGGCAGATTTTTTACGATCCAAGCGGCTGTCGACCAGGCCAAACGGTTAGAAGATGACGGCGCCGACATCCTTGACGTCGGCGGGGAAAGCACGCGACCGTACAGCCAGAGCGTTTCGCTAGATGAAGAAATGAGCAGAGTTATTCCCGTCTTGGAACGATTGCAAGGCAAGGTTCGGATTCCGATCTCGATCGATACGATGAAGGAAAGCGTCGCGTCTGCCGCGATCGATTTGGGGGCAGAAATTATCAACGACGTCTCAGGACTCGAAGCCGATCCAGCCATGATCGAACTGGCTTGTTCATCCAAGGTTGGGATTTGTGCGATGCACATGCGAGGTACGCCTCAAACCATGCAAGACGATCCGGTTTATGTCGATGTGGTTTCCGAGATTTTGGACTATTTGGAGCAACGAGATCAATGGCTTGTCGAACAAGGAGTTGCGCCCGAGCGCATTTGTCTCGATCCAGGAATTGGATTTGGGAAAACGCATGAGCACAATCTGGAGCTATTGAAACATGCCAGCGAGTTTCATCGGGCTGGACGCCCGTTGCTGATCGGCCACTCTCGCAAGGGCTTTATCGCCAAAGTTTTGGGGAGCAAAAACATAGATCGTTGCTTTGGAACGGTAGGGGTTTCGTTGGCATTAGCATTGCAGCGCATTCAGATATTGCGAGTGCATGATGTTGCCGCGAACAAACAGGCGTTGCAATTGTTCCTTGCAGCACTGTCTTAGATGCACCTAGCGAAACCGGCATTATCTGAGCTTGCGGTCGAAATCTGCGCAAAAAATTCTTGAAGCGTTGTTAAATGCGACTAGTTTGGAATATTGATCCGGGGGGCAATAACGCGTGAGGACTATTTTATGTATGCAAAGTTGAGTTTTGTTTTGACTGCTTTTCTTGCATTGGCGTTCGCCAACCCAACGGTCAAAGCTCAGGATCCCTATGGCTTCCAATTGGGGTACACCCTGGGATACCAAAACAGCTTTCAAAATCGGCTTCCAGCGCCCCCTTACTTTTCCGTCTTTCCTCCTGTGTACTATGGCAAACACGTCGAGCGGCCCTATGGAGACAGCCCCTACGCGTCATTTCCACAAATGAGTTTGGCGAGGGACTACCATCCCGTTCCAAAAGACGCCCCAGTCCGAACTTATTCCGTTTGGAATCCGAGCGTCGAACAAGGTGTGCGCGCAGGAACAAACACACGTAGTCTCGACAATGAACACGTTGTCGTAATGCCCCAAAAAATAGGCCGCACAGTCGAAATCATTAATCCATTTGTGCAAGATCAACTCGTGACACGCTCGCTCACTCCCACTAAGTGATCTTGATCACTAGGACGGGGCATTTTGCAAGGCGGAGAATTCGCTCCGCGACGCTCCCCAAAAGCAACCGGCTGATCCCACTTCGTCCGTGGGATGAGACCACAATCAACTCCGCGCCGATTTCTTCTGCACGTTCGGCGCACACTGTTCCAGGATCACCGACCAAAACTTCTTTTACGATGCCTGCATAACGCGGATCTACGAATTCCTGGTCGAGCGCCTTGACCGTATTTTCGATCCGCACCTGATCGTCGACTGCTTCCAGAGGGAATCCTTCTGGCGCAAGTGGTACAAAAGTAGGCAAGACTTGCAAAATGCGAATTTGTGATTTGGTGGTCGCCAGTTCGATGGCTTTGTCAACCGCCAGATGCGAGTGCTCCGAAAAATCAAAGGGAACCAAAATCGTTTTGTTGATGGTCCATGCCATAGTTTGTTTTCTTTCAAAGGGTGTGACGAAACGCGACCAAACGGAAGGAAGATTAGGCGAGCGTGTGGAACCAAGGGGATTCAATCTCAATCCACGGCTTTATATCCCTGCGATTCCACTTGATCGAAGACATAGAGCGAATGGTGTTCCCAAGTAGGGGAGGGTGAGGCCACCCCTCCAAACCTATTTTCCTCGACTTTGCCCAATCCATTCCTTGCTTGGGACGGTGAGGCTCCTGCCGAACCATGGCGTCGTAAGCTCGGCAGGAGCCTCGCCCTCCCATTGGTTTCCAATGCATTCGACATTGCAAAGATGTTTAGAGCGGTGGAAAGAGGCTCTTGCCGAGCTTGCTGCTACGTTCGTTCTCGTCACATACGTGACAATCGGACACATACCAATGCGTCTTATCCGCACATTGGTTCCCACAGCCCGTTTGTGTGCGGGCCGTCGAACGAATTGATTGCGGCAACTTGATACAGTTCGTAGAATGCACCGTCCACCTGTAAGGAATCCTTAGCACCGTTGAGTCCCATGCATGTCGAATTTTCGTAACCCTTCGAGAGCCACTTGTCTGGGCGACTGGATCGAACTCGTGTTGAAGTCGGTATGTCCAATTCCGACAGCCCGGGCGGTGTCGGTGTTTTGCATAGTCCTTGCGTTTTCTTCGCATTCGAATTCGCTTCTGAAGGCCGATGATCGACCGAATTTGATTTGGATTATGGCCGATGATCTTGGGTTTGGCGATTTAGGATGTTATGGTCAGAAAGTCATCCAAACGCCCAATCTGGATCGAATGGCCGCAGAGGGAATGAGGTTCACCCAGTTTTATGCGGGCGCCACGGTTTGTGCTCCGTCGCGAAGCGTATTGATGACAGGACAACATCACGGTCGCACGCGTGTTCGAGGAAACGCCGGTAAAACCAATCCCAAAGCTCAAGCACTCCTGCCAGAAGACGTGACGGTGGCAAAAGTCGTTCGTGACGCGGGATATCGCACAGCGCTTACTGGAAAGTGGGGACTTGGGGACCAAGGAGAGGCGGAAAGCGGTCTCCCTCGGAGACAAGGCTTTGATTATTTTTTCGGTTTTCTCAATCAGAATCATGCGCACAATCATTTCCCCGATTATCTCTGGCGAAATGAAGCCAAAGTTTCATTGCCGAACAAGATCATTCCGGTCGGTGACAGCGGAGGGGGGTACGCCATCGAGGCGTTGCAATTCGCGGATGATCTGATCGCGGACGAAGCAATGCAATTTGTGGAGCAGAACCAGTCGAATCCGTTCTACTTGTACTGGAGCATGGTGATTCCCCATGCGAACAATGAGCGAACTCGCGAGCTGAAAGATGGAGCTGACGTACCGAGTTACGGAACATACACAGACAAAGACTGGCCAAATCCTGACAAAGGGCAAGCGGCAATGATCTCGATGATGGACCAATACGTGGGTCGCATGCTCGCGACATTGAATAAGCTTGGCATTGCAGACAAGACATTGGTGATCTTCACCAGCGACAATGGACCTCACAATGAGAGCAATCACAATCTCGAACGCTTTCGACCATCGGGGCCGTTTTCCGGCATCAAACGTAGCCTTACCGATGGAGGTATTCGTGTCCCAGCGATTGCTTGGTGGCCTAACCACATCGAGGCCGGAACGACAACCGATCACGTCGCGTACTTTGGTGACTGGATGGCGACCGCAGCCGAGCTTGCTGGCGGTAAGACTCCGGACGGATGCAATTCAATCAGTTTTTTGCCAACTTTGTTGGGCCAACCCTCTCGTCAAAAAAAACATGAGTTCTTGTATTGGGAGTTCCATGAAGGGGGCTTTAAACAAGCAGCACTTTACCGAGGTCGTTGGAAAGGCATTCGAAGCGGAAACGCAAATTCTCCGATCGCGCTATTTGATCTGCGTTCGGATATTGCCGAAAAAGAAAACGTTGCCAGCAAGAACCCTGAAATTGCGGCGACGATCGGTGAGTATCTGACAACTGCGAGATCGGATTCGACGAATTGGCTTCCGAAATGGGATTCGAAGAAAAAGTGATTGGGCGTTAACTTGCCAATCCTTACCGGACAGCTTGCGCTGTTCCGCTACAAACAATCCCAACCGTGGCAAGATGCGATCCCGATGGCGCTCGAGTTGGAACGAGCGCGAAAGGCAAAAGCACTCACGTTTGTTGACTAGTTCAATAAGGAAAGTTCCGGTCAGAATTGCGAAAAGTATCCAAAAATCGTTTGGATTTCGCCACGTTTTCCAGAAAAACGGCAATTCAGTCCGGTATTCTGTAGGTTAGGCGGGAACTTTTCGATCGAATAAACACTCCGAACCATGCAACACACCTACTATAGATATATTGATTTGCCATGGAATTCCCACCTTCAACTATCGACGAACTCTTGAGCGGAATGCTTGATGGTGCACTTTCGGAGGTAGAAGCACGCGAATTAGCTCGCGCGATGACAGCCGATCCGACGCTGCAAAGTCGCTTAGATGAACTCAGTCATTCTCGAAATGCGTTACTAAAGGGGCGGAGCCGTGGACGACTCGGTTCCGATTTTTCCTCCAAAGTCACCGAACTCGCTCGCTCTCGAGCCAAGGCGATGGGGGGAGATGCTCCTGAATGGTTACGGTCGAAGCCCAACGGAACCGTTCGGGAATTGGCGTTAAAGACTCCCCATGTGGCAAGGCCCGATGTGGCTCGCAAGGTTGAATTAAGACCGTGGTTATACGCCTGTGCATTGGCAACGGCGGCTCTTTTCGTTTTCGTTTTTGCTTCGATTCCCAACACAGAACCCGATGGACCTCTTGCGGTCAATCCGAACGGGAAATTGAGATTTCCGGATTCGGATAAGCCTGAACAAGATTTCATTCCTAAGGCAAATTTTCTCGACTCGATACTGTTATCGGATGCAAGTGATTCCGATAAATCTCCATCCCAGCGGCACGCTCCCAAGGAATCGGCACCCCCAGTCGAATCCAAATCGATTGCAGAGCATTTAGCCGCGAACTCGACATCGTTGGACGGGCAAGTTGTGGTTGACCTCAATGAAGCCCCAAAACCGCCAACTCAAAATCCGGGACAGGTTGACCTTACGACTCCACCAAACAAGCTCTTTTTTACGATGGTCCTAGATATCACCGTCGACAAAGTTGCGTTGGAGAACCGAGCCTTGGAATCCATTTTTGAAAAATATGGAATTGTCTATGCCTCTGACTTAATCATCAATGCAGACCAATTGAAGGCTCTCGAAGATTCGAAATTGGTTGATTCGACCAATGGTGCCTCATCGGAGAAGATTGGTGTGATGTTCCTTGGGTCGACCACAGAGAAGATCGGTCGTGCGGTAATCGACATCATTGACCAGTATAAAGACTTTCCTGAGTTTTCGCTTTCCATGAGCTCAGACAAGTCTGCCGGTTTGCTGGTTCAACAGTTGAGTGGGATCAAGATCGATGATGAGGCGAGCGGAGTTTTTCAACGGTTGCTACCGCCGAATGCGAAAGGCTCGGCACGTTCATTCTCGACTTCGCCAAGAAAAGTAGGCATGACACGTTTGGAAAAGTTTCCGTTGTCATCTGTTTCGAGTGAATTGCAGAAGAAGTCGTACTTGCTGTTGCTAATTCGTTCATCGGAATGAAACGAACTTCGTTGTGCGACGCTCCGCGTCGCAGGAATCACGACGGCGGAGCGTCGTGCAACTCAGGGAATCACGACGGCGGAGCGTCGTGCAACTCAAGGAATCACGACGGCGGAGCGTCGTGCAACTAAGGAATCACGACGGCGGAGCGTCGTGCAACTAAGGCTACACTACTCGATTTTGTAGCGACGCATCTTTTGTCGGAGCGTTGAGCGATGGATTCCAAGTTGAGCGGCGATCGCGGCGCGATTTCCTTGGAACTCGAATAGCATTCCGCGTAGAAGCGAAGGTTCAACAGACGAAAGGAAGTCTTCGTACATTGTGCCGAAGAAATCCTCATCGTTGCCGACACTCACTCGCCGACCGGAATTTTCCAGTCTTTGCAAATGTTCCCGGATCCAACGACGCACTTCTTCCGCGAGGGCAGAATGGTCGTCCATTTCCATGGTCGTAGTGGATTGGGCAACGCGGATCAAATCATCGACTCCAATGCGATGATTTTTCGCGACTACCAATGCGTGGTCGATAGCGATTTGCAATTCGCGAAGATTACCCGCCCAAGGTTGGTTGGTAAGCCATGTTTCCGCTTCCGGCGTGAAATGCACATTGCTTGGTTCGACTCGGCTTCGTAACAAGGAGTAAGCGAGCGGGAGAATATCGCTTGGGCGTTCCGATAATGGTGGTACTTCGATTGAGAGCACACTCAACTGTTGTTGTAGTTCCTCCAGGAAATCGCCTTCCTCGACGGCCGTCAGCAAGTTCCGAGTGGTGGAAGCCATGATGCGAGCCTCGCATCGCCGAGGGGTTGAGTCCCCGAGTGGCAAGTACGTTTTTTGTTCGAGTACTCGCAGCAATTGAGCCTGCAGTGACTTCGTCAAATCGGAAACCTCGTCGATGAATAACACGCCACGGCCCACGAGTTCGAATGCACCGGACTTATCGGTTCGTTGGCTGCTGGTTTGCCCGAGAGAACTGCCCAGCAACTCGATAGCCAGAGCGATTGGAGGAATCGATAACGGCGAAAAAGTAAGAAAAGGTGCCTCGCTACGACGGCTATGTTTGTGGATCGCAGAGGCAATCGATTCCTTGCCCGTTCCGCTCGGGCCGTGTATCAGTACGGGCACATCGCACTTCGCCGCCATCGCGATCTGCTTGTAAACCTGCTGCATGGCAGGGGACGAGCCAAGGAGCGTATCATAATGCCAAGGCTCGATGGGATATGTCGACGAAGGGAAATGGTCCCGCGTGGCGAGTGCTTTGGTGAGCGCCTTGAGAACATCCGTCAAATCAAAGGGCTTCGTCAAGTACTCAAAGATGTCGAATTCCATAGCCTGGATCGCGCTGGAAAGGTCGCCGAATGCAGTCATCATAATGATCGGGACGTCGGGCTGTCGTTTTTTGATTTCTGCCGTTGCTGCGAAGCCGTCCATGCCTGGCATTCGCATGTCCAGCATGACTGCATCCAGTTGAGTGGTGCTGTTCAGAACCTTCAGTGCATCTTCTGCGTTTGCGAAAGTTGTCGCTCGGTAGCCGGCCTGATCGATGGCTTTTTTCAGTGCCCAGCAAATCGCTTGTTCATCATCGATGATCCATATGTTTTTCTGCATTCGTTACTCCGGATGTTCAAGTCGAATTCGCAACACGAATTCCGTCCATTTGCCGTCACGACTCCAACGAATATTGCCTGACTGGCGCTGCGCGATTTGTTCGCTCATGGCTAGCCCAATGCCGACACCTTCTCGTTTGGTGGTTGCAAACGGTTCGAACATCGATTTTTCAATTTCGGCCGAGGGTCCGGGTCCATTATCTCGAATCGACCATTCCAGAAAAGATACGTCTTGATCCTGTACGCTTCGAGTGCGCAACTCAACGATACCGGCTGGGCCTGCGGCCTCGAAGGCGTTTAGGACCAAATTGATGAGCGCTCCTACCAAGGCATTTCCGTCTTTGACCGGCGTATCGTTGTGGAAGGCGGGAGTCGCTTGCGCATCGCTTGTCAAGCTCTCGACGCTAAAGGTGACGCGTTGATGCTCTGCGATGGGTTGAGTCAATTCCTGGACCGCAGCCACGATTTGGGAAATCGTCATCGGCGAAGTGGTCGCGTTGGTGGTGCCCCCCTTGAGCGTCAGCAGACGCTGTATCGTTTCCTCTGCGAGCAGCATTTGTTTTTGCGCAATCCCGAGAGCTTCCTGCATTTTCGGTTCTGGATCGCAGGTTTGGATAGCCAGCCGAGCGCCGGTCAATCGATTTCTCAATTCATGAGCAAGTCCGCTCGCGATCAAATTGATAAGACGCGAGCGTTCGTTTTGCGCGATTTTCGAATTGGACCGCAGCAACTGTTGACTCATCGAATTTACGGAGACGTACAACGAGTGAATGGCGTCCATGGGGCCTGCGGGAATAATCGTCTCGAAGGAACCGTCAGCGATCCGCTGCACATGTTTTTCCAGACGTTCGATTCGACGGCCGATACGACTGGCTACGAACGTCGCAACCAGCGCGACTGCGATCGAGGAGCAAAGTCCGGTTAGGAGCGGCAGTACGAACGCTTGAATCGTTGCTCGGTTGGAGTTGTCCGCAGACTCGAGCAAGATCAAGTATCTGTCGTACGAAAGGTTCGAGGGGCTCGATGTTAGCCGAAAGGCCGTCGCGTTCCAAGCACTTCTCGTTTCAGTGACAATTGTATCGTAGAACGGTTCGATGGATGAACGGGCTCGCAGGCAAAGACGGCCTATTGCTTCTTGTCTTACTGCAGTGGGGAAATCGATCGACGTCGACTCGACTCGCGTTGCAAATGCGGTTGCGGACGATTGGGGTCCGGCACCCGCAATGATCGCTAGCTTGAGATTCGAAAGCTCTTGGATTTGATTTAAAACACTTGACGTTAACGGATAGGTAGCGTTGACGCACAGTTTGCCGGTAGATGTCAGACGTTCTATCGTGGCCCGCTGAGCGGAGCGGTCGGCAAACCATTTGGAAAGGAATGTCACTCCCAATGCTGTCACAGAAACAGCGAGCAGCATTGGGAGCAAGAATTGAACACGAAGCGATACCGTCACGGAACTGCGTAGTTTCTTGTTAGCGTACACGCAATTCTTGTGGCATCAACGCCCAGATGTCGGGCCTGCCAGGCGACGTTTTCAAGGCCGAGTTGAGCAGAGCTCGGGTTGTATCCAATCGAAATCCGCGTTGGGCCAAAACGCCCAACAGATTCTGTTCTAGCGTCTTCAAAACACCGACGTGTTCGGCTGCAATATCGTTGTTGGCGGACTCATCAAGCAATCGAAATAGATCGAATCCCGTTGGCGCATCGGGCCGGGAGATCACTTTGTACTTTTCCACGTTGGCTTTCTTCGCAACGGCGGCGATGCAATCGTCCACACCGCCGATTTCGTCGATAAGTCCATGCGTTTTGGCTTGTTCGCCGGACCAAACGCGTCCGCCCGCCAATGTTTTGAGTTTTTCGGAGGGAATATTGCGAGACTGGCTAGCGAGCGCGATAAACCGCTCGTAGACGTCGTCAATAAAGCGTTGCAAGTTTGCGACCTCAGACTCCGACCATGCTCGATCGATCGCATTGGAGGCCGCCGATTCATCCAGCAAAACCGATTCGACATGGACTCCAACTCTTCTCAACAATGAACCGATACTTAGCTTCAGAGAAAAAACACCGATAGAACCAGTGATCGTAGCTCTCTCTGCATAAATAGGTTGACCAATACAGGTCACCCAATATCCGCCAGAAGCCGCAACTTCTCCCATCGAGAAGACGACCGGCTTTTTACGAGCGAGTTCATCCAGTGCTTGCCGAATGGCTTCGCTCGCGGTGGCGCTACCGCCGGGCGAGTTGACTCGAACGACCACCCCTTTAATGCGTTCGTCTTGAATGAGTTCATCGATGGTCTTAACCATGGGGCCTGCTACAATTTCGCCGGGTGACGTTTCTTTTCCGTCGACGATTGCACCGCTCAAATGAAGCACGGCAATCGAATCGTCCTTCGTTCGAGCGACCTCCTTGGGGCCAGCCATTGCTTTGCTCATAATCTCGAAAAGAGACAATTCGCGTTTCGGCTTGGCTTTGGGGATCGTCCACTCGAATTCTTTGCCGATGGAGTCTTGGATGGTCCTTTTCATGCTGCCGTACGGAGCTAGCTTGGTAACCAAGCCGGCAGCCAAGGCTTCTGCAGGGAGCAACATGCGCTTCTTTTGCAACTCGCGAACGGCTGCCGTTGTTAGGCCTCGCCCTTTGGTAATTCGAGACACTTGGGCTTTGTTGATTGAGTCCAGCATGGCAACGTAGTGGCTTTTGAGGTGTTCGCTCATTGTAGTGTTGGTGTAAGGCTCTACAGCACCCTTAAAATCGCCGGCTCGAACAACCGAGGCCTTGACACCCACCAGGTCCATGACTTCGCGGTAAAACATCGTGTCGAGCGAGGAGGATGGCATGTCGACGCCACCGAAATCCGCCATGATGATATCATCGCAGCAAGCGGCGATGGCGAGGTGTGCGTTGCTGGCGTTTTCCAACCAAGCAATCGTTTTTTTGCCTTTGGCTTTCAGTTTTTCAATTCTACGAGAGAGTTCATCCAGTTGAGCCGAGTTCATTTCGATCGCGGTATCGGATAGGTCAAACAGAACATAGGCCAGATTTTCCTCGTCCCCCATCTCTTGCAGGTAATCGCAAAGTCGAAAGAACGACTTGCTTTTGCCGACGCCACCGCCAAGCAGTAGAGCGGTCGGGTCAAGAGATGGCGGTTGCACGAAGTCCTCGTAGGAACCGCTCAAGGCGATTGCGCGAAGTTGTTTTTTGGGCGGTGCTTTTTCTTTGAAGGTTTTGGGTTTGTCCGATTTTTTTTCCGGTGCGACGGATTCGGATTTGATTTCGGGTGCGGCGACCACGTTTTGAAGCGGCGGGGTCGTTTCACCCGGCTTGGGATCTTGAGCCGGTGATGGGGCTCCAAGCTGAGCAAAAGCTGAGCCTAAAAAAGGTAAGTTGCCCAGAAGCAACACGGCGACGAGCGAGAAAAAGATTCTGGGGAAGAGATGGATCAGCATGGAAACTCCGATGGGGCTTTTCTTCTGTTTGGAAATGGGTAGTTTATTCTATTCGACTCACCGGACGGCTTGCGCCGTTCCGCTACAATAATTTCGAGTACAATTGGTTTTGGTGAAAATCAAAGGCGTAGATCATGAGTCGGGCTAAGATCATGAGTCGGGCTAAGATCATAAGTCGGGCTAAACAGTACGCTAAACAGTACGCTAAACAGTACGCTAACGTTTTGCGGTTGATTAGCCGAAGGGCCTTAGCGGGCTGTTGATTTAGTGAAGTCGTTATTGGTGTGAAGTCGTTATTGGTTAAGGGCGGTAGGACGGACTTCCAAGTCCGTCGATGGGGAATTCGACGGACTAGGAAGTCCGTCCTACTTTTAAATCAACAGCCCGAAAGCCCAGGGTTTTCGGCCCATGTTAGGATTCGGTCGTCTTGTATTCTAGTTTAGGGGTAAAGGTTTGATAGTAACGATCGACGGGCCTGCCGGATCAGGGAAAAGCTCGGTGGCCAAACGACTTGCGAGTGAAATCGGGTTCCGTTTTCTCGATACAGGTGCCATGTATCGTTGTGTCACGCTCGCCTGTCTTCGCAAAAAAATGGATTTGGGTCAGCTTCAAGACGTCGCGAATCTAGCTCGTCAGGTTCATATTGAGATTTTCGAGGACCATGTCGTTTTGGATGGCGAAGACGTTTCCGACGCGATTCGTACTCCAACGGTAACCACGTCGATTCGGGCGATCGCCGATAATGTTGCTGTTCGCGAATGCATGGTTGCGGCTCAACGACGTTGGGCGGCCGGTCGCGATGCCGTTACCGAAGGGCGCGATCAAGGGACGATAGCGTTCCCCGATGCGGAATGCAAGATATTCTTGACCGCTACTCCGGAGGAGCGAGCTCGGCGGAGGGTATCCCAACTTCTCGAATTGGGTGTGAACGTTAGCTACGAAGAAGTCTTGGAAATGCAGAATCAGCGAGATCATCAAGACACTCAACGCGAATCTGGAGGGCTCAAACCAGCCACGGATTCGATTATGGTTTGGACTGACGGAATGACCGAGGACGAAGTACTGCGAAATTTGGTTGCGATCGTAGAAAGCAAACGTCCACCTGAAATGAAACCGACGGCAACGCATTCACTGCAGCACAAACCTTACTTGACTCCAAACTGATGACGAGCAAGTCTGTCGGCGCAGGATCTATTGTCACCGAAGCGAGAGTCGTCGGTCGCCGAATGTTCTATCGATGCATGCGGTTGATTTGTCGTATGATCGCAGTGGTTGCGTTTGGTCTGCGAACGGAGGGGAGACATCATTTGAATTTTGAAGGTGGTGGGATGTTGCTCTCGACGCATCAATCGCTTATGGACCCAGTGTTGGTTGGGATCGTGTCGAACAGGAGATTGAATTATTTGGCTCGCAAGACACTGTTCAAGAATCCCGCGTTTGCTCTATTGATACGCTTGCTCGACGCGATCGAAATCGATCGAGAGCGAGGGGGATTGGCGGGTCTCCGCGAGATGCTCAAGCGGCTTCAAGGCGGCGAGTGGGTGCTGATGTTTCCCGAGGGAACACGCACCTCGGATGGCGAAGTTGCTGAGATCAAGCCAGGCTTTATTCCAGTTGCAAGACGCTCACAAGTTCCGATCGTTCCCATTGCCATTGTGGGCGCTTATGACTGCTTGCCCAAAGGTGAAAAGCTTCCGACGAGGAAGCCCATTGCGGTTGTGGTCGGTGAGCCGATGCTTGCAGATACATACATGTCCATGACTGATACTGCGTTGCTGGAAGAGCTAAACCAACGACTTCGGAAACTTCATGCACGAGGTCGCGAATTGGTGCCCGCGAAGTGACCTACAGATCTCGCAACCGCAATTGCTGAAGTTGGTTGCGAACAGAGAAGTTGAATGCGAACAGAATCATGTACCGAGCCGCGAAGCAGGCTGTTTTTGCCCCTCCATGACCTTGTGTCATGAGAAGCAAAGTCTGGTAGGCTAGAACCAATGGCCGTCAGGCGGGTTATAGCCCCCTTTATGCCAGGGGGTAAACTATGCCAGGGGGTGAACGACCAAGCCCGAGACGAGCTTGGGATAGAAGTACGTGCTTTTGGCAGGCATGCGTTCTTGGTGGAGCGATACGGTTCGAATGTGCTCGATTGTGGCGGGCATCACCATGGCAGCCAGCGGGTAATCCAAGTTTCCTTCCAATTGGCCATTGAGACCATCGATAACTTCTTGGACCAAGTGCACATAGGTGGGCTTCGGTATGTCTTTTAGACCGAGAAGATCTTCAAAAACGAGGCGATGCAAAACGGCGACGCCGAGGCTTTGCCAATCCGCGGAGTGCTCAGCCGAGATGGCAGCCATACGATCTGCGGCTGCTTGTTTCGCAGAAATCCTCGTCCATTCGTTCGACGCTTTGGAGTAGATGGCCAATATCAACTGCTCGTCAAGTCGGTCCATTTCCGCCCAAACGGCACCCGCGTTTTCAGGCCCTGTTCCCACCAGTTCGCAATCAAAGTAGGGCGAGAGTTTCTCGTGGAGTTGACTAGTTGTCATCGCTGGAACTCCGGATAACAATCGATGCGTTGGCAAAACGACGAGGCCTGGATCGCTCATGCTAACAAGCATCGTCAGAACATAGTTTGCTGGATGCGAGTCCGGGAGCGGCGATTGGGCGTTGAGTTCGTCCCGATAGTTGCAAGCGGTTTCGTAACGATGATGACCGTCGGCAACGAACATATCCTTCTGGTCGATGAAAGCCATTACCTGCTGAATCGTTTTGACATCGCTAACAGGCCACATGCGGTGAACGACCCCTAAGTGATCCGTCGCTTCCAGGCCATGCACGCCAGCGATCTTGGCTTCGAGTATTTCTTGAATCGCGTTTTCTGAATCTGGATACAAACCGAAGATTTGCGACAAGTTGGCTTGGGTGGCACGCGTTAACCGCAAGCGATCGTATTTGGCTTTGGCGTGCGTTTCTTCGTGAGGATAAATGTTCCCTTCGCCGAACCGTTGAAGCCGAACACGGGCCATAAAGCCGCGTCGCGTTCGTTTGACGCCTGCGATCTCAAATTCTTGGTGGTAGACGTAAAGCGAGGGATCGGGTTCGGTCTGAAAAATCCCTTCGTTCCTCCACGAGCGATAGATTCTGGCTGCTCGCTCGTAGAGGGTGTTTTCGTCGAGATCTTCCTTTTCGCGTCGATTCAGCTCGAGTCTTAGGAAATTGAAGGGTGATAGGCTATAGAGGTGGTCCTGAAGCTGTGAATCGACTACGTCATATGGGGGGGCGATGCAATTCGATAGCGAGCCCACCTGCGCCAAATTGTAGCGAAGTCCGCGAAAGGCTTGGATTTTTGGCATGGTTGGGTGGATCGTGTGAATAAAAAAAGCCCGGTCAGGACCGGGCTTGTGAAGGTTGAAAAGCTACCCCGCTAGGACTCGAACCTAGGATAAGTGAACCAAAATCACTTGTGTTGCCAATTACACCACGGGGCAGTGTTTCGTCGAATGAAAACGGGTTTTCCCGCCTAGATGTCGAAGTGTATACACTCTTTAGAACCTTGACAACCCAATTATCGAACGTCTTTTGAACCGTTCCGGGAGATCGAAGAGGGCACGGCAGATTCAAGACCCATCGACACGGTCATGCGAGCTCTTTTTCGCACAAGGTAATACCTGGAGGTGGGAGCACTCCGGAAGCTGGGATTCTCAAGAATCCACGCGAGATGCCTCAATTCCGGTGTTTGCCAGTCCATAACACCAACAATAATGTCACCTGGGGCGAGCCGGGCTTTGTCGGCAGGACTTCCTGGTCGAACTTCGTTAATTCTCAACCCGCCGGAGTATTTGTAGCTCTCGCCCACCAACGCCACCGCCGAGTCAGAAACGACGGAAAGACGAACCCCAAGCTGTTCCCAAGCCGCACGATTGGTGTCTCCCTCAACACTGCCCCCCGCTAACTTGATGGAGTGAGCGATCAACATTCCATCGCGTTCACAGGCCAATTGAACCGAATCTCCCTCGTGTTTGTCGAGCAATGCAAGTTCAAGCTCAAGTCGATTGCGAACCACTTGCCCTTCCACGCTTTCCACTCGGTCGCCGGATTGGATCTCTCTCCTATGGCTTGAACCGTTGTCAGTCGACTCACGAACGATAAGCTGACTGCCGTTCTCGTTTAGTTTGCGAGAAAAAGTCAGGCCGTGTGTGCCCGCTTCTCGATGGGCTGCCACCAAATCCGCCATAACCTCTAAAGCAGTATCGATCGGAATTGCAAAACCGATGCCTTGAGCCCCAACGCGCACTGCCACGTTGATGCCGATGACTTCGCCTTCAATATTCAACAGAGGGCCACCCGAATTTCCTGGATTGATGTCTGCATTGGTTTGGATCAGGTCGTTGTACTGCTGCGTTCCGTTGACGGGAATGTCGCGATGCAGAGCACTGATAATCCCGACCGTGACCGTGTTTTGGTAGCCAAAGGGATTTCCGATTGCGATGACGGTTTCGCCACGAAGCAAGTTATCACTTCTGCCAACCACAATGACTGGCAAATCCCTTGTGGTAGGGATTTTAATTAATGCTAGGTCCGTCTCCGGATCATAATTGATCATGTTGGCAACCGACGTACTGCCATCGGCTAGCGTGACTTCAATTCGTCCGACTTCCGCTACCACATGGTAGTTGGTAATGATGTATCCGCGTCGATCGATGATGACGCCAGTTCCCATTCCGTTGACTTCTTGCTTGGTCGATTGGCCAGAGCTGGAAGCGTTCGTAATGGTCTTGTTACCTTGAATGTTGACTACGGCGGGCTCAGCCTTTTGGATGGCTTGAACGACGGGAGTGCTTCGTGTTCCATCTGCATGGACTCCTCTCACGGATGGGGAACCCAGGCAAATTGCCATCATTAGCAACGCATTGCGGACAAGCGAGGGCTGACGATTCGTTAAGCTAAATCTCATGCTGGGCCGGGTCTAGTACTCGGAAGTATCGTAGCAATCAACGCAATGCGATCGCAGGCTAGCATAGCTAACTTGGAATACACATCTAACGTGGGGTAGCATCGGTCGTTCGTTTCCTACCGCATGATCGGGTCGTAGCGTCCTATCCATACTCCACCCATGCGGAGAACTTATCCCATCTTTCCTAGTTCCCGGAGTCGGTACGCACCTCGTAGCTTTTGGCCATATGAAATGACGAAGCTAAAACTTCGCGATAGTCGAAATGCTCAACATCCTCACCCAGCAATTCCACTTCGTAGAATCCTTGGTACCCATGCTGTTCTATGGTTTGCACGATGGCTGGCAGAGGGACTATTCCGTGGCCTAACAAGCATCGATTTTGTTCGCCCATGGGCGCCCGCTTGGCATCTCCAAGTTGGACCAAGCGTATGAAAGGAACGATGGAAGGCAACCAATCGATCGCGTTCTGGTCTTGGGCCATGTGATAGCTGTCAAACACAATGCCGCAATTGCTTCTCCCAATGGCTGCGATTACATCCAAGGTATCTGGAATGCTTGTTAAGAACGTGAACTCTTGAGCACAGCCGATATGCATCGGCTCAACTGCCAATTGGATACCGACAGCCTGAGCTGCTTCGGCCAGTTCGCAAAGGGCTTTTGTTAAGATGCGTTTCGCGTGATTGCGCGTGTGGCCCGATCGACTTCCCGCTAGGACGACGAGACAATCCGCACCTATCTGAGACGCCACATCGACTGCGTCGAGCGCATCGTGCATGGCCTCACTAAACGTTCTGCCATCGTTTCCAGTAAAGCCTCCAGCCCAATTCAGCGACGATGCTTTCATGCCATTATCGAGCAAGAGCTCACGACCTTTGGCTTCGCCGCAATCGGAAAGCTTGGGTCTCCAAACGCCCACCGCTGGAAAGCCATGCTCCTTGTACCTAAGAACGTCCTCTTCGAAACTCCATCGATAGGTGGAAATTTCCGAAACAGCCAGTCGTGACGTCCATGTTTTTGGCATCGAATCTCCCTGAAAGTAGAATGAGGCAGTCGACGGACGATGAGTCACTTGTACGACACGCGATCGCAAGTATCTACGTG
Organism: Pirellula staleyi DSM 6068; assembly: GCA_945875845.1. Classification (GTDB taxonomy): domain Bacteria; phylum Planctomycetota; class Planctomycetia; order Pirellulales; family Pirellulaceae; genus JBKCUI01. The sequence goes on from CAMCMB010000019.1 coordinate 44,462, forward strand.
CTGACCTGGAAGTAAAGCAGGGTGAAGAGCCATTCCTAAATTTTGGGAGGATTGGGGCGATTTGGATCCAAAAAAACCATTGAATCCATCCTGGAAAATACGTGACCCTCAGGCCTGGGGTGGTAAGGGGAGGGGGAGGCTCCTGCCGATCCATTGCGTCGTAAGCTCGGCAGGAGCCTCGCCCTCCCGTTGAATACTAAACATTAGAACCGGCCAAGATTTCTGTTCAGCACCCCTGCTAATGAAACGAATCCGTTGCATGTGTGCTCGCTTTTCGCGCAGGAACCATGCCCTTTTTTTGTGCACTCTTCCCCTCGCACAAGCGTGCATTTACGGAATCCGCACGCAAGGGGTTTCCTTGAAATATTTTTTGCGGCAATTTAATGGCCCTTCGGTGGGTGGATTGGTGTCCCATATCAAAATTAATGTAATAATCCATCCAATTCGTGCACGGACAGCTTGCCTTGGCACAATGTTTGGTACGAGAACTGCATTTTGATTGTGTTGTCGGGAGACTGATGTTAGACGAGTGTGTGTGTGACAGAATGTTTTCGCCTGTACAAATGGCACCGCGGCTGATTCGAAGCTGGCTGGAGGAGGGAGAGGACCTTCGGCTGATTTTGGAGATTTCGCGGTGCCTTTTTTCGTTTCGATTCTTGAAGTCTTCAATTTTTTTGGTAACGGCCGGAACGTCGCCTTCGAAGTCGTGTTTCTTTTAAAAACGGCATCATTGTTTCGGTGCTTTTGACTTCTCTCGTCACGTTTATCTTCCCCGAGGTCAACAAATGCGTATTTCAGTTGCGTTGTGTAGGTTATTTCTGTTTGGCTGCATCCTGATGGCCGCAGCTCCGCTCTCAATGGCCCAGGGCGGTCGCGGAGGAGCTGGAGGTGGTCCCGGCGGCGGAGGTCGCGGTGGGTGGGCCGGTGGTGGATTCGGCGGCGGCATGGGAGGTGGCGGTTTGTTCTCGCTGACTCAAATAGCGGAAGTTCAAGCGGAACTCAAGATCGACGAAGACCAAAAGAAGGAGCTAGAGGCAATTGGCAAAGAAATGAGAGACGCGAGAATGGCTCTGATGCCGGCACCAGCGGACGGTGGCCGTCCAGACATGGCAAAAATGCGCGAACTCATGCCAAAGATGGCAGAGATGCAAACCAAGTATGAGGGAAAGTTGGAAGAAGTCCTCGACCCAAAACAAATGGATCGACTTTTGGGCCTTTTTGTGCAGCGGGACGAGATTCGGACTCTTTCGAACGCGATAGTGGCAGCCAAACTGAAAATAACCGACGAACAGAAGGCTGAGCTTGCAAAAATCGAAAAAGCAAATGGCGAAGCGATGATGAGTGCGTTCTCTGGCGGTGCTGGTGGCGGCGGGGGAGACATGAGAGAAAAATTCCAAGCCATGCGCAAGGAAAACGAGGAAAAAACTATGGGTGTCTTGACCGCCGAGCAAAAGAAAACCATGGAAGACATGAAGGGTCCGAAGTTTGAGTTTCCACAACGTGGACCAGGCGGCCCGGGTGGACCAGGCGGACCAGGCGGCCCGGGTGGTGGACGAACGCGTCCAGGAACAAACCCGTAAATTCAAATATTCGATCGAATCTGATTGATTGTTTACAAAGAGGTTGGGACACTATCCCAACCTCTTTTCGTTTCAATCCCGCAAAAAATTTTGAATATTCGTAATGCCACAATTCGCTTTCGTTTTACTGCTCGTGATGTTCTTGATCGACCGAAGTGTCTTAGGGGATGGGCCCGATTTTTCTATCTCGGAGCGGGCTAAGCAAATCCACCGAGCAAGCTACGTTTGGGACGGCCACAACGACTTGCCCTGGGCACTGCGAGAACGGAATGATCTCCGTATCGAAAAAACGGACCTTAACAACGAACCCAAACTACATACCGATATCCCAAGGTTGCGTGCAGGCAACGTCGGAGCCCAGTTTTGGTCGGTGTTTGTACCATCGAAGACGAGGCACTCCGGAACCGCCTTTCAAACCACGATCGAGCAGATCGACTGCGTTTACGCATTGGTCAAGAAATATCCCGATGTTTTCGAAATTGCATTGAATACGGACGATGTGGAACGCATTCGAAGCTCAGGTAAAATTGCATCGTTGATGGGGGTCGAAGGGGGCCATTCCATCGAAAACTCCATCGGTAAGCTCAAGGAACTGTTTGCTCGCGGAGCTCGGTACATGACTTTAACCCATGGCGACACCCTCGATTGGGCGGATGCAGCCACCGACGACTCCAAGAGCGACGGACTCTCTCCGTTTGGTGAAGAGATTGTTCGTGAGATGAACCGAATGGGAATGTTGGTCGATTTGTCCCACGTATCACCAGCCACTATGTCCGATGCTCTGGACATCACTACGGCTCCCATCCTCTTTTCTCATTCCTCTGCCATGAGCATTGCCAACCATCCTCGCAACGTTCCCGACGATATTCTACGCCGTGTCAAAACGAACGGAGGAATCGTGATGATCAATTTTTTTTCAGGATTTGTGGTTCCGGAATCGGCAAAGAACATGAAGGACATGTTCGGTGTTCGACGTGAGTTTGATAAAGAGTTTGGAAGCGATTCCGATTTGGCCAAGAACGCGCTGCTCAAATGGCGGTCGTCACATCCGATTTATCCCGGCGATGCCTCGATCGTGGCGGAACACATTGATCACGTCGCCAAAATCGCTGGCGTCGATCATGTTGGGTTGGGGAGCGACTACGATGGAATCGAAGTAGTCCCCAAAGGGCTCGAGGATGTTTCGACTTATCCTTTGCTCACCGAGTTATTGCTGCGAAAGGGCTACTCCGAGAAGGATATTCACAAAATTATGTCAGGTAATATGATGCGAGTCTTGAAAGCGTGTGAAGGAGCAGCAAAACCATGAGTTCCGAATCCCTGTGCAAGTTGTGTGTGGTTGCTTTCGCGTATTGCCTTGCGAGCCCGATGGCGCTTGCTGAAACGAAAGTCATAGGCAATATCACCTTCACTCTGGCCGAAGGTCTGCAGATTGAGCGCGTTGCGGATGAGTCGCTGATTCAATGGCCGATTGCAGCTACCTACCACGAATCAGGTGACTTGATCATTTTGGAGTGCCATTGGATCCGTGGCATCGACAAGAAAAAGCAGCTCGAGTCGAAACCGCACAAAATCGTTCGTCTGTCCGATACCGACGGTGATCGCAAATACGACAAACGAACTGTGATTGCAGATGAGCTTGGTTTCCCTCAAGGAATTATGGTGCTAGGCAATGATTTGCTCATAACCACGCCGCCACAGATTCTGCGGCTAGCCGACAAAGACAAGGATGGTTTCTTTGAGTCTCGCGAAGTGTGGTTTGACGGAGCGACATTGACAGGTTGTGCGAACGACTTGCATGGCCCCATGATGGGGCCCGATGGTTGGATCTATTGGACCAAAGGTGCTTTTGCGGAACAGAATCATGAACTGCTGCATCGTGAAGACAAATCCGATGGGGAATTTGCACCTTCCAAGGCCGCACACATCTATCGTCGTCATCCCACAGGTGGACCTATCGAACGACTGATGAGTGGCGGTATGGACAACCCATCCGATCTTACTTTCTCGCCCGAAGGCGAACTATTCTTTTGCTCTACGTTTTTGCACAATCCTGGCAATGGCTTGCGAGACGGAATTGCCCACTCGCCACGTGGCGGGCTCTTTGGCAAACAACATCAAGTGATCGATGGACACAGGTCCACTGGGGCATTGCTGCAACCTATCGCCAATCTGGGCCCCGCTGCACCTGCGAGTGTAAATTATCTGGTCTCGAATGCGATTGCAAACGCCACATGGCATCCGCTCGCCGAAGGTGCCATCGATACGAATCGATTTTTGGTGTCGGCCCAATTCAATTTGCAGAAGGTTGGGTTGCATCGATTGATTCCCCTCGGATCGAGTTTCGAAACGGAGACACACGACTTGGTATCGGCTGATCGAATTGACTTTCATCCCGTCGACATCCTCGAAGAGCCCGATGGCAGTTTGCTCGTGTTTGACACTGGCGGTTGGTACGATTTGTGTTGCCCCAGTTCGGGAAGCGAACAATTCGTTGCTCGCGGTGGCATCTATCGATTAAGTGGGGGGGGAACCCCACGAGGTTCGCAAACCCTGAATCCCGCAGTCGTTCAACACCAAAGTTTCGATGCAGACGAGCGGAAACGATCCATGTGGGAGATTGCTCGCGCTATCACCGCAGGTGCAGCACCCAAAGAAAAAGTCGTCGCGATGATCTCTCTGCTAGCAGACAAAGATCCGTCGATACAACAGACTGCAGCCCACATTGTTGGTTTGAATCGATGGGGAGTTGCTCGGGGGGATTTGGAACGGGTCCTGCAAAGCGAATTTCCGCCAGCCGTGCGTGCCGCGATGGAATCGCTCGGTGTGGTTGGTAACGCAGAAAGCATTGTCCCCATTTTAACGGCCCTGAATCGATTTCCAGAAGATCGCTTGATGATGCATTCTGCGATCTACGCATTGATGGAAATCGGTGCGACAAACGAGATGATCCGCGTTGCCAAAGTGGCGGGTAATGTCCAAGAGCGTTACGCAGCTCTCTACGCGCTCAACCAACTCGGAAAACTGTCGGATGATGTAATGCCGTTGCTTGTCGAATGCTTGACGAGTTCGAACGCTCGATTGCGTGAACTGTCGCTCAAGTGCTTGACGAGCCGTCCTCAAGGGTTGTCGATGTGTGTACCGTTCCTAAAGAATGCCTGGGAAAACGAAGACGCCAGTGCACTTACCGCTGGATCATCCATCCTGCAGCTAGGGATTGCAAACGAATCGATTCGCGAACTTGTCGCTGCGTGGCTTCGTTTGGGGCCGACTTTGTCTCCCACTCGAAGAGACTGGCTTCTCGATTCGGTACAGGACATGGGTGGTATTTCGATTCCGCCTGAATGGAGTAACGCCATCATCACTTGGATGGACGTAGCCAAGGAAAAGGAATCGCTCGTCAAGCTTGCGAACGCGATTCAAAATGCCAATTTCGCGGCAGGGGATCGCGAGCCCGTCGCCAAAGCCATTCGAATTCGCGCGGAGGGGTTGCTCGATTCGCCTCAAGTCGCAATTGCTTTATTGTCTGCGTGTCCTACGGTTTCACAACCGCAAACGTCGGGATGTGCTAGGGTCATTATTGAACAACTTGTTGCACCTGAGGGAGTCCACGGTGCGCAAGCGGAGGTTGCGTTGAGCCGTTCGACGATCTCGAAAGAGTCGGCCAATCAACTTTTGCAATCGCTTGCTCAGATTCCACCCTTGCAATTGCAATCCGCGATAGACGCATCGCTGCGTTGCGAAGACGCTTCGATCGATCTCGCCTTGCTGGAAAAACTGCCAAATGTACCGGCTACCAAAACATTGGCGGTGGAAAGACTGATGGCAAGTCTAGGCAAGAGGTCGGACGAACTCAAGAATAAGTGGGCAACGATGCTGCAAACGGTGATGGCTCCGCCAGACGATATCGCTCAGAGCTTAGATGCCTGGTTGGAGCGATTACCAAAGGGGGATTCGGTCCGTGGGTACCAAGTATTTCGAAGCGCAAAAGCGGCATGTAGCAGTTGTCACCAAATTGGGTACATCGGCGGTCGTTTGGGGCCCGAATTGAGTCGCATTGGAAAAACGCGTACCCGTCGTGATTTGGTGGAAGCTGTTGTCTTTCCAAGTTTTCGAATGTCTCAAGGCTATTATCCGGTTCGCATACGAACCGTCGACGACGTTGTTTTTAATGGCATTTTTTCGAAGCAGACCGATTCCTATGTTGAGCTACTTTGTGGGGCGGATAAAGTTTGCCGAATCGCAACGGACGAGATCGCGGAAAAGAGTGAAAGCAAGCTGTCCGTAATGCCAACGGGACTCGAGCAACAGATGAGCCTAGCTGAATTCGCGGACTTGATTGCGTACTTGGAATCTAGGAAATAGATGTCGACGCCTCACCGGACAGCTTGCGCTGTTCCGCTACCAAGAGAGAGCCCAATCGAAGGATGTTCCAGTCACGAGAATTTTGCTTCGAAACCACCGTTGAATTATTGACCGGAAAGCAGCCATTCGTGACAATCCTCAGCTGAGTATTTCGCGGCCGATGATCCTTGAGAAGAGCGATGCCATGTCTCACTCACCCAAACCTATCTCGCCGAATTCTGAGGAATTGCTGGAGCGGGGGCGATTGACTCTACGTGCGATACAGTATCGCGAACAGGCCGCTCTCTATCGAGCAGAAGCGACGAGTTTGCAAGCGGCCTTGCTCCAAGCGGAAAAAGGCGATGTGACGCCGCTTGAGCAGTGGCTCGATCTGAAATCGAGTGCGTTTTTCGATGGTGTCGATCCCATGTTGAGTCCGGCGTTGGCGAGTCGGGCAAAAACGGTCGCTTCCCACCCTCTGTCGCTTGAGAATCGAGACCTGCGACTGCGAGTCGATGGCATTGCACCGGTCGGGACACCGGAGCAAATCGTCAAAACTTCTCCTTGGGCGAGAATGGAGCAAGCCGCCTTAGCCAGGCTTGGTGCCGACAAGCCGGCGGACGCACGCGCCGACGCGTCCAATGCACTCGCCGACGCGTCCAACGCGGAGGCGGTTAGCGAGATGAGGGATGAGGCGGTTAGCGAGTTGAGGGATGAGGCGGTTAGCGAGCCGAGGGATGAGGCCGTGGCCGTATCGATTGCTGAGCAAATGGTTGAGCCGCTTGCCTTGTCGGAATCGCTTCGAAAGGCATTGGAGGTTGTTGATCGTGAATCACCGAATGGGAACAAGAGGCCATGGTGGAGGGCGGCGCATCTATGGGTCAGTTTTGTGGTGCATGCCGGTATCCTTCTAGTATTGAGTGCGGTCTTTATTTCAGCAGTCAAGAGACCGCAGATTTTATCCATCGTATCTGCCGCAGTTGAGGCGGATAACGTTTTGACGGAGACACCCATGGAGATGATCTCTGAGCTTGAGACCACGGTTTCTGATGCAACGCCCTCCACGCCCAATCTAACGATGTCGGACATGGTAAAGGATGTCGCATTGCCATCGCTTCAGGTGGACGTTGGAACAGCACCTGCAAAAGAGTCTAGTCCTTCGTCGTCGATGCTCGGTGCCGCGTCGGAGATGGCTCAAGCGATGTCGGGTAGCAAGATGGTGGCTGGTGCAGAGTTTTTCGGTGTGAAGGCAACAGGAAACACCTTCGTCTACGTTGTGGATAGCTCACCCAGCATGCGACGCGACGGAGCTTTCGAGAAAGCCAAGCAAGAATTGATGCGTTCGCTCACTTCGATGAAGCCGAAACAACGTTACTTCATCAATTTTTTTGGCAAGGAGATCGATCCCATGACAACCAAATCGGGTACGGTTGAAAAATTCCCGGTCTATGCCATCCCTGAAAATATTTCCCAAACAATCGACTGGATGCATCAGGTTCAGGTACAAAAAGACGGATGGCCACCGAACGAAGCATTGGCACAGGCGATCGCAATGCAACCCGATGGGATTTTTTTGTTGTTTGACGGTGATACGAAAGTCGATGTTGCCAAATTTCTGCGGCGAGAAAACCGCACCGATGACATTCTTTCGGCTGGGGAACCGAAGGTAGCGATTCACGTCGTCCATTTTTTCCAAGATGAGTTCCAAAAGCAAATGAAACAGGTCGCGGAAGAGAATGGAGGGACGTATCGATTTGTGCCTCGCCCCGAAAGGCCTTCCAATGGAAAACGGTAGTGTGAGGGCGTGAGAGATGGTAATGGAACGCATGGGTAAGCCGCGATCAAGAGAGAGCTTTCAATCGACGATTGCGTTTTGCGTTAGCACATCGATGCACGCTGCGATCGGTCTCACGCTTGCCTTGATGTTGGTCGCGACTCACGGCAATGGTAGTCCGACTTTGCAATTGCGCATGACCGCCGAGCAAGCGTCGCAAGAGATTGCTCCGCTCGAGATCTCCATTCAGCCCCAACCAGAAGTTCTCGATGCGTTGATGGATCCATCGCTCGATCTCAAGATCGAATTAAATTCCGCGGAGGTGAAAGCGGAGTTGAATAGCTCGCGGACTGGATCGGAAGGAACGATCCGAAGCAGCGATGTCTCTCGTGCGGTTGAGTCCGCACCTGGAGTGATTGCGAACGAATCTGTCCAAAAGGCCAAATCGAAATCAAGGGCCTCGTTTTTTGGGGCGGAAGCAGATGGCAATCGATTTGTATTTGTGATTGACTCGTCAGGTTCGATGCGAGGAACCCGTTGGCAGGCCCTTTGTGTTGAGCTTATACGAGCGCTTCAAAGTCTTTCACCGGATCAGGAGTTTTTCGTTATCCGTTTTGACTCATCTGCGCATCCAATGTTCGGAACGGCACCTCCCAAAGGCGAATTTCTTACGGCAACGTCGAAGAATGTTAGGCGAGTCCAGAACTGGATTCGTTCGATTGAACATGGCAGAAACACTTTCCCATCCTCGGCCGTAGGCATGGCCCTGAGGCTCAAGCCGGACGCCATCTTTCTGCTTTCGGACGGTGAAATTGGCGACAACACGATCGCGGATCTGGAGACGTGGAATCAAGTGGAAGGGGACGATGGCTATAGCAAGACGATTGTGCCTATCCATACGGTATTGCTGCACAGCCAAGTTGGGTATGCCACACTTGAGCGAATTGCGAACGAGAACTCAGGCACGTTCACTCCGGTTCGCGCACATCCATAAATTCGATGCCTGCGCTTCCTTCGTTGAACGACGCTCCGCCCCTTCGTTGAACGACGCTCCGCGTCGTTTTGCTCATCGAATACCTCGCCGCATTACGCAGTAAGCTTCATTTGTTGTTCGTATAAATCGTTAAGTACAACGCTCTTCCTGCGTTTGGAAAAGACGGATTCTCGCGTTGCAAACCATGCGATCAAGGTGATCGCGATACCAACGCTCAGGATACGCCAGGTTGTCGTATAAGCTAAATGCCCATCGCTTTGTTCGATCGCCCAGGACAACCAGTGCGGCGAGTTGACACTGCGACTGGAGTATGAGGCGAGAAGCAGGGAGATGGAGTTGTGCATCAAATGAAATGCAATCGTGCATGCGACTCCACCTGATCGATAAGCAATCCAGCCGATCATCACACCCATGACGGATGCCGTAATCGTTTGCTGCAAAACTCCATGTGAAAGTCCGAAAAATGCGGCCGTCCCGAGTATGGCTCGCACCTGTCCGCCTTTCCGTTGGAGTCCCGCGAAAAGGAATCCTCGGAAGACCAATTCTTCGCAGATTGCAGGTATCAACGCAAGCATCAGTAGCACTTGCCAAATGGGGGTACTTGAGATGATGGAATCAAATTGCATTAGCATCGAGGTCGTTTGTTCGCCAAGCTTGTACTCATTACCAACCGCTGCCGCAAAAGCCACATAGGTTGGGTGCAAGCAAACCGCCAAGGACGCGGCGGCCATGATCTCGAGCGGACGCGGTCGATGCAGTCGAAGCGCCTTTCGAGCGGATCGGGTGAGCATAGTTGCCATGATCAAAGCAGGAGCTAGGATCAATCCCAATTGAGTGACAATGGTCGACTGGACCACGCTTGTCCAGCTCAGGGGCATTCCGCTCAGGGAGAAACGACCAAAGAACAAGCCGACTAGGATCAACAAACCGCAGAGAATCGATTCATTGCACGTCGGCGTGTCTTCGCGTTGCCGCCAGACATTGATTAACCACTGTGCCACCGATGAGCGTTCGCTATCCCGGAACATCACGCTTTCGCTTTCAAATTGACGTATCGCCCATCGCTTCGAAAGGAAACAACAAAAAAGCGTGACGGCAATCACCGTCGGTAGGTGCAACAATGCAAGGCCATATTCGCCGTCTATCAAGGCTCGCGACATAAGTACTGCTCCGGTGACCGGAACTACGCTGGTACCATGGGATAGTGTCACTCCGGGAATCATTGGCAACATCACCAACGGCATACCAACGAGTAACAACGGCATCAAATAGTATTGCCCCTCTTTGGTGCTCCTGGCCAAGCTCGCGACCGCAAGTGACAGGGCACTGAACATCGCAGAAATTGGAAGGACCAACAGGATCAACCAACCCATGGAATGCAATGGCAAGGGGCCGAGCGATGCGACCATATCGATAGCCCCAAGTCCCGAGAATTGTGCCATCACGATAGAAGTTGTCAGGTGCATGCTCGCTAAATTGAGCAAGGCTGTTCCGATACTAAAGCACATAATGGTTAGCAACTTGCCACACACGATTTCTTTTCTGCGGGCCGGGCTACATAACAACGTTTCAAGAGTACCTCGCTCCTTTTCGCCAGCGCAAAGATCAATCGCTGGATAAAATGCGCCCGTCAAGGCCCAAATCAGCATGACGAATGGTAATATTTTGGTCCAAACCAACGCCCTCTTCACCTCAGGTCGAGAAACATCCAGTTGTCGGATCGCAAGCGGATCGACCAAGGCTGTTCCCAATTCCGTCCATGCGAGCTGTGTGCGGATCCAGCTTAGGTGCCAACCTTCGAGCTTTTCAGCCAGCAAGCGAATCGCAAGTTGCGACCGCTCCCAACGTTGGTTGCTCAGAATGACAAGTGGATTATCAGAAATGGAATTGTGATAGCCGGGCGGAACCCAAATGACAGCATCGCAATGAACTTGTCGCAAGAGTTTCTCAGCCGCTTTCCCATCGACAATGTACGATTCCGTTGATTTGTTTTTGACTTCGGAGTTGGTTTGTGTTTGGACCGATTGAAATTGTTCAAGTGTCACACCGATTGAGTCGTCAACAGTCAGCGTTTTCCACTGTATTTGGCTTGGATCGGACGATTCCAAGATCAAAGGCGAATCGCTAGGCCAATTTTCAAGGCCAAATATTCCGATCGAGACGTGCTGTTCGCGATGGAATTGCGCCACTTGGAGCATCACCATCCCCATCAACGGATAGAGCAACAGCGGGAATATACAGATCGTGAACATGGTCCTACGATCTCTCAATTGATCGCGAACTTCGCGATGGAAAATCCATTTTACATGGGACCAATTCATAGTGCGCGGCCCTGCGAGGAAGTGGAGGCGGTGCGTATCCGCATTCCTAGGTCAACAGGTGGTTTGGCATCGAAATGTCCTTTGTCCCCTTTCGTGAGCAACTGAAAGAACAGTTCTTCGAAGTCATTTTGTTCATGACGATCAGCCAGTTCCTCCAGCGTTCCTGTATCGAGCAGTTTGCCTTTGTAGATGATCGCGACATGGTCGCATAATCGTTCGACTTCGCGCATGATGTGCGTTGAGTAGATGATGCATTTGCCTTGGTCTCGCAAGTCCATAACGATGGATTGCAATGCTCGTGCGACCATCACATCGAGTCCGAGCGAGGGTTCATCGAAAATCAATACGGGCGGGTCGTGAATCAATGCGCGCGCGATCGAGACTTTCTGTTTCATCCCGGTCGACATTTTTGCGCCGGGGCAATCTCGAAACTCTTCCATTTGGAGTGTGCGAAATATTTTTTCCATCCGGGGGTAGAGTCGATCGGCAGGCAAGGCGTAAAGCCGTCCGAAGTATTCGACAAGTTCCCATGCGCTCATACGGTCGTAGATCGCTGTGTTGTTCGAAACGAAACCAATCGAATGCCGAACCAAGTCCGCCTGCTCGGTGACATCAAAATTGTAGATCCGCACGGACCCTGACGACGGCTGAAGGATGGTGGCCAATATTCGCAACGCGGTTGTCTTGCCTGCTCCGTTCGGGCCGAGGAGTCCGAAGACTTCTCCCGCTTTCGCCGCGAAACTGATGTTATCGAGCGCCTTGAATTCACCTCGGGTGGCATCGGGATAGTTCTTACATAGGTTTTGAACTTGAACAAAATCCATAGATCGCACGGGGTACCAAAATTAGGACTCGGTGATTTGCAATGCATTCAAGTACATCGCTTACCTGTGTCGTGCGAGACTCTGTAGCAATCAAATAAAAAAGACCAGCAATATTTGTACGACTTCTCGGTGTATCCGTTACAACCGTACTATCCTAGACCTCGCCTCGATGGACTTTTCGATCCATTTGTGTTGCCTTCGCTACGCGAAAGAACGCGTTCGCCGTCGGATAGGCTATGGAAACCCGACGCGTGACGGCTTGTTGATTTAATGGTACGACGGACTTCCTAGTCCGTCGAATTCCCCATTGACGGACTTGGAGGTCCGTCCTACCGCCCTTACATAATAACGACTTCACTAAATCAACAAGCCGGTCAGCGAGGGATTGCAGTCGGCTCCTCGCTTACGGGCACGGGTTTTCAAACTGCCGCCAAAAAGTGCACCATTTGTAAATTCACAGCCTGTACGCGAAAGAACGCGAGAAGAGCACAACTTTTTCGGGTCAAAAGGTGACAATCGGACATTAATGATCGACCGATGCAAAATTTGGCTGGAACTCTGCGAGCATCAAGGGGCACGTTTTCGCAGTTTGCGTTGGAGCGATCTTCGATGAATCCCCAATCGCCTGGCGGCTTCCGAGATGTTGTTACTGCAATCTGCCAAAACGCGATGGATGTGCTCCCATTCGGCTTGTGCCAGGGTTGGGACCAAAATCTCGTCATTGCTTTCCACAATCTCAACCTCTGTCCCGCCCCGCTTGAAGGCGTTCAAGATGTCATCCGCATCTGCGGGCTTGGGCAAAAAATTGACGGCTCCCAATCGAATGGCATCAATGGCTGTCGCGATACTTCCGAAACCGGAAAGAATCAATACTTGAACTTCCGGACGAATAGCCTTGAGGTCCGCGATAACGGTGAGTCCTGTTCGGCCTGGCATTCTTAGATCGACCACCGCCAAATCGGTTGGGTCCAATCGGTATAACGCAACCGCCTCGTCGCAGGTACCCGCGACCACCACGCGAAAGCCTCGTTCCAAAAATGCTTCGGCTAGTCGATCTCGCAGAATGAAGCTGTCGTCGACCAGCAAGATACTTCGGCAGTCCTGATCGGGTGAGTTTGACAAAAGCCTATCCCATACATTTTTCGAGCAGTTTTTTCGTCGCCATGATTCCTTCGTCTGGACTCAATCGATTGCCTTCGTATTCGATGCCAACCCAGCTATGGTATCCGGCATCCAAAACGATCTTCATCATTTTCGGGAAGTCGATCTTGGTCTCGTTCCCATTCTCATCAAAGTCATAGCTTTTGGCACTGACGGCCTTGGCGTGAGGCATCAGTTCGGTTACCCCTTGATAGCGATCATACTCATAGAAATTTCCAAAATCTGGAAGGGTTCCGCAATTGGCAACATTCGCTAAGCGAATGGTTTCGGCGAGCCATTTGCCATTGGAACTAAGTCCACCGTGGTTCTCAACAATCACTCCGATATCGAGCGGTTTGGCGTATTCGGCCAATCGACGCAATCCATCCGCTGCGAGCTTTTTGCCTTCTTCGTAGTCGCCATCCTTCTCGGTCTGGGCGTTCACGCGTATGGAATGGCAACCGAGAAACTTGGCCGCTTGTACCCATTTGTAATGGTTTTCGACTGCCTGCGTTCGCTTTCCCTCATCCTTGTCGCCCAATGCACCTTCCCCGTCGATCATGATCAACACATTCGTGACGCCGAGATCATTCGTGCGCTTCTTCATTTCGGCTAAATACTTTTCGTCTTTTGCCTTGTCCTTGAAGAACTGGTTAACATACTCGACGGCTTCAATGCCAAACTTTTCCTTCGCAATTTTTGCAAAATCGAGATTGTCTATTTCTTTTTTGAACAGCGGTTTGTTCAGCGACCACTGCGCTAAAGAAATCTTGAAGGGCTTCGCTTTTTCGGTTTGGGCGAAGGAATTTGCACCGCTTACTGACATCGCAGCAACTGCAGTTGCTGCGGTGGCCGTAGATGTCGACAAAAAACGGCGGCGAGAAAGTTGGTTTAGCATAGTGAGGGAAGGAATTCTGATGGGATCGGTTGCGGAAGTCTTGGAAAGCGCCGGTCGGACTAAGTGTCTTGATTGTATTTTGCCAAGTGTTGGTGAGCAAGCAACCAAATTGCAACTTACTTGTCAAAGAAAGGGCACGCCATCGGGGCGCCGTCAAATCCTTCGAAAAACTCTGCCAATTCATCCATTTCACCATTGCGGATGTATCGGGTACAATAGGGCACCGTCCATGTCCGGATTTTCCATCAGAAAGCTGGCATCCTGACTCGTCCCGGTAAGCCCCCCACCTTCAAACAAGGCACGACAAATGCGATTGGCTGCAAAGCGATTCTTTCTATTACAAGTTCTTTCACTATGCTGCGTCGGGTCTTCCACGTCCATGGCGGACGATTATGATCCAACCGCGGTTGCTCAAGCAGCGATTGCGAAACTCAAAGTAGGTGCGAAAGACTGGCCTCAATGGGGTGGATCCCCCGAACGGAACAACGTCCCCAAGACTGGTCCGCTTCCAACCAAATTCGAGGTGAAAACGGGTCAAAATATCCGATGGTCGATGCCTCTCGGCTCAGAAACCTACGGAAATCCCGTCGTTGCAAACAACAAGGTTTACGTGGGCACGAATAATGGCAGTGGCTACATCAAGCGTTATCCAGCCACCGTGGATCTCGGTGTCCTTGTTTGCTTTGATGAAAAGGATGGAAAGTTTCTATGGCAGCATAGCAGCGAAAAGCTTCCCACCGGCCGGGTTCATGATTGGCCCAATCAAGGAATTTGCTGCGCACCGTTGATCGATGGGGATCGATTGTGGTACGTCACCAGTCGTGGCGAAGTCGTTTGCCTCGATACGGAAGGCTTTCTGGATGGTGAAAATGACGGATTTAACAAAGAACCCAATGAAAACAAAGACGAAGCGGACGTAGTTTGGAAATTGGACATGATGTCTCAATTAGGCGTTTCTCAGCACAACATGTGTAGCTGTTCGGTCACTTGCGTGGGCGACCTGCTGTTTGTCAATACGTCCAACGGTGTCGATGACGGTCACTTGACGGTCCCCGAAGAAAAAGCTCCCAGTTTCATTTGCATGAGCAGGCTAACCGGCTCTGTGCTGTGGACAGACAACACTCCGGGCGCCAACATTTTGCATGGACAATGGTCCTCGCCTGCATCGGCCGTACTCGGCGGACAAGATCAGGTCATCTTCGGCGGCGGAGATGGATGGCTGTACAGCTTCGATCCGGCAGGTGAAAACGGCAAAGCCAAAATGCTTTGGAAATTTGACGCTAATCCCAAAGACTCGATCTACAAGCTGAACGGTGCTACTCGCAATCACATTATCGCCACACCGGTCATTTACGACGGTTTGGTTTACGTCGCTGTCGGTGAAGATCCTGAACACGGTGAAGGGGGCGGGCATCTTTGGTGCATCGATCCAACCAAACGCGGCGACGTCAGCCCAACCCTCGTTTACAACTCAAAAGACATGAGCAAAACAATTGCCCCCAAACGCAAGCAAGCGTTGGTGGCTGCCGACGGGGATGTCGAACGCGACAATCAAAACTCAGCCGTTGTGTGGCATTACGTTGGAAGTGACTTGAAAGAGTTCGAAACAACGATGCATCGAACGTGCGGTACGGTCACGATCAAGGACAATCTGCTGTTTATCGCTGACTTTAGTGGAATGCTCCACTGCTTGAACGCCAAAACAGGCGAAGCTCATTGGACTCACGACATGTTGGCTGCCTCCTGGGCATCCCCTCTCGTTGCGGACGGAAAGGTTTACATTGGCGACGAAGATGGAGATATCTTGATCTTCGAACTTTCCGCAACCAAGAAGCGTATCGCTGAGATCAATCTGGGGTCGGCGCTTTACACGACCCCTATTGCAGCCAATGAAACGATCTACATAGCGAACCGCAACCGCATCTTTGCGATTCAGGAAGGGACGAAGAGCGAGCCCGTTAAGTAAGGACTAGGCTTTGCATAACCCCATTCTATGCTCGTTCGGGTGGAGGCTCCTGCAGAACCGTTGCGTACCAAGCTCGGCAGGAGCCTCGCTCCGCCCCTGTAAACATGTTTTCCTCGACTTTGCCCAAACCATTCCTTGCTTGGGAGGGTGAGGCTCCTGCAGAACCGTTGCGTACCAAGCTCGGCAGGAGCCTCGCTCCGCCCCTGTAAACATGTTTTCCTCGACTTTGCCCAAACCATTCCTTGCTTGGGAGGGTGAGGCTCCTGCCGAACCATTGTGTATTAAGCTCGGCAGGAGCCTCGCTCCGCCCATTGATTTCCGATGGTTCGACATGGGAAAGATGTTTAGAGGGGTGGGCCTCGCGCTCCCAAAGGAATTCCGAAGGGAAAGCCTGGCGGCCCCACTGTCTCCCCAAGTACCGCAAGCAAGCATGAATCGCCTCAACGAAGAAGAAGAAGAACAGCTTCGAACAGCCTATCACGAGGCTGGACATTGCGTGATGGCGATTCTTTGTGGCGCGAAAGCATCGATTGCCTCGATCACCTCCGAACAAGAGTATCTCCATGGCCAAGTCGAAATCCATTGGCCATCTCGCAGTTCTGTTGCCGATCAGTTAGCAACTGTTTTGGCCGGCCCCGTTGCCGAAATGATTTATCGATCGGAACCCCTCCATCCAGGCCTTGTGCCGGAATGGTCCGAAGACTGGAAGCAAGCTTGGGCGCTCGCTCGTCCGAAGTCTGGAAGCGATGGTCGGTGCATGGCGATGCTCGAGCAGTTGGTGGCCAAGCTCTATCAGACACTTTCGCAAGATCGCTATTGGGCCGCAGTTGCAGCCGTTCAAGATTTGCTCATAGCCCATAACGAAATCGATCACGACCAGATCGAATACGAAGTGAAAGCATTGCTAGATTAGCCGGCTCGGGCTCAACTGACCAGAGATTAGCCGACCAGAGATTAGCCGACCTGCAAGGTTGCCTCAAGATTTTTGAGGATCTCTCGTACGCCGATCTGGCCTCGACCACATCCGATCAGCCCATCCGATTCAATCCATTGCTCAACTTTTTTCTGAGCCGAGATCACGGTGGAATGCTGGCGATTGCCGAAGTATTCGCCGATTTCCGAGAGTGCGGTGCGAGTGTATTTGCGAGCCAAGAACATCGCGAGCATCCTGGGTTGACTAATGCTCTGACACTTGCTTTTGGCTCTAAGCATCTTTTCTTCGAGACCAAACGCTTCGCAAACTACTTTTTCAATATCATTCATTCGAACAACGGGTTGGCATGCTCGAATCAAATCCAAAGTGCATCGAACCGCTTCGTCCTCCGTCAAAGCTCGGCCGAGTACACGTTGTTGGGCTCCAAGTCGGTGTGCTACACCTTGCAAAACTCTCGCATCTCCACTGCAATTTTGAGATAAATGGTTGAGTGTTGAGTCTGCCAAGTCGATGTTTAGCTTCTTGCAAATTTGTTTCAAAACTTTCCCTCGCGTTATCGCATCGAGGGGATCGATTGCGCAAGCCATGCCACCTGACAGCCGTGCATACAGATCGGCCCCGAGTCCCGACAACTCGTTTAGGCCGCGGTCTGCGACCAAAATGACTTGTCGCTTTTCACGCAGCAACATATCGATGGAATTGCGAAGCTCAGCGAGAGTACCTGCTTTACCAAGAAAGAATTGAATGTCGTCGATGACGATTCCTTCGACATCGCGATACTTGCTGCGAAAATTTGCGAAACCACCACCCCGGGCGCTTTCCGTATACTCGATCGTAAATTGCTCGGCAGTGAGTATTAGGACGCGGCGCATGCGGTGCATCATGCGCATCTTGTGTGCCAGCCCGATAGCAAGGTGCGATTTACCTGTGCCACTTGGTCCATGAATGAGCAACGGATTGATTTGACCGGGCTGCTCTAACACCATTTGGCCAGCCGTAAACGCTAACCTATTGTGATCGCCGGCGACATACTCATCCCATCGCTTTTCGTTCTCGCGGCGAATCTCAAACAGGCGGTCGACGTGGTGTTCCGAAGAGGTGACCGTTGACCCGTGATGCTCCTCACCGCGATGAGGCGTTCCGCCACGAACCACTCTTAGTTGGGATTTCGCCTCGGGCTTGACAGGGTCCCGCTGCCGAACATCGAGCCTGTCCGGTTCGGTTCGCGATACAATCGGCGGAATAGTCAGAGTCGAGGCTAACACGGATGAGTTGGGTGCGATTCTAGGTTGAAGACGATCGTCTGTGGAGGTTGATTCCGACGAAGAAGCAACTGAGATTTGGAATCCGAAACCGCTGCCAGCCGTTTCTAGAATTGCAGCCTGAAGATCGTCTCGAAACATCTTGGAGATGATATCGGCAACGAACGAGCTCGCAACCTCGATCCTGATTACATTATGCCCGATTTGCGTCCACTTGACACCACCACCAAACCAAAGATCCATCCTATCTTGGCCAATCCTTTGGCGAAGCCTGCCTTCGACCGAATGCGCGACCGAATCTTCGAACATAGCAACTTCGTGCGCTATTTTCATCGCAAACTCCTAAACCATGCGAGTCCGCAGATGAAATCATTCATCCGCAGTATCCTTTTCAAACAGGAACCATCCTGCCTGACGTAAAATTCATGGGCTTGTCGTACCGCATTAAAGATCGTTTAAGCTGGCTTTCTGCCCGCAGAAGACGACCCTCGCTCCCAGTACCCATTGAACTTGACGAGGCCGATTTTAAGAATGCTAGCTCTCAAGTCAAACTCGATTCCGGTTTCTTGACTTAAGAAATTCTTTCCCGATGATGAAGATCCGGTTAAAGACAGGGCGAAACCGTCCCGCAAGAGGTTTAGCCAAAATCGAAAGCGTTGAAAGAGCGTTGTGGAAAACCTGTCGAAGCCGAAAGCGGATCGCTCGATGATCGTTCGATGATTGTTGGTGGCGGGAAGGGTGCGTCGGGCTACGATTTGATTATCGTCGCCTTTCGCTCCAGGCTGTGAAAAAATGCTCGGGTCACCACCGGAGGGCTCGCGCCCTGCCGCTATCATTTGCTAGCGGAACGGCGCGAGTTGTCCGGTGAGTCAATCAGAATCAATTCACAGCCTGTCCGCGAGAACCACGACGCGGAGCGTCGTGCAACTTAGGGCGGTCGTGGCTACAAATCGTCCGAGTCGAGCGACAGCGGTTCCATTACTTTTGTATTGCGTTCGACTGCAATGACGACGGTTTGTTCGTCGACTCCATCGCGACTTTTGGCAGTCGCAGGTAGCACTTGTCGTCGGTCGGGTAGGGGCATACGAATGGAGAACGTCCCGTCTGTTCTTACTTTCACGGGCTCGGTGCCGACGGAAACGTGGGCCTCGGGATGGGTTGATCCAAAAACGACCAGTTCGGCGTCTACGTCGAAATGGAAGTGTTTATGCCGTTTGAGCGAGCCCTCGGCGCCGCTTCCAAACTGCGATAAAACGTCGGCGTCCATTGTGCGTTTCAGTCGCTCCTCGAACACTTCGGTCAAATCACCGGTTTGAGTATCGTCGCCATATCCACCACTCATCGAATAGATGTGCTCCGCGTCGGTTGCAATGTCCGCCCAATGATCATCCGAAGCTTCTTTTCCTCCGGGCACGGGCGTGGTAACGGTGTTGCTTCGCGCGAGTTCGTAGAACCGGTTGTTGGCAGTCAAATAGCCCATGAGCATCCGAAACCGGCTAGGCGGATTATTGACTTCGATGTACCAATTGCGAACACCACCATGGATTTCAATGTCGCGATCCACCGATTCGGCGTTGCTGGTTGTGCCGGAATCGTCCATTTTGAGCAATCGCAAAATTGGCTTAACCGTGTGCCAGTTCTCAGCCAAAGAAGCCTTTGCACGATCGACGGACTGGCGGGTGATGTCCCAATGCGCGTGCAGCCAATAAGGATCACGCACCATAAGAATCATACGATCCTTACCTTTTTCAATCTTCGGAACCTGTGTAAGGGGCGACAACGACATTTTGGCGGGAGGTTGAGCGAGATCTTTCCGAAGCTCCTTTTCGGACTGAGCAAGTCGGATTTTGGCCACGATTTCCGGTTTGGTGTCTGAGGGGGGCGGAATCGGCTCAGACGGTTTTTTGGAAGTACCCTTCGGAAATTCGAACGTGGTATCGGCCTGTTTCTTGGAAACAGCTATGGGTTTATTGATAAACGCCTTCGATTTTTCGCTCGAAGCCGCGACGAGCGTTCGCTTCGGTGGTTTTGCGGCGACTTGCTTTCCCGCAAGTTGTTTCGGAGCAATCGACGCGTTTTTCAACGCTGGTTTTGCCGCGGTGGATTTGGGAGGAGTTGTGTTTGAAGCGACTTTACCCTGCGTTTTCAAGCCGTTTTTTTGTTTTTGTGGCGGCACAAGCTTATTAGAAACCGGTTTCGTTGCGACGGTTTTAGGCACCTTTGCTGAAAGGCCACCTTTGCTAGGAGCTTGTGCGGATGGCTTCTTTTGAGAATTTTCGGCCGCCACGGCTCGAACAGCCATCTTTTTCTTGTCGACGGGTTTGGCAGCGGTTTTGCTCGCTGACTTGTTGGGACTTGCTCCTTTCTTGATGCTAGCTGCAGTTTTTGAAGGTTTTTTGGGGCTAGGCGGCGACGTTCCAGTCGATTTAGGTGCGGGCTTACCTACTGATTTGCCTGCCGATTTGCCCGTCTTGAGGAGGGAAGGGGTTAGTTTTTTCACGCTCTTGGGCTTGTTTTTCGAGGTATTCAATGGAAACTCCGTATGCCATGGGTTGGAATCAACCATCCATGGTGAGCAGCAAGTCGCCACAACTGCGAGTGATCTGCTTTTTGGCGAAGACAAATTCGGCCGGTTTTTGAGCAACGCCCGCGAATGACCGGATTTGATTATGCTCAGCGACGGAGGTCATTTCTAGGCTTAAGCCCCCAAAATGACTACGTACCCAAATACTTTCTGGTTCGAATTTCAACACTGGAGTGCCCATGACAGAAGGAAATCAGCGTTCAGAGGACGAAGAGTTGTATTCTGAAACGGATTTGGCGAGGATCGAAGCACAAGGGAACACGAATGCAATATCGCGAGCCGTGGCAGTCATGGTTTTGATGGTCCTCCCCGGGGTTGCTGGTCACTATTTAGATCGCTGGTTTGGCACTCAATTTCTAGTTCTAGTCGGGTTTGTCATGGGGATGTGCCTTGCGGTTTTTGGCCTGCTTTATGTCGCAAAAATTGCAGATCGAACGGCAAAACTGAATCGCGAACGAAAGCTGCGAATGAAATCCAGAAAGCAAGACCTATCCTAGCACTTTGCGATGCTCTGCTATACTTCTTATCGCGGCATAAACAAACTCGGTAGCACGCCGGCGCGAACGCGATCGACTGTGTAAATACTCTAACCCATTGGATGGGCAGAACGTGAACACTCAACATTTTGGTTGGATGAAAATTCAAAAGTGGATAGGGGGCGTGACTCTCTTGCTTGTTTCTGCTTTTGCGATGAGTTCGAGTGGCGATGAGGGGATGTGGTTGTTCAATGCAACACCGAAAAAACAATTGAAAGCCAATTTTGGTTTCGAACCGAGTCAACAGTGGCTTGACCACCTGATGCTTTCGAGTGTTCGCTTCAATTCGGGAGGATCGGCGTCGTTTGTTTCTTCGAAAGGTCTAGTGCTGACCAATCATCACGTTGCATCGGATACGCTCTATAAACTCTCAACTGCAGAACACAACTACAACGAGAATGGGTTCCTGGCTGCTTCGATAGCGGATGAAATCAAAACTCCGGACTTAGAGCTCAACCAACTGATTTCCATCGAGGACGTTACGGAAAAGGTTAACGCTTCGATCCAAGAGAGCATGACGGTGCAAGAAGCGGCGAAAGCTCGTCAAGCCAAGATGGCATCGATCGAAAAAGAATCGCTCGACGCAACAGGCTTACGGAGCGATGTCGTCACACTTTACGGTGGAGGCCGCTATCACTTGTATCGTTACAAGAAATACACGGATGTTCGACTCGTGTGGGCGCCGGAAGCAGGCGCGGCATTCTTTGGTGGCGACGCGGACAACTTTGAGTACCCTCGCTACTGTCTGGATGTCACGCTATTCCGCGTTTACGAGAATGGCAAGCCGGCGGTGATCGAGCATTTTCTCAAGATGGATCCCAAGGGGGCACGCGACCAAGACCTTGTCTTCGTCTCCGGCAACCCCGGTCGCACGCGTCGAATTTTCACTCACGATGCGATTGAATATCAACGCGATGTCGCTATGCCTCGCACCATGAATTTGCTCCGCCGCAAAGAGATCCTTATGCAGCAATATGCGTTAGCTGGCCCGGAACAGCAGCGCCGTTCTCGCGATGATTTGTTCGGTATTCAGAACTCTCGCAAAGCGTATACGGGAATGCTTGGGGGGCTTCAAGATCCGAGCTTTACCGCCTCGAAGAAACAACAGGAGACCGAACTTCTGAGCGGATTAAAGCAAAACCCCAAGCTCGCCCCACTAACGAAGGCTTGGGAAGAAATCCGCACATCACTGATCAAGCGACGCGCGCTTTTGACCCAAGGAGCAACGCTTCGAAGTCGACTTTATGGAATCGCGGAAACCCTGACTCACATGGCTAGCGAGGACCGCAAATCGAGCGGTGATCGACTGCGTGAATTTCGAGATAGCAACCGCGAATCGCTCCTGCAAGAACTTCTGTCGGAAGCTCCAATTTACGAAGACTTGGAGAGGCTTCAGCTCGCCGATGAACTTGCTCGTCTCATCGACGACCGTGGTGCAACCGACCCGTTGGTCGTAGCGGCCTTGGCTGGCAAGAGTCCCAAACAACGTGCAGCCGAAATCATCGCTACTACGAAACTGACTGCAGTTTCGGAACGCAAGAGGATTTCCGAGGGCGGCACCCAAGCCATCTCGGAATCAAAGGACCCGCTAATCCTCTTGGCGAAGTCATTCGAGAGCGAGTATCGTCGGGTTCGCGAAGCCACTGACATTTTGGAAGAACAAGAGAGACAAGCGTACGCGAAAGTAACGGAGGCGAAGTTTGCCGTGGGAGGCGACTCGGTTTATCCCGATGCAACCTTCACACTCCGATTGGCTTATGGAAAGGTTTTGGGCTACGAAACGGACGGGAAAAAAATCCCTGCTCAAACGACCATGGGTGGCGCGTTTATGCACGAGTCGCTTCACTTGGCAAAGGATCCTTGGGTATTGCCCAAGAGTTGGCATACGGCCAAAAGCAAAATGAACGCCGACACGCCTTTGAATTTTGTATGCACCGCCGATATTATCGGCGGCAATTCTGGGTCGCCTGTGGTTTCTCGCGACGGCGCAATGGTTGGAATTATTTTTGACGGCAACATAGAAAGCTTGACCGCGGATTTCTACTACACCGACAACGTTTCAAGGGCTGTTGCCGTTCACATTGCAGGCGTTCTTGAAAGCTTGAATTCGATCTACAACGCCCCATACCTTGCAGACGAGATGGGGCGATAGGGCAATACTACAATCGCTATGAATGATCAATCCAATGCATCGTCGGTTGTCCAACCAACGGATGAGCTTTCGCAAGACCAGCCAGCGACGGCATATCACGAAGCGGGGCATGCCGTGGTCGCTTTGTCGTTGGGTCGCACGATCGAAAAGCTTTCGATCGTGCGCAATTCCATTCGATTGGGAGCCGTGCAATTAGGCAAAGGTCGAAATGGACGTAAGCAAGATTACTTCGAAAATGAAGCTCTCATTTTGCTAGGCGGTGTGGTGAGTGAAGCGAGGCACACGGGCGAATACAACTGGGGAGGAGCTCAGCAAGACCTCCGTGCACTGCGTCGTTTATCGCTCGCACGTGTCGATACGGAGCAAAAGGCCGAACGCCTTGAGCGGCGGCTCTTGGGCAAAACATTGCATCACCTTGACCAACCCGGCCACTGGGAAGCGGTCGAGTCGGTGGCTTCCGAACTGATCAAATCCAAGTTGATGAGCGGCCGAGCTGCCAGGCATTTGTTTGACGAAGCAATGAAACGGTTTCACCAATGAAGTCAACGATTCAGGATGCAATGCAGAGTTCGCCTCTGCTTCGAGCGTCCGAAATCACAAAGATTTACCACTCCGGGACGGTTTCGCATCCTGCTTTGCGAGGCGTTAGCCTGGATGTGCGGAAAGGTGAGTTTGTTGCAATCACCGGTCCTTCAGGCTGTGGTAAGAGTACTCTGCTGCATATTCTCGGTGGCTTGGATCGTCCGGATACTGGCTATGTCCAGTTGGAAGGGCAATCCATTTCCAATCTCGATGATTATTCTCAGACGTTGCTTCGTCGCCGCCGAATGGGTTTCGTTTTCCAAAAAGTCCACTTGCTTCCCATGCTGACGGCCATCGACAACGTTATGGTCCCTTTGCGACTCGACGGAGTCGATTTCGCCAAAGCTCGCCGAATAGCCATCGAAGCGCTCGATTCGGTTGGCATGTCGAGTAAGCACGCGAACCGTCCTGGCGAACTTTCCGGTGGCGAATCACAGCGCGTTGCGATCGCTAGAGCGATTGTCATGTCCCCGGCAATCCTTTTTGCCGACGAGCCCACTGGTGCCCTCGACTCCGAAAACGGGCACATGGTCATTGAACTATTTCGCCAATTGGTGTTAACGCACGATCAGACGCTCATCGTTGTTACCCACGATCTGTCTGTCGCGGAATCGGCAGACCGCGTTGTCAAAATGCGCGATGGACTAATTATCGATGATTCCGTCAGTCCAACCACGATAAACAAAGTCGGCAGCCCTCAAGCCGAAAGAACATAGTCTATGTTCGAAATACTGTGGCAGCACTGGAAACAACGGCCTTCCCGATTCTTCTTTACTTTGCTCAGTTTAGTACTGTCGACTGCGACGCTCGTCGGTATCCTCGTGGCGTCGCACAATGCGAGGTCATCGTTTCGTGAACTTATCGGAGCCGTTCAAGGGCTCCCCTCCTACGATATTGTAAACCGACAAGGGGGACGGTTCGAGCGTTTGTTACTCGATGAATCAACCCTGAATCAGGGTGTTGTCAGCGGGCTACCAACGTTAATTCGCGGTTCGATTCTTCGATTCAAAGAGGCGAAAACGCGAGCGAACGTGTTGGGAATCCCGTTGGCTAATTCCGATGCCGAGTCTCGGCGGTTTTTGCAGTCAACTCTCGAAATAGAGGACAGTCAGTGGCCACGCGAGGATGAGTGCCTCATCTCATCCTTGATTGCCTCTCAACTCAATGTGCAGGATGGGGATTCGATTCAATGCTTATTTCGCCGAGGCTTCCGGAAGTTAGTCATTAAAAAGGTTGTGGGCGCTAAAGAATGGAACCGACTCGTTAGCGAACACGGAATCCTCGTAGACTTGGATTGGCTTCAGAGTGCAACCGCCTTGCCCGGTCAAATTAATCGGTACCGATTGTATTTGGCGGACAGCAATGAGAATAAGAAAAAGGCGTTCGTTCAACAAATCGAGTCGAAGATCCCGGAGTTGCTGAGCATTAAGGAACGAGCAAGCGCTATAGGTATTGCAGATGACTTGCTGAAATCCACGGAACTGGGATTGTCGTTCGCGAGCGCACTCGCCATTGCAATGGCCGCCTACATTTTGCTCAATTCGACTCGAATGAACTTGGCAGAACGCCGCCCGCACTTTGCGATCATGAGATGCTTGGGTGCGACCAGTCAACAGATCAATCGGGCCGTCTTGATCGAAGCCTTTCTGATGAGCTCGATGGGAGTGGCATTGGGACTCGCTGCTGGATGTGGGCTGGGCTTTTTTATGGGACGTGTTTTGTCGAGTGTCTTGCAGTCGCCACCCAATCCATTTTCGGTGCCTTGGTTCGTCTTGGTCGCGATCGCGACATTCCTGCCATGCTTGTCGCTGTCCATCGTTTGGTTTGCTCTTCGACACGAGCATGCGGTATCGCCGTTGGAGAGTTTTCGCGAGCCCGTGGTCCAAGACCAGAGCAAGTTGCCTTGGCGATCGATTTTGAATGGACTGATACTTTGGTGCATCGCTTTGTTGGGCTTGTACTGCGTTCATCGCGAGTGGCTGCCACCTCAATGGGGCGTATACACGGGCCTATTGGCTTTGATCTCCTTCTTGTTATGGCTACCGCTTGGGCTGATTCCACTGATTTGGATCGTCGATCAATTTGTCAAACGCAGGCAAGGCTTTCCGATGGAAATCGCCAAGCACCAATTGATTCGTCGTCCAGATAGGACTTCGCTGAACGCCGGGTTCTTGGTCATTTCCCTGTGTGGTGCCGTCGGACTTGGACAAACACTGATGAGCAATACGGCGGAAATCAAACGTTGGTACTACCGCGCCCTGCCTGGCGATGTGTTTTTGGTCAGTACGCGAACGCCTTCGTTATTGATCGACTCGGAAGATCCCTTGAGGGAAACCATCGAAAAACTCCCAGGGTTGAAATGGTCCAATGCGATCCGTTTTATCTGGTGCCAGGCGGACAACGAAAATGTCTTATGCCTGGTTCGCGAGTTTCCAGTGGAAGCGCCCTTTCCAACCGAGCCCAAGGGGATGCCAACCGAACAAGCACGCCAGCTCATCGACAGCGATCACGTTTTCATCGGTCCGATACTCGCTAAAAAGCTGAAAAAGCGAGCTGGTGACATGCTGACGTTGACCGTCAATGGCCGAAGCGTTCAGATCGAAATTGGTGGGGTCAACTCGAATTTTGCAAACGGCGGGCTATCGATTTTGATGCAAAGATCCACCGCCCAACGCTTTTTCGAAGTGACAGGTTTCGATTGGTACTCTTTGTCTATCGAAAACCAACAGCAGAATGATGCCGTAAAAACGCTAAAAGCGGTTAAGGAGCAGTTCGGATTTGAGTTGCAATTGGGTACCGAATTGAGAAAGGGTGTCGAGCAAGCGATTTCGGGTGTTACCGCCGGCATATGGAGCGTGATTTTCATTTCTTTCTTGACTGGAGGTTTCGGAATCGCAACGACGCTCGCCATGAACACGATCGAACAAGCACGCGATTTCTCCTTGCTCCGAATCGTTGGAGCTAGTCGAGGACAGATCATGTTGTCCGTTTTGGTGCAAGCTTGGTTGCTTGCTTCCATTGGGATCGTGTTCGGAATGGCGGGTGGAGTGACAACCGTTTTCATCATCGTAGGATGCAGTGAAGCACTGTTGGGTTACACTCCCGATTTTGCTTGGAACCCTTTTTTGATGTGGAGTTCCGTGATCGCAACCATTCTGATCGTCACGATCGCTGCTCTGTTTCCGGCCTGGACCGCTTCTCAAATCAATCCGATAGAGCATTTGACTTATGAATAGGCAATACGTCGAAACTTTCTCATGCCCTGCTGGGGCAACCCTCAGACTGCTTTTGTTGGGGCTAACCACATCGCTCGCCCAGGCAGGAGACTTCCTCGGTCAATCGCAGTTGCTGGATGCTTTGCCCGAGACAACGCAGATGCTTTTTGCGACACAAAATGGTCGTTCGACTTATAACGAGCTCGCCAAGTCGAGTGTGTGCAAGCACCTAAGCGGCGAGGTCTGGAAAAACGTGTTGTCGCAACAGGTAACAACGCAAACGGGATCGTTGTTAAATCCTCGGCCAGTGTTAGGAATGGACTGGTCCGACTTCAGCACAATAGATCAGCCGGGAGCGATTGCAAGTTTCCGCGACCAGGAAGGCGAAGGGGTCATGCTTTTTATGGCAAAACTCGGTGCAAACGCGGACAAACATCCGTTCGTAACAAGTTGGCTGAAGCGGCACTCGACGGCTTCCTTAATAACTTCTGAGATCAACCCATCCACGATTCTCTATCGTGTTTTGCCAACCAAGGAGAACCCATCACCAGCATGTCTCGCGATCGGCCCTGAGTGGACATGCATCGCTTCAAAATCAAACGCACTTGAGCAGTGGTTAAAATCCACATCCACTAAAAGTTTTCGATCGGCTCAGCCTCCAGCTCAGTTGGAAAGCCTATCGGATGCATCGACTTGGAGCGGTGGCGAAATTCGCTTTTGGCTTTCGCCTTGGCCATTGCTAAGTGCATTTGCAGCCAAGAGCGAGCCCAAGCGTTATCAGTCGGCAAAACGTTTCGGCTTCGAAGGTTTGGAATCACTTCGCGGCGCGATTCGGCCTCCGAACGATGCGGACCCATCTTGGCAGGTCGATTACGAATTGCAGTTGGTTCAACCTCTTGCGAAGGGGCTCTCGTTACTTAGTTTCAAACAAGGTCCCGACATTGAGCTCCCCAAAATGATGCGCTTCGGGATGGACCACTGGTCGATTTCGTACATCGATATCAAACCATGGTTCCAAGGTATTAACCACGTGATCGATCAATGGATCGATGAAGAGACGCCAGGCAGTTTCGGTGACTTGCTGGACAGTATCCTGACGGACCCAGAAGGGCCACGAATCGATATCCGGCAAGACCTCATTTATCGGATGGGCCCTCTTGTGATCAACTTCGGAGCAACCGTTCCAAACGCGGAACGAACGGGCCAGTTTCAACGCAATGAGGTATGGGCTTGCTTGCTACAAGATGCAAAGCAAGCATCCGAGGCACTGAGCAAACTTTTTGACAAAGACGACGAAGTGAAGTCCGAGCGCATTGGAGCTTATCAGTGTTGGTACACCGTCAACGATGAGTCGTTGTTCATCTCGTTGTCCAAGGGGGAAAGCCAAACGATCTCCATTGCAGCGATCGACGATTCGAATTTGTACTTGTCTACGGATACCGCATGGTTCATGCGATTGCTTCAGGAGTCCGCACAAAACTCAGAGATTCCCGAGGATGAATTCGCTGCTTTTGAGGGCCCTTTCGCGGATTTGAAAACCCAACCGTTCTCGTTTCGGCAACAATTTGATTTGAAACCTTGGCTGCAACCAAGCTGGCTGCGACTGCCCGAAATTGCGAAAGAAAAAGCGGAACTGGAATCGACCGATGTGCCATCCATGTTGATAGCCCAATTGCTACTTCCCGGTGTTTCTTCGAATGAAATTCCAAAGTGGCAAGACGTACGACAAGTCTTCGGGATCGTCTCGCAATCGATGCTAAAGACAGAGAACAGGCTTGAAGGAAAACTCTGGATGGATGGAACCGAGAGCCCAAGATGATTTATTGTGGTAACCAACGATAATCACCTATTCGATAACGGATTCTGGGAACCTAGCAGCTGTTGCGAGTTATCGAACTCGACCTTTGATTGCTTGTCGTTAAAATCGCAAGGTGGAATCTTGGTTTTTTTCAATTGCTCAGGAGTCGACCGTGTCCCTAACTCTGCCTACAGATATTCAACAACGTATCCAGGATCAACTAGCATCTGGAATGTTCACTTCGGTTGACGATGTGCTTCGACAAGCAATGGACACCTTAGAGAAGCGGCAGTCGGCACTTGGATCGCTCCAAAGAATGGTAAGCGTAGCAGATGACAAGTTACAGGCTGAAAGATCTGGACCTTTTGATTCAGAACAAACGAAGTCGACTGTTCGGCAGCGATTGAATCAAATGGGCATTGTAGAATAATGCTGGTCGCTCGCCGAACACAAGCGGCGGAAAAGGATCTACAAGAGATCGCCTTCCAAATTGGCCTTGTGAGTCGCCGCCCTAATGTGGCAGATAAAATCATTGACGAATTGATCGAACAGGCAAACAACCTTGCGATCACTTCGCAGATTGCAACGATTGGCACCGAAGCTCCAGAATTCGGACGAGACGTGCGGTTATTTTGCCACAAACGTTGGGTGTTGATTTTTCGCTAAATGCCGCATGGAATCGATGTTTTGCGAATCGTCGACGGAAGCCAGGACTATCTTGCCTGGAAGCTTAGTCCTTAAACAAGCGAACGCTTGTTTGTCGGAACCCTATTTTTGCGGCGCAGCGGCGACCTTGCCAGCAGGGCTGGATTGATCTTTGCTATTTGCTTGCTTCATGTTTTTGGTTTCTATCTTGGTATGGCGTTTGGGTTGCGGTTCGCTTCGGACTCACGATGTCGAAGCTCTTTTGCCAACACGTTTCCGTATTGGCGATCCTTGTTATAGATTCAGTATGCCACACAAGCGAAAGAAGGAAGGTGTGTAATCCGTCCAACTTAGCAACCGATGAATCGTCTGACGCGCGTGACGTATGATCTGGCACGGAGCGTGTATGAAGACTGAAAGAAACGTTCTGAACTCCATCGTCAAAAGTCGCTTCTTTTCGGCTCGATGCTGTTCTGCTTGCTTCGGCTCGACAGGAATTAGCAATGCTGCCCATGACTTCAAGTTCCAGGCGATGCTCGTTATCACCATGTAGGCCCAGTTGCTTTCCAGATTATCGACTGGAGCGCATAGTGATCGGACGCCGCCAGAGAGCTGAGGACGACACTTCCAGGGGACACCACCGCTACTACGCGCCCACTGCTGGCGCAAGTGCTGCGACGGATTTCCGAGCTCGTTTAGCTGGCGTTTGACCTTTGCAGGAATCCGCATTGTTTGAAGGCTAATCGACGTTGCACTCATGCACTCTGTTTTTCGCCGTCGATAGACGTTGACATGGTGTCTTTCAATCCATCCAATTCGGGCCGAATGAAATGCTGGCAATCTAGCGTTGTGCTTGCATTGGGGATGTTGTCTGCCATGGTTGGCTGCACGTTTGGTCCGCGTTCGCTTAGCAACAGTCGAATCCGTGTTGCGACTCTACCTCGAAAACTTGAATTGGATATCCAATGCCGAGACTGGAGGTCAAGTCGACCAGCAAGCAATCTCCGTTGTTGACATT
This sequence comes from Pirellula staleyi DSM 6068, assembly GCA_945875845.1. GTDB lineage: Bacteria > Planctomycetota > Planctomycetia > Pirellulales > Pirellulaceae > JBKCUI01. Next base: position 75,029 of record CAMCMB010000019.1, read on the forward strand.
GCCATTGAGCCGTTGAGGATCGTTCGGGAGTGTAGCAGGCACACTCCGTGTGCCGTAGCCTCAAAAACCAAAGGTTTTGGAATTGCGGACGGCACATGGAATGTGCCTGCTACCAGAGAATCACAGCCTCCGAGCGAATGGCGACAATGGTCTTATTTTCGACTACAATGGTTCGTATCATGCGAAACCTAGCCTCCCTCCTATTCGTCTTCGTTCTGTTCGTCTCACCATCGTTGAACGCCGAAGAACCCATTCGGTTCAATCAAGATGTCAGGCCCATTTTGTCGGACAAGTGTTTTTTCTGTCATGGACCCGATGCGGCTGTTCGAAAGGCGGACTTGCGGTTGGATGAACGCGAAGACGCGATTGCGTCCAACGCGTTTGTTCCCGGCAAGCCACAAGAAAGTGAACTCTTGGATCGAATTCGTTCGCACGATCCAGACAAGCAAATGCCAACCCCCGAATCCAAGATTGGCCGTCTTTCTGAAAAGGAAATTGCGATTCTCGAACGGTGGATTTCGGAAGGGGCTGTCTATGAAGGGCATTGGGCGTTCCTGTCGCTGCAGCCTGTTGCCGTTCCCATTCCCGATTCCGATCCGCAGCACCATCCGATCGATGCAATCGTTCGCGAATCCCTTTCGAAACGCGGAATAAGCCAACAACCTCGGGCGGATCGTTCGACAATGATTCGTCGACTTAGTTTCGATATCACCGGTTTGCCACCGACGCCGCAGGACGTCAAGAACTTTATCGAGGATGCATCGCCAAATGCCTATGAGCAATTGGTGGATCGACTGCTTGAATCCAAGCACTATGGCGAACGCATGGCCACGGATTGGCTCGACGTAGCGCGCTATGCGGATAGCTATGGATTCCAAGTGGATCGAGAGCGCGAAATGTGGGCTTGGCGAGACTGGGTGGTCAACGCACTCAATGCGAACCTTCCGTTCGACCAATTCATACGTTGGCAAATCGCTGGAGACTTGATTCCCAACGCGACGGACGACCAAATTCTTGCGACCGCTTTCAATCGCTTGCACCAACAAGAGACCGAGGGTGGTAGCGTCGAGGAGGAGTATCGGGTTGAGTATGTTTGCGATCGCGTGCAAACGTTTGCGACGGCCTTTCTTGGCCTGACTTTTGAATGCGCGCGTTGTCACGATCATAAGTTCGATCCCATCTCGCAAAAGGAGTACTACCAGTTTTTTTCGATGTTTCAAAATATCGATGAAGCCGGCCTCTACGCCTATTTTACGAACTCGCCGCCTACGCCCACGCTTCGGTTGACGAGCGCCACCACCCAAGAGAAGTTGGCATTGCTGCAACAGCCCATTGATGGGCATGCATCGGCGCTCGCATCGCTTCGCGATTCGCAACGAGCAGCATTCGAGGAATGGCTGACCCAACGCGATACGAGCAGTGCCACTCGCGGTAGCTCGCGTCCGTTGTTGGATGCGAATCTATTGCGGGGCGAGCTTGGGTATTTTTCGTTTGACGAAAAGGTGGGAGACAAACTTGCCAATCAAGTTGCGGCTGACAAACCTGCAATTCTGAAAGGCGCAAACAAAATCGTGGCAGGCAAAAGGAACAATGCCGTCGAATTCACCGGCGACGACCCAGTCGATTTGCCGATCGGTAATTTTGCACGTCACGAACCTTTCAGTGTTTCTCTTTGGCTCAAGACACCCAACGAGAAGGAGCGAGCTGTGGTTTTCCATCGCTCTCGCGCTTGGACGGATGCCGCAAGCCGCGGGTACGAACTCTTGATTGAGGAGGGACGATTGAAGTGGTCGTTGATTCATTTCTGGCCAGGCAATGCGATTTCCATCGCAACCAAGGATAAGATTCCGGTCGAAACTTGGGTGCATGTCGTGGTCGCTTCCAATGGTAACAGCCGAGCCGATGGTCTTCGAATTTTCGTGAATGGGGACCTGGCGGACACCAAAGTCGAAAAGGACAATCTCTCAAAAGAGATCACTGGGGGGGGCGGTGACAATATCGCACTAGGGGAGCGGTTTCGCGACAGAGGTTTTCAAGGCGGAATGATCGATGAGTTTCGCGTCATCGGCCGCGAGATTGTCCCCCTCGAGGCACTTGTGCTTTTCGACGAAAAGATCGCATCAAACGTGCTTGCGAAACCGACGGCGGATCTTTCTGAAAAGGATCGCGAACTATTGCTTGGTTTCTATCAATCGGCACAGGACCCCGAATGGAACAAGCATTTGACGGCGCTGAGTGCCGCACGCGGGGAATACGCCAAGGTTGCGGACGCTGTTCAAGAAATCATGGTTATGCGCGAATTGCCCGAACCCAAGAAAGCCTATACCTTAATACGAGGCGAATACAATCAGCGACGCGACGAAGTTGGGCCAGGAACTCCGCAGGCATTGTCCCCGTTCCCGGTGAACGCACCTAAGAACCGACTTGGTTTAGCGCAGTGGCTTACGGCCCGAGACCATCCTTTGACCGCTCGTGTGACGGTGAATCGAGTTTGGCAGAGTCTGTTTGGTCGCGGGCTTGTCCGGACCTCAGAGGACTTTGGGAGCCAAGGAGAACGTCCACATTATCCGTCGGTGCTCGATTGGTTGGCCTTGCACTTGATCGACAGCGATTGGGACATGAAGCAATTGGTCAAAACGATTGTCATGAGCGAAACTTATCAACAACAGAGCGCATCTCCGGAACAGTTGATGACCGACGACCCGGACAATGTGTGGTTGGCGCGCGGACCGAGGTACCGACTACCGGCGGAGATGATCCGCGATAACGCATTGGCCGTTTCAGGGCTGTTGAATCGCAAGATGGGTGGCCCACCCGTCAATCCTTATGAGATGTCGGAGGCCTTCAAGCCGGTGAAAACGCTGAAGGATGACACAGTTTATCGACGGAGCCTCTACACCAATTGGCGACGAACGGGTCCACCACCTGCTATGGTAGCTTTTGATGCACCGCGACGCCAAGTTTGCACTGCAAAGCGAGAGCGAACCGATTCGCCGCTCCAGGCTCTAATCATGCTCAATGGGATTCAGTACGTGGAAGCGGCTCGTGTTTGTGCGGAATCCCTGCATCGCGACCACCAAGGAAACGTGGCCAAGATGGTCGAGGCAGGTTATCAACGTTGTTTGAGCCACTCTCCGAGTCCGCGCGAAATCGAGATTCTCGTGCAACTTTATGGAGAGCAACTTGAGTATTACCAAAATCATTCCGCGGAAGCGGAGAAATTGTTGAAAATCGGCAACGCCCCTCGCGACGAAGCAATTCCGTTAACGCAGGCAGCGGCTGCTACCATCCTTGTGCAAGCCCTGCTCAATCATGACTATTGCGTCGTAAAACGCTAACGCCGAGCATTGAATTCCAAGTTGAAAGTTATCATGACCAAGCCATCCGAAACCGCGCCTGCTTTGATGAATGCTGATTCCTACCGTCGGACGTTTCTTGGCCACGCTGGATTGAGCTTGGGAGGATTGGCTCTCTCGGAATTGCTCTCCAAAGAAGCAGTTGCGGAGGACTCAAGCCCGGTCATGGATCACGGAATCTTGGAAAAGCCTCACTTCGAACCGAGGGCTAAGCGAGTGATCTACCTGTTCATGTCCGGTGGGCCATCGCAACTCGATTTGTACGATTACAAAAAATCGCTCATCGATCTTCATGGCCAGCAGTTACCCGATTCCGTGCGAGGCACGCAGCGTCTGACTGGAATGTCTGGAAATCAATCCTCCCTCCCCTTGGTTGGCTCCCCTTTTAAGTTTGCGCAGTATGGTCCTTCTGGAGCATGGCTCAGCGAGTTATTGCCTCACACAGCCCGAAACGCAGGGGATATTTGCTTTGTGAAATCTATGTTCACAGAAGCCATTAATCATGGGCCGGGAGTCACCTTCTTTCAGACGGGAACACAAATCGCGGGGCGACCTAGCATCGGATCTTGGCTGAGTTATGGACTTGGGCAAGAGAATGCAAACCTGCCAGCGTTTGTCGTTTTAATAACCAAGGACAAAGGTGGACAGCCCTTGGGTGCCCATCTTTGGGGAAGTGGTTTTCTTCCAACCAGACATCAAGGCGTTCTATTGCGAGCAGCCAAAGATCCAGTGCTCTATCTCGGGAACCCAGATGGCGTAAGTCGCGAAAGCCGAAGACTGATGCTGGATCGGCTTCGAGAATTGCACGAGCAAAAGCTAACAGACACTCGCGACACCGAGATTCAGAATCGGATCGAACACTACGAGATGGCCTACAAGATGCAATCGAGTGTTCCCCAAGCGGCCGACCTGTCCAATGAATCGCGATCGACGCTGGACAGCTATGGGCCGGATGTCGAGAAGCCAGGTACGTTCGCGGCGAATTGCCTGTTGGCTAGACGACTGGCAGAACGCGGTGTTCGCTTCATTCAGCTCTATCATCAGGACTGGGACCATCACGGTGGACTACCTAACGCGTTACCATCCATTTGCAAAGAGACAGACCAACCGGCAGCGGCCCTCGTACAGGATTTGAAGCAACGAGGAATGTTGGACGATACGCTCGTGGTATGGGGAGGCGAGTTCGGCAGAACCAACTATTGCCAAGGCAAGATTCAGCCGAACTTTGGCCGAGACCATCATCCACGTTGTTTCACGATGTGGATGGCGGGTGGAGGAATCAAAGCGGGCAGCGTCTATGGCGAAACCTGTGAGTTTGGTTACAACATCGCCGAAAATGGCGTTCACATCCACGACTTGCAAGCAACCATGATGCACTTGCTGGGAGTGGATCATGAACGACTCACCTACAAGTTCCAAGGTCGTCGTTATCGATTGACCGATGTACACGGACAGGTCGTTCCAGGACTTATCGGTTAAGCTTCGCCCCTGTTTGTCGTTGATCGAATGCCCATCTTTCCTTCATTCGCAAGCGCAGCGAGCGGTCACTGCCCCAACGACCTTGTGTCGTTGGACAGCGAGTTTGGACAGCTAAACGAGTCAAACCGCGAAGCGGTTCCGGCCCCCATGTGCTTGCCACATGGGTGAGGAAAGTTTCCTCGGCCCCGCGACGATAGAAACTTCAGCGACCCGCGACACAAGGTCGCGGGGGGCTCAAACCGCCCGACGGCGATAGACTACTAGCGGACCAAACTTTGCTTCTCACGACGCAAGGTCATGAGGGGCAAAACCAGCCTGCTTTGCGGCTGGCTCCGCGAGCTTGTCCAGGGAGATGCAACGAGTTAATCATCTAAGTCAGAGCTCGAGGATTGCTCTACGTCAATCAAATGCCCTTTTCGATCGGAGTGATAGTACTCAAACGAAGTGGAGTAAGGTTGGTCCTCTGGCCGGTGGAGAAATCGTTGGTCTGTTCCCCACTTGCTTTCGATCATAACTGTCCCTTCGTTGAGGACACCTTGAACCAATCCGGTATGGAGGATGGCACCTGTGTCACTCCGATAAATGACAATGTCTCCAGGGGCTGGGGTTGAGACAATAGCGTAGCGATTTTCTTCGAGAATTCGCTCTACACCTATGCCACGCATCAGAAACTTTCCCCCTGTGAAAACCCAACCATGACAGTTGGATGAGCAATCGGCGTCTTCCCTTCGGATCAATGCAGAGGTGAACACGGAATACCTAGTATAAAAATCCTTAGAGTATTCTTGAAAAAGCTGATCATCAACGGAGTAATGAAACAAGTTGATTTTGCTTCCAAGATCGGTCAGCCCGTAAAACTCATTCTCTGGAACAATGACACCTGGAGTGACTCCTCCGACACCAAGCAGATCAGACATGGACGAACGGTCTAGCAACCGCAAGTACGTCCATGCCCCCATAGCGATCGCCAAAAACGCTAGGAACCATGTTGTCACTCTGCATTTCGATACGCAGAGGCGTGTGGTTGGGGAAAGCAGTTTGGTCAAAAGCCAAACGAACGAAATGATAAAGAGCAAGCAGCCCAGATTCGCCAGTATGAGTTGAGCACCGAAGAACCGAACACGACTAATGTCCAGCAGATCGACAACGATGCAGCAAATCGCTACCGATCCGATTGCGAATTCAGCGGCGTCGAGCCACGGCCTGCGTGCTCCAACGAATAAGATCCGCCAAAGATTGCGAGCTAATAGAAACCAGCTACCACACAAGGCAACAAACAAAAGTTCGGTAATAGAGTTAAGCGTCAAAGCAATTTATGAAAATGAGAGGAGCGGTTTTTAATTTGGCGACACAGCGGCATTCGTGGAAAATCTTTCCGCACCGAGTTGAACACTAGGCAGCAGAAGAAGTTTCGCCAGCGAGCTGCGAATCCGAGAAGGTTTTTCAATAAACCTAGCCATTGGCATGTAAGATTTTCGCTCTACCTTCGGGATTGAGCGATCATTTTAAATCAGTCGGAACGCGCCAGCGGGCTGTTGATTTAATGGTACGACGGACTTCCTAGTCCGTCGAATTCTCCATCGACGGACTAGGAAGTCCGTCGTACCGCCCTTACCCAATAACGACTTCACTAAATCAACAGCCCGCCAGCGCCCTGCGGCTGATTTTTGTTCTCTTCTCGGCTAATCGCGAGACTGTAATTCTTCAATGTGTGCTAGGATCGGTCCAATGAGAGTGGGAATGTATCCATTCCATGGTTACCCCACTGGGCCTCACGTACACGGAAGATTATTGCGATGCAATTAGATCCATTGGACAACCCATCCACAGGAAAGCCTCTTCCTCGCTCCGTTTGGATATTGAGTCTCGTGTCATTCTTTGCTGACGTGTCAAGCGAGATGATGTACCCGTTGTTACCGCTCTTTCTTGTGTTAGTCCTAGATTCCTCCAAGACGCAGCTGGGCGCGATGGAGGGGGGAGCTGTGCTGATTGTCGCACTCATGTCAGCAGTGGCGGGGTTTCGCAGCGATCGAAAAGGAAAACGCGGCGGGCGAGTCATCTGGATTCGTTGGGGCTATGGACTGCCGGTTGCTGGCAAGGCCCTTATTGCCGTCGCCACTGCGTGGCCGCTTGTGCTCGGCGGACGATTGCTTGACCGGTTTGGCAAAGGTCTCCGTGGGGCACCACGGGACGCGTTGATCGCAGATGCGGTTAGCGAGGATCAGCGAGGGCGTGCATTCGGTTTGCACCGAGCTTTTGATACTGGTGGAGCGCTCTTAGGCGTATTGCTTTCGGCCTTCCTTTTATGGTTGCTTACGGGCTCACCGCAAACAACCGAGGCCAGCGGTGCGTTGAGCAGTGCGGCCGAAACTCCCGAATGGGTTTATCGCGCGATATTTGGCGTCGCTGCGATCTTGGGGCTCGCGTCCTGGTTGCTGACTTTTGTCGTGCAAGAGTCGCCACCAATCCGGACGAAGGATACTGGGGGTACAACGGTACAATCGGAAAGCAAGTTGGACGTGAAGTTAGCGCCTGAGGTTACGTCAGCAAAGAAGGAAAAAGTTTGGTTCAATCTGCCCTATTCGTATTGGACCGTTCTGGCGGCATTGGTTTTGTTCTCGCTCGCCAATAGCAGTGATACTTTTCTTCTTCTAAGAGCTCGCGACTTGGGATACTCGCCTTGGGCGATCGTGTTGGTGCACGCACTCTACAATGCGACCTATTCCGCAATCTCGTACCCGATCGGCGTCTTAAGCGACAAGATAGGTCGATGGCGAATCATCGCATGCGGGTGGCTAATTTACGCCATCGTCTACGTTGGCATTGCTTGGCTACCCCTTTCGTATGCTTGGGGAATGTGGCCGCTCATGGCGATCTATGGCGTCTACATGGCGTTGACCGATGGGGTTGGCAAAGCCTTGATTGCGGACCATGCCCCTCGGGAATCACGCGGTAGGGCGATGGGTCTTTTCTACGCCTTGACGGGAGTGACCACTTTGGTCGCCAGCCTTTTGGTCGGCGTGGTTTGGGATTACTATGGCTCGACCCCTGCATTGATGATTGGCGCAGGCTTTGCAATCCTAGCTCTATTGGGACTCGCTGTGGCTCATCGGTTTGTCGCGATGGGGGATTGAGTTGAACGTCAAAGGCACGCGAGACTCAGTTCACCGGATTGCTCGCGCAATTCCGCTAAAATTAAGGTTCCAGCTTGTTACCAATGTATCCTGGACTGCCACCCTCGATGGCAAAGAACTCGCCCCAGACCGGCATATGAGTGCTGATTTGAAAAGCCTGATCAAGGGATAGATTGCCATTTCGGAGGAAGTCAATAACGCCGGATTTGCCAGTGAACTCATCGGTGGATCGGGCAGGAAAGACGATGTTGTCGAGCATGGCTTCTCCGGTGACGGTTGTCGGTGTTCCCTCAAGTGCGAATAGCATCCCGGTGTTCTTCAGGGACGAGAGTTCGCGATCCGAACATCCAAAATCTCCAAGCAACAATATGTCGTCTTCCGATCGGCCATCCTGCCGGACGCTGCGAATTAGGTCGGGCAGCAGCTTCCACTCTCGCTCGCTGTTGAGCCGATCAACAAAAAGATTCACCAGGGAAAAAGTAAATGCATGCTCGACAGGGACTGACCGCGAGCGAAACCAACCTACGAGCGGTTCATACGCCATCAACTGTTGTGGATCATCGATGGTGTAGAGCATTTGGCGATCGGTTTCTATCCGGTCTGTATCGAATACGAACGCAAACTGCTGTTGGCTTGCTTCTGGACCGACACGAGGCCCGATGCAGTAGTCAAACCGTCGATCGCTTTGGTTCACCTTGTCGATCAATTCCGGCAAGATGTTTTGTTGTCGCGATTGAATCTGTTGCAATGCGATCACATCAAACTGGCGAATCATCGTCGCCACTGTTTCGAGTACGGTCGTTTTCTTGAGCTTGGACTCGCCGAATGCTTGCATATTGAAAGACGCGATTCGGACGGTTGGAATCGTTTTCGCAGATCGACTTCGAGAAACATCTTTGTTCGTCGAAACCAGTGCGTTTGGTAGAATCTCGCGAATCGCATCGATGTTGGCATTATGCGCGTGGAAATGCTCTCCCAAGGATGAGTTTGACTGAAACCGATTGGTCGGCTGGTTAGGCGTTTCTTGCGGATTTACAACAGAATTCAAAAACGATCTGCGTTGCATTTTCTGCCAACCAGAGCTCAGTTGTTCGTGAAAGGCGATCGCGAACCCTCCCAGGATTCCGGCGATCACCACATAACGTTTTTTTTTCGCAAACATAATGTCTTGGATATCGGCAGCCGGATCGACGAAATTCGAATGGATGCATTCGAGATTGGGTTTTGACGATTCGATTGAGAGCGTTATAGTTGTTGTAGGGGCGATCGGGGGCGATCCATGCAAATTGGAACCTGTTTGTCCAGACTTTGCTCGACATCGTTGCCTTTCGCTCCCGCGAAAGTGTGCGTCATTATCGCGTCTTTTGCGATAGGCTGTGAAATTTTGGATGGATCACTTATTGGCGGTATTTTGACAACCCGACGCGTAAGCGCGGAGCCGACTGCAATCCCTCGCTTACCGGCTTGTTGATTTAATGGTACGACGGACTTCCTAGTCCGTCGAATTCCCCATTGACGGACTTGGAAGTCCGTCATACCTCCCTTAACCAATAACGACTTCACTAAAGCAACAAGCCCTCACGCGTCGGGTTACCATAGCCTATCCGACGGAGAACGCGTGGTCGCTGACACGGGCTTCCGAGTGAGGCCGAACTAGAAGCTGCACGTCTACGGTGATCTCAAAATTTGACTGCGTTAGTAGCACCTAGGCTTGCGAAAAAGGTGAGTTTTTGGTTAAGGGATCAGAAAAGGTCCGCTTTGGCGACAATTAATGACCTAATTCGCCACAATCCCCTCAAATTACGGAAGTTGGGATTGGAGGTTTGGGAACCATTCCCTTATTCTACGTGCATTATTCGTACCCGTTACATCTTGAGCCGTGCATGCGAAATCAAAAAGAGTTACTAGTTGCTTCGAAAGCCTTTACGTCCGAGACGAAGTGGCTCAGTTGGTGGCATTTATTGCTCGCGATTGGTTTGTACTTGGTTTCGCTGAGTATCGCATGTTCCAGCCTGCCTCTCGTGATTCGAATCGCGAGCAGTTGCATCAGTGGACTCATTGTGGTTCGGCTCTTTATCATCTACCACGATTACAGCCACGGAGCGATTCTTCGCAAGTCTTGGTTAGCTGCCGCGATTCTGAAGTTCTATGGTTTGCTGGTTTTGAGTCCTTCAAGTGTTTGGGGCCATTCGCACGACCATCACCACAAGCACAATTCGCGATCCTCTGGCAACAACACCGGTTCATACCCTTTGATGACTCGCGAAGAGTACGTCAAGGCAGACGGCTGGAAACGTTTTGCTTACGCCGTGTCCCGTCATCCGATCACGATTTGCTCCGGGTACTTGACGGTGTTTCTGTATGGGATGAGTGTCCGCTCCTTTTTCTTGCACCCGCTGCGGCACTTGGACGCGGGCTTGGCAGTTGTTCTGCATGTGAGCCTTTTGACGATTTGCTGGTTTCAAGGATGGGATATCTTGATTCTCGCAATGCTTTTACCATTGGTGATTGCTTGCGGATTAGGGTCGTACTTGTTTTACGCTCAACATAATTTCCCAACATGCCAGTTGCACAAACGCGAAGATTGGCATTATGTCTTGGCGGCTCTTAGGTCGTCGAGTTACATTCGCATGAGCAAATTGATGCATTGGTTCACTGGAAACGTGGGCTATCATCATGTGCATCACTTGAATGCGAAGATCCCCTTCTACCGCTTGCCTGAAGCGATGAATGCTTTGGAAGAACTTCAATCGCCGGGTACGACGACATTGCATCCACGCGACGTGTTTGCGTGTTTTCGGCTTAAGGTTTGGGACGTCGAGCGCGGTCATTTCATTTCGTTTCGAGAAGCAGCTCGCGTGTAGATGCCATGTTTGCGAAATTGGGCTTCGATGAACGGCATTGCATTCCATCGCCAACTTCTCAACTACGGTTTGTCGACCGGTTCGAAATCGATTAAACTTGCATTTTCGCGAGCGGCAGACTGAAAACTACCAATCATAACCCGATACCCAAGCGAGGGACCTGCGAAATTGTCCCTTGCTTACGCTTCGGGTTTGGATATTGCAATCTGCCGCCCGCACAATGGGACCGTAGCTCAACGGTTAGAGCAGGGGACTTGAACGGAAACGCCTAAGGTGCATCGAGTTGAAGAATCTCGTTGTGCTAGGGCCGATTCGATTGGGTTGCATGGGTCTTGCTGGGTTGATTCGTCGGCCTTGAGGACGCTTGTAGAATCTGTCAAATTCGGGGAAGGCTAATCCGATTGCATTTGCATGCGATTGGGATGCTAATCCCGAGCCAAGCTCAGTCGGTCGACTTCATCGTCGTCGATTGTAGAAGGTGTAGAGACCAGACGGCAGACACGTAAAGTGAAGGTATGGTCCAGACCCCAAACTCGAAAGAGGCGGCGAAAGCCGTGGTTGGTAAGCATAATCCCTTGGTTGCAGGTTCGAATCCTGCCGGTCCTATTTTTTCCTTCGAAACGTACTAGGAAACTCCAAACTTCTTTGCCACTCCGATAGACTCATTTCGTGTCCAACTCCGCTGAAAATCTCGCGCCTTATCTAGAGCCTCACTCGGTTCAAATCCAAGGATTGAGGAGCGTTGGTTACCAACTTTGGAATCGCGGCTGGTCGCTAGGTACCTCCAGCAATTACAGTATCGTGCTGGATCGAGATCCAATGCGTATCTTGATTACGGCAAGCGGAAAGGATAAAGGGCATCTCGGTCCGAACGACTTTGTGATCGTGGACTCGAATGGCAAGGCTACGTCGGCTGACCAACCCAAGAGCAGTGCCGAGACTCTGTTGCACTGCACTGCCGCAGCCCACTTTGGAGCGGGTGCGGTACTCCATACGCACAGCGTTTGGAGCACGCTCTTGTCGCAGCACTTCTTTCCTCTCGGTGGAATTCGGATGGAAGGATTCGAAATGCTCAAGGGCTTAGAGGGAATCACAACGCATGAATCGTCCTGTTGGATACCGATTTTCGACAACACTCAGGACATTCCCGCACTGCAAAAGCAAGTCGTAGAGTACGTTCAGGAACATCCCGATGAAAAGTGTTGGGGGTATTTGATCCGCCGCCACGGATTGTATACCTGGGGCAAAGATCTGGCGGAAGCTACCCGTCATATCGAAGTGATCGAGTTCTTGCTCGAGTGCGTGGGACGTACGATCCACCGCTAGGGGACATAGCAGACAAAAGTAGCAGGCACGCTCCGCCGTGCCGTTCGCAGTCAAGCTTTTGCCAGGATTCCAGGTGGACGGCACATGGAATGTGCCTACTACTTTATCACCACTTCCGACCGGTTATCTTTTCAAACGCATTGATGTAACGTTCTCTGGTTTTTTCGACGATGGACTCGGGCAAGTTCGGAGGCGGGCTATTCTTGTCCCAGGTCGTGGTCGCGAGATATTCTCGAACAAATTGCTTGTCAAAAGAAGATTGAGAATGGCCCGGTTGCCACTGATCGGCTGGCCAGAATCGCGAACTGTCGGGCGTTAGGACTTCGTCGATCAAGATAACGCGGTCGTTCCACCAACCCCATTCGAGCTTGGTGTCCGCGATGATGACACCTCGTTTTTTAGCCAAATCGACTCCTCGCTGATAAACGTCGAGCGTCTTTTGTCGAAGCTCTCGTGCAAGAGGAGCGCCAATCGATTGGCTCATCGTTTCAAAGGAGACATTTTCGTCGTGTCCTGATTCCGCCTTGGTGGCTGGAGTAAAAATTGGGCTTGGCAATTGGTCGCACTGCTTTAGGTTCTTGGGCAAATCGATGCCGCAAACTTTCCCAGTGCTTTGGTAGTCTTTCCAGCCACTACCCTCCAAATACCCTCGAACGACGCATTCAAACGGAATCACGGTCGCCTTTCGAACGACCATGCACCGACCGACGAGAAGTCCGTCTGGGTCGTGAGGGCGAACTTCCTCCGGAACCGCATCGCTCAAAAGGTGATTTTCAACGCCAAGCACGTCAAACCAAAATAGGCTTAGACGAGTCAACACGCGTCCCTTGTCCGGAATCCCATTCGGCATAACCCAATCGAAGGCACTGATTCGGTCTGTGCTAACAATGAACAGCCGATCCCCAAGATCGTAAACGTCTCGAACTTTGCCCTGGCGTCGGGGAAAAGGTAGATGGGACTCTAGCAAGGGCGAACTAGTCATTTAACCTCTTCGGCAGTCATTTTGAAAATGGCATATCCATCTGTGTTCTCGAACGTTTCCGCATCGACCTCGAACTTACCTTTGACCGTTACGACTTGCGTGGAAAACGTGGCGGTCTTGCCAGCCGCCATTTCCACCCAGACGCAATCATAAATTGCAGCCCCTGGACCAAAACAGCACTCACGGTTGTCGCGAACCAGAACAAATTGCTTGATTCCGCTCGTTTGAAAGACGGAGTTCGGCAAGATAAATCCTCGTAATTTGAGTGTTTTCTTTTCAAGATCCTTGATTGCGGGAGTGATCATCTCGGGTTTGTACTCGCCACCTTTCTCGATGTCGAATTTCAGATCGTCGAAAGTGATTTCGCCTCGCTTTCTAGCGGCATCCCGTGCTTTGCGTTCTTCCGCAAGTTGGCGTTCTGTTTTCGGCGGCGTGGGGGTATCTATGGGCGAAACTCCGCGGATGCTTTGAGCGGATTTGGGTTTCGTGTTCTCCGCTCCCGCAGTCGTTTTAGCGTTGTCCGAGGAAGTTGGGGAGGAATCAATTTTCGCTTTTTCCTGAGTGGTCGCACCCTCCTGAACGGTTTCTTGGTGAGCTGCGGACAGCAGCGATGGAGCCCAAATGGATCCGACAAGGGTTATAGCAACCAGGAAACCGATTGACTTGGCGGGAAAATCCCGAGCTGAAGTGTGCATAGATCGTCACCTGCGTTCGAAAAAAGAAAATCCCTCGCATCGGCCTGACTCATTCTACACTCCACTCGGCCCGAATTGAGATTACTACGAGTCATCGTAACGTTTTCTGCCCATCGGTTCCATAGAGCCGCGTGAGAGAGGGGGCAACTGTGGAGAGGAAATGGGCAATTCGCTTAACCTTTGTGTGGGATTCCGCTAAGATGTAGGGAGTCGCACAATGGCTTGGAATTCCTGTCGAATGAATACCGACTTGCACGATTGACCAAAATTTCCCAAACGACACTCACTGAATCTCGAAAGAAAAAATCATGCGAAGCGTACTCTTGTTTTCGTCCCTTTCATTGTCCGTAATGTTCGTCGGATGCGATCAGCAAGCATGCAGCCTTTCTAGCCCAAGTGCGGTTGTGCGATCGGAGACAAATCCTCCGTCATCGAGTGCGTCGGAACTTGCGGAAACGAAATTGATTTCGGTCAAAGTCACGGGGATGATGTGCCCCCATAGTTGTTTGAAAGACATCAAGTCCTTGATCTCGAAGACGAACGACGTGGAATCGATTGAGTTGACGCCTCAAAAAGAGGCGGACGTGATCGACAATCCGGTCGTGCTCGTCCGCTACCGAGGCGAGTTGCACAAAGAAGCGACAACCAAAGCCATCTTGGCAGCGGGTTTTGAAAACGTCGAATACACAGAATAGCTTGGGGAAAGTGATTGCTGTCTTGTTCCAGTAGCATGAGCAGCGTTCCTTTTCGTGGCTCGGGCGTCCCGCCCG
>CAMCMB010000020.1 GCA_945875845.1 Pirellula staleyi DSM 6068
GACCCATTACAACGACCATCGGCTTCACAGCGCGATTGGCTACGTAACACCACGTGACATGCTCGAAGGTAGGCAAGAAGTAATTCACGCAGAGCGGGATCGCAAATTGGAACTTGCTCGCGAAGAACGTGCACGACAACGAGCCACGCCACGAAATGTGAGCTATGATAAGAATACTCGACCGGAGGATAGGGCAATGCTGGGAAGCAACCCGAGCGCCGAGTCGAGCGACTGCTGTGGAAGCGACTCGTCAAAAGCACGCAGTAATGCCAGCCTCCGGAGTAATGAACCAAGCAAATCCATCGGATATAAGACACGAAGGCTCCGCTTACTTCGGTCGATCTCACCAAACGTTTTGTCACCCATAATGGTTAGTTCTTGCCCAAGAAAGCCGACCAAATCCGGGCCCAGAATTAACTCCTCCGCGTAGTCACAATGATATCCGAGGATGACAATCCAACCAGTCAAAGCGTTTTGTTAACAAATCCATGTTGATGATTTACGAGCTCTACCCTCACAACAGTCTATGACTTACCTCCGCTTCTTGTTCCGTTCAGCAAACTTCTTTTTGGCAGATTCATCGAGATTGTCGAGCACGTAGGGATCCCGCTGCTGTTCCTCATCCATTTTTTGAAACTCCTCCCAACTAATCGTACTGCTCGCGGCTGCTGGTTGGCTCGAAGAACCAGCACAACCCGTCATTGAACTCGCAATGATCGCTAGCCCCAGTAGACTCGTAATAGTCGCGAGTGAGAAAATGCTCCTGCAATGGCTATTCAGCATTGACCACCTCACCCCCGTTCCGACTCGATAGCCCTTGGTACGCGCGCATGTCGATACTTTGAGATAGGAATTGAACCGATCCGTCAGCTCGCACAAAATTAACGCCCCCTTTGTGAACACTTCGGAAGGAGTGCTTGCCGTCCTCAGACACCCTTCGAGGATTGTACGTCCAGTTGGATGCCTCCAAGAGATTTAAGGGTGTGTGGGCGTATCCGAAGCTAAGGGTAACGTCACCGAAACTCCAAGTCGTACTACCTGTACGTGGTTGCCCGTTGAATGGCCCTGATGAGAAGAAGAATCGCTTGAGGATATTGTGCGCTTCACCAGCCATTAGTGTGTTGGATGTTCCATCGGTAATACTGGCTAGGGTTACCTTGCCTAGTTCACCCTTGATGATAATTCCATCATCTTTTGTGAAGCCATCGCGTTCAGCCCCTGAGGCACCTACGCCAAGGAAAGTCCTGTTGCCCGCACACCAAAAATAACTCGACCAGCCTGGCCATGCCTTCGGGTTGGGTTCGATATCTCCCGGAGCAATAAAGGTTGGAATGGGAGTTGAGTGAACCATCAGATTTGTCCAGCCGTCCCGTACGACCGTCGCGTCGCGTGGATCTAGCTTCGGATCGTACCGATTTGACAAGTTACCTTGCTCAAGATAAGGCAGTATCAGCGCCCATCCACTTGTGCCTGGATGAAAACGGGGATCAGCGGAAACACCGGTCACCGCTGTATAGTTTTGAGCGTTTGGGAAGTTCTTGTACACCGTCATAAAGTTATGGGTAGCCAGCCCAATCTGCTTCAAATTGTTCTGGCTACTCATGCGTCGCGCAGCGTCGCGGGCTGCTTGAACGGCGGGTAACAAAAGCCCAACTAAGATCCCAATAATTGCAATAACAACAAGTAGCTCGACCAGAGTGAACGCGAGCTTCTTTTGGCGTTCGAATTGCCTTCTCATATTTTCCCCTTCTAAATGGATGAATGAAAACATCAACTTCTAAAAAAATCCTGTTGACTCTCAAGCGGAACGACCCAGAAACCAACCGGCTGCGATCAAGACGAATGCGGAAGCGCCTAATCCAATCCACAACCATGGAAGCTCGGAGCGATTCGTCGCTTGGCTGCCTGCTATCGTCTTTTCTTCGAGTAACTGACCAGTCACGGCCACCTCCGTTTGAGATGATGCACTACTTTCATTCGGAGCTCGCGAAGCTCGATCTATGCTCGATTCTAGATTGGCTGCAGGCGTGCTACTCTCTGCGGTGGAAGTGCTCGCAGTCACCGAAGTGGCGTCTGGCACGGCATCGGCCGCTATAGTCTCCGTCACCTTTTCAATCGTGTTTCGATAGCCGACCATTAGCTCCTTTGCCGCAGGCGAATCACCAATCGCTTTTTCGATTTCGCCGGTTAGCGATTCATTTCGACAAATACCAGCTTCACAAACAGCACCATGTGTCGTCACACTTTGAGCGAGCTTGTTGGCGACCTGCGAAAGCTCTTCCGAAGTCGCTTGCCAATGGCCCCTCGAAGCAGCTCCAAGCAAGTTCGCCAGCAATACCTGTTGTGAGTAAGGATTGTACTTCTCGAAAAACTCGTTCATGTTCAGCTTTAGTTTGTCATCGACATATACGGATTTCACTTCGGACCAGTCGGCGCTGCTCACCATTTTGGTCGCGGTTGAATCCCAAAGATCCAGGTGGTCGGTCATGAGCATCATGGTTCGAGCGCCGTCGTAGCCGTGCGCCTGCATCTCTTTGAGCCATTTCGGATTAAAGTACCTAGATCGCAATTCGTTTTGCAGCGCGCGGGAGGCAGGTTCGATGGAAACACTTTCTTTGTTGCGAAGATTACTTACGTAAAGATCGATGTCTTTACCTTTAACCGCTTTTGCAGATAGATTCAAACCTCCCAAAAAGCCAGCAGACATTGGGTGGTCCAACAATCCGTTTACATTGCTACTTCTCGGAAGCGTGGCGGCATCGACTTTGCCTAGGTTTTGCTCAAACACAGGTCGAGCGGCCTCACCGTAAAAGCCTCCTCCGTATGCGTGGCTCATCCTTTTCGTAAAGAGTTCTGCCATGCGAGATTCGTCACCTCGCTGGTCGCCTGACTTCGCTAAGAACTGTATGCTAGGCGAGTGAGCCCCTGGAGCCGGTGCGAAAACACGGGCTAGCGCCAGTTTCGAAGCGCGATCTCTTGACTCGCCATTGGCTAACATCCGTTCAATCGATTCGCGAGTGGACGCCGACACCGGGTTGTCTGCTTCTGCTGATTCGGTTGCCAGTTTTACCGCGGCAGCGATCAATTCGACCTTGTCTTGATAGTGATCTCGATATGTCCCGCTGGTCGTGATAAGCACGTCCACTCTCGGGCGTCCGAGCGTTTCGCGTGGTATGAGTTCGACACCCGTGATATGGCCACGTACGTCGCGAACAACTCGGGTTCCTAATAGATGCAGAATTTGAGCCTCGGTGACTCCGTGATTCTTGGCAATCTCGCTCGACCAAATCACAAAGGCCAGCTTGATTGGATAGTCGCCATTGTTCTTCTCACGGTGAGCTGAGATCAACGCCTCAGCTTGACGTATCCCAATCGATTCCGCCTCGGGCGTCGGTATCGCATCTTGATCGAAGTTGTAAAGCGATCGACCAGGTGGCAGCGAATCGGGGTCACGTATCGGTTCCTCCATTGGTCCCGGTTCGATGTACTTGCCTGATAATGCTTCTAAAATCGAATCGATTTCGCGCGGTGCAGTACGAAGCAAATTTGCATAGGTATTGGCAAGTGCTAGCTGAGCCTCCGCATCAGGCGAAGTCTTTCCAACGTGAATGGACAAAGCATCTGAGGGCGAGCGTCCTTCCAACAAAACGGCGGCCACCAGAGAACGAGCCGCGACATAAGGTGTTTCTGTCATTGTCTCAAGCGACTTGCGCAACTCCGAACCGAGCATGCTTGTCACCATGTCAGAAAGTGCAGCTCCCGAGGGGGCATCACCAAGTATCTTGCTACCGTGCGGCGCATGAGAGCGATCAAGGTCGACCAGGAATGTGTTAATGCTGGTCAATAGTTCTGGAAATGCGGCAGTGTCAACATCCATCGGAGCGATTGCTCGATCAATACCGGTTCGCTTCACTTCCTCGCGAATCAATGGTTCAGCATCCGATCGCAACTTCTCATCGGGTTGCGATTGATACCGAGCAATGCGCGCCCGTAGCTCAAATAATTGCTCCACCCCGTCAGCCGGAACGACATGGTTGTACCAGCCGACTGTCTGCGCTAATCCCTTGCGTTTCATAGAAACTCCGCCGTTGGCACCCAGACGCTCTGGATGTATCTGGGGAATTGCGCCTAACATGATTCCAATGTGGTCGTCTACTACAGGTCCCTCCGACTTGCCGCCCTGGAGCACAAGATTGGAGAACATGCTCACCCAAGCATCCGCCTTGAAATCGCGTTGAAGCCAAAGAAAGAAAGCCAAGTATTGGTGATGCGGAGGTAAGGCGCCCGTTGACATGAGCGCTTTATTACTCTGAAGGTAGCCCCAGTCAGGATGCGGTGCGATCAGGACGTTACCAAGTTGAATCTTCGGGATAACGAGAAAACGTTTCCCTTTTGGATCGGTATACACCATTACTTCGCCGGGAGGCGGTCCCCACATCTCAACGATCTCAGCACGACGAGCGGCCGGCAGGGCATCAAACCAATCTCGATACGTTTCCTCCGGCAATAGAGCGACCTCTGCCGTTCGTACACGTTCCGCCAATTCCCCCGGAGCCCATGAACCAACATTGGACGCCTGATTGGCCATTCGATTTGCGAACCAGTCTCGATCAGGCACCGGAGCGCTACCGACATCATACCCCAGTCGCTTCATTTCGGTCAGCATCCGCACTAGACTGCCTTGTACATCCAGGAAGTCATCGGGATCACCTCCGACATTTGCTTTCCCGGCTCCTTCGCTCCAATAAGTGAAAACAACTCGCTTCGATTGGTTGGCCGCTCGATGCAAGCGGCCCCAGGCAATGGCTCTCCGAACTCGCCACTCGACTTGTGACAGAAGTGGAGCTATCGCATGCCTCGCTCCCCGCGGTGCTCCCTTTACACTTACCACCAGCGGTTCAATGACTCCAGTACGCTCCGTATTGACGAGATGGGCTGTAAAATCGGGATGAAGTCCATTCGGTGAGGCAGCGAACTCGTCGGCAGTCATCTTGTGGTGGTTAAGCATGTGTACGATAGGAACGCCTAGCTTTCTTGCCTCAGCGATTCCTGAGTCGTTGCCCTTCAAGTGCAAACGCTCACCGCCAAACAAGAGCACGTCTATGATCACGCGATTGTCTCGAGTGAAAAGCTCCACCAACGCAGGATCGCCACGTCCGAGTAGCGGGATTATCGAGGAGCCTTGACGTTCCGTAGCGCGAATGATTGCATCCACATGAGCCATGTTCTCTTGCTGGAAATGTGTCAGATGCGAATACAGTCCAAGCGTTAATAGGTTCGACGCTTTCTCCTGGTTCCCAGCGCTAGTCAATTGAGTTCGGGTTTGTTGCCAATCCAAATAATCAGAAAGTGTTACAAAAAAATGAGGTGCAGGTGCATCGGGGTGGTAGTACAGGCACTGAGGGTAGATTACTGGAGCTGGAATCGTTTGCCCTGGGGCTACAAACTCCTTTCTACCAGCTACCTCGACCAGCAAGTATTGGATAAGTGCTGCGTAGTTCTTTTGGGATGGATTGCGCCAGTAACGCTCAAGCGAAGGATGTTCAACTAGTGAAACATTACCTTCTATACTGGCGCTGCTGTCTGTTGAACTAATATTGGATGCCGGATTGTTTTCAGTTCGTTCATTCGATAAGGGGGAAACGATAACCACTTTGGTTCTAGACTTAGCGGTTTGAATTTGTTGATGGCTTTTTTCGAGTCCATCGGTCGATCCATCGATGAAGACAACATCAAAGCTGGAAAGGTCCGTCTCAGCGGTGAAAGCGTCACCACCAGAGCCAGGTGCGAAGATGGACAAACCAACTTTGCCAGTCGTGACTGCTGCTCGACGAATTTCCGCGGGACCAACCGACTCACCACCTGAGTAGATTATCGCTACTCGAGGTACTTCGTTGGCACTGGACCAGTCGCCCATCGCAAAGGCGCAAGCTAAAACAATTAGGAATTGAGTGAACGAGAAAGATTTCATTTGTTATTTTTTGGGTGAACGCAAATCGGGATTGGTTTCGTCTTCCGGGACATAAACGACTTGCCCGTTGGCTAGCCGATAGGCGGTGCCAAGTCGCGTACCTTGACCAGACAATGATTTGTCAGTGACTTTTTGAACTTTGATTTCAGCTCCTTCTTTGGTGATGATTTCCGTCGAGCCATCACTCGAAGTTTTTACCATCGTCACGCTGGAGTTCTTATCGAGCATGGCTCCAGAAGAAAACAACGCAAACAAAGCAATGAGCAGTGCAACGATGAAGGCAACCGATACATCGAATAAATTCGCCAAGCCAGCGAGCGGATCTTCATCGTCGATAGATTCCGTCACATGTGCTCGACCTCTCTTGCTTCGGACGAATCTCATAGGCTATGCGCTCCATCAACTGAGCGGCTAAGCAATAGACGTTCGGCAAAAAGATCCAATGAGTCACTGTCTGCACGCATCCAGCCTTCACGTACTGCCGTCATCAAGTAGGCGATGACGCTAATCGAGAGTCCGATAACGGTGGCAGCGAAAGCGGTAACCATATTGCTTGCAAGTGCGGGCATATTACCCTCCGCCAGTCCCTGCAGAGCGTCTGCCATCGGAATCAATGTCCCCATCAGTCCCAGCGAAGGCCCCAGCCTGATGGCGATTTTCGTCCGAGTCAACACGCGCGCTCGACGCCGCTGGGCGGTCATCAAAACTTCCTCTAACTCCAACTCCAATTCATTTTTATCCGCAACCCTTCGCTCAATCTCATGAAGGGATTCGCGTTCGCACTGTAACGAAGATCGTTGACCTCGCCCGCGAGAAAGCCATTCCCTCGCAAACGTACCGAGCGAAAACAAAACCCAAGCAGCGAGCAGTAACATCCCGACGAGCACAGGCCAAACCAGAACACCGGCAATCGAATGGAAAATCTCACGCAGTTGATCAACGCTCATGGATATCTTCAAGATGAATAGGAAACTGGATAATCACACCGCCCCCCTCATTTAAAGCATGGCGGTTTAGGCGAAATCGTTCAAATGACTAGATTTGGCGGCAAACGACTACGATCAGCATATCGCCCAATGTAGATGCTATAGTACTTGCAACTAGTATGCAAGTGCCGGCGTTAAGCAAAACGCATGTTTATTGCAATGAGGTTCCACTGACGTGAAACTACGTGCAACTCAGGCAAGGCCACGCTTTTGAATTACATCCTCAATAATCGCAAACTTCGATTGTTTTTTATCGAGCCGAGTGGTTGTTCCGATCCGTCGCCAATCAATGAGATGTTCACGTTTGGAATCAAGAATGACAGATCTCTGAACTCGACGAATTGGTCACGTTTGTTGATGCCATCCCAAGGATGGCTCGAGCACGAATTTAGCAATACTATAGACTGAGACCTCTGGGACCGACGACACGCTACCTGGGACAACCAGGCAAATAGGCGCTCTCAAACTCTCAGAAAGCAATCGCCAGTCGCTCTCTCGGATCGCCTCATTCTGTTAACTAGCCTGTGGCCGTTAACCGAGAGAGTTCGAGAGATTCGGCTATCCTGGACGGGGTGGCGATCAGGAAACGGGCGATTCGGGACGTTGGCCTGGCAGGAAGAGACGCATGGTTTGTGGCGTCGGTTAACAAGAAACACGCAAAAACCACGGATTTAAACGAAAAAAGCCGAGGTAGAGACCTCGGCTTTCTGCGTTAACTGAACCAGACCAGTTTCGAGACTGTTCTGAAAGGCTCCCCCGGGTGGGCTCGAACCACCGACACACGGATTAACAGTCCGTTGCTCTGCCAACTGAGCTACAAGGGAGTTTGTTCCTGCCAATCGCTTATTCCTACGTCAAAATAATGACGAAGCAACCCTTCCAATCCTGTTTTACTCAGATCGATCTGCGACTGCCTGAAATTTACATCCTTTGGATTGCCTCTGCAAGTCCGGATTTGAGATCCTATCCTCTTCCCCACCCTACAATCGTTGCAATCCTGCTACCGAAAACCACCTTTCCCTGACCTTAAATGCACCTCCCTTACAACTGTTCGTCGCCAAATGCTTGATTTTCAGACGCACAACGCTGTCTTCGGAACCGAAACGTTGTCAACTGAAACTGTAACCTCCACGCGTTTCCCCGTCGATAATTGTTCAATTTCAATCCTCATGATCTCTAAACTGGAACCCCTTTGACTTCGGATTCATCCAATTGAACAATGTCGGCGTTCTTGTTTTCCCAATTTCCGGCTAGACTTCCCTGACTAACGAATTTCCTTGTGCGGAGTGCAGATTGCGGATGGCTTGGTTCACGCTGCAGAGATTGACGGATCCTTTCAAAAAGCTCGGGCGCCCTCGTAGAAAAAATCGCCCCCCTACGCGACGATTAACCCTCGAGCCCTTGGAAACGAGAAGCCTGTTCGCCGGGCTGCCATTCGGTGCCGCTCCCGATGATACCGCGGAGTTCATGCTGGGCCGGATCGCCGTCACCCCCGTCTTCCTCGAAAGCAACGGGCAAATCGATTCGAGCACCGAGAACTGGACCCCCGCCCAAAAAACAACCGTTCTCAACAATATTCAAACCGGACTCGATTGGTGGAAACAACTTCTCACCACCAAAAGCACGATTCACTCGCTCGATTTCGTGATCGATACGACTTATGTCGACACACCCGCCGCAACCCCCTACGAACCCATTTCACGAATATCCAACGCTTATGCGGATTGGGTTTCGCAGTTCCTCGTCGACCGTGGATTCTCGCAAAGTTCACAACTTGACGCCAATATGCGTTCATTTAACAACGCGCAACGCGTCAAGCTCGACACCGATTGGTCGTTTACCATGTTTGTCGTCAACTCGCAAAACGACAGCGATGGCAATTTCGCACCAGGTGGCTCATTCGATCGCGCGTTTTCCTTTGCGGGGGGACTCTTTCAGGTTGTGCCATCGACTCGCCCTGCCTCGACTTTCGCCCATGAAACCGGCCATATGTTTTGGGCACGCGATGAGTACATCGGTGGCTCGAACTATTATCAAAAACGCGGCTACTACAATACTCAGAACACCAATGCTATCGATCTGAACCCCAATCCCTCCTTCGTGCAAGCCGATAGCATCATGTCAAGTGGAGCGGCTCTCGATCGTGCGTTCTCTCACGTGACAACCGCGGATGCCACTCTTGCACAACTAGGCTGGTTGGACTCGGACGGCGATGGGATCTTTGACGTGCTGGATGTGCCCTTAAAACTGGAAGGATTAGGGCAACTGAATTCAACCGGCACCACCTACGGCTTCGTGGGCCGAGCTGTCGTTCAAACCTTGCCCAACGCGAACAGTTCGGGCTTGCAAAACGATATCACGACCAATCGGATCGGACGGATCGAGTATCGACTCAACAATGGCAACTGGCAAACGTTGACCACCCCGAATGCAAACCAAGTCGACTTGAATTTGAGCATCCCTCTTGCCGCAGGAACAACGGGGGCCATTGAGATTCGGGCCATTGCTTCCTCTAACGGAATCACAAGTAATGTCTTTCGCGGAACGCTTGGTCCCACCCGTGATACGGCCTCGGTTCCCGGCATTCAAGGTTTTGCTTGGAGCGACGTCAATCGCGATGGACAATGGCAGTCGGCAGAAACGGGGATTGCCAATGCTCGCGTAAGGCTTGTTGACGGTAACCGTCAGCCAGTGGTCCTTCAGAGCCGCATCGAACCTGACAACTTTTCCGTTGGCTCGATTGCTTCCAATCAAAATGGCGTGCTTATCGAAGCGATTGGTGAGGACGCGAACGGAACGGTGGGAGTATTCACCGATAGTTCTGCTACGACCGGCTCCAAGGTCTTCCGTCCCTTTTCGACATCGCAGATAGCCTTCGTGGATTCGTTCCGTGGCGACCAACAGCAACTGCGAATTACGTTTGCGCAACCCACCACGAGCGTTTCG
Source organism: Pirellula staleyi DSM 6068 (assembly GCA_945875845.1). Taxonomy (GTDB): domain Bacteria; phylum Planctomycetota; class Planctomycetia; order Pirellulales; family Pirellulaceae; genus JBKCUI01. The sequence goes on from CAMCMB010000020.1 coordinate 9,904, forward strand.
ATCGATGCGATTGCGGGTAGCGACAATACGATCGCGAGGTTCGACGCCTATTCCTCCGACGGCAAGCTCATACGTCGCTTTCAGTCGGAATCATTGAGCACCGGTGGCAAGGTGACGATGCGAGTCGGGTCGGACGTTGCCGATATCGCGGTCGTCATCGCCCGAGGGATGCGAAATGCAAAGATCAAGTTAGACAATCTGGTAATTGGGCCCGCAACCGAAACAACGACTTCGGCGAACGGGAGTTATCTCTTGCCGGGTATTCCGTCGGGAACCTATCAAGTCGAAATCACTCCGCAAACACCAGCCTACGACTATGTGCAACCGAGCACAGGACTTCGTTCGTTGACTGTGGTGGCTGGCACGGTCAACTCGCATGTTGACTTCAGTTTGCGACCCGCAGTTTCCCCTTGGCAAAATCAGGTACAGCGCCAAGACGTCAACAACGATGGGCGGGTAACTTCCTTGGATGTGCTGGTGGTGATCAATGAAATCAATCGCAACGGTGCGAGGCCACTTGAAAACTCCGGTGTTGTGTCTCCTCCTTTTTACGATGTCGATGGAAATCGCTCGCTTGAAGCACTCGATGCGTTGATCGTGATCAATTTCATCAATGCCACCCAGGGAAATGGCGAAGGCGAATCGATCTTCTTAGATGAAATGGGAGTGGATGAGTGGGTGTTGCGAAAGAGACGCAAAGCGTAGCGCGACGGGCTAAAACATTCCCGTCTATGAAATCATTGGGACGGTTCGCAATCTCGTTTTAGCCGACTAAGCTCGCTGTCCGACGACGCAAAGAGGCCATCTCGCTTCTGGATCCAACAAATCATTGGAATAAAAGGGAGAGCGAGGCATTGCTGAGCTATTTACGCGTCAAGCTATGTACGCGTCATGCTCGGCAGGAGCCTCGCCCTCCCGATGAAATTGCAAGCAATTCCAATTAGAAGAGTGAGACAGGCTGACCGGGCGATTACTCGAATCGATAGATGCACTGACCCTTGGCGCTGTCGATCATATAGTAGACATCGCCCTTTTGATCCTCGCCAAATGCAAGCACAGGAATGCCTTTTTCAAGCAACTGATCGTTGCGAGACGCTTTTCCTGTTTTTTCATCGTAAGTCAGTGCCCAAACGCTGCCGCTAACATAGTCGGCATAGATGTATTTGCCATTGAGCTGCGGCAATCTGTCGGAATTATAGACACGACCGCCTGTGATCGACTTGCCCACGCTGTGGTCATACTCCCAAACGGGATCGACAGCCGGGGCCACGCCCTGGACTTCTGGACGATTGCCAAATGCGTGGCTTCCTTCGTGGTTACTCCAACCATAGTTTCCGCCTTTGGTAATCACATTGACTTCTTCCCACAAATCTTGCCCAACGTCACCGCACCAAAATCGGCCTGTCTTCTTGTCAAAGGCAATTCGCCAGGGGTTGCGGAGGCCGTGAGCAAAGATTTCTGGGCGCACACCTTCGACACCAACATATGGGTTGTCTTTGGGGATTCCGTATTTCAAACCGTCTGTCTTGGTATCCACATCGATGCGGAGGATGGAACCGAGCAATTGAGACCGATTTTGCCCAGACGCATTGGGATCATTGCGCGAGCCACCATCACCGAGTGCGATGTAGAGATTTCCGTCTGGACCAAACTCAATCGAACCGCCGTTATGGTTCTTGAACGGCTGCTCGACGTCGAGAATGATTTCTTCCGAATCGGGATCGGCCACATTGGGATCTGTCTTGGAAAGCCGATATCGGGCGACGACCGTGTGGTCATTTTCCTTCTTCGTATAGCAGACAAAAAATTCGCCGTTCGATTTGAACTTGGGGTGGAATGCGAGACCGAGCAATCCTTGTTCGTTTGCGCCGTTATCGCTCCACTTTGAGACTTTCTTTTGGATGTCGAGAAAACGTTTTGATGTTTCGACATCGGCCCGGTTTTCGAACCAGAAAATGAGGCCGCGTTGATCCATTGCAAAGAGACGTTTGTCTTCACCTATTGGGTACGTTAGTTCAAGGATTCGAAGGGGTTTGTCGACGGTTCCGTCTTCACCAATGGGCTCCCAGCCGTCCCATTTCAGTTTTGGAAACGCAAGCGACTTCGCAACATTGATTTTCCCGTCAATGGGTTGTGTGATCGAGCCATCATCGCCTAGTTCGCGGATCTTGATGTTGCGAAAGGAAACCAAATTGCCGTGGTCTTGAAGGCAAAGAAAACCTTCGCCGGCTGCCCCAAAACCTTCCATCTTTGCGAACTTGCTCTTTTCAACAAGTTCTTTCCATTTGGCATCGCCGAGTTTGAATTGAAAATACCGAACCCCATTCATAGTGACCTCGCACTGGTTCGGCGCGATTCGCAAGTACAACTGGTTCCATTCACCGGCAGGTCGAGTTGCATCTGCAGCCTCTTTTTCACCCGCCCAAGCGACTGGCGTAGGTTTGAACAGTTGATAGAGCCAGCCTGACTTTTGCGGATCTGTGCCAGCAACATTATCTTGGATCTGCACTTCCGGTCCGCTGTTCCAAGGGTTGGGGTTATTCTCGGTCACATGAAACATCAACCCACTATTTCCACCCTTGGAGATTTTGTAGTCGACAGAGAACTCAAAGTATTTGTATTTTTTGGTCGTCACGATGTCGCCGGCGTTATTGCCTTCGCGAACCAGTGCTCCGTCAACGACTTTCCATGCGTCGGAGATGGAATCTTTTTTGTAATTGCGCCAGCCTTCGGTCGTTTTGCCATCGAATAGCAATTTCCAGCCAGCAAGGATTTCTGGGCGCGTAAGCTTGTTGGGATCGGCATCCGCAAAAACAGAAGTGTTCGAAACAGAAAAGCAGCACATGAGTGCAAAGCAGCCCAACCAACGGTGTGTTGACTTTCGACGCATCAATCGGTACCCCGCCTAATTGAAAAAAGAATTGATTACCAACCGCAACCCATTTCGCGATTTACCTCCTTGTTCTAGTTGATGGACGGATCGTTCGAAAGTAGTTACAGGGCTTTTTTACCTAGTTGCCGTGAAAATGCCCTTGGACTTTCGAGAAAGGGACGTTCGCCACCCGGCGTTGCTTGCTTGTAGCGCAATTCGAGACGTTGATCGCTTCTCAGCAATGCACTTGCAGACTACTCTTTAGCGAACGGTAGACGGAAACCGACCAGGGCCCAGAGCGATCGCGATGGGCGTGGGTTCCAAGTCCACGCAATCGACTCCCCGCACGCCCTTCGTACCCCAGGGAATGCCATCCCATATGCATTAGGTTTCGAACTGCCGCTCGGCTTACAGTTGAATTCACATCCCCTTTTTTTGCGTTTAAGTTATTGGCACGATTTATGAGAAAGCTCACCGCAGGCGGTGGTTGGCAAGCAGTCCGATACACCTTCAAAAAAGGGATTGAATCGGGAGGACTTTGGAAGCTTTACCGAGCGCTTCGCTCTCGAAACGCCTGCAAGACGTGCGCACTTGGCATGGGTGGACAGCACGGCGGAATGGTCAATGAGCATGGCTCGTTTCCCGAAGTGTGCAAGAAATCGATTCAAGCGATGGCAGCCGACATGCAGCCCGCTATCACTGCCGATTTCTGGGCCAAGCACCCGATTTCGCAAATGCGACACTGGTCCCCTCGCCAGCTTGAAACAAGCGGCCGACTCATTCAGCCTATTTTTTATGAGCAAGGGTCCGATCAATATCGCACCATCACCTGGAACGAAGCCTTTGATCGTATCGCGGCTCAGCTCAAGCTGCTGATGGCCGATCAAACGTTTTGGTATTTCAGTGGACGGAGCAGCAATGAAGCGGGCTTTTTGTTGCAGCTGCTTGCTCGTTTGTATGGCACGAACAACGTTAACAATTGCAGCTACTACTGTCACCAAGCCAGTGGCGTCGGACTTCAGTCCACACTGGGAACAACCACCGCAACGGTCGTCCTTGACGATTTGGACGATTGCGACACCATTTTCATTATTGGAGGAAATCCGCCGAGCAATCATCCTCGATTGATGACCACCCTCATGCACATTCGTCGCCGGGGTGGAAGGATCGTGGTGATCAATCCCGTTCGAGAGTTGGGCTTGATCAAATTCAAGGTTCCCAGCGATCCATTGAGCCTGTTCTTTGGAACCAAGATTGCGACCCATTACATTCAGCCTCATATCGGAGGCGATTTGGCTTTGCTAACTGGCGTTTGCAAAGCCGTTGTGGAAATGGGCCGACATGATGTCGAATACCTTGACAAACATTGCAACGATGTCGACGCGTATCTTGCGGGACTCTCAAGCGCTCCTTGGCGAGAGATATGCGACAAGAGTGGCATTGATGAAAAATCGATCCGCGAGATTGCGGAGGTCTATGCCAAAAGCAACGCCTCCATTTTTTCCTGGACCATGGGGATCACACACCACACTCAAGGTGTTGAAAATGTTCAAGCCATCGTCAACCTTGCTTTGCTCCGGGGAATGATCGGTCGCAAAGGTGCAGGAGTCATGCCAATACGCGGTCACTCCAATGTCCAAGGAATCGGTTCGGTAGGTGTTACGCCAAAACTCAAAGACGAACTGTTCGATAACCTGACAAACAAGTTTGGCGTCACACTGCCAACGACCCAAGGACGCGACACGCTGGACTGCATCGAGGCGGCTGCCAAGGGAGAGCTTAAATTCGCATTTTGTCTCGGCGGAAACCTTTATGGTTCGAACCCAGATTCGCAATTCGCGGAACAAGCGCTCGAATCGCTCGATATGTTGGTCATGCTCAATACGACGCTCAACACCGGTCATGCGCGCGGTCTGGCCAAGTCGACGATCGTTCTACCTGTATTGGCCCGAGACGAGGAGCCTGAGCCAACGACCCAAGAGTCGATGTTCAACTACGTGCGTTTAAGCGATGGAGGTCCCAAGCGATTGCCAGGTCCACGCAGCGAGATTCATGTGATTGCGGAAATCGGCCGCCGTTTGCTCGGCAATTCGACGCCTGTGGATTGGGAAGACATGCAAAAATCCAACACGATTCGAACTTGGATCTCGAAAGTCGTACCTGGTTACGAACAGATCGAAACGATTGCCAAGACTGGCCAAGAATTTCAAGTTGGCGAGCGGACTTTCCACGTTCCTAAATTCAAAACGAAGGACGGCAAAGCCAAGCTCTTTTCTCATCGATTGCCAGAGTTGACATCGTTAGCTGGGAATCAACTTCGGCTCATGACCGTTCGAAGCGAGGGGCAATTCAATACGGTCGTCTATGAAGACTACGATTTGTATCGCCACCAAGAACGTCGCGATGTGATATTAATGCATCCGACGGACATGCAGCGAATGAATCTGGAAAATAATGATTTGGTAACCGTTAGCAGCGAAACGGGCCGAATGCATAACATTTTGGCGCGTTCGTTTGACGAAATCCGCGATGGGAACGCGATGATGTACTATCCGGAATCCAACGTCCTTGTCCCCCGTACCGTCGATCCACAGTCGCGTACACCCATGTTTAAAAACATCCGGGTCACGATTGCGAAGCAATTATCGCAGGTCATTAGTCATTAGTCACGGCATAGCAGCGGCGGCGGAACGGCAAGATGCGCCGCCTTGGAATAATACAAAACGCTCGTGGTCGGGCTTCGTACCTCGCGATGGCAGCGATTACCGTCCCAATCAGCCGGAACCCGCGTGCGGGCTGTTGATTGAATGGTACGACGGACTTCCTAGTCCGTCGAATTCCCCATCGACGGACTTGAAAGTCCGTCGTACCGCCCTTACCCAATAACGACTTCACTAAATCAACAAGCCGCTAGCGCTCTGCGGCTGATTGGTTCGCCGATTCAGCCGATTCAATCTTCCTGTTTCAAAATCTTTGTGAAATAGTTCGATAGATTGTGGTCGGAGAAGCTCGGAAGAAAACCTTCCAGTCCTACATTTTCTAGTGGTTCAACGACTGACGGATATCTTAGCGATGCCTGTAGAGCTGCGAACTGGTTTTCGGTCAAGGGTTGTGCTTCCGAGGCAACCAAGGAACCAGCGAGTGATTCATTGCTAACGATCCCTGTAGGTCCGAAGCGAAACATTTTTCCTACATGCTGATATCCCGGAGGAACCCTCGTCACAATATCGTCGTCATTGACGAGGCGGAAAAATGCCGAACCAACGTTTTGTTCAATGTGGTTTGCGGAATCCGATCTACAGACTCGCGGTTGACCAAAAGTGTAAACGCTTCGAATATCAAAAACGCTTGACCATTCTGCTGCAGCTACCGTTGCTAGTGCTCCCCCTAGGCTATGTCCTGTCAAAAGCAACTTGCGATTGTTCAATCCGATCCCATGAATGATGTTTTCAAGTGATGATTTCACTGCTTGAAACGCAAAATAGAACCCCCTATGCAGACTTCCGAAACTGGCACGGGTGCTAAATGCATTGAGGTTTCCCAACCAATCTCGCAGGTCTGCTGTGCCACGAAACGCTACGGCCAGAGTATCCTGATCTGCTACAACAAAACATTCGGTCGCATCGGTAGCCAGGAACTCACATGCCTCAAGTCCGAAGCGTTCGCGCGCAGTTGCGACAACGATTTGGTCCGGCTCATAAGCAAGGTGGCTCAGTACACCTGCCGACAATACGGCTTTCCAGGAGAACTCACTGGACGAAAAAGAAGCCCAATCGAATTTTTCGTAAGCTTGGACTGCCGATTGCGAGATTACGGATTCCGCTCCGAAGGCATCGAGTTGCAAATTTTCTGCAACAGATGGTCGGGCCGAATCTGTTTCCATCGGACGGCCAGTTGCTTGTGTCGGTGATCCCAGTGAAATGGAGATCTGAAGGGGAATCGTCAAGTTGATTTTATTGTCGACTTGCAAATGAATGGGCTCAACAGGCTGACTTAGAATAGATGGTTTCGTGTTCACGGTTGCTCCTTCTTGCCCTTGGTCGGTGATGCGCCAAAATGCCGACCAGTCCGAGGCTGCCTCTACGTTTCCGATGAAGTTTACCCCTGCCTGTACAACCCTGTTGTCTCTTGCGAGCTCATACGTAGGTACTCCGAAATTGGCATCCAAATAGAGACCAGCAAAGTGCAATGCAACAACTTCGCCAGTTAAGACGTCGATGACTGCAGAACCTGAGTTGCCGCCCAAGGTAGAAGCGTCGTGTGTCATCGCCTTTACGTTGTGACCAAAGCTCTCGACTTGACGAATACTCTTGAGCTTTCCTGGCTGAAGCCGTTTGACGTTGAAGATTCCACCAAAAATTTGGTTCTGGAGATTTTGATCGTTGCGCCAATCCTGGGCTGGATAACCGATCACAACAATGTCTCTTTCCGCCAATTCTTCAGGGGACCTTACCGAAATCGGCAAGACAGCGTGGGCTGCGGATAAACCACTTACTTCTAATAGCGCCATGTCCCAATAAGGATGAATCATGACAACCTTAACAACAGATAACAGCTCAGGAGTGGTGCCGATTACCTCTCGTTTGAAGTCAATCGCAGCCGAAAGGCCAGGCATGAACACAATATTTTTTTGGCCCAATCCTTTTGAAAAGATCTGCGCAACGTGACGATTGGTCATAAGCAGTTGGGGGCCAACGACAAACCCAGTTCCACCATAAGGAATGGACGGATGCCCTGGCAGCTCGACTCGGCCAATCGAAGGAATCACTTTGTCGATTCGGCGCTTAACCTCTGCTGACCCGATAAATTCCCACGGCGTCGGTGGTGGTGAGAAAGTGTCCCCAATGATATTGACCACGGGTCGTAGCTTTGGAAGAACGATCGACTCTAAAGTATTTTGCTGATCCAAATTGAGGGTGTCGTTACGGACGGACTCCGTTGAATTCAGGCGCCTCATTGCGTCGACGGCGGCTTGATGAAATTGGTCTGGCATTTCTAGCGATTCAAGCCCCGAAACAGCCACCTCCAAATTTGAGGCAGGCGTCACTTGCTGGAGCATTTTTTTCAATCGTTCAAGGTGAATGGCTCGGCTCATTTTGCGTATCCTAAAAAACTGAAACAAGGACGTACGGTTCAACTTCGCTCTATGCTATCCGGAGTATACCCGAACACGAGTTGCCTCGGTTGCTCCCCCTTGACAAACGAGAAGCACGGGTATTGCAACACTCTCGTCCATCATCCCGCGAGGAACAATTCCGACTCTATGAACGCTTATTGAAAGATATTGAAATTTCCCAACACCCACCACAGGAGGATGAAAATAAGAACGGTGGAAAGACAACCTCCGCCCCATTTCCACGCGCCAGCTCCAGCCACAACACCTCGCAATAGTTTACTCATGTCAAATCTTTCGTTTTAGTTTATGTCCGAGCTACCGCAACGAGCTCTAAAAAGACCCATATAAGTCTTTTTTTCATGCGTTCCTTGCGTGTCCCTTCAAAGACTAAGCAAACTTTGTGCCGACTCGTCGAACCTGTACCAAAGCCCACCTGGCTACCGCCATATTCTGGTCCGAAGCCCGGCAACGCGGCTTAGGAAGGTCAATTCGGTCTTCCGCCGCCCGCCGAGCGATCGATGGCTGGATAGTTGGCTGATCAAGGCACAACGTTTCGCCCGAGAGCGCAAAGAGGTTTACTTCTTTGCCGCTTCACAATGTTTGATACACTCGCGGCAGGCTTCAGCACATGCTTTGCACGCTGGATCTTGACTGGCGTGTTTTACGCACTCGGCCAGACACTTGCGGCAAGCCTCTGCGCATTTCGCCATGATTGCGGGTGAGCATGTACCCGACTCGCAATGGCGTGCGCACGAAACGCACTCGCGATTGCAGACTACGCAAGCGCGTAGACAGGCCAACCTCGCTGGATCTTTCGCCATGGCGACCGCGCAGGAATCAATACATGCGAGACAGGATTCCGCACATGTCCAGCACGCCTTGTCGGAATGCTGCTCCGCTTTGACAACCGGAGCCTGCGCGAGGCCAAATGCAGCGACGGCGAACAATCCACACAAGTTCAGCAAAATACTTCGAACCATAATCGGTTTACTCCCTCAAGAAAATCTCAAACACCATTGCTTAGCAACCATTTCACCAAGCCAAGAAAAACAGGGAGCAAAGGGCGTGCCATAAAAGTACGCACTTGGAGGCTGGCCGTTCCACCTTGATCGCAAAGGAGGCCGTCTCGCTTTTGGACCCAACAAATCATTTGGAAAAATGGAAGGGCGAGGCCACCCGTCCAAACATGTTTTCCTCGACTTTGCACAATCCATTCATTGCTTGGGAGGGTGAGGCTCCTGCCGAACCATGTCGTCGTAAGCTCGGCAGGAGCCTCGCCCTCCCATTGATTTCCGATTGATTCTAAATTGCAAAGATGTTTAGAGGGGTGGGGTGAGGCTCCTGCCGAACCATGGCGTCGCAAGCTCGGCAAGCTCGTTTGTGCTCGTGCTTAGTCCGAAGGACGGCGCACGTGCTCGAAGAGCGATCGGGTTGACCTGTGATCGGCCATTGAGGCTAAACATTGTCGCCTGTCGCTCCGCAAGGCACGCGTCTGAACGCTACTTTTGCGGAGCAAAAAGGCGACGATATTTCGGTATCCCTTACTTGGTCACTTCTATGCGATTTGGCTGGGAATCGTTGGAGTTCTGCTTCGTCAAACGGCTCACTGCGAAATTTTTCTGTTGGACTCACCGGACAACTCGCGCCGTTCCGCCCCCAATGAAGCTGGCAGGGCAGTCAAGTGCCTATCTCGAAGCGTCCCTTGAAGCGTACGCGCAAGGTGCAACGCATTTTATTCAAGGCATCTCTGCATCTCTGCATCTCTGCAGCTCTGCAGCTCTGCAGCTCTGCAGCTCTGCAACTCTGCAACTCTGCAACTCTGCAACTCTGCAACTCTGCAACTCTGCAACTCTGCAACTCTGCAACTCTGCGTTTTCAATTCCCCAGCTGCTCTCTTGAACGCACTACTACTTGTGATCGTGTCCCGTATGGGCTTCCTCTACGAATTCGCCCGAGTAGGGCGTTCCGTCGATTTCACCAATAATCGTACCTGCAAACTCTTGCACAACACCCAAACTCTCGTGCACCCCTACGAATCGCGATGAGTTTCCGTTCGCTTCGCCATCAAGCGGCTTTGCGGCCAATTCAACCTGGAACTGGGGTTTTTTAATGGTCAGAAGAATCTTGTCGGCCTTGATCGGCGACGGCGACTTTTCATCGTTTCCTAACAAGTAAACCGTAGCTTCCTTCTTGTCATGATCCACGGCGAATTCGACATGGTACTTGCCTCCTCCCCAATCTGCCAGCGTTCCGTCGTGAGGCCCAGCGCCGTGTCCGGCATGTGCAGGATCCTCTTCTTTGTGATCGGTGCCATGAGCGATCTTTGCTGGACTACTTGTCTTTGCAGTTGGAGCACTTGGCTGGCAGCCGACGATCCAAGAAAGCGATACGGCAGTCAGGACACCGCTGGTCATCGAGCGAATCTTCATTTCAAAGTCTCCGTTAAGGTTTTTCTGCTAAATCAGGCCAAGGTACTCTAAGGGGCGGACAACGCGTTGCCCGTGCAAATCAAAAATCGTCCATTGCGACACCAGACTTTGCCAGGCTTGTCGCGCTTGGACCGCTGTAATTCCAAAAGAGGCCGGGATGGATTAGGAACTCGCAAAACGTCGACGTTACCAGTCCACCCAAGATCACGGTTGCAACGGGATAAAGGATCTCTCGGCCAGGTTCCTGGCCACCTAGCACAAGCGGTACTAATCCGATACCTGCAGTGAGGGCCGTCATCAATACCGGAGCCAAGCGTTCAAGACTGCCGCGAAGAATCATCTGTTGAGTGAACTCTTCTCCTTCGTCTTTCATAAGGTGAATATAGTGCGTAACCAACAGGATACCATTTCGAACCGCGATACCACCAAGGGAAATGAACCCAACCAGACTTGCAACCGTTAACGATTGCTGTGTTAGCACAAGAGCCAAAACACCACCTACAAAAGCGGTGGGGAGAGCGTTCAGTATTTGCAGTACGATTCGGACCGAAGGAAAAAGTACCATTAAAACGATAAACATGCCCACGACAGAAACGACCGCCAAAACCGCGATAAGATTCGTCGCGTTTTGCTGACTCTCAAACTGACCGCTGTATTCTAGGAAATAGCCTGCTGGCAGGTTCAATTGCTGTTGAATCCTTTGCTGAATCTCGCTCACTGCACTTGCAAGGTCACGGCCTTGGGTATTGCAGCGAATCACCATCCTTCGTCTTGCATTATCGCGATTTACCGCGTTGGGACCAGCACCTGATTCAATGTCGGCTAGTTCGCGCAATTCAATTTGGCCACGACCTCCTGGTAAATCAATGCGAAGTCGACCGAGATTTGCATAGTCCGTTCGATAGGCTTCTTCGAGACGCACCAGCAAATCAAAGCGACGTTGCCCTTCGAGTACTTGGGAAACCACTTCCCCTTGCAAGGCCGTTTGCAGGATCTGTGCGACATAGGCACGCGTAAGACCATGAAAGGCTAAATCATCCGCTCGAAGCCGTATATGGAGCTCATCCGTAAGTCGAATGGGCTCAACGACAGGTGGTGTCACTCCCGGAATGCTTTCTAAAGTAATCTTGACTTGGTCCGAGAGTCGCTGGAGCATATCGATGTCGTCGCCCTGAATCTTGATCGCAATTTGAGCATAGACACCTGACACCATATGGCTGATCAAGTGCGATAGCGGTTGTTCCACTTCGATATCCACGCCAGGAACTTCTTCGCGAAGCTCGTGGAGGATTTTCTCGATGGTTTCTTCGCGATGCCGACCGCTGTCTGGATTCATGCTGAGGATGTACTCCCCGGCATTCACAGGAGCCGCATGTTCATCCATCTCGGCCCGTCCCGTTCGTCGGACAAAATAAAGTATCTCACCTTTTGGATTCGAGTCGGACTTCTGCATCGCCCGAAACTGATTGTCAATCAAACCACTTGTTTGATTGGATGCCTCGAGTGAAGAGCCCGGCGGCAGTGTCACATTGACTTGAATGCTTCCTTCATCGAACTGAGGAAGAAAGTTTCTCCCAAGCTGTGCCAACTGCCATGCAGCAATGCCGACCATACTCCAGGTCAATATCATTAGGAGGACAGGACGCGCCATGCTGAATCGTATCAAATGGCTGGCGATGTTCTTGAGGCCGCGAAGCAAAGGGCTGTCTTGTTCACTGTGGACTGCCTTGGAATTGGCTAGAAGGTAATACGACAACACTGGTGTCACTGTCATGGACACCAATAGCGACGCCGAAATAGAGACGATATAGGCGATCCCAAGTGGAGTGAACAGTCTGCCCTCGACTCCTGACAAGGCGAACAAAGGCATGAATACGAGGATCACAACGGCGGTGCCGAAGACTACGGAGTTGCGAACTTCGGCGCTTGCCTCATAAACAACTTGCAGTGTGGGCTTAGGATTTAAGGATGAACTGTTCTGTCGCAATCGTCGAAAAATGTTTTCGACGTCAACGATGGCGTCGTCCACAAGTTCCCCCATGGCCACGGCAATTCCACCGAGAGTCATTACGTTGATCGACAAATGCGTACCCGTAACGTAACCGATGACCCGGAATACCAGTATCGTGATGACAAGCGATAATGGGATTGCGCTGAGCGTGATGAATGTCGTTCGGAAGCTGAGCAGAAACACAAAGAGAATGATCAAAACGAGAACAGCCCCAATCACAAGAGCTTCTGCGACATTGAAAATGCCTCGGTCGATAAAATTCTTGAGTCGGAAAAGTTCCGTATTGATTACGATATCAGCCGGGAGCGTTGGTTCGATGTCCTCAAATGCATTCGACAACTTGTCGGTTAGAAGTCTCGTATCGACGTGGGGCTGTTTTACTACTGTGAAGACAACGCCAGGCTGTCCGTTGACGCTGCCGTCTCCGCGTTTGAGTTGAGGACCTTCCATCACGTTTGCCACTTGACTTAATAGGACAGATCTCTTGGCATCCATCCGGATGGGTGTGCTCTTTAAATCCTCGATCACTCGTTTTGGCTCGGGACCAAGTCGACCTAAGACTCGAATGGGGCGTTCCGACTCACCTTCGATCGCAAACCCACCGCTTGTGTTGATATTGCTAGCTCTGAGTGCCGTTTCTACTTCGTTGAGTGTGACCTCGTATTCCAAGAGCGCTGCTGGATCGATCAAAACTTGGTATTGCTTGCGATCGCCACCTTGAATGAACGTTTCTGCAACGCCGGTTACCTTGAGCAAGCGAGGTCGGATGACCCAATCGGCAATCGTCCGAAGCGTCATCTGTTGCGACAAATCCGTGGGGATTTCTACCGTGAACTCCTTGCCCTCGATAAGAATCGGAAGCGATCGGACCGTTTTTAAGTCGAGGGTTGGATTGCGGATCGTACTAGGAACTGACTCCCAGCTTGCCACTCGATGCCGGTCCACTGGTTTCCATGTCGCGTGCATCGGTTGGTTGTTGGCGGATTCCCAAAGCTCGATCATCAGTCCCGATTTGGCAATGGGGTATAACTTTCCACCATTGGGGCCTTTCTGCCGGTACATACCAGCAATCATGATTTGTCCCATGATGGAGGCTGGTGGAGTCATCTGTGGGCGAATGCCCTCTGGTAAAACGCCAGCGAGACTTGCCAACCGTTCCTGAACCGTTTGCCGAGCCGCTCGAATTTCGGTGCTCCATTCGAACTCAATGTAGATCACATTGAGGCCCGCTGTTGTTTGACTTCGGACGGCTTGAACACCGCTTGCACCAAGTAAGGCCGTTTCGATGGGCTGAGTAACAAGTGTTTCAACCTCTTCGGTGGCAAGCCCAGGACATTCGGTCAAAATAATAACGCGAGGTCGATCGAGATCTGGAAACACATCGATCGGCATGGTCGTTGCCAAGTACGTTCCATAGGAGAGTATCGTCAGGCTAAGAACGACGACCAGCATGCGGTAACGCAGTGCGTTGCGAATAATGGAATTGAGCATGATCGTAATTCCTTAGTGTGCAGCGTGGGTTGTGCCATCGGCATGCACGTGGATATCTGCTCGAACACCGCTCGCCGCCTGAGTCTTGAGAACGCGATTCAGCGCTGCAGCGGAACTCTGGGCTAAGTACAAACCCGGTGTTACGCTACCATCGTTGTCGATCACAACATTGAGTCGGTCTTGATGCAAGACGTTGACGGAGATTCGATTGAACAAATCGCCGTTTTGCTGAAACACATACGCCTCGGGGCCTTCACGAACCACAGCCGGCGACGGAAGCACCAAGACGTTTTTCATCTCTTCGACAGGGATGTGAAGCCGCACGCGCTGCCCCGGTCGGAACCGCCAAACCACGAAGACTTGACCTTCCTTTTCATAGGACCGCGACTGGTTCTCTAAAGGAACAAAGAACGAAAGAGTCCGACTTTGCAAATCCAACGAATTGGCAAGATGGCGAACGGTCAGTGGGGTTTCAATTTCCTGCCAAGGGGAACCATCGTCATCGCTAAATTCAGCTCGTATGGGCCAACTGTTCTCAGCAACTTCGGCAAGTAACGTCGACTCTCTTTTGAATGCACTCCCTTCGATGTAAAGATTCTGGTGGTTGGAGAGCATTGAGAGAAGTTGGCCGGCCTGCACTTGTTGCCCCAAATCGACCCGCAGTTCCTGCACTTCGTATCGAGGGTTTTTATCGAGCGGCTCGGCTTGTTGATCGCTGGTAAAGGATCGAGGTGGCGGGGCAACCACTTCGAGGGTGGAAACGAACCTTCCCTCAGCGACTGCATCAATCTGGGGTGGGGTCAGCCCGCGAGTTAAAAGGTCCTGACGAAATCCTTGAATCGCAGCCTGTTGTCGCCTGGCTTGATTGTCAAGTTCAACGATTTTTGTCGCAGAAATCGCGCCGGTTTGCGCTGCAGAATCCAATCGAGCTTTGGTCTCCGCGATCAGTTGCAACTCCTTGTTCGCACGAAAGAGTTCCGTTTGAGTGTTTTGCAGGTATTCGCTGAAGAGTCGGAGAGTGAAAAGCTTTTCCCCTGGCTGGACCGTGTCACCTGGGAACGCATGTACTTCGGCGACCGTTCCGACTGCTGGGGATGTCACACCACGGTCGGAGAACCCAGGTCGATCCGTAATCACCCCAGGAATTTGAATGGTTCGCCAGTACGTTTGCGGCTTGGCACTTTTGGATACAAGGTGCAAGTTCTTCCTCGCCGTTTCGCTCAGCTTCAACGTTTTGATTTCCTGCGGAGCGAGCAGCGTGCTCTCACCGTGTTCGTCCATCGGAGGATCTGAGGTCAGAAGCCCGCGGAGTCTGGTTCCGATTCCGGTCAAGCTGACCAGCCCCACCAATACAGCAAGTCCGACGATACAAAAAACGACATTTCGAATTTTCAAGATGGTACCCATCGATTAGCCGATTACAAAAGTGGCCAAATACGCAATAGCTGAGAAAAAAATGAGAACTCATCAACACGCGACAGGATGATGGATCTGTTCTTGAGCGTGGGAATACCCGTGCGTGAAGGGAACGACGAATAGCGAAACGATCATCTCAACCGATATCAGCGGCTTGTGGCGAAAAGGGAACATAGGAAAGACAAAGATTCGAACTCGCGTACCGGCCACTGTCAAACACGGAGATTTGCCGCCCCCATTCGCGATCTAAAGAGAGGTGGTCAGAGTATAGTCTCAACCGGTCCGGCTGTCATCGCCGAGGCGATCAGGTACTTGGAGGGGCCAGGCGAACCCAACGGAAACCCAAGTGATTTGCGAATCCTCACCGGACAGCTTGCGCTGTTCCTCTTGCAAAGCAAGCCCCACAAGCCATTAGCTAGCGTTGCTGCTGGTCTGCAAATTCAGAAAAGCCGGCACATTCGACTCTATTTTCTGCCGCCGCATTCCGATCTTTCTAGCGTGGCGTCCCAGGCGATTGCTACGACCAGGTATCCGCCATTCGGACTTTCTTCGGTAGGTTCCCAACGCTCCCAAGAATTCAGCAGAAAAATGCTCTTACGGATCAGCAATCATTCAAAGCGAATCGCTGCGATCCTTTCACAGTATCGCACACCTCGTCAAATCGCGTTTGGCGTGGCAATCGGCTTAGTGCTTGGACTGATCCCGAAAGATAACCTCGTATTTCTCTCATTCGTCGTGGCCCTTGCCTTGCTGCGTGTTAACCAACTCGTAGGCTGCATCGTAGCTTGTTCCCTTGGGCTCTTGAGCGGATGGTTAGAATCGATTCCCCATGTTTTGGGTTCGATGTGGCTCCGTCAATCGATCGTGTCAGCCACGGTTCAGCGGTTGTACGAATACCCTTTACTCCCTTGGACCTGCATTGATAACACACTCGTTTGCGGCGGACTCATCCTTGGTTTGGCGAGCATCCCGCCAACGTACTTGGCTTGTTGGTGGTCGCTCACGAGAGCCCAAGATCAACGTGAGAGCCATGATTTGATTCAGGTTGCAAACGAAGCTTTCCGCTACAGAAAATCCGTCCTCGACCAGTCGACTCTGAGGCGAGAAAGGCCCACGCAAGAACTCAAGCTCGTTTCGAAAGAAGATTTCGTTCATGCAGAGTCACGAGAGCCATCCGGGAGGCCCGTCGCTGAAGCTCCATTGGAAACCGATTTAAAATCGGGTCGATCCATGGTTCATGTTCAAGCAGAGGTTTTTGTTCCCACACCCTCGACTTCGAAACTCAAGATGAACTTCACGCACTATGACGAAGCTGCGAAATTGCGTGGCAGTGACAGGATTCTGAGGGAAACCGTGATCGAAGTTGTGCGTTACCGACGTCCAGTCTCACTCGACAACGGTGGGAAGCAACGGACGAGAATTCCAGATCCAAGTATTATTCCCCTAAGCACAGGAACCAATATGGCTGCTGCAAACATGCCGCTAGCACAATCCATCGATGGAAAAAATGGAAGAGGCGACCCATCGCCGAAACCGGTGATGGGCCATATGGCCGCTGGAACGATTGACACGGGACATTCGCATTTTTTTCCCACCAACCGAGAGGAGTCGCTTAAGTACCTCCTCTCGCACATCAATAACGTTCGAGAATCGAAACGAAAACCTTCTGGGAAGTCCGCATGAAATTCCGGCGACAAGTTCTAGTTGCGACAATCGTGATGGGCTGCGGCTTTTGGTCGTTTCAGCTCATCGTGCGTAGTCGCATCGAAGCTCGGTTGTCCTCGCTCTTGAACGCAACGGTCAAGGTTGGTTCGTCCGGGATTTCCTTGTTAGACGGGACAATCGCGCTTAACAACATCGAAGTCCATCCGAAGTTAAGAATGCTGGACAAGGACGGCGTTGCGGCGTGTCAGCCAACCTTAATCGCCACAGCCGCATTGAAATTTGATTGGACTTGTGCCGCTTATCGCAACTTAAAAATCGATAAACTTATTGCTTCCGGCTTGAACTGGCGAATCAACGCGGCAACCGTACATGACGTTCCCTTCGCCGAAAACTCAAACAACCTAGCCATTTGGAAGCCAGATAGTAGCACCGTCAATACGAAGCTCGATGCAGATAGCATTAAGTCCATTGTTTTGCCGATACATAGACGCATCGCAGAGGAATCGGCCAATCAGAATCGTATGCACGCTGACATTTCATCGCAGTTGAAGTCCCTCCGAGAGCGTCTCAATGAGGCGGTGCCGAACGAAAGCACGCCTAATGTTCTTAGGGACACGCCCGTCATTGACGACCTAAAGAAAGGACTTTCCGCAGTTCGGCAATCCATCGCGGAAAATCGAATCCGTCGTAAGGAATCGGACAAACAGATTACCTCCATAAAGCAATCTGCAACGCAAACGCTTGCCGAGAAACTCGATAGCATTTTGCAGACAAGCCCGATCGACGGTCGGCAAACGGCACTTCAAATTGCCGAATCGGTTGTGGCGATCGATTGGAACCGGAACCGCGCAATCGTTCAAGCCTTATTGAATTCCATCCGTGTGCTTCAATCGAACGAGTGTGATGAACCACGTTCGGAACAAGCGAGCATTCGGGAATTCGATTTCCATCCCCTCCGCAATGTTCCGAATCGTTTTACCCGTGTTGTCTCGGCAAGCATTCGGGGCCAAGCACAATTTGGAGACGATGGTAACGACGCTACGGTGCCACGCAAGGACGCAGATTCGCATGCAACGTTTGAGTTGCAACTTCACAATTTGTCGAGCGAATCGACCAGGCAAAACCTTATACCACGAGTTAGTCTGACTCTGGAGGAATCGTCGACAAGCGGCAAATCAAACAAAGTCGCTTGCGTTGCGGAGAAGATTGCTTTAGCTCAATCCGCTTCGAGCCAAGTGCAGATGCGACTTCAGCGATCGATTGGCGATACACCAACCAGCATGACGACAATACAGCATGCGGAATTAGGGTGGTCATCCACTGTCACCATGCCTCTCCTCGCTTGCCTCGATTCAAGTTGCTTGGACCCTGCCGAGTTAGCAAAGGCTCGCTTGAGCTTAGGGGCAAATCAATTCTTGAAGGCGAGGCTCATCGGAACAACACCAAAACCGAGGATGCAACGACAAAACCTGCTGATCGAAATCGAACCCGATTGCCTTGCACCACTTGAGTTCGTGCTTACGTCGATTGCACAAACGCAATCGACGAAGCTCCGTTCGGAATTACAAACCCGTGGAAAAGAGCTAGTCCGCAATGAGTTGATCACGATCGGTCAGCGATGGGACCAATTGGGAGACGAACACGCAAGAGCGCATACAGGTTGGGAATCGGACATGGCGGAGATGAGCGAGCGCGTTCAGCGGTTCGAGTTGTTGACGAGACGTATTGCCCGTGAATTGGTCTTGCCGTCCGTAGGGTCAAACGGCAGCGACGGGGCGGAGACACGCTGAAGGCAACCCTAGTCGCCTTTTGCTCCGCAAAAGATGCGCTCTCCCTCGGGTAGGTTATGATTTGATAACCCGAGCCCGTGACGGCTTGTGGATTTAATGGTACGACGGACTTCCAAGTCCGTCGAATTCCCCATTGACGGACTTGGAAGTCCGTCTTACCGCCCTTACCCAATAACGACTTCACTAAAGCAACAAGCCGCGTGAGCGAGGGATTAGTCGGCACCTGGCTTACGCGTCGGGTTGCCAAAGCGTGGCACGAGCGCGCTCGCTCGTGAATCCATGGGCGAGACGCCCATGCCACTTTCGAATACCCCGTGTCACAGCCTATCCGCATAAGATTGGCTCACCGGGCGGCTTGCGCCGCTCCGCTATCAACACGTATGTTTGAACCCAAAGTGAGCTCCATTTCGCTCGCACCGCTCCGCATATAGAACAGCAGCGAATCTAAGATTCCATCCAAGCTATAAGGCTTGCCTATCAAAAAATCCGCACCCGATGCGTACAGTCGTTCCCATGTTTGCCAGCGAGGAAACGGGTCCGCAACAACCTGGCAGGCGCTCGGGAATTGACGATTCAATTTGTCGAGAGTTGCCTCAAGCTCGATGGTGAAGCTATCGCGAACGCCGTTTCGATCTGCCCACTTCATCGGTGGCCTTTCAAGGTCGACGATAATGATGTCAGGCTGCGCCCAGATATCGAGTTGCGTTGGAACAGTGCAGACGCAGTGAATGTTTCGCCGGGATAGTCCGTCCGTCCAAAGCGCCCTCGTCTCTGCATTCTCGGTCAAAATCAAAGCCAAATGGATCGATGGCGGCAGCGAGTTGGATTCGTTATCGAAAGGGTTGGCAACCGTCCGTCGGTTCTTCATCGCCAGTGCCGAATCGATCCAACGTTGAACGCGTGGACTGATTTTGCGATTGCCCGACTGAGGGGTTTCGGCAGGAGGCATTCGGCCAGAGTCTGAGTTGGCAGTACTTGCTAACCATGGAAAGAGTCGATCGTACAGCTCATACCAATAGAACGTATGCCATGTTTCGGGTAATGGCTGAGTTCGTCGATGACCGGACCAATCCGTGCCTAGCAACAGACACCACGGAACGGATCCTATGGGGCTGGACTCTGGTGCAGCGCATTGTTCAACTCGTCGAACAAGCTCGCCGACTGGATCCGTACGAAAGTTGCTCGCGAGTAGGAACGCACAACGACTGTTTATTTCGCCCCCACCGTCAACGCGATGTCGAGCCAGCCAGGACTCAATATCTTGCTCTCGAAGGTTCGTTACATCCCGGAAATGTTTGAGAATCCATTCCCACGATTCATCTTGGGGACCAAACCAGCCTATCGAGATAGGAGTCGTCATTCACCTACCGTTGATTGAATAAGTTCCAATTCGGCAGTTCGGATGATGTCGATGGCTTCACTCGGTGATACCGCAGATCGAAGAATGGTCAGAAAAACTTCGTCCGTAACCAGCCGGGCAAGCCTCGCTAAGATCCTCAAATGGACGCGGTCGTCCGTTGAACAAATAAGAAAGAAGACATCGGTCAGATGGCCTGAGACATTTCCAAACGGAATAGGTTGAGTCGATATTCCCAATGCAACCAACGGCTCGGAGAGGTTCGAGGATTGAGGTCGGCGAGGGTGCAACAATGCCACCCCATTCTCAAGCGCCGTCGGATGCAATGCTTCACGAGCCGCGACGGCCTCGGCCATAACGGCAGAATCCCACAGCAAACCAGTCGAAGCGGCGAGTTGACACATCTCTCGAATGACAGACCCACGTGTTCTTGCCGGCAGCGGGATTTGGATGGCGAGAGGGGATAGGAAATCGGAAAGCATGGCTCGATCGTCGGAGCCCACGTCGATATTTCTCTCAAGAACTTTTTCCATTCGCTCGAGCTCTTGTGCATCGCCGACCCCAATTTGGTCTTCGAGCCAATGATGAATTTCGGATTCGGAGAATCTCCAATCTCCATTCACTCTTCGTCCGGGAATCTTTCCGCGAACAGCCATTTTGTTTACTTGTGTCGGCGTCAAATGCAAATAGAGTGCAAGTTGATCCAGATCGAGGTCTTTACTGGCCATTCGTTACAAAATCGAAGTACAAGCACCACCATTTTAGGGGTGCTTTAGGGAAACGGATAACGTCAAGCTGTCCATCGCAAATCGATTCGCAAACTTGAATCCCATAATTTAATAATTCCTGTTCATAAGCGAAACCCGAAAAAGGCCGGTTTAACGAACAAATCACCATGGAAACCCCCGATCGTGAGATGGCCAAAGTTGCACAAGTCCAGTCTACCCACCGAACGGTGGCCCCTTTTTTTGCATGCTAACGCTCGCACAACGGTGTTGTCTCAATGACCACTACTATGCTACTCTGAACACTTAGGGCGAGGTTTGCCGATGAGTTTGCCTCGAAATCGAAACTCGAATTGCTAGGACGGCAGCCAGGGGCGGCTATGAATATGCGACTTCCATCGCGTCGAAACGGCGCAAGTGCCGCCGCGAAGCGAATAAGGCTTACGCGAGGTGTCGAAATCCTCCAACAATCGGCCCGATCGATCCAAACTCTAGCCGAGTCCCTTGACGAAGATTTTCTTGTGGCGGTGGACAAGATCCTCAGCATGCGAGGCAACTTGATCGTTTGCGGCATTGGCAAAGCCGGCCTCATTGGGAAAAAAATTGCTGCTACGTTTGCATCCACGGGAACGCGAGCCCATTTTCTTCATCCATCCGAGGCCGTGCACGGGGATCTAGGCAGAGTGGGTCCAACGGATGTTGTGTTGATCCTTTCGAACAGTGGAGCAACCGAAGAGATCGTGCGCATCCTACCCTTTGTGTCGCGAAAGGCCGCTGGTTTGATCGCCATCACGAGCGGTGCCAACAGCCCATTGGCTCGCGCCTCGGATATCGTTCTCGTATTGCCTCCATGCAGTGAAGCCTGCCAACACAATCTTGCACCTAGCACCAGCACGAGCACAATGCTGGCAATCGGCGATGCTCTCGCTTTGGTCGTAAGCGAATCGCGAGGATTTAGCATGCAGGACTTCGCCGAACTTCACCCGGGCGGATCGTTGGGACGCAAACTCGCCATCGTGGATGAAGTGATGCGTCCTAAGTGCGATTGTCGCATTGCTTCTAACCAAATGACCATCCGAGCGATGCTGGTGGACGTTTCGAAACCAGGCCGTAGATCAGGGGCGACGATGCTGGTCGATGAATCGAATCGCCTTGTCGGCATCTTTACCGATAGTGATTTAGCTCGATTATTGGAACAACGTCGCGATGAGGATTTGGACCAAATCGTATCGGGATTAATGACGCGAACGTTTTCAGCAATTCAGTCCGGGGCAAAACTGACCGATGCGATCGATGTGATGGTACGAAGAAAAATCAGCGAGTTGCCCGTGGTAGACGAGGAGGATCGCCCCATTGGGCTCATCGATATCACCGATGTTCTTGGTCTAGAACACGCGACGGCCAAAGGGGCAGATCACTTTCGATTGAAGCCCGATTTGGAGTTCGCGGACGACACGGAAAATATGGAATGGAACGATGAACCGTCAACTCTTCGTCTGTTTGGTCCAGATAACTACCTGGAGAATTCATAGTGGCGCCTCGCGATACGGAAATAGCCAAACCCATTCGACTTATTCTCTCCGATGTTGATGGTGTATTGACGGACGGGCAAATAACCATCGATAACGCGGGCGTTGAAAGCAAATCCTTCTATGTACGGGATGGTCAAGCTATCAAAATTTGGTGCAAAGCTGGTTTTCAATTTGGACTATTAACCGCCCGCAACTCACAAATCGTCAAACTGCGGGCGGCCGAACTTGGCATCACCATGGTTCGACAAGGTTTTGCAGAAAAGCTTCCTGCCGCACGCGAAATGATTCAGCAAGCTGGCTTTGAAATGAACGAAGTGTGTTTTATCGGCGACGACTTGCCCGATCTCACAGTCATGTACGAAGTTGGCTTAAGCGCAACCGTTGCGGACGCTGCAACCGAAGTCAAGCAAGCCGCTCGATGGACCATGAACGCCCAGGGCGGGCGCGGAGCGGTCCGAGAGCTGATCGAACGGCTCCTCAAGGCAAAGGGGCGCTGGGAGGATTTCGTACCCAATCGAACGACATAATGTTTCTACGCGACTATCTCAAAGCCTTATTGCCGCTTGTGTTCGCCTTCATGGCATACCAAGTCCTTGCAGTTCCTTTCTTGGAACCGGTTAAGGTGATTAAGACTGCTCGGCACTGGAAGTCGCCAGCGATTCCCTCCCGTGTTGATTGGTGGGAAGAGTTCTTTCGACCAGGCGATTGGCAACGCAATTCGCCGAAAATTGTAACCACCGACGATGCAATCTTGCTCTTCCAGACGCGAACGCAGATGTCCAAAACGCGTTGGCAATTCAAACCGCTGACAATCTTGATCCCGCAGCGCGACACGGGAGGGACCAAAAAGGCAATCTTAATCAACAATCCGAACGGAGCTGAAATTGAATTCAAAACCGAAGTGGAATGGAGCAAGGAACTGCCCCCTGTCGAAAGCGGCCAGTTGCTCGGCGAGATCAGTATTTATTCGCCACCCGACGAAGGAACCAAAAAAGACGGAATACTCATTGAAACACGCGATGTTCGTATCAACAAACGCCGCATCTGGACCGACCAATCGATCACCATGCAGCTTGGCAACTCGCGCATCGATGGCCAAAACCTCAACATTTATCTCGACAAAGATCTGCTGACTTCCGATCAACCCAACGTCAACAAAGAATCCCCTTTCAATGGCCTGAATTACCTCGAACTTTTTTATGTCGACCGCGTTCATATCGGACTAAATCCTGGTGGGCTTTGGCCAAACAAGGATATTCCAGACTCTCAGTTGCGTCCCGCATATGCCACTCTAAAATGCAAAGGTACGTTTGAGTTTCAATTTCATCAATCCGAAGCTATTCTGCGAAGAGATGTCCATATGGAACATCTCGTCCAGGGCCTACCCATTGATACGTTCGATTGCGACGAGTTACGGCTTCAACTCGGTTGGGATTTTAAGCGAAATACTTTCACACCGACTGCCCCTCCCTCGTCGAGTAAGTCGATTAGTTCATCGAACTGGAAAGTAGAACGAATCGTAGCGTTCGGCGCGTCAGGACGAGATGCAAACGACCAGTCGCGTTGGCTGAAATTAAGCGCGCCGGGAATGAAAGCGGAAGCTCAAGGGCAACACTTGGTCATCGACACACTCAATGGTTCCATAACGCTCCACAACAAACTGCCAGGCACTGCCACGCGAGATTCGTCGCGAGTTTACTTAAAATACGATACGATCCAAGTCTCGTGCCCAGAAGTTCAATACATCAATACGGAAGCAATTGCAAATACGAATGAAGGGGCTGCCGCTCTCGGTGCCTCTTCGAAAAGCAATCGACTCGGCGTCGTGATTGCCTCTGGTGCAGGCTGGGGACAAATGGATAGCAAAGGTGAATCCTGGAAGCTATCCTGGGGCAAAAGCCTTTACATTCGGCCCCAGGGTGATAAGGACCAAATGATCATCGAGGGCAGCGCCAATGTCAGCAATCCCTCGCACGGTCGATTCACCGCTGAACAGTTGCATCTTTGGCTAACGCCCATGAATAAGGAACTGGCGTCGCAGTTGGTTGCTCAATTCCCGGACGGCAAAGTACCACAGGCCTTGCCGGACCGAATGGAGGCCAAAGGAGACGTGGTTGTTGACTCACCTCAGTTGCGCGCTCGCGTCGAGAGTATGCAGGTTTGGTTTGCATATCCAACCACCGCCGCTCGACCAGACTCCCAAGTCAACTCTGCCCAGGCAACCGGCTTACTTTCGCAAAGCAATGCACAAAACGCTTCGACAAACAACTTGGCATCGGCAGCCCCATTGAATTTAGCTCCGTCGATGGGATTGCCACCAAGCCCACTTCTGCAACCTGTTCATGCCGATTCCAGAATCGCACCCAAAAATCGATTGTCCGCGGCTCCTGCTTCACCTTTGAATGTCACCGCCAAAACCCTGCGAGCAAGAGTTGTAAACTCAGGGGATCGCACTTTCGTCGACGATCTCAATCTGGAAGGAAATTTTATCCTGACAAAGGACCAGGTCTCCGATGATTCTCCGTGGCCGTTTACTGCCACAGGTGATCGGTTGCTATTGAGCCAGAAGAAGGAGAATGCGACCGATATCCACATTATGGGGCTGGCGAATCAGGATGCCGAAATCAAAATCGGCAGCGGACGCGTCGTGGCTCCAGAGTTGCGTCTGATGCAAAGCGAGAATCAGTTTTGGATCGATCATCCGGGTGAGTTGGTGATTCCGATCGAAGCATTGCGAAATACCAGTCTGCAATCCCACTCGTCGCTTGTGAGTTTGCCCAATGCCAGGTTGAGCGCTAACCCCGCAAGGCCCACCGGGAAAAATGCAAATAATGAGATTCGTTGGCGAGAGCCCCCTCGTTTGAGATGGGGAAAACGAATGACATTCGATGGCAAGACGGCCAGGTTTGGTGGCGGAGTTACCATTGACTGTAAGATTGAATCCGATGAATCCACACTTTGGCACATTTCAGCCACGGCAGACCAAATGGTGGTCGATATGGATCAACCCGTTTCACTGCGTAGTACTAACGCCTCTGTGCCATCCGCTCAGGCTCAAGTCTCCGCGATTCGGCTCGATGGAAACGTCGACATGCGTAGCGTTCAGACCGACTATCAGCTACGCCGTCGTTCCTTGGAACACATGAAACTGCCTCAGCTAGAACTTGACATCCCCTCTCAGACGTGGGTTGGGCACGGTCCTGGTGAGTTGTGGAGTCGACGGTTGGGCAACTCCAACCCGCTTTCAGGAACATTTCCAACCGCGTCGTCTCAAAATAGTTTTCCAAGTGCCACAGAGAACGATTTGCAGTGCATTCACTTAAGTTTCATGGGACGCATGGAGGGAGCTCTTGCGCAGCGAAACGCATCCTTCTATGATCGCATCGAAGCACTGATTGGTCCGATTGTAGACTGGGACGACGAAGTCAACGTTCACAAGCTCGATCGACTCGGCAAAAACCAAAGCCATCTCATTTCCGATCGATTAAATATCTTTGATACCTCCGGTTTGAGTTGGAACCAAAACCAGAACGCAAGTCGGGTTAAACCCCAGACTTCATCCTGGGAGATCGAAGCGCAAAGCAGGGTTGTCATGTCCTCCAATACCGACAACGGAGAGATAACCATCGAAGCCGATCGGCTAAGATATTCGGCGGCAAACAACATGGTCGGGGTCGAACGCTCCCCTCGTCAGTCCGCTGTGATAAGCCGAGTTCAAACCAATGGCGCACCACCAGAGAAATTGGCCATTAGTCACGCCGCCATGAACTTGAAAACGGGCGAATTCGACATGACAATCAGTAAATTCGAGGGAAACCTGCCCGCGAACATGCAACCTCCCGGGCAAGCTCCGCAACAACGTCCCACGGTCGCCGCCCCTCCGCAACAACCCAACAGTAACCCTAATGTGCTTCGGTCACCTCGCGACAATCCCCTGCAGCCCCGACGACCGTAGCTCGTAGTCTAGCTGTACCAAATCAAAATCTCTGCAATGCAGATTCCATTAATCGCCTCATGCTGTCATGACTATCGACCCGAATCCCTCGCTTACGGGCTTGTTGATTTAATCACAACCCGAAGTGTAAACGAGGGACTCTTTGCCACTCACTGACGTTTCGGGTTATGATAAAACCATAGCTTAGGTAAAGACTCATTAAAGCAACAAGCCCTTACGCGTCGGGTTTCCAGCGACATTCCACCAAGCGTTGCATGCTGTCCATGACCATCGACTGATTTAATTGTTCTCGGAAAGTCCCGAGGGGTGACCGACATTGCGCACCGAAGCGAAAATGGCTTGAACATCACTAAGCAACTGCGTATCCAGGGGTTTTGCAAGCCACTCAGCCCACTTTCGAACGTTTGCTGGGTTTGCGCTTCCAGCCACTGTCGTAGCTAGATCTGGATGCGAGCAGGAGAACTGCAGTGCAAGCTGAGCGATATCGACTCCCTGTTTGGAGCAAAACTCAGCCGCCTTGCGTGCAGCGACTTGTACTTCTTGTGGCTCTCTCGTCCAAACAGGGAGGGGAGCGTTGGTGAGCAAGCGAGCAGAGAACGGCCCAGCATTCATGGTTCCTACCCCTTTTGCCTTGAGCGCCGGAACACATTCGTCCACATAGCGAGTATTCTGAAGAGTGTATTGATTGTAGGACATCACGCAATCGAGGTCAGCTTGATTGCTGATTACATCAAATATCTTGAGCGGATAACCGCTAATGCCAATGAAACGAACCTTCCCCGATTTCTGAATCGTGCGCAATGCGGGAATCGTTTCGTCGACGATCTGTTGCAGTGGAACGAACTCGATATCATGGCACAAAACGATATCCAAATAGTCTGTTCGCATCCGTTGAAGACTGACATCCACGCTTTCAACCACACGCTTTGCTGAAAAATCAAAATGCACAGGATCGTAACGTCCAAGTTTCGTACAGAGGGTGTACGAATCTCGAGGCACGTTCTCTAGGGCGATACCTAACAGGATTTCGGACATCCCTCTTCCATAGAACGGCGACGTGTCGATAAAATTCAGACCGCATTCGAGAGCGGCTCGCACGCTTTCAAACGCTTCGTCAAGCTGAATGCTTCGAAACTCAGCACCTAATGAAGATGCACCGAAACTGAGAATTGGTAACTCCAGTCCAGTTTTCCCAAGGCTTCTTTTTTTCACTTTTGATTCTGCTCTTCTTAGTTGAGATCGCCTACACGAACAACGGTTTCAGGTGGCGGTCGTAGAGATTCTCATTCACTTGTTTTGCCACGATAGCCTCATTCGCCTTGAGCAAATCGGTATAGCGACTGCCACTCTTGGCTGCAACTTTGAACGACACATGCAACAACTGCCGAACGTGAGAATTGAATTGCAGGTTAGATGGGATGTGTCGCAGGGCATTTGCAAACTCAGGACCGGTCCACGAATTGACAACAGCGACCGACGGCAACTTCGTATGATCGATATCAATCACACTTGCATACGGTGCGCATAACTCGTCCACATGTTGCAATGAGTAGGCATAAATCTCTTTCGCAAGAGCCAAGCCATCACCACCCGCTTCTGCGAGACCAATCATTTCTTCCAGCCAGGTGGTACCTGCCGTTTTGATATGCACACCTGCCCCCGTACTGCGAACGGCATCTCGAATGATCGGATAAAGACTGAACTTGTCGCTGCCGCTATGAACGCTCAGCTTTAGATTCGCTGGAAGTTGAAATCGATCAATGGCGTAGGCAATGACGGCCAAGTCATCATGAAACTCCTGCTTGAACTGGGCTAAATCACCGACGTAGTCAACACCTTTGTTAAATCGGCCGGTGAACTTGGGGGCAATGGTTTGCAAGGGCAATTGTTCATCAGCGCAAGCGGCCAAAATGATCAGGAGGTCGGGTGGAGTCTGTGGCGAATCGGTTTCATCCATAGAAACTTCCGGCACAAAAGCGTCACTCCCCTTGTGCTTGACAATGTAACGATAGGTGTTGCCAGCTTCTTGAACGGCAAGCAAGTACTTGTTGGCGACGCGGAAAACATCTTCGCGGGATACAGCAACTGGTTCATCGATTCCTGGAATCGAGATCGAACCGATGAGTTCCGGATGCTTCTTGATAAAAGCGTCGATGTCAGCGTGGGGTGGCGCTTTGCCGATGGAATGGGCGACATCGATCGTGAAGAAATTGGAGCATGCAAGAAAGGGATCGACGGTTGCCGTTTGAATATGATCGGCATCGACATACCAAGCCTGCTTCCATCCAAGTTCCTCCACCGCGATTTTGGCGGCATCGTAGACGCTTTGAGGTTTGGAACCGATAAAAGTGTGTTCGCGGTTCGATTTATTCCAAACGGGAACGACCGACACACCTTCGAGCGCGAGCTGCTGGAAAGCGCGTAGCTGCGCCTTGGCCTGATGCCCAAAACGATCCCCAATACCGAACGAATATTTCTCGAGCACTAACATCAAAATCCCCCCAGGATTTCGACCAACAACGGTCCTTAGAGTTTGCCGCAAAAGTCGATGGCAGCTGCAATTTCCGGCTTGAGCCGAAATCGATCAATGATTCGATCGATGTAGCCGTGCTCAAGCAAAAACTCGCTGGTTTGAAAGCCTTCAGGGAGTTCGATCTTCAGAGTTGCTTTGATGGTTCGAGGGCCTGCGAATCCGATTAGCGCTTTCGGCTCTGCGAACACCAAATCGCCCAAGCTTGCGAAACTGGCGGCTACTCCGCCCATCGTTGGGTTGGTCAGTACGCTGATAAAGAGTCCGCTATTCGCATGATACCTTGCTAGCGCCGCCGAGACTTTGGCCATTTGCATGAGAGACAAAATGCCTTCGTGCATTCGAGCTCCCCCACCGGAACCGCTCACAATGATCAATGGCAACGAGTGCTCTGTGGCTCTTTCGATCAAGCGAGTCAAACGTTCACCGACCACCGAGCCCATACTGCCCATGATGAACGCAGAGTCGGTCACAGCAATTGCAACGCGACGCGCGCGAATCATGCCTGTTCCGCACAAAGCCGCGTCCGTCAAACCCGTTCTGGCCTGTTCTGCCACCAATCGCTCGGAGTACTTTTTCTTGTCCGAGAACGTAAGTGGATCGGTAGGCATTACATGTTCATCGCAAACCTCAAAGGTCCCTTCATCCAGCAATTGGACTATGCGGTCTCGGGCGGAGACATACATGTGATGCTGACACTTCGGACAGACATTGAGATTGCGTTCAATCTCCTTGCAATAAATCGAATCGCCACAGCCTGGGCATTTGATCCATAGACCTTCGGGTACACCGCGTTTGGTGTTGGTCGAAGGTGGTTCGAGAGGTGATTCCGCTATGAACATCAATGCTCGATTCTTGTTTAGAGGCGACGTGAGATGGATGGATCTTGCGATGGGCTATGGCCAAGCGAACTTGCGAAATCAACCCGTACAGTGCTCGAAACCGCAGTCACCGTGGTTGCACGCGAAGGACGCAAACCAACCGAAAGTAGGCTGTCGTGGGAGTCCGAATCGATCATTTCCCAAGAACCATTGTCTTGTTCGGTCTTCCAAACATCTTGCAAGTCAGTGGCTTTCAGCTTGTGAGCCACGAGACTCGCCAATGGCTCAGGGATAACAACGGCGATGGTTTCATTCGCATGCTTTTTGCAAAGTTTGTTGATCATCTTCTCAACGCGTGCTTCGGCTTCACCCACGGTTTCTCCGCCTGGTGGGCAAAATGCTCGTGGATTTTCCTGAAGCTGCTTGAATAAACGAGGCTGCTGACGCTTTAGGTCGTCGATCAATTTGCCTTGCCAAAGTCCATGATCGAGATTGCGAAAGCACTCGCACACCTTCCATTTGACTTTGGTTTGATCAGCGATCTCACGAGCCGTGCACTTAGCGGACTCGCATGGTCCACTGTAAACCACCGATATGGGGAGGGTTGCCATTTCGCCCGCGATTCGGCACACCTGCTCCAAGCCTGCGGCAGAGAGTGGCATATCCAAGCAGCCCTTGATTCGCTCTTGCTCATCGAAGGCGGTGGAACCCGGTCGCACGACAACAATATTACACATACACAAAAATTCCGGAGAGTTACTTAGCGATTGACTTCGCGCTGCACCCTTATGTTTGCATTTCGCGACGCAATCGAGTCATCGCCTGGCAGTAATCTGCTTGGCGAAAGAGAGCAGAACCAACAACAAGCAGGTCTGCTCCGTTGACCGTACATTGGCCAACTGTTTTTTCATTCACTCCGCCGTCGACTTCTAGGAGAAGCTCCGGACCGAAGGAACTTCGTAGTTCGGATAAACGCTGAAGCGCGATAGGATTAAAGGCCTGTCCCCCAAAACCGGCCTCGACACTCATTATCAACACCAAGTCGCAATCAGGCACAAAAGGGAGCAACCGATTGAAATCGGTAGAGGGATTGATGGCCAGACCCGCCGCAACACCTCGCGCCTTCAGCTTTTCCAGCAAAGGTTTCGGTTCGCTCAGGGCCTCGATATGAAACGTGATACTGTTGGCACCGGCATCCGCGAATTGCTCCGCATACTTGGATGGATCACTGATCATCAAATGCACATCCAGCGTCAATTGCGTAATCTTTCGGAGCGCATCGACGATCGGCATACCATACGTCAAATTGGGAACGAAATGACCATCCATCACATCGAGATGCAAACAATCAACGCCCGCTTCCTCCAGCAATCGCACTTCACGTTCCAAATTGGCGAAGTCGCACAAAAGCAGGGACGGAAGGATTGTTGGACGAGCCCCCCTAAGGGTTTCGATTGTCTGGGCACGAGAACGAGGCTCGGACATATACGTTGGATGAATGGACAAGGAACGACTCGCTGCTTGAAAACGACAGCAAACCACGTTGGTCGGAGACACTAGAATAGATAATGGTCGGTGGTTTCGACAAGGGGCAATCTGCCGCTAGGCTCACGGATGCACCTAACAACTCTCGCAAATGATCGTCCGCAAAGACTTTACGGCTTTCAAAATGAACCAAGCCAAGGTGTGAAATGCTCCGATATTCAGCGTTTTCGCTTCCGACTTTGCCGATTAAACAATGGAAACAGGTGGTACAGTCGTCGCTCAATGGCGAGGCCAGGTAAAGCCGATAAGGATCAGGAACGGATTGGGAAGTCGGTTCAATCGCAAGATTGATCGTCCGACAGCAAGGGTCATGGTGTGACGATGGAGCGGTACACCATGGCCTTTTTTGATTGGTAGTCCAAATTCCCATTTCGGACCGCGAACGATGATTAGGCCAGAACGACGGAGTCTGGGCTACATTCGAACGTCCATGATCGAAAAGTCGTCATCCAGCACTTTGTTGCCCTTCAGCATTCCAACGTGTTGTATTAGTCGATCCATCTTGTTCTGATCCTCGTTGTCTGGCTGTGACATGAACTGGATGAACTCTCGAAACGTCCAAGTCTCTCCGTCCTGTTTGTGAACTTCGAATGCCCCGTCACTATAGATGAAAATCCGAGAATTCTCAGGAACGAGGATCTCCTTCTGCTCAAATGAGTCCCACTCAAACATGCCAACTCCAGGATTGAGTGACTCCAGTTCGGTCGGGGCTATCTGCCCTGGTCTAAATAGCAATGCAGAGGGGTGGCCGCCTGCACACCAGACCAGTCGACGTGTCTTTATCTCGTAAACGCCGTACCACATGGTGAACGTTCTACCATCTTGTTCATCCATCTTGAAAGTATTGTTCAACGAAGCTAGCACTTGGCTTGGAACTGCAAAATCGGTGTTGGGCAACGCTCGGGCCCGCAGTACATTCGATACGGCGACCCCAAGTAACGCCGACGCAAGCCCGTGCCCAGTCACATCCAACAGGTATATCGCAAATCGATCCTCCTCTAGCGGAAAGTACCCTAGAGAGTCACCACCCAACTCAGCGCTGGGAACAAACCGCCAATCGATCGTGATCGGCTCCGTGATCGGCGCAGGGATAAGAGACGCAACGTACTTCGCGCCCGTCTCCATTTCATTGGCCATTCGTTGCTCGCTTGCGACCAGTTTTTCAAACATTTCGTTGCGTTCAAGCAGGTTGATGTAAGCGCGCGAATGGTATCGGATTCGAGCGATCAATTCCAAACGGTCCGGCAATTTAACGAGATAATCGTTTGCCCCAAGTCCAAAGGCCTCCGACTTGGTTTTGGCAT
This sequence comes from Pirellula staleyi DSM 6068, assembly GCA_945875845.1. Lineage (GTDB taxonomy): Bacteria > Planctomycetota > Planctomycetia > Pirellulales > Pirellulaceae > JBKCUI01. Next base: position 42,463 of record CAMCMB010000020.1, read on the forward strand.
CTTCGGTCGACGAGAGAACCACAATAGGAGTGTCTTTGGTGGCAGAATGGGCCCTGAAGAATTTGACGAGCGTCAATCCATCCACTTCAGGCATGACAAGATCTTGCAATATTACGGTCGGCCTCAACACGGCGGCCATTTCGATCGATTCAAATGGGTTTCGGCAGTAGTGCAAATGAATGTCTGTTTGATCGGCCAACATTCGCTTAATCGCTTCGCCAACAATGGCTTGATCGTCAACCAATAAAACGACGATTCCCAATGGCCTTGTTTCAGGTTGCGAATTTGCCAAACCGCCCATCCTTTGATTCCTCGATGCTTGCCTAGGATATCACCGCTGATCGCTATAATCGATTCAACACGCCCCCAATTCGTGCCATTTGCGCAAGAACGCCGGTTCGTTTGCTGCCTTTGCTCGCTTGCATGTTGAATCGCGAGGCGTCCAGTCTAGACTAAGGAGCGTGGTTTTCCATTCGAAAATAGAGGATTCGTGAATGAGTTACGACCCAAACGAAATGATGCTCGAATTATTCCGAGCCGAGGTCGAATCGCATTCGGATGCACTGACGGACTCGCTCCTCAAACTTGAACAAGATCCAACTGCAACGAGTTTGTTGGAAGGGTTGATGCGTGCGGCTCATTCGATCAAAGGTGCAGCTCGAATCGTTCGGGTCGATCCTGCCGCAGAGGTCGCACACGTGATGGAAGACTGCTTCGTCGCCGCCCAACGAGGCGAATTGGTGCTCGAACCCGCAGGGATTGATGCCCTCCTGCGTTCGGTAGATCTACTCTCTCAGGTCTCCAAAGCATCGAAAAATCCTAACGTCGATTGGTCTGACTTTATCCCTGTCGTCCATTCCACCGTCGGCCAACTACGAAGCGTACTCAACCGACAACCTCCCCCTGTCGAAGCGTTAGACGCGTCGCGTTCGACTACCGTCGAGCCGCGTACTTTAGAGCCGAATGCAATCGAGCCAAATGCAATCGAGCCGAAAGCCTTAGCTGTTTGCGAGAATGAATCCTTCCAAGCAACGGCACTCGCGACTGGTCAAACGAATCGCGTTTCCATACCGAAGTTCTTAAACGTTCACAACGCGGACTCGATTCGACTCCAAATACTCGCGAAATTACAAGTCAAACCGCAGCATGTCGAGGTGATTCTCGATTTGTCGCAAACCCAAGATCTCGATGCCGTTGGTCTGGCGCTATTACATTCTGCGATCCAATTCGCGACAAACACAAACCGTTGCATCGAGTTTGAAAATGTTTCGTCCGACTTACGACCCGCACTCCATGCAATCGGCATCACGAGCAAGGACGCTTAGTATGGTAAATACTCCCCATGCAGACTTTGTGCTGGAATCCCGCGAACATCTTCAACTATTTGAACGCTCGATGCTTGCGCTTGAAAAAGCAGCAAGCCCTGAGGCGAGAATTGATTGTATTGACTCAAGTCTACGCGCCGTTCATTCGTTGAAAGGGAACGCTGGGTTTCTCGGGTTCCAAACGGTCCAGCGGCTTGCACATGCAATCGAGAGCGTTCTCGAAAACTTTCGCAATCGCTCCAATTCTCCGCCCATCGCGGTTGTCGAGGCCATATTGTTGGCCAGCGATCGGCTCTCCTCCATGATTGAGGACCTTGGATTTAGCGAGTCGCACGATATCTCGGAACTGATGAAGGCATTGCAAGCGTTGGCCGTAGATGCGGGCGATCCCGTCGAGAATACACCGAAGAACGTGATTCAAGTCAACCTACGCATGCCCTTGCCGCCAGCATCTGTTATACCACTTCTGGATTCCCTTCGAACGCTTGGATCTCTTCGCGAATCGCAATTAACCCAAGTTGATCTTCAAACATCCACTGCAAACTGGTCCGTTGCGGAACTGCGTCTTCAAGGGCGATTGCATACCGACCGATCGGTTATTGAGGTGCAACGGTATTTGTCGCAAACTGGAGCCACGGTTCCGTGGCGTGACCTAGGAGCCATTGAGATAAGCGGTCTCAATGCCCAGCAACTCCAACAGCATTTAGCCGCTGTCCGAGGTGAACTGGTCTATGAACCCAACCGTTTGGATCTTGGTTTGCCAGTTCAGCCTATCGTTTGGAACCAAGCGACAAGCGATTTGCCACGCCAGCCAATCGTCAAAATTGCAATGTCGCCGACAAACGCCCCCGAAAACATTCTGCCCAAACCCATTCAGCCAGTCGACGAAACCGTCGCCACCACACCACCAGTAAAAACATCATCGAATGAACCCGTTATCCACCAAGAGTCAATCGCATCTGAGGATCGAAAGGGAATTGTGAGCAAGCCAACAGGCGACACTACAAAATCCTCACCATCCGAAAAAACGACAAGTCTGCGCATTCCAGTTGATCTGCTTGATCGTTTGATGAACCTCGTTGGCGAGTTGACGCTCATTCGGAATCAATCGCTGCTAGCCTTCGAGGGAATCGAGGGCACGTCCCGAGCCGTTATCCAGCGTCTCAACTCCGTCACGACCGAACTGCAAGATGCCGTTCTAAAAACGCGCATGCAACCCGTCGGACATCTGTTTGGTCGATTTCCTCGGATGGTACGTGACTTGGCGAGGCAACTCGGCAAACAAGTCGAACTCGTTATGATTGGTCAAGAAGTCGAGTTGGACAAGACGGTGCTTGAGCAACTCTCGGACCCCCTGACCCATTTGATTCGAAATAGCATCGACCACGGTCTGGAAACTCCTGAGGTGCGAATCCGGTCTGATAAACAGAGTGTTGGCCGCGTAACCCTGTCCGCCACGGCAGCCGATGGCCAAGTCATTATCGAAATCCGCGATGACGGTCGCGGCATTGACCCAAACGCAGTTCGCGATAAGGTTTTGGCTCTTGGCCTGAAGACTGAGGCCGAGCTTCAAAAAATATCGAGCAAGGAGCTCTACTCGTATATCCTTCTGCCAGGCTTCTCGACTGCAAGGCAAGTCAGCGATGTTTCAGGCAGAGGAGTCGGCATGGATGTCGTGAAGACCAACGTCGAGCGACTGGAAGGCTCATTGACGATCGACTCAGCTCCCGGAATAGGGATGTCGATGATTTTAAGGGTTCCCCTCACATTGGCGATCATCCCCTGTTTGATTGTAACGGTCGGGAAAGAACGTTTCGCAGTTCCACAGCGTGGTCTCGAAGAGATCGTATGCCTGCATCCAGGCGGTGAAAGTTCAATCGAACACTCCTACGATTCTGAATTGCTTCGGTTGCGCGATGTACTCTTGCCGGTCGTTCGATTCAGTGAAGCTCTCCGGTGCAAGTCGACGTTTTGTGCGGAGACCAAGTTGGCGATCCTCGCCAAGAACTCTCCTGCCGATCGAGATCCTCAGCGTATCGAGTATATTTTGGTCCTGCGATCCAAGGGGCGCAAATTCGGATTGCTGGTGGACGATGTTCGAGGCACCGAAGAGGTCGTTGTGAAACCGATGCACCCATCGCTCAGGAAAATTGGCATCTTTGCGGGCGCTACCTTGATGGGGGATGGTCGTGTCGCGTTGATTGCGAATATCGATGGAATTGCCGAACATGCGGATTGTTATGGCGTAGAGCCTCCCGAAAATTCCGGAATGTTGCGTCGTGACCCCGCTGAAGTGCATCGCGTTTTGCTCTTTGAGTTTGGTCTGAAAGAATTGTTCGCCTTGCCATTGGTACAAGTGCGACGCATTGAGTCGATCGCCATGAATCAAGTTGAGTTTATCGGCGATCAGGCCTTCATCACGATCGATGGAGTGTCAACGCGCATCATTCGGCTAGATAAGTTTCTCAATGTGTCGACGTGCGAGCAATCTCCGATGATGCATCTGCTATTGCCAAAGTTCGTAAAGGAACCGGTGGGGATTCTTGTTTCCCGAATCGTAGATACAGAATCACTATCAACTCATTTGCAGGAAGCGTCCATCGAAGAACCTGGTATCCTTGGGACAGCTATCGTTCGAGAGCGACTGACGCTGTTCTTGGACATTCAATATTTGCGAGAAAGAATCTTCGGGCGGGCGAGAGCATTGAGCACCTCCCAGTCTCGAGAAGTGGACCTGGTGGGCTCGCCGCAGGTGAAAGCAACACTCGATGTTGTTCCGCATATTCTACTTGTCGACGATACACCCTTCTTTCGAGAAGTGGTTCGACGGTATTTCGAACGAGACGGATTCGTCGTAACAACCGCGATCGACGGCAACGATGGAATGCGAAAACTAGCGGAAGGTGATTTTGATCTAGTGGTTTCCGATATTGAAATGCCCAACTTAGATGGCTGGGGATTCTGCCAGGCGGCTCGCAAGGCCGGATACAAAACACCGTTTATGGCCCTCACATCTCTGTCCAAAATCGAGAACTCCGCCAGAGCAATTGAATGTGGCTTTGATGGTTTCGAGGAGAAGCTCGACCACGATCGACTTATCAACTCAGTCCGCAAGATGTTGGGATTGATCGCCGAGGAGCAGCAAGATGGAAACTGAATCCGTAAAGTATTCCACATTCGAAGCGGCAGGCCGATTATTTGGTGTTCCCTTGATCGACATTAAGGAAATCACGGCTGAAACAAACTGCACCTGCATACCACACGCCCCTGAGTGTGTACGCGGATATGTCAACATCCGAGGCAACATCATCCTAGGACTGGACCTAAAACGAATTCTCGCCTTGCCGACCAAAGAAGAAGACGTGTCGAAACGGATGGTGATCTTCAAGTCCACCGTTGGCCCTGCCTTTGGGTTATTGGTCGACGAAATAGGCGAAATCGTATCGGTTTCAAGCCAGGATATCACTTCAGACTCGACGAGCATTGGCGCGGAACTGCAAGGCATGAGCGGACTGGTTCAAAACATCTGCAGGCTTCCAAATCAGTTGTTAGTTGTACTCAATCCGCGAAAACTTCTGCCCATCATTGAAAAAGAACTCATTCAACCTAGTCGGTGATCATCATGAAAAATTTAAAACTTAGTATCAAGCTCATTCTGCTCTCGCTTGTTCTGTCTATCTTTTTGCTATTGACAGCTTGGGTTGGTTGGTCACGGCTATCGATGTTAAATAGCAACACCGAGAAGCTCGGAAAGAAAACGATTGCCCAAATGATCACCACCGCAGATATTCGATCACAATTTTTTTTGATGATTCGCTATCAGAAAAATGCGGTCCTCAGTAGTGATGATGAACAGACCAGAGAATTCGCTGTGAAGTGCGAGTTAGCCTCTGTCGAACTTGTCAACTTGGTCCAGCAACTTGAAGGACAGGTCGAAGCGAGCAACATGGCGTTAAAGGCCAAAGCGCTAAAGGACGCTGTCGAGAAGTTGTCTAAGCTCAACGCAGAATGTCTCAACTTCGCTAAATCAAACACCACAGCAAAGGCGAATGTAATCTTGAGCAAAAAGATTGGGCCCTCGATCGAAAAGATTGGCCAGATTGCAATTCAGTCCACTTCGGCAACTCCAATGCCATCGGATGGGGCCGCGAGACCTGCATCGCGCCCAGAAGAGATACTCAGAGCTGCGCAAATGGCGTTTAATGCGTTGGTTCAGCATGTTTCTACTCCTGCATTGGATCCTGCCTTTGCCGCGATCGACCGATCGACCCGCATCAAAGTCGATGGCTTTTTTGAGCTTCTCAATGCATTTGCGGATCCCTCCAAAACCGTGGAGGTGGAAATGAAGAACATCTCAATGGGGCTACGTACCGATATCGATGACTTCCTGACTTTTTCAACATCGGATTCCAACGGCAAATCGACGAAACTGTCGCTCGAGGACACGAAGGACTCAGTCGATACCGCACTCAAAATTCTCGATGAGTTAACAGCAATGGGGCGAGTCGAAGCGGATGCGGCGGTTAAGGCCAGCGATGCGATCTATTCAGACAGTTCTAGCGTACTTTTGGGAACGTCTCTTATTGGACTGGTATTCGGGTGCCTCGCGTCCTTTTTCGTTTCGCGTTCGATAACAGCCCCAGTCTCACTTGTCCGAAATCTTGCCCAAGATATGGCCAAAGGCAATTTGATGTCTCGCATCAATCTCAAGCAGAGCGATGAGGTTGGCGAATTGGCAACGGCGACCGATTCTTTAGCAAACTCCTTGTCAGAAATCGTTGGACGTATCCAGAACGCATCAACGGATCTGAGCGGTTCATCGATTGGACTCGAAGGCATCGCAAAATCTCTAGTCGAACAAAGCGAGCATACTTCGGCCCGTGCGGATAGCGTATCAACCGCTTCGGAGCAGTTGTCGGCTAACATTAACACGATGAGTTCTGCCGCTGAGGAAATGAGTATGAATTTTGCTTCGATTTCTTCGGCCACGGAGGAAATGAGTGTTTCGGTTGGTTCGATTTCGTCCGCAGCGGAACAAACATCAAACAACGTCGCCGCGGTCACCACCGCTATTCACGATATCTCGATCTCGTTTGAACAAGTGCTCAGCAATGTTCGGGATGGATCTCGCGTGGCGAACAACGCCAGTCATATGGCTAACTCGGCAACGTCAACCATGAAGCACCTCGACCAATCGAGCACGGAGATCAGCAAAGTCACCGAGACGATCAAGATGATCGCATTGCAAACCAATCTGCTAGCACTCAATGCCACGATCGAAGCGACTTCGGCAGGCGAGGCGGGTAAAGGGTTTGCGGTAGTCGCGCATGAGATCAAGCAATTGGCGAACCAGAGCGCCAAGGCAGCAGAGGACATCGCTACCAAGATCGAGGGCGTTCAGACAGGAACTCGGCAGGCCGTGGGAGTGATTCAAGAAATCGCGGATGTCATTAAAGAGATTAACGCCTCCGCAGATCGCATCTCGAATTCGGTCGAGGAGCAAAATCGAGCAGCCCAAACGATTTCGCAGAACATTGCTCAAGCCAACAGCGGCGTAGGGCAAATTGCTCGCTCGATTTCGGAGGTGGCGGCGACGGCCAACGATATGGCGAGAAACATTGCAGAAGCAACCCGCGGTGCAACGGACGTTTCACGAAATGTTGGCGAAGCAGCCAAGGCAGCAAGCGATATTTCGGATAGCATAGGCCAAGTGAGCAAAGCGGCCCTAGAAACAAATCGGTCGTCCGAGAATGTAACAATTGCATCGGAAACATTGGCTCAATTGTCCCACGATTTGCAAAAACTTGCTTCACGATTCAAAATACCCATCAATGACGCTTGAGCCGATACGGATATTAATCGTCGATGATTCCAGGATTTTCCGAGGAATCTTGGAGTCCGCGTTTGCGGAAATCCCAAATGTCGTGATCGCTGGATCGGTCTTTAGCGGCGAGAAAGCTATCGAGTTTTTAAAGCAGACGCCAGTCGATTTGGCGACTCTCGATATCGAAATGCCTGGCATCGACGGGCTTGAGACACTCAAAGCCATCCGCGATTTGAACCGTTCTCGACCGAACGCACTTCAAACAGAGTCCGTCTTAATCAGCTCGCTGACAAAGCAAGGAGCGCGATGCACAGTGGAGTGCCTGCAATTAGGTGCCATCGATTTCATTCTCAAGCCGAGCGGTGGTACTGAGTCCGCAAACAAATCGCAACTGGTCAACGCGCTCATTGAAAAGCTTGCCATTTATCGACAAAAACGATTCAGCAAAAACGAGCCACCGACAACCTTTCCATCCGTTCCTTCCAGACCATTTCAATCCAGTCGAGCTGAAAATTTTCGGGCGATTGCGATTGGTATCTCCACGGGCGGACCGGAGACCCTTGCAAAGTTGCTTCCCGAATTGGCAGGCCGGACCCTCGCACCTATCTTTATCGTGCAGCACAACTTAAACGGTTTGAGCCGATATATGGCGGAAAGCCTTGGTCGCCGGATCGGTTATCAAGTTGCGGAGGCACAAGAAGGAATGCCCGTGTTGCCAAGCGGAATTTATCTCGCTCAAAGTGGCAGTCACATGATCCTGCGAAGAACCGGAAGTCAAATAACGATCGGATTGAGCGATGCGCCACCCGAGAATCATTCTCGTCCGGCGGTTGATGTATTTCTGAGGTCCGCCGTTTCGATTTACGGGTCATCGCTAATTGCAGCCATCTTGACGGGTATGCTCAACGATGGTGCGAATGGAGTTCGCGCTGTCAAGAGGGCTGGTGGTTTCGTGATTGCCCAGGACCAAGCCACGAGTGTCGTCTGGGGAATGCCGCGAGCCGCGATTGAAACTGGGGCGGTCGATTTGGTGCTGCCGCTCGACAAGATTGCGCAAAGCGTTCTTTCCCTCGTGGAAGGAACATTCGGCAAATGAATATCAGCGAACCGGAATTTAATAACATCCGCCACTTGGTGAAGCGTCTCTGTGGGATATGGCTTACCGACGACAAAAAGTACCTCGTTGTATCGAGACTTAGCCCGGTGTTGAAAAAAAACCAGATTGAATCCTATTCTGCACTCGTCCAGCGAGCATCGTCGGCAAACAACATCCGATTGCATGAAGAGATCATCGAAGCAATTACGACGCATGAAACGTCGTTCAATCGCGATGGTCATCCATTCGAAGAGTTTCGTCGAACGATCCTGCCGAATTTGATTGCCACTCGAGCGGAGTGTCAACGTGTCGCAGGCCTATCGTTTGGAAAAATACGAATCTGGTCCGCTGCGGTTTCCACCGGTCAAGAAGCATACAGTTTGGCCATGGGAATTTTGGAACACATTCAGACGCAGCCCCGCAATGCTGCCCACGGATTTGTGGTGACTCCCGAGAATTTTTCCATTTTGGGAACCGACATTTGTGCATCGTCGCTCAGTACTGCCAAGGAGGGATCCTATCACGAACGAGACTTAGAGCGTGGACTCGGAAATGATTTAAAGCAAAAGTACTTTGTAGAACGAGAGCGTAAGTTTTGGATCCATCAAGCCGCCAAGAACTTGATTGATTTTAGAAGATTGAATTTGATTCATCCCTTCGGCGATTTGGTCGGTATGGACATGGTGCTTTGCCGAAACGTGCTTATCTATTTTGACGATTCGACAAGACGCGCGGTCACGGAACAGTTGATAATGTGTTTAGCCCCAGGCGGAATGTTGATGTTGGGGGCTGCGGAAAGCATCCCTGTTTTGCCTCCGGGAATCGTGCAAGAACAGTTTGGGCGAACGGTCGTTTTCCGAAAGTCGGCCGCCAAGCAGATGGGGTAAGCCTCCAGCTTGCAGGTGAATTCCGCAATCCCGCAATACCGACTCAATCGAGGATTTGGTATTCCCACTCCTTTAGATCGACGATCGATTGAAACACGCAATAACCGAGCGGCCTCGACTTCATGACCGCCGCATGCACAGAGAATTTTCCTTTTTCGCGTTCGACCTTCAATACTTCTTCATCATCGACCCAAGCGGTAATGTTCTTTTTGTTCACTCGGACACGAAAGGAGTACCACTGTTTGTTCTTGAATTGACGAAAGCTGGCTGTCTCATTTTCGGAAGCGTTGTTGCCATTGATGTTGCTCAATCCCACCAAGCCTCCGCCCCACCCGCCCGCCACAAACGAGCAGAACTCATCGCCCACTGGAAACGTGACTCCTGCAAAAAAATCAGAACCGTCGACTCGCATGGCCTTCCATCGCAACTCAAAGTTCTCTTTCGGAAAATCCTTCTTTCCAGACGTAACGCCTGTGAGCGGATCACCGTTTCCAAATCGCGTGACTCCTTCACTAACTTCGATGGCTCCTTCTCCGCCGAAGTTCGTCAAATCCCAGCCCTTGAGCGAATCGCTTTCGATCAGCGGTATCCATTTGGTTTTTTTATCGGCAACTTTTTCCGCTACTTTGTCGGCTACTATTTCGACAGCCTTGGCGGGGACCGGTTTGGGTAGGGGTACGGTTTGCGGCTCTTGCGAAAGGCTCACCGGCATGGTGCATAGCGATGTGAGCAAGCCGAACAAAGCCGCTCTTGAGTGCTTGCGATGAAACATGAAATGGTCTTTCAGGAATGGATGGTTGGAAGGATCAAAGGATGGATGATATCGGGAGAGGATTTTTGGCAACGCTCGATCGATTATACTCGAGCGGTCCTAAGCGACGCCAGTTGCGAAGGCGGTCGCATAGGCCCGGCAATGCGAAATTGTAATCATGACTTCTCGGATGCCAAGTTCGCGAGCGATTTCGGCCGCCTTGCCCGTCATCACCAGCGTAGGTGCTCCAGAGACTTGGTTAACAACCTCGACGTCGGTCCATTGTATCCCCTTTGCCCAGCCAGTACCTAACACTTTGAGAGCCGCCTCTTTTGCCGCCCACCGGCCAGCATAGTGCTGGTTTGCTGCTTTCCGAGAGGAACAGTACTGGATTTCCTTTTGCGTGAAAACACGCTGCAAAAAGACCTCCCCGTGCTTCTCGATCATTTGTGCAATTCGAACGCACTCGATAATATCCGTACCAATACTGATCAAATTTCCGGGAGCGACGAATGACATGCGACGGCTGGTTTCTAAGGGAGACTGGCATTAACACAAGGGTTCGGCGGAGCGTCTCGGTCGTTGTTTTGGCTGACTGGACGGCGGCGCGTAGGTTTTCCTCGGGCCAGATTCTAACATTTCGTCCTTCGATGCGTTACTCATCCCGTCAGTGGTTTCCATTTGATGTTCAACGGATTTGGCAGACTTGTTCAGCGGCAATTCTGTGCCAGTGGTCGATCGGCCGTACCGTCGCAATTGAAGCACTTGAACATACTCCGCCCCGAAAAAAAGGATGGAAATGCCATAGTAGCACCAAAGCAGAATGGCGATGAACGACCCGATGGCACCATACGCGGACGTGTATCGCATCCCTATGAAAAAAACTCCGAGAACTTCTCGTCCTAGCTCCCAAATGCATGCAGCTAAAAGCCCGCCACGAATCGCTTCCGGCCATGCAACCTCTTTCTTCGGAAGCCACCGATAGACAAAAGAAAAGAGCATTCCGTTGGCTATCACCGCAAAGCACAGTTCAAAGATGCTGAACACGTGTTGCATACTTGGCAAAGTGGAGTTGGTAAGCGAACGAATTTGTGCGATCAGCAAGCTTGCTGTAAACAGAACGATAATCATGCCACCCAGTCCAACCAGCATCAAGAATGCCAGGAATCGACTTCGAACCACTCGGTAAATCGTCCTCTGAACCGAACCATCTTTTGGAGCAGGTATGCGAAAGATTTTATCAAAACCTCGATCGATTTGAGCAAAGATACCAATTGCCGCCGCGGTCGCAGCAAGGAAACCAAATGGGCCACTCACCATCGACTGGTTTTGCAACTGAGTCAGGACTTGTTCTATTTGTTTCTCAATCACCGGAGACCCGTAGGTCTCAACAATGTCTAGGATTTGTTGTTCGGCCTTCTTTCCGGTATTGGAAAATTGGAGAAATAGACCGAAGACGGACGTTAGCAAGAGCATCATTGGGAACAGAGAAAGCGCCAAATAATACGCGACCGAGGCAGCTAGCGAGCTGGCGTCATCCTCAGACCAACGAATTCCAGCGTCCCTCAAATTGGGAAAGAAATTGCGAATCCAGTGCTTGCTAGATGCAACGACAGCCGTCTGCATTGCGGCCACGCGACTTTTTTCGTTGATTTCTTGCTCTATCTCCATCAAGGCATTCTAGGAATAGCCACCAGTTGCTGCTAGAGACATTTGCAAGCCAGGGATCTCCCGGTTCCCGACTCGCAATTCCGTCGGGAGTGCGAGGCTCCTGCCGAGCTTGACGCAATGGTTCGGCAGGAGCCTCACCCTCCCAAGCAAGGAATGGATTGGGCAAAGTCGAGGAAAACATGTTTACAGGGGTGGCCTCGCCCTCCCACGGGCGGCTCGCTCCGCTCTATTCTGCTATCGATTGTCCGAGGAACCTTGTTTGTCCGTTCGGCGAGCATGAGCCTTCATCGCTCGCGTTAAGATTCGATCGAATGTCGATGCGAACGCCGCTCTGTCTTTAGGGTTGTATGCCTGCGGACCTGCGAATTCCATACCCGCCCCCCGCGCGGCATCAAACAAATCGCGGGCCGCCAGTCGGCCCACGACGTTCCGGTCGTCATACTCTTCACCACGCGGATCGACGACGTAAACCTGCTTGTCCACCAATTGAGCCGCCAACGGAATATCGGCAGTGATAGCCATATCTCCCAACTGGGCATGATCCACAATGTACTTATCAGCCACATTGGCACCCTCGCGAACCGCCACACACGAAATAAGCTTAGTGCCTGGCGGTAGCCAAATCGATTGATTGGCGACCATCACAACGGGTATTTTAAGGCGAGCAGATGCTTTGAAGACAATTTCTTTGACCTCACGAGGGGCTGCATCCGCATCAATCCAGATTTGCATAAGTTGGTTTCTGGCCTTTGAAAAGCACCCCTGCATAAGTTTCGTAGTTTAACCGCGTGCCCATCGGGCCGCGATCGTCGTTTCAACGCGGGGCGATGCCCACGCGGTTAAACGAGGATATGTTGATTTACTTATGCATAGTTGCTTAGCAATTAGGGTTTAGTCATTAGTCATTGGTCATTAGTCATTGGTCATTGGTCATTGGTCATTGGTCATTGGTCTATGACATCGGGCATCGGTCAAGGGGCATCGGTCAAGGGGCATTTGTCACGGGGCAAGGAGCAATGGTGCCCACAAGCCCTCTTGAATCTTGGGCGTTTCACCGGACGCAGGAAACGTCGATTTTACCGCCAATTGGATTTGAGCCGACAGTTCGGCCACGGTTTTCGCAAAGGCTGGGTCGTCCGCGCGGTTGGTGATTTCGCCAGGATCTTGATCGTGGTCGTAAAGTTCACGGCCTGCCTTGCCTTCGTCCCATTCCGTATAACGCCATTTGACTGTGCGCAAACTGTAGCCAAAGAATCCCTTTCGTTCGACGTTGGCCGCTTTCGCGTTGGGTCGATTACCAACTGCCCCGCGTGCCACTTGTGTCAATGCCCAGCCTCGCCCGATGACGTTCGGATCCTTGAGCATGGGCACCAAACTCTGACCTTGAATATTCTCTGGCGTTTTCACATCGCAAAGCGCGGCAAGCGTTGGGAACAGATCCACTTGCGAAACAGGATTTGCCGCAACGGATCCTTTCTGAGTCGATCCTGGTGCAACCACCAGCAACGGCACGCGAGCACTCTCTTCGAAGAGGCTTTGCTTTTGCCACAATCCATGCTCGCCCATGTGATAGCCGTGATCGCTCGTAAAGACGATGATTGTGTTTTCCGAAAGGCCCAACCGATCGAGTGCATCGATGATCCGGCCGACTTGTGCATCCATAAAGCTGATGCTCGCATAATATGCCTGACGGCATTCACGTCGAAGACCATCGGTCATTTGGTCTTGCTCTTTCTTCTGGCTTGCAAGTGCTGCGGCTGGAATATCCGCTTGATCTTCTTTTACCCCTTGAACGACAGGCATTTCGCCGACTGGGTAATAACCGAAATACGGATCCTTGGGAGCAACATAAGGCGTGTGAGGGCGAAAAAAGCCGACCGAAAGAAAGAACGGTCGGTCTTTTCTTTTGGCACAGCGTTCCAAGACCCATTCGGCATCTTCCGCTTGTTTCGCATCCGTGTGGTGCACGTCGCTCTTGGGCGAAGCGTACCAGCTCAAGGTTCCGCCAAATTGGCCCGGTGTAAGCGTCTTGATTTTCGGATGCTCTTCAAGTCGGTCAACACCTGCCGGATTCAGCTCAAGTTCCCAAGAGGCTGGATCATCGTGACCGTTCGTGCCGATCGAGTTGGGTACGTTATAGTGGTAGAGTTTACCGATGCGTCCGACGAAATAACCGGCATTTCGAAAAGTTTGAGGCATACTTTGTTGTTGCGGAATCGTCTGACGAAAGATCTGCGAGTTTGCCAGTATACCGGTGCTATTCGGATACAAACCAGTTAACAACGAGTTGCGACTCGGGCCACATAACGGAAACGAACAATAGGCTTTATCGAATCGCAACCCGCGAGCGGCCAAACGATCGATGTTTGGGGTCTTCACGAGCGGATGCCCATAGCACCCCAGCATGTTATTGAGATCGTCGGAAATCAAAAACAGCACGTTTGGCCGTTGATCGGCGAAAATCTCGGCACGGGTCGCGTTTAGCAAGAACGTAAGCAATGTCAAAGCGACGGAGAGTAGTCGTTTCATTGGGAGGATTTCCTGGAGGATTTTGGCCATTCACCTACCGTCTAGCGACAGCGGCAACAACGAGGATCTGTCATGAAGCTCTCACAGTATAACGAGATGGTCGTTCGTCTGTGTAGGATCGAATCCCTGGCTTCCGATGCCAAAGAGGATACAAATACCAAATCGCGAAGCTTGAAGACACGTCGCAGATTCCACCGCAGTCGGGTATAACCAATCCGGTTTCTGAACTGCACTGAAAACCAAGTAAGCTCGGAGCTTGGATTCGTCGGTGCTCCGCAAATCCGCTGATTTTATCCGTGCTACAGGAGCCAGAAAACTAGCCAAGGGCTGCTTCGGTAGCCCCCAAATTCTTTCGGGCATGTGGGCTTGTTTTTTGAGCGATACGAAAAATCCACGGCGCTGAAGCGGAGCTATATCAAACGTTTTTTACCCACAGATTCTGCGGAAGACCCAAGTATGTTGGATGGAATGTATCAATTGCCGATCGCTCTTTTAGAAACATTTACGGCAATTGTGTTTGTTGGTGTTTACTGGATCGGTTGCTTCGTACTGCGATTTTGCTTCAAGTACAGAGGCAGCGACAATACGATCGTGGGCACCATCCTGTCTGCATTCGGTGTCCTGTACGGTTTATTGCTCGGCTTAATTACCGTTTCTGCTTACGAAACCTTGAGCGAGGTCGAGGCAGAAGCGTCGAGTGAAGCTTTGTCGATTCTGGCGCTCTATCGAGACGTTTCCGGTTTTTCTGACCCCACGCGCGAAGATTTAAAAACAAAGCTCAGCGTTTATTGCAAATTCATTATCGAAGAGGAATGGCCTCAATTAAGACAAGGGGTTATTCCGCAAAACTCCGCTCCTCAAATCGATTCGATCCGCATCGCGATTCTCGATTTTAACGCGGACTCCCGCAAAGCGGAGCTCATTCAAACGCAAGCCGTCAAGCACTTCGAGGAAATGGTGGGGCACGGACGAAAGCGTCGCTATGCTGCTCTTGCCGGAATTCCGACTGTGATGTGGTACGTTTTGATCGTCGGCACAATCATCAACTTTGTTTTGATGTGGATGTTCGAAATGCCGCTCAAGTTACACCTTTTTCTGGGCGGAATTCTATCTTTCTTTCTTGGTGCGTTGATCTTGCTGATAGCTGTTCTCGAACGGCCCTATCAAAGTATTGAATACGGTGTTACTCCCGCCCCCTACGAAATGGTTTACCAAGTCATGAAAGCGGATCGCGCGGCAACGAAGTAATTGGATCATGCGTTAGAAATCGAACTTCGCTCGAAGCGAAAACAATAGCAAGTCGTCAGCACGTTGCCTGCTTGGCGTTACCGCTTGCAAGTCTGCCGTGATGTGGCACCATGGCGTTGCTGCGATATTGTAAAAGCCCTCCAACCCACTCTCATCTTGTATTGGCAACACCTGGGGCGCTAACTGCTTCAAGGAGTCGCTAACGCCTAAGTAAAAGTATCCGATGCCAAACGTATCGCGTTCGCGTCGAGGAACAAGACTGGCCCCACCTACTCCGATATTGGCACTCCAATGAAATGGACTGGGATTGGTGTCGGCTAAACCTAGGTTTCCAAAGAGTCCCCACGACCTCGTGGAATCATCTTCCGCGACGAAGATGGCTTGATCAAATCCGTACACGATCGACTGCGACCCTCGCGTTCGGGAACTTGGGAGTATCAACCCAACTCCCGGGTCGTAATATGCGGATGCTTCGAGATCCAAATAGGAGCCGGTACTGTAGGTTACAAAGAGCGTTTGATGCCCCAGCCGATCAAAAAATGAGGTCGGTAGATTTGCACCGGCGACCAACGAAACGCCGTTGTCAAAAAACGTTTCGAACCCACTCACGGTCGGTGTATCGTTCGTGTCATATGCATTGAAGTTGAACAGCCAGTCTTGATCGCTATTGACGACGACAAATCCGGCCCCAAAAGTCGAATAAGGAAAAGTACGAGCCAAAACCGGACTGAATAGTAAGTGCGTATTCATGAATCCATCTTGACCAACCGCACCTCCGGTGAAAGGTTGCCCAAACCCATCAAGCGTATTGAGTTTCCCCGCATATACCATGACCGTTTCGCTTAGCGCTTGAGTGAATTTGACTCCAGTAAGGGCTGTGACGGATCCGTCTGCGATCGGCACCGACTCCGCCAATATGATTGGTACCAAAGTCCCCGCAGATTGGTTGATGTTGGTGCCAAACACCGATTCCGCATGGAGGTCAATAAAGGATCCCTGCCAGAGTCCTGCTTTCTCACCGTTGATGTTCAGGAGAATATCATTTCGCCCGCGATACTGAAACGTTTGTTCCAACCCTCCCGCGGCTACACCTGAATAGAAGTTCGTGTTGTGAATATCCCAATTGAACCCACTGTCACTCATTAACGATCGTGTACCGAACCAATCACCAGTTAATTTAGGACGTTCGAGAAGCGGCCACCCCAACGTGAGCGACCTGTCCGGCTCGGATTGGACTTCCATAAGCGAAGTGTCCGGCTCGGATTGGACTTCCGACGCGACAAGGGACGGAACAACTGTCGACCCTTGACCAAAAACCAACACCGCAATCAACGTTGCTTCGGGGAACCGAACCCCACGAAAGGCGTTCTTAATCTGCATCGACATCTAACAGGTTCCGTCCGAGTTAAAAGGTCAACCGAAAGACACATTACGCCCCGCTGTACATCGAGCGGCCAGCCAGGACGGAAATATGCGCTTTGGGGATTTAGCTTGAAGATTGCAGTCTCGAAGTTCGGTTGTAGCAGTTGTGCAGAATTGCGAGGAAACCCAAGCCCATCATGGATCTGGAACGTCATCTTCCGTTGGAATATCTGGAAGAATAACCCTCACGATTACCGAGGTCGGCTAAGAGTACCGTTTCACTGGGACGACCGTCACTCGGATTGCCTTTGGACGGGTAGTCTGGGATCTCGGGCGGTTCGCCAGGACAAGACGATTCCGCCAGTCATTACGATACATCTTTTCGATCACGGCTTAGCGACGCGAGTTTCAAGATCAATGGAACGGCAGCAATCGCGGCAGCCCATAAGCTAATCGGGGGAAGCCACCACTGCCATTGAGACGGAGCAATCCAACCAAGCAACCCCAACGCAATCAGATGCAGGAGGACGAAAATCAAACTTACATACCCCATCCGTTGGCTGCGTTTCCATCGAATACCACCGATTGCCTGGGCCATCATGGGCAACGTGGTGATCGCGGGCAATGCCAACGCCCACAATGCAATGATGCCGGCGAACACGGCGATTTCACCCTGAACATTGAAGCGACCGTCCGCGGCAAAGTACTTCGCGAAATAGGCGGGCGTCAAAAGGGTAAATGATGCAAAGGCATGAATCATCGCCAATGAAAAACCCATCAACCCACAAAACTTAATCACGACGAGCTTGGTGCGAGGATCGTGATTGTGCCAGCGAATCAACTTACCAATAAGATACGAGCTGGCGACGAAGATCGTGGCAGCTAGCGCGGTCGCCTTGTTGACGATGAACAAGGGGAAGTGAATCCACGGTACATCGCCCGCCAAGTGATAACGAATGATCGCATACGTCAGCGATATTCCGAATACGGTCGCAAACCACTTCGCGGTTACGGGCTGCCATAGTCGGTGACGAGGAAGTTCATGCTGAGTGCTTTCATTGGTCATAAAAAGTTTCCCCGACGCAGTAATGATTCAAAAGTTGTAAAAATGTGGAATAACGAACAAATCAACGATCTGATTCCGCGAGCTTTTCTGCAAATCTTTCTTTGGCGACTTCGATTTTGTTTTTCACGGTATCCACGGTGCGTTTCCAGGTCATCGCCAGCTCAGCCATCATTAGATTCCCTATTTAAAAAAGTGAACTACGCTAACCCGATCCATTTACACGTTGGGCCGAAAGTGCCACGCTAAAGCGAGCAACCCGAACGCAGCTACCCAACTGCCGATGACTCGCATTGCAATTCTCTGCCAAGATTGCTGGACCGATGCCGCCGTTGCACTGAGCAACAATGCCACAACACCAGCAGCAGCCACGATACCAAGTGATGCGATCGCCGAGGTTTCCGTCGCCCGCATCGCGGCTCCATTCCAACTACCATGCGCTAGGCCGATCATACCCGCAATCAACGCGATCATCCATGCCTGCAGCTTAACGCGGAAACTTAGCAAGAGCCCTCCGACTAACACCGTGAATGCAGTTGCCCAACCGCTGCCACTAATGCGATCCGCTAGGGACAAACCCAGCAGCATGCCGACAAACCAAGCAAACGGAAGTACTAGCACCAACCCGCGAGCTGCCGTCTTTCCCAAAAGTCCACTCAGTAGAGCCAGTGCAACCACCACCAACAAATCATCCAGCGACACAAAGAAATGAGCTACCCCGTCAAAGAAGGGGCCTGCGCCCGAAGTGACTAAGTGTGCCTGAGCAGTATTCGGGAATAAAGTCAAAACGAAGAACGCAACCAGAATCCAAGCATGAACTTTCAGTGGTACGAATCGGCGACTCATGAATGGCCCCATTAGGCAACGTATCCCAAGCTTGAGATCAGGAAGTACACGCCACTGACCATCACCAAAGCTCCCGCAGCCCGCAAGCAGTTCTTGCCCAAAGGCCAGTGCCCCAAACAGCCGATGCCTATCCCGACGGCATGCAACAAACCAGTCCCTACTACGAATCCTAGACTATACGCCAGACCACTCTCACCGTGGGGAAGTTCCCCGCCATGAGCATGCCCATGAAACAATGCGAATGCAGCGACCAATGAAAGCGAAATCGCCAAGGGCGGGCGAGACTCCATCAGGACCATCAACCCCAACACAATTGCCGAAAAAGCGATGCCAATTTCGACTCCAGGCAATGGAAACCCCATCAAGCTCATGGCTGCCCCGAACGCCATGACCAGCGGAAATGCAATTGGCAGTACCCAAATGGCGGGAGCCCCGAGTTGAGCCCCCCATAATCCGACTGCAAGCATGGCTACAACGTGATCCATGCCGCGGATCGGATGAGAAATCCCAGACGCAAACCCTCCACTGATATCTCCATCACCGTGAGCAAACACACAGTTGCCACGTACCAGTACAAGCCACAAGAAGATCAGCAGATTGAAACATACCTGCCGAGCATTCCTACGGGAGGGTGAGGCTCCTGCCGAACCATTGCGTCGTAAGCTCGGTAGGAGCCTCGCCCTCCCATTGGTTTCCAATGCATTCGCCATTGCAAAGTTGTTTAGAGGGATGGCGTCGCCCTCCCGGTAAAAGCATATCAGCCGCTTGCCTAAGGAGATCCATAGCCTCGGATAAGTAAAGTGCTTCGCAATCCCCGATTCCGACTCGACTCTATCGTTTTTCATCCAAGACCCACTAATATCAAGCAACGCTGAATCGTCCAAAATGCCCCAAGCGAACCGACTACGTAAGCAGGTATTCGCCTTGACCACCAGGCCCGATCCAATTCCAAGGTCCGCAAGGACATGGTCACCCAAATGGCTACTAACACAAATGCAAGCTGCCCAGCCTCGACACCTAGATTAAAAAACAGGAGTGCCGATGGAATTTCTCCATGCGGTATTCCAGTCATGGACAAACCGCTGGCAAATCCGATTCCATGCATTAATCCAAAGACAAAAGAGACAAACCAAGGATGGCGAATCGTAAAGCTCGATTGCCCACGCCACTTGCGAACGACCTCAGGGCCAAGAAACAAGATGCTAAGCGCTATCATGGCGTTCAGTGGAGCATCAGGAACGTGAATCACAGAAAAGACGGAGAGGGCAAGCGTGATGCTGTGTGCGATCGTAAACGCGGTAATCGTTTTCACCAGAGCACTCGTTGTGTTGACAATGAGCAGCAATCCCAACACGAATAGCAAGTGATCGACACCCAGGAGAATATGCTCAACACCGATCCAAAAGTACGTGCTGACCACTTCCCATCCGCTGGGAGCCGCAGTTACTTTCAGTGAAGGGGACTCCGGCGCTAAGCGAGCAATCTGGGTCGTTCCGTCTAAGCGTTCGATACGGACCAATACATCCGTCAGCGTGTGGCGCAGGCCATCTATCTGAATCGTGGAACCGACCAACGCGTTCGGCTCACGGAACCTCCAACGCTCTACGTAAGCGCCCCCAACGAACATGCCATGGGACTCGTTCAACCGCTCCGCCGTATCCGGCAATCGCACGTATAGCCCCAAACGCAGATTGTCACCCTGCGCTGGCACCTTCCACAACAGGTCGAAGGTATCAGGGGTCGTTTGCCTCAATAGAAGATAGGCTGGCCTGGCTTCATGCGCGAACGTGCACAGTTCCAATCCCAACCATGCGATCAGACCCAGGCATGAAGCCGCGAACCAATGTCTCATGCCACGCATCAGGGTTCCTCGGCAGCTGTGTCAGGCCATTCGATGGCGACCTCGTACTTTTTCATCAATCCCTGATAGAAGCTCTCTACCAGATCTGTTCGATGCTTCTGTTCCCAGTCCCTGCGCACCAGATCACGAACTTCGTTCAAAGGGGGCAATCGTCCGTCCGTTCGCTCGGTGATATACACGGCATGAACCCCGTACGCTGACCGGATCGGCCCGTGCCACTGCTGCAAAGGGAGTTTGACGATTTCCTCTGCGAACTGCTGCCCAAAATTGCTGGCGACTTCGCGTTTCGATCGATCTGCGTTCTGGTGCTCCAGAAGTGTCTGATCTCCGAGATGAAGGGCATCGGCTATCGGATCGGACTTCAGCGTGTCCAGTAGCTTCGCCATGCTCTCTTCGAGATCCAAAGCGTGACGCTCAGGGTCCAGGAAGACCTGCCGAAAAGTTATCCGAGGGTCGATACGGTAGCTGTCCGGGCTCTCATTCAAAAACGTTGTGAGTTGCTCTTCGGTCGGTTCGATCTGGCTCCCCAAATCATCCGCAATGAAATCCAGTTTCTGGCGAATACGACGACGAATGATCGTGTCATCTTGATCCAAACCCATCTTCATGCCTTCGCGGTAGGCGATCTCTTCGCGAACATAATCGCCGATCAGTCCTTCAAGCTCCAAGCGAGTTGGTGGTCGTTGCCAGGTGCGTGAAAAAAGCGACGCCAAATGCTCGATCTTGCCCGCAGTAACTACGAAACTTTGGGGGGTGGAACGGGTATCACTCTGCAAATAAGTGTACGCACAAAAAAGCAGAGCCCCAATGAGCAAAAAATGAAGGAGGGGTTCCGAAAGGACGGCCATGATGCGAGCCCCAGGGATATTGGACACAGGCCCCGAATTTTGCGAAGCGTTGGGCGGGCTGTTCATCGCATTGCTTTTCGAGCTCATGTCTTCAGTCACGGGACCGCCCAGTGGATACGGCGATCTTAATCGACTGGAGGTAACGCTGAACCTGGATGATCCCAGCCTGATCCATCGCATCGTGCTGCTTATCCAATACGTGGGCTAATGCATCCGACAATTCCTTTCGTTTCCAAGCGTGCATATCCGCTGCGACCTGCGGAGCCAGCTCCGGCAGTCTTTCCAACAATCGTCCATAGCACACAACGATGCGGTCTCTAAGTGCGAACCCTTCGCGTGATCCATGCATCGACAGAGCACTAAATATCGCCTTTAGTTCCTCCGGAGTTCGATCAACCTGACCAAAATATTTCTCTTCGATTTGATCCATCGTTGACACTGCATCCACTTCTATGGCTGCTGACGCCCAGGCTGCGAGATGGGTCACCACGGCAAACCGTTCTGCGGCTTGGAAGGATTCCCGTACATACTGACGATCCGTCTCGGAATCACTCTGAGCCAGTAGCAGAATCGCTAGGCCTCGCCACTCGTAATAACGGCGTTCCTGCAGCATCGGCTCGATGGCCTCGCGAGGAATGACACGACCGAGTTGACGAACCATTGAGTAAGGAGCCCGACCCAATTCCAGATAGGCCAGTTCGCGTATCCGACTATCCTTGTGCGCGACAAGCGATAAAAAGAATTCAACTCGCTGCTTGATCGCATCTGGCCCCTTCCAGCTTGGCCCCGCCGCGAGAACGCGTTGCACCACGGCTTCCAATGCCTCATTCATCCAACCCAAACTTTGCCATGGCCCATTCGGCTTGCTCTGCACAAGTAGGACGTGCGTATTCGGGTGAACTTGTAGGATACGACTGGTGGCACTGTCCACCAATAGATCGATACTTGATCCGTCATAGGATCCCTTCAACACGGCTCCCGGGGTGTACTGGAACGGATCCGCTGGATCCGGTCGGCCAAGCATGACGCAATAGCCCTCGAGCAAAACATCGGCATCTGTCCGGCTGGGGAATCCGATACAAATCGGGCAGGCAGCCGACTTCTCGGCAAGCGCTATGCCCAGACTCAATACGATACCTAGTATTACGATTCGACACATTGCGATTCGACACATTGCGATTCGACACATTGCGATGGATCGGCTTTCTCAGTTGCCCTGAGGCGTGTACCAGATCGGGCTCGTATAGGCTCGCTCCTGGATCGAAACAGGGACTTCAGGGCCGATCTTGATGCCGTAGTGGACGGCATCATAAACATTCCACCGAGGCGTCGGTATCTCCAGGACGCGTGCGTAGTAAAAGGCTGAGGTCTTTGCATCGAAATCCGGATCGGACCAAACCGTAATCAACTCAGGATCGCCAATGGTGTTGGTCCAAGTTGCTTTGCTCACATTGACTGTGTTTCCGACCGGCGGGAGGTTGCCTTTGGCATCGAGCTTGCGTTTATCTGCATCCCCCCAGGAAACATTGTAGATACGTTCTTGTGCTTTCCCTTGTTTGTCGAGCCATCCTTTGATGATTTGAATTCGATCGAGATTGCCGCTCAAGCTATCCTTCAATGCCCCCACGAGGAAGGTTGGAGCCTTGCCACTCGGTGCACTTTGGAGATCGCCTCCCATGGGAACTCCCTTCGTATAACCCGCCACCGCAGGTTGCCGACTTTGGGCATCTTCCGCAGTAAAGTCGAATCCGCCAAAGAAACGGACCGTCATGCGAGGCCCCGTGGTTGCGTAGGTTTCTTTGCGGTGAAGCGCATCCCAGATCGCTTCGCGTGAGTTTTCGGTTGCCCAAACACCGGTATACCCCGACGCTCCCAACTCCCATCCTTTGACAATTCGGCCTTCGAAATTAAAAGCGTCTTCATTCCAACGCTCTGGATCAGGTTCCGAGGACGGAAACTTTCCAAAGAAATTGTTTTCTTCTGCGGCGGTAAGACCCGTATGAGCATCTGTTGCACCCACCAAACCGAATTTGAATGGATTAACACCTAGTTTTCGTTGGATCTCCAAACCGTTCTTAAACGCTTCGCGTGCGTACTCAAAGTTCAGCATACCTGGCTTCTTGGGAACCACATTGAGGTTTCCTTTGTCCCAAATCTCGAACTTGGCGAACTCGTCACCAGGCGACAGCGCTGGATGCTGTTCGCTTGTCCCTTTGCCCTGAGTGACTTCGTAAAGTCGCTCCCATTTGCTGCGGGCTTCGGCCCATTCTTTGGTCAGTGGCTTGCCATCGAACGTCTCCACGGCAAACATGGTTCCGTTCGATAAGTTGCCATTGTGGGGAATCGCCAATACATTCCCACCAGTCTTTTCCTCGTACCGTTCCATCCACTTCCACAACTCCTCAGGATTCTCCGTCTGGAAGGTAGTGAGCGGTAACATCTGTTTCGCCACGTCCGCACTGTCACGGTAGATCACGTTACGGTGCAAGTTATTGCCTCCGCCGTAGTTGGATGTCCACTCGTAGGCAATTAACGTGCTAAATCGTCCAGGGTCGTGGTATTTGTCGGCGATGGAAATGTATCGCTGCCAGATGTCCTTGAACAATTTTGGATCGGTAATCGCTTTGGGTAACTGGCCTTTACTCTGAGCCGCGATCCCCTCCATGACCGCCGCCATCGCCTGGTCTTGTCCCGCGTTCATCATTCCATTCCAGCGACGCAGCACTGGATCCTGCATTAAGCCTGGGTTACCTGCGATCACTTCGGCCATTACTCCCATCACATCCGAGTGATCGGCGACCGCCAACCAATCGAGGGGTCTGGATAAACGAACAGGCTGGCCCGTGGACGAAATGACTTCTTCACCCCGCCCAAATCGATAGGCTTCTTCCGGACCAACTCTCGTCCCACCACCCACTGCATCCGGTGACCAGGAAGTATGCAAATGCATTTCACCCCACAATGGACGATCCGGGAAGTTGCGACCCGCATAAGGCGAGTATGCATCCTTTTGGAAGTGTTTCTTTGTCTTTTCTGCATTGATGGTACCAGCATCCGTGGTGACGCTGTCCTGGGCCATGGCCGCAGATCCAACCATTGCAAGAGAAAAGAACCATCGTGAAAGCCGGTAATTCTTGATCATTGGTGATCTTTCAAAGTCAATTTACGAAATTTAAAAATAGGTTGCGATGACTGGCGAATGCTAAAAATTACGGAGTGTACCAGATTGGTGAGGTATACGCTCGTTCCTGCGTGGTCATGGGGATTTCCTTGGGCATTTCGACGCCAAAACGTTTTGCCTCGTAAGCTGTCCACCGTGGTGTCGGGATCTCCATCACACGAGAGTAATAGAACGCATTTTGTTTGCTATCGAATTCCGGGTCTTTCCAAACGGCGATCAATTCCGGAGCGCCAATGGTGTTTTTCCAGGTTGCGTTCTTGATGTCGACCGTGTCGCCGACCGGTTGTTTGCAACGTCCATCCGTGCCGATTTGTCGACCGCCGGAAACTGCCACATCGTAAATCCTTTCAGCGGTGGTGCCATCCGCATTGAGCCAACCTTTCACAATCTGAATACGATCCAAATTTCCGCTGTATGGATCTCGGAGGGCTGCCACAAGGAATGTAGGTGACTTGCCTTCTGGAGCCTTTCGCAGATCCCCTCCCATCGGAACTCCTTTTTCATAACCGATGCTCGCCGGTTGACGCGTGTTGGCGTCTTCGTTCACGAAATCCCAGCCACCAAAGAAGCGAACCATCATTCGCGAACCCGTTGTCGCGTACGCTTCTTTTCGCTTCATCGCATCAAAAATTCCCTCACGCGTATTCTCGGACGCCCAGACCGCTGCATAACCCGAGGATGCTTGTTGCCAGCCTAAAACCGTCAAACTCGGATCGAGGGCTGACGCGAGAACGAGATCCTTCCAACGGTTAGGTTCCGGTTCGACCCCAGAATGCTTTCCGAAGAAATTATCTTCTTCAATCGAAGAAATCGCCGTGTGAGCGTCGGTGCTACCGATCATGCCGAACTTGAACGGATTAACTCCCAATTTCTTTTCAAGCTGCAACCCGATCTTGAGTGCCGACCGGGCGTATTCATATTGCAGCATTTCCTTTTTCTTGAGTTCCGACCCATCCAAGTTGGCTTTATCCCAGGTCTCGTAATCAGCGAACTCATCGTTAGGAGACAGGAACGGATGGGCTTCGCCATCTCCCTTGATTTGAGTGGCCTCGATGAGAGGCTCCATGCGGGCTCGCAGTTCCGCGATCTCACGCGTTAACGGATTGCCGTCGTTGGTCAGCACAGAAAACATGCGACCGTTGCTAAGATTTCCGTTGTGAGGAATAGTGAGGACTTCCGTACCGGACTCTTCTTGAAACTTGGCCAGTGATCTCCATAAATCTTCCGGATTCTGGCTATCGTATTGCGAGAAGGGAAGCATCCGGTTCGCCACACTCGCATCTCCTCGAAAGACCACATTGCGATGCAAGTTGAAGCCACCGCGTGTCGTGTACTCGTATCCGATCAGCGCCGTAAACCGCCCCGGTTCATTGTATCTGTCGGCGAGTGCCGTGTAATTTTGCCAGGCTTTACGAACGGCCTTCTCACTCGCAATCGGCGGATTCTTGTCCTTAAGCGTACCGATGATCTCCATCGCCGCATCAAAGATTTGATCGCGATCGCCGGTCGTAATCATGCTATGCCAACGCTTCCCTTTTTCGGTGGCCAAGATTTCCGGATCACCGCTCAAGAGTTGAGGCATCAATCCATACATCTCGGCGTGGTCGGCGATGACGACGAAATCGAGAGGCCTCGATAACTTGGCTCGTAAACCACCTGTCGATATCACTTCCTCTCCGCGTGCGAACCGATACGCATCTTCCTGGTTGAGGCGGCACATCGTACCAGCGTCCACCGAAACAGCAGTGTGCAAGTGAGTATCGCCCCACAAGACCTTGGTCGGATAGCTGCGACCGGCATAGGGGGAAAATTGAGATTGATCAAAACGTTGATGGACTCCGTCTCTTGTGGGAGTCTGGTCCTGGGCCAAGAGCGAGCTAGATAAGTTCGAAATGGGCAGACAATAGTCGCCGATCAGGATCGATAGCAGACACACGACGCGTATGGAATTCATCAATTCTCCAATAAAAGGCAGTTAAAGTCATTTAAATATATTGCATATCAGGCCGACATGGTACGGTCGAAACATACTTGCACAAGACAGATGCCAGCGGAAACCTGAGTCATATGTCCACTTCCAGGCGCCCAAGGGCACTCACATTCGGTTCGAACCAATGTTTTCGTAGCGGAGCGGCGCGAGCCGCCCGGTGAATATCCAAGTGATTTGCCTACGGTCACCGGACAGCTTGCGCTGTTCCGCTACAAAGTGAGCACCATTTCCCAGGCGCTCCGGGGCGCATGCGACCAAAGCACTGGAAATTCAAAATTCCGCACTGGGAGGGATGCGTGTCCCCAATGCAGAATATCCTGATCGACTTTATCCTCAATTTCCGACGCTCAGGCTAGAGCCTTTCTGCTTCGGAGGGTACTTCTGTAGGGTTTCCATGTGCCGTCCCAAGCGATCCGTAATTTCATTGAACAGATAAGTCTTTTGTTGTGTAAGCATCGCCCGAGGTCCAGGCGCTTGCTCGTAGCTTTCATAGGGATCCTGTCGCACATTGAAAAGCCACGGAATGTCTAGCTTCGTTGTGGTCCCGTAATAGCCGTCGCGAACGAAGAAGTGAGCCTTCCACTGATTCACTCGTATGGCCTGCAGTCGGGACTCCGCATAATAGATGAACTCTTCTCTCGCGGACTCGGTTGCCTTGCCGGTCCAGTAGTCAAGATTGTTCACCCCGTCAATATGGTTCTTGTGTTCCACATTGGTGCCCAGCTTGTCACCCTTTGCGATTCGTTCGCGGATGTCCGCAACTCCCGCAGCCGCCGATAACGTTGTGAAGAGGTCCTCGTGACTTTGAATGCCATTAAGCTCCGATCCTTTCGGGATTTTGCCTGGCCAGCGAATCAACATCGGAACACGGACACCACCCTCCCACGTCGTCATCTTCTCCGAACGGAATGGAGTTG
The DNA here is from genome assembly GCA_945875845.1 of Pirellula staleyi DSM 6068. GTDB lineage: Bacteria > Planctomycetota > Planctomycetia > Pirellulales > Pirellulaceae > JBKCUI01. The sequence continues at coordinate 69,862 of CAMCMB010000020.1, forward strand.
TACCACCGTGCGGGTGAGTGGAATGCTCGACGCCGTTGTCCGTAGAGTAGATTACGATAGTATTGTCTGCGATGCCCATTTCGTCCAAACGTTTAAGGACCGTGCCCACTTCTTCGTCGTGCTGAATCATTCCCGCGCCATAGGAATCATGGTAGCTGGTGTACTCCTTTGCTTTGTTGCGATACTCTTCCGGCACTCGCGTGAAGGTGTGCATGCGGGTGGTTGCAAACCAAACAAAGAACGGCTTGCCCTCTCCATGAGCCTTGTCCATAAACTTGAGGCCTTCCTGGATAAGCTCACCGTCCACAGTTTCCATCCGCTTTCGAGTCAGTGGACCGGTGTCGACAATCCGCTGCTTGCCCACCTTTCCGAACCGAGGATCGACCGTCTCATTCACACTGTCAGTTGCCCAAGTGTGCAATACACCCCTAGGTCCATGACGCTCTTTAAACTTCGGGTCGGAAGGATAGTCTTCGTCCTCCGGCTCCTCCTCCGTGTTCAGGTGGTACAAGTTGCCAAAGAATTCATCGAAGCCGTGCATTGTTGGCAGATGCTCGTTCCGGTCACCTAGGTGATTTTTGCCGAACTGACCGTTCGAGTAGCCCTGCGTCTTCAATACTTCGGCGAGAGTGGCGTCGTGAGCCTGCATACCGACTGGCCCGCCGACCATTCCCACCGACGTCAGGCCCGTCCGGATGGGGTACATGCCCGTAATAAATGCGGAACGCCCGGCGGTGCAAGAGGGGTGCGCGTAATGATCGCTGAAAACGGCCCCTTCTTTCCCAATGCGATCGATATTCGGTGTGCGATAACCCATCACACCGCGACTGTAAATACTGAGGTTTGTCGGGCCGACGTCATCTCCCCAAATAACAACGATGTTCGGTTTCTTCGGCTGCTGCGCCGAACCGGTGCCGCTGACCAACCCTACGAAAGTCAGGGCTGCAGCGAATGGAAGTGCCATTCTCTTTTTAAGCATTTTGCGATCTTTCTAAAAGTGAACCAATGTTGAGAACACACCACTAAAATCGCTCAAGGATGTGAAGCTTGGCGCTTGCAAATTCTAGAACTCTGTCACAGCCTCGATGACCGTGAATGTGGTTGCCTTAATTTCAACTACATGTGAAAAACGAGGCCGCGTCCCAACTCCCCTGCTCGTATCAAGCCGGTTGTTTGGATATAATCCAAAAAAAAGTCTTCCGGTCTACGTAAAATCCGCAATCCAACCTAACGGCTACCAACGAAGTGACGACGACGATGGATACTGCCGTCGTTGTCAGCCGAAGAATTTCCTTACCGACTTGTCAATCCGTTATGAATCCGCTCCATTTCATTGACTTCGATGCGTATGCAAGTGCTATTCGCGGTGTCGATTTGGATGTTCGTCTGATTCACCCGCAAAGACAACAACACCTATGGTCCCTTCAAGAAATTGAGTTGCATTCCCTACGAATTCAGTTTGCAGTTGAAGGGAGCGGAATCCTGGCTTTTGGAAAGATGCATCAGAGTGGTTGGGGACTTTACTTCCAGCTTTCTGGCATTCCCGTTTGTGTGAACGGGCTAAGAATCGGTCCCGGGGCAATTGCCATTTTCCCCCCCGATTCCGAGTTTGGTATCGCCGGGCACGGTGCTGTTAGTTGGTTTTCCATATTTGTTCCCGAGCGACTTTTGTTCGGCGATTCAGAACCGACAAGCCGACGTTCATCGGTCTTCGTACCGAAAGTTAAAAACCAAGAATTTAAGAGGCTCTATTCGCAGGCGAGAAAAATTCAAGGGTACAGCGAGAGGCTTGGCTTGTCGTCTTTGCACTCACCCGACTTCGTCGTTCTACAAGATGATCTGTTATCGACGATTTGCGAAGTTTTGAGGAACGGTGACGCGCCTCGTGCTCAACTTTCCAACAGAAATGCCAGGCGGCTAACTGCTCAAGCCATCGAGTTGCTCCATGATTACCAAGGCCCCAAAATGTCGGTTCGCAATTTAGCGGTTATTCTTGACGTGAGCGAGAGAGCGCTGGAGTATGCTTTTCGCGATCAGTTCGACATGAGCCCGCAAGCGTTCTTGATCAATTATCGCCTTCATCTAGCCCGAAAGAGGTTGCGGAGCAGCGATCCTGGTGAATCCACCGTTGCGATGGCGGCTGCCGAAAATGGTTTTTTTGATTTCGGCCGGTTCGCAGCGAAGTACCGCCAACTTTTCGGCGAACATCCATCGGTGACCCTCCATCGTCCAGAGTGAATCATTGCCGACGACGGCGATCTCAAATCCATGCTACAGGCCTAACAACCACCCCTGAGTTGCCAGCCATGAAAAAAAGACGGCAAGCTCAGTCGCGACCAAAAGCAGTGTTCGCGTGCAAGCGGCCGCGAAGTCTTCGGCAATGCCCAGGGGTGACGTAAAACCAATTCGCGCACACGCGAGTGCGACCGGGAAACGCAATCAGGCTCGTCGTGATTCGAAGTAGTAAGCGAAAGACTTGGCATCCAGGCGATGCGAAGCGAAAATGGAAGTGCTCATTTCGCTATCGCTGTCCGGTGCGACTGCTGGTCTAAACATTGAAATTATCGGAGGACAGGAAGAATCATGAGTGCCATTATTCCCAAGGGTCCCTACACAAAAGTCGAATTAACTTCGGTGCATGGCCGTCGCGACACGGAATCGTTTGGTAGACTACTCTCTTGCTTACGATGAAAGTAGAAAGCAACACGGACAACCCAATTTTCGTACTGAAGCGATGACCCTAAAAAAATGAACGAACCACGACTACATCCAGAGCGGACGATCAACACCATTTTTATCCCCTCTGATTTTTCCGAGTCGAGTGAAACGGCTTTTGTCCATGCCTTGAGACTCTCTCTTGCTACCAAAGCCGTGTTGACGGTGCTTCATGTGGACCCCAGTGCCAGTGACGACTGGCACAACTTTCCAGGTGTCCGCGAAACATTGGAGCGTTGGAAATTGATACCGGAAGGAAGTTCCAAGAGCGATGTAGTCGATCTTGGAATTGATGTCCGTAAGATCATCACGCCGAGCAAAGATCCCGTGAAAGCCTGTCTCGACTACCTTGCCGTCCATAGTGCCGATTTGATTGTTTTGGCGATTCAGCAGCGAGAAGGGATTATGCGTTGGCTGGGCAAGTCGGTGGGGGAACCGATTGCTCGCGGTGCGAAACAAATGACCTTGTTCATACCTAACGGTGTCGATGGATTTGTCGCGTTCGAAGATGGGTCAATAAGTCTAAAGAACATTCTCATACCCGTTGCGGATAAACCAGAGGCTCAACCCGCCGTGGAGATTGTAACTCGAATGATCGAAGGGCTTGATCTGCCGACTGGGACGGTAACGCTACTTCGAGTGAGTCCAAACGGGGAACCAAATCCATTGCATCTTCCTAAGGACTCCACCTGGAAATGGACGGAAATCATCGAACAAGGAGATCCTGCGAGCGTGATCCTAAAAACAGCAGATTCCATCGAGGCGGATCTTATCGTGATGACAACGGATGGTCCCGATGGATTCCTTGACGGTCTTCGGGGAACGACATCCGAGCGAGTTTTAAGCAAAGCAAAGTGTCCTGTCGGCAACTTGCCTGTCGATTCTTTGTTGTGCTAGATTTTTTGTTAGGATCGTTTTGAATGAGATAGGTGCGTGCTTTCGAAATGCGTGTCACTGAATCCTCACAAAATCCACAAGCCAACTGAAAAGCATGACGTGAGTTCAAATACTCGCCCACTTCTCTATATGCATGGGCAAGTGTTGTCCAGCACTCGGTACTAACCCCAAAGCAATGGAACGTTAGAAACTCGACTGGAGGATAGGACAATGCTGGGAAGCAACCCGTGCGCCGAGTCGATGTCAAAGGCAAATGGTGTGGACGTCGTAAGCAGCCCGTTTATGGCGTCCACTCGTTTAACTTTCCTTTGACCATCAAGCAATAAATCTAGGGGTTTTGGGGGCTTGCCGGCTGGCCCCTATTGAGAATGAAAAGCCTTTCCTCTACTCACGCTGGGCCAAAACAACCCCTACGATGGCTTTCGGCTTAGCACCGCTTCTTCCAGTTCGTCACCGGTCATGCGAAAGGCTGCATCGTGAGGGCACGCGTAGACGCAGCGAGGTGTACCGCCGATGCTCTTGCATTGATCGCAGGTTGTCGCTTTTTGCTGTATCAGGGGAATTTGCATGTTGCCCTCACCGCGAAAGCCCTCTTGATGACCAACCATCGTGATGTTTCCATATGGGCAGTTGGTGGCGCATTGTCCGCAACCAATGCAATGATCTTCGATCACGATCTCCTTGGATCCCTCACGAAAAATCGAGTTCACCGGGCATCCAACCAGACAATAGGGATCCGTACACGAACGACAACTGGTTGCAACGAGGAAATTCTCGAATCGCATCCCTTCGCGGACAAGTCTTGTTTCACCTCCGTGCGAATCCGCACACGCTTTGGTGCACTCGTCACACCGAGTGCAGGACTCTAAATCCAATACGAGTAAGCTCTGCGCATTGTAAAGCCCTTGGTTAACGAAATTCGATTTGCCGGTACTGAGCTCGCTTTCTCGCTCTGTATCTTTTTTAAGCAAAGACCTTGCGCGGTTGAGAAGTTTTTGTTTGAAGTCGGGATTTGCATCCGCAATTTGTTTCAATTGCGAGCTCTTGATTCGCACCAGCTCGACGTGGTCCAAAGCACTGCATGTGGACGTACGTACTCCTGGCAGGTAGTCGAGTTGGTCAAAGTCCACTTTCAACTCACTACCATAAATAGACGAGAGTGCAGCGATTTCGCCGAACGCTCCGCTCGCCCCATCTACGGCTCCTGGACCAACGTAACTGACTATTTGCTCACGCGTGCCGTGCTTGCGACTCACTTTGATATACCCAAGTCGAATCAAATAAATATCGTCGCTCTTTTCACCTTGCTTGAAAATAGCTTGACCTGGTTCCACGCTCATCAGCTCGGCATCCTTGGCGATGATACGAGCCGCTTCGGCGCGTCCGGCGGGTGTCAGTTCTTTGAAGATAGGCAACCGCTCGATGTCCGAATTGAGTGCGTGCCGTCGGTATGCTTCATTGAGTACGTTTCGACTGGTCGCATTGCGCTGCAACATGTAGAGCACGTTCGTGCCGATTTCAATCACTTCGGAATCTTCGACCGCAACAACGGTTGCCGAACGTCTCTGTCGATTCAAACAAGCCATCTCGCCAAGAATGACATCCTCGACACCGCGATAGAGCTTTTCCTTTGTCACGGGCATTCCGGGCATTCCGGGCATTCCGGAATCACTACCTGTTGCAAGACTGGGTACCCGTTTTGATCTTGATGTCAAACCAAGGGCACGCTGAAAGAATCCAGGTCTTTTGCTCACGCTCGCCCGAGATTGGTTTTGAGGTTTCGCGCCGACCACAATTTCAAACTTGCCACTTTGAATTAAGTACGCAGTCGAGCCGTACTCGCCCACGGTGCAAAGCGACTCTCCCGGTCTTAAAACACGTCGTACGCATGCCCCACCGTTGAATTGTAGGAACTTATAGGGAATTCCGGAGAAAATGGGGATCTCAAGCATCTCTTCGGCAGTGACAACGGTCCCGTCTTTGCCACTGCTCTTGCGTGTTTGTTCTAGAATCTTTTTCCCTTGCTTTTCGACCACCGAGGTCCGAAAGGTAAGCGCATCGGTCGGGCAGGAAATCACACATTCGCCACATGAAACGCACGAACTCTCAAGCATGGGTAGATCGGTGTCAAATGCAATTCGAGCATCGTAGCCTTTCCCCTCGCGCGCCATCACGTCATTTTGCTTGATGTCATTGCATGCTCGCGTACAGCGTTGGCAGAGTATGCACGCGTCGTGATTGACCGAGATGATTTCCGAAGAAAGATCTTGGCCACGATTGCCAGCCAGTAAACTTGGCTCATAACGCGGAATCTTGTCTCCTTTCCCATATTCAGCGACCAACCGCTTTAACTCATTGGGATCGTGTTTGTTGAGTCCGTTTCGTACTTCATCTAGGTCTTGACGTGTCAAGTGCTCGGACGCGAGTAACTCGACGATGATTCCCACTGAGTTTTTGATAAGGTCGACAGTTTTCGGCTGGTCTTGGCTGGCCGACGTCGTGATTATCATTCCTTCCTTGACTAGATAGGTACACGAGGACACCAAGTCCTTTTTGACGCGTCCACTTGCGCGTCGTTCCTCAATCTCAACGAGGCAGACACGACACACGCCGACCGGTTGGAGATGTTCCCGATGACATAGAATTGGGATCGGGTTTACGTCACCTAATGCCTTCACATATAGTTGGTTAACGGCATCATAAATGGTGGTGGGCCTCGGAATAATTTCCCCGCGATCGTTCGCAAGGATAACCCCTTGGGAGTTTCGCATCGGAACCGCTTTCTTGACCGCAAATGGATTGCCGTCAATCGAGATCTGCACGTCGAGGTCGAGATCGTCGAGCGTCGCGTCCGTAGCTCGAATCAGTTGTCCATCGAGGCCGCGAGCAAAAAGCGCTTCTTCGCTTGCGCTGATATACTCCACCGAATCGACAAGTTCTTGTTCATTGGCCATCGTAAGGGCTCGTCTCAACGGTTTGCGGAATGGAAGAATCGTAAATAGCTTCGCAACGGATTGCTTGCAACTTGCCCGAGGCCACAGATGCTGGTTTTCTCCATAATGCTCGCGAGCTCCATGGCGACCTTTTTCACATGGTCTAATTCATCATTTGCTGTTTTTGTCAGAAGAGATTCCGCCATGTCGACCATTTTTCTCGAACCTAGTCGGCATGGGACGCACTTGCCACACGATTCTCGCTGATAAAAACGACTGCACGCAATTGCTTGATCGAGCATATCGGCGTTTTCGTTATAAACAACGATGCCCGCTCCGAGCATAAATCCGATTTCTCGAGACGCATTCAGGTCAAGCGGCAATAACTTGATATCCGTTGGATCGCCAACAAGTTTAGGAAACTTGAGCTCGTCGGTCTCCTTGCCTTCTCGGTCTGTTTTTTTGGGAAATCGTATGGCGCCCTTGGGAAGCCACGCGGGCAGAAAGCCGCCTGAAGGTCCACTCAATGCGACGGCCTGCAATGGAACGCCTTCGCGCATTCCGCCCGCATACTCATCGATCAATTCGCCAAGCGTAATTCCGCATGGGACCTCGTAGGAACCGGGCCGGTTTAGGTCGCCGCTGATCGAGAAAAACCGTTTGCCTCGAGATCGGTTTCGCCCCGAGTACTTGTACCATAACCCCGCAGGCTCCACGGTCCCGGACGCGATGGATGCCTGCTCCTTTTCTAACGCTTCCGGAGACGGTCGCTGCAACAAAATAGACGGTACCCAGGCGAACGTTTCGACATTGTTGAGAATGGTAGGTTGATCGTAAAGTCCGTTGGTTTGAAGCTCTGGAGGGCGATTTCTGGGTTCTGATCTTTTGCCTTCCAACGCTTCGATCAATGCGGTTTGTTCGCCGCACACGTACCCACCAGGACTCACGAACACTTCCACTCGAAAGTCTCGACCGCTCTTGAAGATATCGTGCCCGCAAGCTCCCAACCGAACGGCATCTTGAATTGCGGATTCAAGCCTCGCAATCTGTTCGAAGTATTCGTGGCGAATGTAAATGAATCCTTGCTTGGCACCGGAGACAAGTCCGGCGATGATCATCCCTTCGATGATTAAATGCGGCGCCGCAAGCATGAGGTCTCGGTCTTTGAAGGTGCCGGGCTCGCTCTCGTCGGCATTGCAAACAACATACTTTGCCTCGCCAATCGCGTTGCGAGCCTCGTTCCATTTATCGGAGGCGGGGGCACCTGCCCCACCCATTCCCATGAGACCTGCCGTCTTGAGAGCTTGGATGACCTTGTCCGGATTCGGGTCACGAACGTAGGCTCGAACCGCAGCATAGTAGGTCGAAGGAGCCTCACCTCGAATTGTTTTCGCCGTGTTGATTGTGCGATAGCAGTCTATCTCGGCTCGAGCGAGCGAAGCTGTGGCGGTGTCCATATCGCTATCCAGCTTGGGCGAGCATCCATCCATCGTCGCGCGAACCGCATCGATGCATTCCATTGGTGCGTGCGCGACATAGAGCAAATCGTTGATCAACATCGCTGGCGCTCGATCGCAACGTCCCAAGCAGGAAGCTTCAGTGATTTCAAGGGTCGCATCACCGACATCCTTTTGAAGCTCTCGCAGTTTATTTGCAATTTCGACTGAGCCTCGCAATCGACAACTCATGTCCCGGCAAACAGAAACATGGCATAGGGGAGGTGCCGTGCGGCGGAAATGCGGAAAGAACCCAATCACATCTTGGATGACGCGAACTGGCTCACCGAACTGGTCCGCAATGCGATGGATGTCCGCGTCGTGGATGCGTCCGTGCTTGTGCTGAGCCTCTTGAAGCATCTTGGCGATGCGTGTCCCCACTTGGCGATCCACTAGTGATTTCATGGTCTGGTACGAAGCTCTTGGAACAATGTTTTGCTGTACTCGGATAGCAAACCGGGACGGAAACCGCTTGAATTAGGACGCGTGGATTCATCATTCCGCAACCAGGTTTTCGGCGGACTGAAGAATTTTTCTTCCGTGAGTTTAGAAAACCTGTTTTTTGAAACGTCCATCTTCAAACCTTCAGCGATCGACTCTGTCAAAATGTACCATTGGGCTGCAGACTCCCAACTGGATAGGGTCGGTTCCGCTTTCAGCAATTCCTCGAGTCTGGAGGTCAGATCTGCATCGGGCCATTGGTTTGTATCGATCACAATCTTGAGTTCCATCTCTAACAATTTCCTCACTCGCTCGGATTTGGATTGAACCGCGTAGGCCGACGGCGAGATCCGTTCCATTTCCTTTTTCAGTTCTTCGAGCTGATTGCTGATCGCGACCGAAGCATTCTCGCCGATTGCCTCGCGTAAAAGAGAGGTGCACCACGAGTCCCACTCATAAGAAGCCTTAGCGCCCTTGGCTTGACGCCAGCTTGGTTGTTCTAGCGCGTGGTGACAGTTGGTACAGCTATACTCAGTGAGTTCTGGCCAATCGTGGATGGAATCCGACTGCTGTGCTTTCTCCGCCCGAGCGGTGAGCATTTTCAAGCGAGCTATCGAAGCTTGCAGCTTGCCTATACGCCAACTGCGAAGTCGGGAGGATTTCCCATACTGGGCGAGTTCGTCTTTTGTCTCCCAGTGTTTTGGGTATCGACGTGAAAACAGTTCAAAATCAAAATACATAGGAGGGTGTCCACTTGCCATCAGCTGATGGTCGACTTCCCGATCTCGACCTGCGATTCGGCTGAGTTCGCCGACATGGCACGAGGAACAAACGGCGGCTCTCAGAGCGATCGATTCGACGTTCACCATTTTGCGATCTTCGAATCGCGTGGCGCCGAGTGACTGCCATTCTTTGGAGAAATGAATATCATCCCAAGCGTCCGCAGACCCATGACAAATTTGACAGTCGCCCCCAAGGTTGCGCTTGGAGACCGGCGCTAGTTCGCTTGCGTGACATGAAACACATTTGTTCTCGAGAAAAGCGTTGTATTCCGAAGAGGAAACGACCATTTCCCGTTTCGTCATCCGCCAGACAATGTTTTTGGAAAGGTCGTTCTGCAAAGAAGTATAGGCTTGAGCATGCGGATCTTGATCAAACCAAATACTCCCAGCGCGCTGCCAAATCGGAGCATCGGAGGCAATGTTTGCACCATGGCAAGCAGTTGTCATACACCCTGAAATGCTGTTTCCAGATGCTCCTGTTTTCGGAGGCTGTTTGTCCTCGGCCGATGCAAATGCAACCAGGCACCAATTCATGCTGGCCATTAGAACGACGAGTCTCTGGGAGCGTCTCTTCATGGCGACTTCTCGATTGCCAAGAGCGCTCGTACTTGCTCCAAGGAAACGGAGCCTATCCTGGAAGGGTTGAGCGACTTGGGTGGATCCACATGGTAACGATGGCAATCCACACAGTCTGCGGATACGACAAGTTTGTTGGACGCAAATTGGCTCGATCGATCCTCTGCGTCTTGAATGTGACAAGCACGACAACTCTTGATTCCAGGAATCATGATTTGACTTGCGTCCCTTTCCGAATCAATGGAACCCTCGTTTTGCACATATGCTTCCGAATGGCAGTCTCGGCAGGAGATCATCAAGTGCGCACCGTGCGTAAACGTCGCGTCCTTGAGCCAGCGACTTGCAATTTGACTCGGCTGCACGATCGAGTTCGACGTCGCATCTGCACTCAAGTGACATTTGATGCAACCCTCGGTTTTGTCTGTTAGCAAGGAGTTCCATCGGATGCTAAGGCCCTCGATTTCGACGTCTGTCATTTTTGACTCAGGGCCGCGCCGTTTGACGGATTCGAATAGTCTCATCCGCATTAGGCGTTCGATCGCCGCTTCGGTTTCAGCGCGATCCAGTCCATGTTCGACTCCGCCCAAATCATGGCAAGCAACGCAATGCTTTTCATACTCGATCGGCTTATAGAGCAAATGCGAATTCGAGCGAACACCAACTCGGCTCTCCGAGATGACTGGAGAAAAGGACTCAAGTTCTTCGTAGCCCGGCAATGCGACGTCCCGTTCGTGACAGTCGCTGCAACTGAGTTGAATCAAATCGTTGGAACCAAGTCGATCCTTGTACTGTTTCCTGTATTTTTCGGGGATATTGTCGATGCGTTTCTCGGTTCGATCGCCTGGTTTTTTGGGCTGGCCAGGCCTCAAATGCTGCGTGTGACTAAATTGGATGGTTCCAGGATCCTTCTCCAGCTTTTCAAAGGGGAAAACGGGATGCCCATCCGCATTTGAGAAATTGCCTACCGAGGCAAACTGCTTACTGGAGCTGACAGCAACATTTTCGAGTTTCAGATGGCAGCGCGCACATTGGTTGTCCGCAACATCTACCAAGCTCCGATCGAAGCCAAGGTGTTCGCGATGGCACGAGTTGCAACTCTCGGATGCCAAGACATTTGGAAGGGTTTGATTGCCAAAGTGGTCGGTGACGGCGTGGCACGTACTATTGCAATTGTGGTTGTTTTGCGAGATGGTTGCAGGAACGTCGCCACCGAACGCATCTTTGCGAATGGGAAGAAACGGCAAATGACAGTTCTCGCAACCGGATTTGTTCCATGCAAAGTGGGCTCGCGAAAGGTCACCGGTACTCACTTGCAATGCTCCCCGGCTCGAAAACAACCAGGACGAATAGGCGATTGCGGCGAAAAACCCAATAACGCCAAACCATCGCTTGCGATGAACAAATCGGTCGGACAGGGTGTGATACTGCCGATCGATTCTTTGCGCACGTTGTTTTCCGTTCCTGGACATGCAACTTCCTTTGGTCTGTGGCTTACAAGTACTTGAGCGCGAGGACAATGTGCGTTAGCAGCAAAATCCCAAGCATGACGGATACTCCCGCATGTATGGCTATCCAACCATGAAGAAAGGCATTAGCACGTCTTTGAGCGTTAAATTGATGTCGTTGCTCGCACAATTCCTTGAGACTTTCCAGGACAGGTACTGCGTTTAAGGAACAGGATTCTCGCAATAGTCCAAACCAGTCATCCGTTTTAAGCGGTGTTCGAAGGGGCGATAGGCGATTTGACCTCGCGCTGGTGTTTTCCATTGAGAGTGGAATTCCCCTCAACAAAAACGGTTCGACCACCGAGGCATACTGCCGCCAAACTTCCTTGCCGTCAAGTGAATTAAACTCCATTTCGACGTTCTCCATTTCGAGAAGCGAGCGACTGTCCCCTCGTCGCTGAATTGCTCCGACCACGATCTGGCTGACGCGTCCATCTTGATCCCTGACCATACTTGAGCCTCTCATTTTAGCAGATATCTCATCAAGGTTAGCAAGTTTCGTTAATCCCGAAGGCTTAGGACCAAAGGCAACGGTCAACATTCTCCTCGCGTCCAGTGCGTTCTGGATCGAAACATCGTCGATTTGACTGCCGATGGTTTCGAAAGGCAAATTTCCGAGCATCCATTTTGGAATCACAATCTGCATCATCCAACCATAAATGCCGCTTGCCAGTACAAAAAACAAGAGGCACATCAAGGCGGTACTAAACGTTCCTCCGAATCGGTAACCGGAGTGAATCAAGGCGAGCGGACCCGTCGCCAGCCCGAGCCACAAATGAGCGGATAGCCAAAACTTGGTTGGGAACAGCTTGAAGCGTCGAAGCCTCTTGCGTGGCCATAAGAGCAATTCGAAGAAAATGATGGCAGCAGCAATCGATCCGGCCACCAAGCCCGGTAGGGAGCTCCCCGAAACATTCGCACCAAAAGATCGGGACGCCCAACGTTGCCAAGCGGCGGTGCCAACGATCAAAATCACAGCCAGCAGAATAGGTCCGACATGAATTCTTATTTTTCGGACCAGTAACACGGCGTGCTCACGAAACAAATGTTTCCAATGTTCAACCCCAACTAACTTGTAATCGTTGACCCATCGATTGTCAACTTCGGGCTAGGCAAGCGGTAGGGTGGAACAAAAACGGCGAGCATTCGCTCGCCGTGAATTTATTATCGTCGCCTTTCGCACAGTCTATCTACATAAGATGAGTGGACCTGGCACCTTTTGCAGACAGCCTGGGTTTTGACAACCCTAAGCCTCACCGGCTTGTTGCTTTATTGGTACGACGGACTTCCAAGTCCGTCGAATTCCCCATGGACGGACTTGGAAGTCCGTCATACCGCCCTTAACCAATAACGACTTCACTAAAGCAACAAGCCGTCACGCGTCGGGTTACCATCGCGTGGCACGAGCGCGCTCGCTCGTGAATTCATGGGCGACACGCCCATACCACGTTCGAATACCCCGTATCACAGCCCATTCAAGCAACAAGCCGCTCACGCGTCGGGCTACCATAGCTTATCCGACTGAGAACGCGTTCTTTCTAGGAGCGAAAGGCGACGATGATAAATAACGATAGCCGAGTGGTTCGCTCCTAAAAACGGAACACGCGGAACGTTGCCTTTTTCCAGCACAATCGGTGCTTGCGTTTTAAACGTCACTCTGTCGCTTGGTGTCGAGCTTCTTTATCGGATGATTCGATACTAAACGTGAATGTGGGAAAATCGGTACAAAAACGCCAATGCATGCATTGCGTGTTATCGAAATCCTGCGACATAATACATGGTGCGTCCGCTTCCGCCTCTGGGATGTCAAACAATCGGTAGTGCAAACATGAAATTCTCGTTTTCCAAGTTATCTTTGTTCGGAATCGCTTGCGGCTTTTTTTCTGCGAGCCCAGTTGCATTGGCTCAGGTACCAGGACAGCAGCAAGGTGGTACTCAAGGTTTTGGATCAACGGGGATAGGAGGGGGGACTGGAGGAGCGCCTGGCGGAGCCGTCGGAGGTGCAACCAACGCTTCGAAGTACGGTTTCGGCGCTCCGGGTTCGGGTGCCACGGGCGCAGCCTTGGTCGAATATTCAAACATCAATGCAGTCAAGGGATTTTCGACGACAACGTCGACGGGAGGGCTAAATGCGCTTTCCAACCAAAATGCGTTCGGTGCAAACGCATTTAGCAACTCAGCTACCGGCGCGCAGGGAGCACAGGGTGGAATCAACATGAATAGTTTGGGAGCTGGTTTTGGTGCCGGACTGGGCGCTAATTTTGGCGGCGGTCTCGGTGGGCGAACGGGAGGCCTGGGCGGCATTGGTGGGCTGGCTGGTGGGCTTGGCGGCCAGTCGGCTTCTAATCAAGCCAAAAAGAAAATCCGCGTAAGTGTTTCTCCAGATATCGAACTGGCTCCTTCGAGTATTTCGACTCAGTCTAACGGTGCGCCGATCGCATCGGCACGTCTCAAGCGAATTCCACTGCCTGCCAGTTTACGAGGCGTTAACGCCTTCGTCGAAGGCGATTTGGTCGTCTTGACCGGCACCGTTGCGACAGAGTCGGACAAGCTAAAGGTGGAACGCCTCGTTAAGCTGGAACCAGGGCTCAATTCGGTTAGGAACGAGGTGGTTGTACAGTCGACACCGCCGGAGAGAATTCGGGCAAGGCCCAACCGTTAGCGTTCGCTGCTGAAAAACCTGGCCGCATCAAAGGCAACGCCTGGGGTGCAAAGACCCCTTTCGCGGTCGATGACGCTGCCGGAGGTGCTTCCGTAGAAACTGCCGGAGGTGCTGGCGACAAATAGGATGCCTGCATTGCGGTGTCATTTGTGGTGGGCCCAAAAGATTGTGTTGGGAAATTCGTACCCGTAGCAACATAATTCTGTTGGTTCTGGGCATCGGCCGATAGAGCCCGCAAGTCCGAAGACCTACCATTGCGTGTCAAAAGCTTTGATGGAACCTGAATGGTAGTTGTTCGCATGCCGCTCGATTCACCGGATTGAGGAGTCGCCCGAGCGTCAACGAATTGCTCAGGCAAGACGGTTGGAATGAAGGAGGTAGTCTGTGAAATAATACCTTCATTGGGATCTTCGTTGCTCTTGCCTGGAAGATTTAGATTTGCGGGAGTACCGCGAACCATTCGTCCATCCTTGGTCATAAAAGTTGGAATGAGCATGACCTTCTTATGAGGGCCATAGGCAGCATCCCAGGGAATCCAGACGCTATACGAAGCACCAAGTTCCCCTTCGGAAAAGTGAGTCGTGAGCTGCTCAGCGGTGAAGCGAAACCGCTTGTCTGCTTGGCTTAAGTCCTCGGTCCCCTTTTGCTTGAATGTGTCGTCAAATCCATAGACAAGCAAATCACCGTCAACGGGTATCGCCTGTGCCTTCTCATTGTAGAAGTAGAACCTGCCACCGAAGCCTCGTGTCGGAGGTTTGCCCGCCAGCGTCATAATGTCGTGCGACCAAGTGACATTCAGGCTTTGAGGAGTTTGATATTCTTTTTTCTTGAACATGGACCAAGACGAGGAATCCTTCTTCTTTTTCTTGACCTGCTGACCATCGATTAATGTCTCACATCCACTGAATGCGACGCTCATTGCAATCGCAACACAAGATAACTGAATTTTGCGTGTGAATTTCATCGTTGAAGTTTCCGTGATTGCGAGTTCATGCGTGGACATTAGTTATCACCGGACGGCTCGCGCCGTTCCGCTTTCGTTGGAGTACAGGCTTCAGCCGTTGTTGCTGGAGTACAGGCTTCAGCCGTTGTTGCTGGAGATCCCGTCGGCTAAAGCCTGCACTCCAGCGCCAACCCTACTTCTTCAACTCATCGTCCATTTGCAACCCGGGCGGCGGGTGGCGTTAGCGGTCTATAGGAAGCGGGCGTTACAGTGTTGTATCCGGGCTGCTGGCTTGGCTGCTGATACGCCGAGTTCTGGATGGGCGAAGCCGTGTTGACCGTTGGCTGAGCACCACCGCTTGTCGCCGAGTTGATCAGGGTTCGACCGCTGCTGGAATTTGAACGCACTGGTGCATTCGTTGGGTAGCCGTCGAACATCTCGGCACCGGGTGGTACATTCATCGGCTCAGGCCCTCCGTTCATCAAGGAACCTGGTTCCCCGTTCATCATAGAACCTGGCTCTCTGTTCATCATAGAACCAGGATCTCCGTTCATCATCGAACTTGGTTCCCCGTATCGGTCGGGTTCAATCGTTGGCTGAAGATCTGGGTAGATAATCGGCGAAGCGGCTGGGCCCCAAAGGCCATTGCCCTGCGATAGCCCGACATCCCCATGAATGTTCAAGATGTCCGCCATGCAATAGCTCATTCGTGAAGACTCAACTTGCTTGATCATCTCCAGCTTTTCCTCGTTGTTGTAGAAGATGACACGAGGAGTCATGACGACGAGCAACTCAGTTCGCTTTTCTGCTTGGCTATCGAATCGAAAAAGAGCTCCTGCGATGGGGATATCCGCCAACCATGGAATCCTTCGCGAACGCGTGCTTCGACTTTTCGTGATCAGACCACCGAGGACAACCGTTTGTCCGTCGTACGCTGTGACTCGGGTTTGAGCAATCGTCTGGCTGATAATTGGCGATTTGATGACCGTTCCATTTGCGTCTGAACCAACAGGAATACCTGTGTCGACTGGGCCGACTTCCGAGCGATTGACTGCAACGAGCATATTGATCAGGCCATCTTGATTCGTTCGCGGCTGGATCTGCATAATCAGGCCAACGTCTGCGTCCTGGACGCTTTGTTGGGATCCATTAACAGTAATGGTTGAGGCACCTAGTCTCGGTACAAGAGACCCTACCTTCACCGTGGCGATATTGTTGTCGATCGTCATCAGTTGAGGCCTGGATAAGATTTGAACACGGTTCGCATCTTGCAAAGCTCGGAAGAGCATATTAACCGATTCGCTACTCGCTGCGAGGACCAGTCCGCCGTAGCCCAAACCTGTGTTCGTTCTTGTTAGACCGAAATTCGATTGCCCCTGTCCGGCAACGTTCTGCGTACGTCGGTTGGGTGTGAGCAAATTATTCGTGGTTAGGGCAGCTAGCGGATTGAAAGCCGGAGTGTCGAGCGTTCCACCGCTCGCAGTGTTACGGTCGAAAATCAGCGAATCCTGAAGGCCCCATTCGAATCCAAGGTCAAAGTTATCATCGAGAGTTACTTCCGCGATCAAAATTTCGACCGCAATCATCGGCTGTTGACGATCCAGGCGTTCAACGATTTGCCGAACGGTTGGCATGAAGCGAGGCATGGCGCTGATAATCAGACTATTCGTATTGGCTTCTGCAACCACGAACACTTCTCGCTCAAGTCGCTCTTGGACGCTGAAGGTCTGGCCAGCAGCACCCTGTCCGCCTGCCGCTACTGGAGCAGAAATACTCGCGAGGGCTTGTCGTTGGTTGTTGATCAAATTGGTCACGGCAGTGGCTACGTCGGTCGCTTGACTATTTCGCAACCAAACGACTTCAACGATTCTTTGTCTCGTGCTGTCTTCGTCCAACCGCAGCAATAACACTTCGATGACGTCTAGGTCCTGCTGCGAACCGGAAACGATGATCGAGTTCGTTCTGTTTTCAGTCGCGATGCGTAGCGGAACGAGCGAGCTATCACCACCTCCGCTAAGGGCCGCTTGGTTTGCAATAGCAAAGATCCCTCCGAGACCGTTGTTGGATGTATTTTGGTTGGCTGTTGTTGGTAAGCCGAATGCTTGTTGCAGGGTCGTTGCCAAACTGGTCGCGTCCCCGTTCTTGACTTCGAAAACTTTGATTCGAGCGTCAACACTTGCCGGCACATCCAACTGTTTGATCAAGGCTTCGATGAGAGCCATGCTTTTGCCAGGAGCACGCACGATCAACGCGTTCACGCTTGGATTGCTGGTAACAACCACGCCGGACAAGATTCCAGAGTTCACGGATCTTCCGTCGCGAATGAGGGTTAGTCTGCTATTCGGTACCGAGGTTGAGGATGCGCCGGAGGAGGAAGACCGTTGTGCATTTCCCCCGCCACCTTGTTGGCCTTGTTGGCCACCGGTTGTGGTGGTCGTCGACGCTTCGCCTGTGATGGCCGTTCTCAAGATCGGCTCCAAGTCCGACGCGATAGCGTACTTGATAGGAATGACTTTCACTTCGCTCTCTGCAGCGGGGCCCTCGTCGACATCGACCTCTTTGATCACTCTTGCGACTTCGGCTTGGTCGCGCGGAGAAGCCACTACGATCAGCGAATTGGTACGATAGTCGGCAACGACTCGAACGCGTGGCGCCAAAGTTGTCGTAGCTGCACCTGCAGCTCCACCTCCGCCGCCCGCTGGAGCGGTTTCGGTGAAGATGCTTGTAACCAAGGCTGCGGCGTCGATAGCGGAGGTGTGTGTTAACCGAAAGACGCGAGGTTGGCTATTGGGGTCGAGCGGTTGGTCCAGCTTGTCGATCAGGTCGTTAATACCCTTTAGCGCTTCGGGGCGTCCGATCAACAACAACGCATTGGGTTGCCCAAGGGCGGTGATGCTGATTTGACCTTGGCGAGGCTCGAAGACAGCCGTATTGAGCGCCTTGACAATCGTTTCGAGAGCTTGACTGTTGACGTGCTTGAGCATCTTCAGCTCGATGTCTGGCTGCGTTTCAACGCTCTGTTTTTTGATCTGTTCGATCACATCGTTGACGCGCTGAACGTCTTTCTTGCTCCCTTTGATGATGACCAACCCCATTTCGGGTACGAACGAAATGTCGACATCACCAATGAGTCCGCTGCCAGAGGACAAAGCGTCTGGAGAGCCAACAATGGTCGCTCGCTCGTTGTCGCCCGCTTGCGGCACAGGCCGAGTCACAGTTGTGGTGGCTTCGTCCTCTTCCACCGGCTTTTGATAGGTTGCCAGCTTGACCAAACGCAGGGCTCGTTCGATGCGTTCCGGTGTCGCAGGGTTAATCGGAATGATTTGCGTCGGGCGGTTTGGATCGGCTTGACCAAGATCGATAGCGGTGACCACTTGCGTCCAACCCATGACCATGGTGGGCGAGCCTTGCAATCGGACGATGTCGTTGCGACGATCGACCATCATGACTTCCTGCACAGAGTCTTTACCAACCAATTTTAGCTGGGCGAGTTCGCCATTGTTGAGAGTGTTGATGGTAAGTCGGGGACCAGCGAGTCGGCCAACCGCATCCTCGAGCTCTCGCCAAGTGATACGTTGCAGCTTGTACTGGTTTTGCTGAACGATACTCGGGACGACGTTGCCTCGCGTATCCATAACGATGCTGCCAACTTGCTTTCGCACTGCATCGACCACTTGGGCGATTTGCTGTTGGGTCCCTTCTGGCGCGAGCACCATGAGTCGGCCCGAATTGGGCTCATTGGTGATCCGGACGCGCTTGTCGGCCCCGAACTGCATTTGAAGTTTCGCACCAACGGCGCCCACGTGCTCGAGTGGGACATCGTAAACCTGCAGGCGAGCTTCCACTTGCCCACCCGCTGGCAACGCTGTGGCAGGTGACTGCGGATTTTGAGTACCGCCGGGCGCGGGCAGTTGAAAGGATTGGTTGGGCGGTGGCAATTGGCCCTGAGCGTTCAGCCTGGGGGCTTGTATCCACGGACTAACCGATCCCATCGCGAGAGCGAGAAGAAACCGAGACCTTTGTGAGGTTTTGCGTGAATTCACGTGCTATTCCCTTGTTCAGAAATCGGGCCGTCGAAATTGAGCTAGCCCTCAGTTCCCCTTTAATCGGATCGACCGGTAAAAACACTTCAGTCAAAAAAGTTCGCCAAGGCGTTATAGATTAACTTTTTCGGTTTGCCGCCAGCTTTACCTAGCTTGCGGGCTGTTGATTTCATGGTAGGACGGACTTCCTAGTCCGTCGAATTCCCCATTGACGGCTGATTAGGTTTCCCACAAACAGGACGCTAGTGTCACGAATTGGAAATCCTAGGCCACAAGTGAGAGGATTTGCTCCGCTCGTCTGGGCGTACGAGCTTCACGCCATGTCTTAGGCCGCTCAAGATTCTTGCTTCCAGATTTTGAGCCATCAAACTTCCAAGTTATTGGCTTGGCGAAGGTCTGATTGAAGTAGTCGATAAATTTTTGAAGCTTCGTCTCCAGATCTTCCAGTCCTGTGAAGTTGCCATT
>CAMCMB010000021.1 GCA_945875845.1 Pirellula staleyi DSM 6068
CTTGATAGCCGAAGCAGTTTCCATGACGATGATCATTGGTGAGTCCTTATCGTTGACGGTGATAATCCAATGATCTGCTCATGATAAGGACTCGCCTTTTACGCAATAGCACTTTTTCGCTAGCTCTGAAAATAGCGCAACTTCAAAAAGCGTAAGCGAGGGACCATGCGTCGACTGGACAATGGTCCCTCGCTTACGCATCGAGTTGTGAATCGAGGGAGATAATGTTGAATGACAACGTCGTTATGCCTGATCCATTGGCATTCTTTATCACATGGCCAACTTATGGCACATGGTTGCCAGGAGATCAGCGTGGTTGGGTTGAATACCACCACGGTTGGCAATTGCCAAATACCAACCTAGAACAATACTGCCGAGCTTGTATGACCGAGAAGCAATGTCTGTTATCTGCCGAAGAACGTAAAATTGTGCTCAGTCAAATCTTGGAAACTTGTGAACATCGCAAGTGGGTGCATTTCGCTTCTGACTGCCGTTCTAACCACTCTCATATTGTCATTGGCGCTGCAAATACATCGCCAAAGAAGATACGAAAGGATATAAAAGCATGGTGCACACGCCGGTTGCGCGAACGCTCGAGGCTTAAACAGGAGCATTGGTGGGCTGAAAGAGGAAGCATTCGATATATTTGGAACGAAGAATCTCTTGGTACTGTCATGCGTTACGTCACTGAAGCTCAGGAAAGAATGGGTCGAGATGATCGGAGACAAATATCCCAACCCGACGCGTCAGCAAGGGGCGATGGATAGACTGAAGTGTTGTCCCTCGCTTACGCGTCGGGTTGTGATTTGGAGGGGTAAATGATCGAGTTTGTTCACGGCAATTTGTTCGACGCTGAAGTCGAGGCCATTACGAATGCTGTGAACTGTGGCGGCGTCATGGGCAAAGGCATCGCACTTGAATTCAAACGGCGATACCCCGATGCATTCGCGGCTTACAAACGAGTATGTGACACAGGGCAGTTTCGACTTGGTCAGGTTTTCATCTTCGATCGCGGCGAATCCGTCTCGCCTCGTTATATCGTCCATTTTCCAACCAAGAACCATTGGCGTGATTCAAGCCAGATCGAAGACATCGAAACGGGTCTTAAGTCGCTCGTATCTGAATTGTATAGATTGCAAATCGACTCGATCGCGATCCCGGCACTCGGTTGCGGCCTTGGCGGACTCGAATGGACGGGTGTCCGCCAGGAGATCGAGAAGGCATTTGCTTCCTGCATAACCGTCAAAGTCCTTGTTTTTCTGCCGCTGGAGCACAATAGCATGCCACAAAGTTCCCAAAAAGGGAACTTTGGAATTGACCCCATTAAGGGAACAACCGATAATCAATGAGGATCATCGCCCGAAAAAAGCTGGTAGATTATTGGACTGAAAATCCACGTACCGAGGAAGCACTCAAAGCCTGGTACGCGGAGGCTGATGCAGCAAGTTGGACGACGCCTGCTGACGTGAAGGCAGACTATGGTAGTGCCAGCATTCTCAAGGATGGGCGGGTTGTATTCTATATTTGCGGTAACGATCACCGGTTGATTGTTTGGATGAACTACGAATTCTTCACCATCTACATCCGATTCCTTGGTACACACGCAGAACATGACGAAATTGACGCGCAAACCACCGAAGTCCATTCAACCCAAGGTCATCAAAACGACCAAGGATTATGAACGCGCGTTCGCACGTGTCGAAGATTTGTTTGCTGCCAAGCCAAACACTCCAAAAGGAGATGAACTGGAGTTATGGCTTCTATTGGTTGAGACCTACGAGAACAAAATTTTCTCAATCGGTCTTCCTGATCCGATTGAAGCTATCCGCTTTCGAATGGAACAGGCGGACCTTAAGCAAAAGGACCTCATTCCTATACTGGGCAGTAAGGGTAAGGTATCTGAAGTGCTTAGTGGGAAACGCGAATTGTCGCTAACGATGATTCGAAAGTTAGTAAACGAACTTGGCATACCAGCGAGTGTCTTGCTGCAAGAACCTGGAGCAAAACTCGATGATGGCGATTTTCTAAAGCTTGGTAAAAAATTTCCCATCGCTGAAATGCACAAACGCGGATGGCTAAAAGGGATCGTTGGTTCGCTGCAAGACGCAAAAGATCAAATAGAAGATGTGCTTGCGAAGTTCATGGCACCCGTTGGAGATCCAACGAAACATCCTGTGCTGAATCGGCAAAGCGTTCGTTGCGGTAGCAAAATGGACGAAGGTGCATTGACAGCCTGGCAGATTCGTGTGATGAGCGAAGCCTTAAGTGAAAAGCTGCCCATTTATCAGTTAGGAACCGTCGATGAAGAATTCTTGTCGCAAGTCGCAAAGTTGAGTTACTTCGACGATGGACCTAAACTCGCACTAGAGTTTTTGAGAAAGAACGGTATCCACTTGATCGTTGAACGCCATCTGCCAAAGACTTTCCTAGATGGTGCCGCCATGCGATTGGGTGAAAATGGCCGCTTGGTGGCGATGACTCTTCGTTATGACCGACTAGATAACTTTTGGTTTGTACTTTTGCATGAATTAGCGCATATAGCTTTGCACATTGATACAGGTGAATGTGACTCCATTGTCGACGATTTGGATGGTGCGAGTACGGAAAAAATTGAACGCGAAGCTGACCTACTAGCAATCGAATCGTTGATTCCATCTCTATTATGGAAAAAGGAAAAGCTCAACTCAAATGTTTCGTCGGAACGCATATGTGCCTTTGCCGAGAAGTTGCGGATTCATCCAGCGATTCCAGCGGGACGAGTTCGATATGAACTAAAAGCCTTCAAGAAATTCAATAACCTATTGGGAACTGGTTCTGTGCGATCACAGTTCGAGTAAGTCGAGACCGTTTCTTAGATCTCTGATTCCAATCCCCTAAAGAACGATTTCGTTCAAGAGAAGCGCCAGCCCTACCAAACAACGTCAACGCACGTCAGTGACACAAGCGAAGGTGGCTTGGAGACTATCATCTTCGAGGACATGCTTGCCCGTGGATGGATTGCCGGTGATCGGCATGATTACGACCGTCAATCATGCGTAGAATTGATAAAGCTGAAATCGTTTCTTGAGTCAACGCAACCCGAGGTAGCGTCCGAGTTGCAATTGCACTCGGACACGCCGACTCGCCGTGCATTTCTTGCTCGATTAGAAAAGAAAGTTGCCTCTCGTGGTGTCGTCGATGTTTTGCGTCATGGAATCAAGCACCAGAAGTACAGTATCGATCTCTTCTACGGCTCGCCAACGCCCGGCAATGCAACTGCTGCAAGCCGGTATGCAGAGAACCGATTCAGCGTGACGCAACAATTGCATTTCTGTTTGGACAAATCGAAGTTGTCGCTAGACATGGCCATTTTCGTCAATGGACTATCGCGCTGACAAGCAAGAGCGAATGAGCTTGTTGGTGAAAGATAGCGATGCAGAAATTAATCCGACGCCACCTGGAGGCAGCGGTGAAAAAAGCGATGGGACCAATGCTTCGCGACGACACCGAGTTCTATAAGCAGTTCGTTCAGAACGACTCGTTCAAGCAGTTCGTCGTGACCTTTGTCGATCAGTTGCTCAGTCAAGACCGGCAGGCGGGTTAGTCCAAGAATTGCCCCCGAAACAATATTCCATATTTCTGCGATGAAGCGGCGGGATGTGGCTTCCCTTCCGAGTAACTGTGTGACCTACGTCGGTGATTGTCTCCAACGCGAAACGAAATACCTCGAAACAAGGGAACCCAAACATGGCCACCAAGAAGGCCATATGCTTTTCTTCACCCACACCGACGTGCCGGGCATCATCGGCCGCGTGGGAACCGTATTCGGTCAACACCAAGTGAATATCGGTCAAATGTCGGTAGGGCGGGCAACGCAACAACCGGGCGGTCATGCGATTGGAGTACTCAATTTGGATGGCGTTCCACCCAAAGTGGCGCTCGATCAATTGATGGCGATCAGCGCGATCGAAAAGGTTCAAATGGTTGAACTGCCTGCACTGGGTGTCATGCCGGATTGGCTAAGTTAAAAAAGTGGGATAGGCTTCCAGCCTGTCATTTAGGGATTGGCCGAATGGCATTCGCATTGGCCGTGCTCAAGCTCAGTGAAACGGTGCTCGTGCTCGTAATCGAATCGACGAAACCATCAATCACATTGCGCCTCGGCGTCTTTGCGTCTTTGCAATAGAAATTTTAGCAATTCGACCTGAGGTCATGAAGTAAACGACTAACCACAGAGTCACAGAGTTTCTTCGCGACGTTCTCTGTGTCTCTGTGGTTTAATATGGAATCGTTGTCTGCAAGTGGCGAAATTAAATCCATTGAACACTAATTTCCACTAATCTTCACTAATCGAGAGTCAGGTGGATGATTCGTGTTAATGAGTGTCGATTCGTGTTCTGTGCTTGGCATACGCGCGATGCGTCGAAAGTCCGTATCGATGACATTGCGACTCGGCGCATCGCATTTGCAGCGCGTCGGCCCTTACCCCCCTGCCCCTCTCCCGCGCGCGGGAGTGGGGTGCCGAAGGCGGGGTGAGGGTTTACTCGCATGTGTGGACGGAAAGTGGTAGCATGAGGCCAACGGACCGGAGGATCCTGCACAACAACCACACACCCCGGAATTCAGCGGGAAATATTCGTACAACATGTTCGTAAATCGCACTTGCTTTTACTTGCTCGTCTTTCTGCTCTGCCCTAAAAGCGTTTTTTCACAAGACACTTCATCGCAATCCAGCGAAAGGTACCGAGCGTTTGGAACGGTTGTTGACGAAGATGGCAAGCCCGTCGCTGGAGTCGACTTGGTGCCATCGCTGTTCGACCCATCCCTGTCCAAAGAAGAGATCGAGCGCATTCGGGTCGTAACCGATGGGAATGGGAATTGGGAATGGGACGTATCGCAGTATCCCAAGATTTATGTTTTGGAGACACGGAAGTTCGGCACCCTTCCCCGTCCGATTCCGCTCGATTTCTTCCAAAAGCAAGAAACGAGGTTGCAATCAGCTCAATCGGTCCAAGGCTATGTGGTTGACGATCAAGACCGAGAGGTTGAGGGTGCAATCGTTTTCTCGATTGAGGATTCCAGGGATTTCGCGCCCGCTAATGTCGTGACGCGCTCCGACAACCGCGGTTGGTTTGATTTTCTGGGTATTGTAGGCAACGGCGCAAAGCTTCGAGTCGTCATGCCTTCCGGTGAGACGGGTTACAAGGACTATGGCATTTCCAACACTACGAATGTCCTTTTGATTGAACTCAAGAAGCCTGTGTTGTTCGAACTCCATTGCGTCAACGCCAGCGGTGAATCATTGGAAGATGTGGAAGTCGCATTGAAGTGTTGGGAAAACTCGAAAGCGATCGAGTGGTCGGCAAAGTCCAATCAACAAGGAAAAGCCGTTTACTCCAAGGCTCCTGTAGGGCGTGGGGTTTTCAAAGCTTCAAAGCCTGGGTATCACGATGCGTGGATTCCAGTCGACATTCAAGGACCTCAATCTATGAGGATTGTTCTCAACACGACATCCCAATTTGGAAGCCGCGTTTTGGACGCTGAAACCGGCGCTACGATCGATCGATTTTTGGTGGTTTACCATCCGGAGAATCCCGAATCAAGAACCACAACCCACCGGGCGCTGAGACAGGAACTTGTTCCATGGGATTTGATCACATCCATTCCTGGAAATGCTTTTTTGGGAACGAATGGGCAGTTTGCGATCGAGACCATACCACGCGATGAATTCCAAGAAGTTGCGATTCATGCAATTGGCTATGAAAGCTTACGGTTCAGTCTTAAAGACAAAACCGACGTGAAATCGCTTCAAGAGTTTCGACTAATGAAACCGCTGCCGGAACGGAAAGACCATGCTTTCGTCTTGAATCCCGATGGCGAACGGGCAGTACTGGCCAACGTATTGTTTCTCTCGCAAGGCCTAATTCCTCTCTCACAAGGGCTGGATCCCTTGTTGATATCGTTGTCGGGAAAAAACTGTATTTTGCAGCAATCGGATTCCACGGGAGCCTTTCGTTTGTGCGCACGGGCTTCGCATGAATTTGTTGCTGTTTGGAATGACCAGGGATCTTATCTGGGGCTTGTTGACGATCTTGTCAACGGAGGCAAGATTCAGCTGGAAGCCTATTCAACCATCGAAATTCCATTGTCGGCAGGAATGCGAAAAGGGCCCTTCAACCGATTGACTATTGAACAAGAAATCAGAGGACAGCGAGGCGGATCGAGTGCTCGATTTTTCTCCGAACTGGCCCCTAAACCCACGGCTCCATTGGATACCCTCTTTTCCGACCGCGTCCCGAGCAAAAATGCTCAACTCATTCGGCGGTCGTTTTCCCCGAGTGCTGCACGAATGGATTCGGTCCCATTGAATTGAATGCTTCTGCTACGCGAGGGCTTAACCATTGCTAAATTAGTGTTCGATTAGCGAAGATTAGCGTTCAAAGTCCAATGTCTGTTAGGACTTAGGATGCTGAAGCAACAGGGCTATGATCTGATGGGGGCTGCTTTCGAGGTTTACAACGAACAACTACTCGATGAACCCGAACTCGTTTGTATTGAGCAATACCAAACACAGCTCAACCAATGTCCGAGTCGCTAAGAATTTTATGCAGGACTCTCGCTCATCTTCTCTAGGGTCTCGTTGCAAAGCGTGACGAAATCCTTGCGAGACCTGTTGTTCTACCTCCGTGGATGCGTTCTGGATCGTAGCCGCCATTCGTTCGGCTGCTTGCAAGGTAAGGCTACCATTCATCAAGGCCAATGACTGAGGCGCCACCATCGAGCTTTCGCGACGCCCGCAGGAAACCATGTTTTCCGGCAAATCAAACGTTTCAAGCCATGGGATGCGAATCGTTCGTTTCTGGATTAAATACAAACTACGAACGGTTTGGTCGGATTCGGGGGATGGGTACCAGCCTTTGGTTTTGGTTGCATTGTCATCGAGGACAGCCGGATTGGCTGCCAACGTCTGCTCGTCTAGCGCGGGCCAAACAGGCGACCCGCCTGCTTTTTCCTGCAACAAGCCCGATACTTTCAAAATCGAGTCGCGAAGCTGTTCGGCGCTCATGCGCCGCAATTGGGAATGCAACGATCCGCGTCTCCCATTTTCAACCCGCGTTTCCTTCGCAATCGATTGCTGTTGATAAGTACTGCTTTGAGCAATCAACTTATGGATGTGCTTGAGTGACCAGCCGCTATCGATCAACTCGGAGGCAAGGTAGTCGAGCAATTCCGGGTGCGTCGGAGGTGAGCCGGTTACACCCAAGTCGTTTGGGGTCGCTACGATCCCTTCTCCAAAATAGCTTTGCCAAATGCGATTGACGATCACTCTTGCAGTCCACGGATTATCACGCGACACAATCCAGCGAGCCAGCGTCAATCGTCGGCCCGTCGACGAAGGACTTTTGGGTGTGAGAATCGTTGGCGGATTCGGGAACAAGACGGATGGGAATCCTGGCTCCACAGGTTCTTTTGGCGAACGATGGTCTCCAGCTGCCAAAACAAAAATCGGTTGTACAGCAGTTGGCCCGTCCTGCATCAACAGCCCTTGGGTGAACGAACGCTTGGTTTGCTTCAGCGATTCGATCTTAGATTTTTCATTTGCAACGCTCTCGCGTTCTTCTGGCGTCATGCTCTCCTTGGCTTTGTTCTCGTCGATTTTTTCCGGTTGCCGAGCGATGACCGCGTTGACTATTGTCGCGATCATTTCATTGGATTGTTGGATGGATTCGTCGATGAGCTTATTGTGCTGTCGAATGGCTTGCTGTTCGTCACTTAAATCGATAGGCACTTTGTCCGCGTGTTGACTGGCGGCGAAGAAAGCTCGCATGCGATAGTGGTCCGCATGCGAAAGCGGATCGGTCTTGTGATCGTGACATCGACAACAAGACATGGTTAGACCGAGCATGGCGCTGGCGGTTGTTTCCGTGAGGTCCGACAACAGTTCGGCTCGCGCGCGATCTTGCTCGTTAAACAACGCAGCAGCGTTGTCTTGAGGACCAAGTCGCAAATAACCGGTTGCGATCAAACTATCTTGTTCCTCGATGTTCTTGGGGGGACCATCCAGCAATTCGTCTCCCGCCAATTGCTGCTCTACAAATTGGTCGTAAGCCATATCTCGATTCAAAGCCCGAACAACATAGTCACGGTAGCGCCAAGCATTGGGCCTGAATTCATCCCAATCGAATCCATTGCTGTCGCTATATCGTACGACGTCCAGCCATGTCCGCGCCCAATGGACTCCAAACTCGGGCGAAAGCATTCTGTCGTCTAACAAGCGATCGTATTTGTCGGGCGATGGGTCATGCATGTACATTTGAACTTGATCAAACGTTGGAGGCAAACCCGTTACATCGAGGAATACCCTCCGTAAAAGCGCTTGGTCGGACGCTCTCGGAGCAGGCGTGAATTCTTTTGCTTCCCAATGGGCTAACACAAAGCGATCGATCGGATTTCGGCACCATTGTATGTCGAGCACATCCGGAACAACGGGGCGCTCAATGGGTTGAAGAGACCATAAGTCCAGTCGATCACCCCCGAACAGAACGCGTATTGGGTTTTTGGAATCCGACCAGGCATCCCCTAGTTGGGAAGCGGCTTCTCCGTCCGTTGGCATGGTAGCGACATCCGGTGGCCACTTGGCACCTGACTTCACCCAGGACTGAAGCACGGCAAGGTCGCTGGCATTCAAGGGACGCTTAGGAGGCATGACCAAATCGGCATCCTTGTGCTCGACTCTGGCCAACAACATCGACTCCAAAGATAATTGATCCGTGTTTGCCGCTTTTTCAAGCACGGGTCCATTCTCACCGCCTGACCAAAGAAAACGGAGCGAGTCCAAACGAAGATTGGCTTCTTGCTTGTCTGGACCGTGGCAGGAAAAACATTCCCGACGCAAGAGCGAAATCGCAAGTCGATCAAGATCGGGTTTGTCGTCGTCGGCGTTGGCTGACGGCAAAAACAGGACGGTAGCCAAAAGCCAAGATCGGAAACATCCCCATATCGATTCAAAATGCATTGTGTCTACACCAACAGATCGAGAAGGGGTTGGGCGGTACCGGCGACACCTGTAATACGTTCGTCACGTCCGTTGACTTCAAACGAGAGATCCTCGAACTTGATCCCCATCGCGGTTAGGATGGTGGCGTGTAGGTCGCGAAACTGAATTGGGCGTTGGGTAGCCATCAGTCCAATCTCGTCGGTTGCCCCGATTCGCATTCCAGGCCGAACTCCGCCACCTGCCATCCAGAGGGTGAAGCCAGCGGCATTATGTTGTCGCCCTAAATCACCTTGCATCATGGGAGTCCGACCAAACTCGCTGGCCCAAACGACCAGGGTAGAGTCCAGCAAGCCGCGTTGTTTGAGATCGGCAAGAAGTCCCGCTACGGATTGGTCCGTCCAGCGAGCACGCGGATCATGATTGTCGCGCAGCTTGGCATGCGCGTCCCAGCCATCTTTGTCGGGCATGTCATACAATTGAACGAAACGAACGCCGCGTTCGACCAAGCGGCGGGCGAGCAAGCACTTGCGAGCAAAGTTCTGCGTTCTCGGCTCGGGCTGATCGAGACCGTACAATTTGTGAATATGTTCGGGTTCGTCTTCGAAGTTACCCACTTGTAGGGCCGCCGACTGCATTCGATAAGCTAGTTCGTAGGTCGCCATTCGAGCATCGATCTCGGTGAAGCCAGCGTGGTTCTCGCGATGGATTTGATTGAGCCTCTGCATCAAGTCGATGGATTCTCTCTGACCTGCCGCCAGCTTTTCCGAAGGTAACAAGTCCAACACCGGGAGACCGCGGTCGCGCAGGCGGGTCGGTTGAAAAGCAGGTGGAAGAAACCCGTTGCTATAGTTTGCGGCGCCACCGAGTGGGCCTGCATCAAAGAGAACGACATAGCCAGGCAAGTCTGTGTTTTCGGTACCGAGACCGTAGGTAACCCAGGAGCCCAAGCTCGCTTTGCCCGCTCGAACATCGCCGGTGTGCAATTGGTAGCTGGCGGGCGCATGGTTGTTGGAGTCGGACTGCATCGAGTAAATCAGGGAGATATCATCCACATGTTTAGCCATGTGAGGAAAAAGTTCGCTGACCCAAGTTCCGGTTTGGCCGTGTTGAGCAAAGGAATAGGGGCTTGCCATCAATTCGTCTTTGCAGCCGTGAAAAACGTTTGCATGTCGAGTTGCGTCGACTGCTTTGCGAATCGAGTCTGGCACGGGTTTCCCATTCAAGACTTGCAGGGTGGGTTTGAAGTCGAAGGTGTCGATTTGGGATGGGCCACCCACCATGAACAGAAAGATGACGGACTTTGCACGCGGAGCAAA
Source organism: Pirellula staleyi DSM 6068 (assembly GCA_945875845.1). Classification (GTDB taxonomy): domain Bacteria; phylum Planctomycetota; class Planctomycetia; order Pirellulales; family Pirellulaceae; genus JBKCUI01. The sequence goes on from CAMCMB010000021.1 coordinate 10,294, forward strand.
ATCTGGCTGTCTGGCTGCGAACGGATTCAATGGATCCATGGTTCGCAACCGCTTGAGAGAATCGCCCCCGAAACTCAACCGATGGTCCAGGGATTGCATGGCCAGCCAACCCAACCCCATTCCCATGCGGCTAAGGAAAAGACGTCGCTCAAGGGGCGGGAGGTTGTGGTACGAATCGAATTGTTTCATGCCGCGAGCAAGCAACCATGTTGCGGAGGGACAACCATGAAAACGCTGGATAAAACGTTTTAGAGGCTTTTCAATATAGCCTAAAGATGGGATCCAGTCCAATAAAGGACGCCCGTCTCGACCGTGCATCTTTCGGAGTCGATCCTAACATGGGCAGTCAGGTAGGCTAGCCAAGTCAGGCGGTGCGACGATCAGCGGCCTCGATTAGCCACAAAACATAACAAATCCCCAGGGCAAGCCTGGGGTATTCGAATCCCGCCCCTCATAAAGCCAGGTGGCATGCATTGAATGCCCTTGGGTTTACCCCAGGGGATCGTTACCCTCATGCTAGGGCGAAGGTCAATTACCACTGGCGTAAAGCCAGATGGCATGCATTGAATGCCCTTGGGTTTATCCCAGGGGATCGTTACCCTTCATGCTAGGGTGAAGGTCAATTACCACTGGCGTAAAGCCAGATGGCATGCATTGAATGCCCCTGGGTTTTTATCCCTGGGACTAAGGTACGAATTGCGGTAGTTATCAAACCAGATTCGGGGCCCTTTCAACGGAAGATTACGCCGACACACCAAACCAGCAATTGTCGCTATCCAAGCAAGTTCGGAACCTTAACCTTAAAAAGAAAACCCACTGCGTCGCCCTTACCCGGCCCAATCCCCATCAGAAAGAGCTCGCCCGTTCTGTGACAATAATCGGGGGAAAATCCAGTTACAAACGCACCGTCAACCTTGATTGGCTTGCATGATACGAATGAATTAGGTCTATCGCCCTCTCGTAGTATAAAAACAGAAGGCCCAGGTTTTTCTTGGTTATGTAGGCACGCCACCGCATAACCAGTATTGCTAGCGCCTGGACCTACTATTGGTGAGATACTTCGCAAGGAGCCTCTAAAATCGGCAGGAATCTCGACCTCCTGCGGAGGCCCCCATTCTTCGTGGACACTATTGCGAGTTAAAACAACCTGCTCAAAACCCCTTTCAACCTGTCGATCGCAATATAGCCGGGTTGCGTCGCCTGATAGTCTAGGGGATGACAAGAGCCCATCTTTTTTCACGGTGGTGATGGCACGCGGTCGTAAAAATGGTGCATCGGGCGTAATTCGTCCTATACCGTAAAGTGCATCACCATCAAAGAAGACCACCAGCATACGACTTGAGCTTATGGAGAATTCCTTTGCGGTGAACAGACTCTTTGGATTCCTAAATGGCTCTTCGACGGTATCTCTCTCGGCTACGTACACAACAGCGGCTGAGTTGCTAGAAGAGGTAGATGACCAGAAGAACTGGCGCCCCCCGAAATGGACACACGGCGATTTCTGGACATAAGCCTTGGGAAGCTCTAAAAGCGCGCCCTCTCTCGAAGAAGGCTGTTTCTGCCCTCTAGGGAGCCCCGCCACCTCAGCTTCATCAGGGTTGCCACTAACTTCAATTCGGGAGACGAAATTTTGGGGATTTCTGACAAGCTTTATTACGTCGTGACCAGGTCTGATGTCTTCAAAATTTCCGCGCTTACCGTTTACGTATACCGTAACCGTTTGGAGTACTCTTAATTCTCCTTCCGAGAATGAGATTGAACGAGCAGCGGAGTCAACCGACACCACTTTTGTAAGTTTTGTTCGGTCTTCGGCTAGGCCACTTGATAGTGGACCAAAAATCTCGCTATACCCTACGGCACCGAATGCAGTAGCTGCCTGGAGGAAGCGTCTGCGATCGCGCTTAGTCCGTGTGCCGGTGATTACCGAAGAGCTCGCTGTCCCTGAATGCGAACTTTCTATGAGAGAAGCGCTTTCGACCAAATCGACGTGAGATGGCATGGTTAATGCCAACGCTTGGTCTTGTTGGGAGGTTTTTGGAGTCCGGGTCATGTGTGCTCCTGTAGGCAAAAGAGTATTTCCGCTCCGCCAGTCAACCTGGAGATATACCAAAATACCGCAGGCTTGTCCTGCTGGAATTTTATGTTTTTTGGCTAATCAAAGCGGGAATGCCTCCGAGGTGGTGGACTTTGATCGAGATCCAAGGCCGCGTGAACTCTCCCAATGTTTTGTTACAGCTTGATCTCGGTGTAGTGGATCTTGCTAAAGAGTGACAAATTGATCTAGCCCAACGGGCTTTCACAATCTAGCCCAGGGCAGAGCGAAGCGCCGCCCTGGGTACCCGCACACCAAATCCCGTTGCCCTGAAGGGGCAAAATGAACTAGACGTATTGCCCTTTCAGGGCGACGAACCGTGTTTTCCACGTAACCCAGGGCGACGCTTCGCTCTGCCCTGGGCTGTTATCTTGATGCCCCATTTGGGGCGTTGGACGCGTGTTGCCGAGAACTTACAGTTGCCGAGTTTTTTCGGTTTCCGAAAATGCTCTGAGAGCTTTAACGAACTTGATTCCGCAACGTAACCCAGGGCGACGCTTCGCTTTGCCCTGGGCTTTCATCTTGATGCCCCATTCGGGGCGTTGGCTGTCTCAAAGCACTAGTTGAGAATACCTGCTTGCAGAGCCGCGACAACTTCTTCGCCATGGATCAAAACGTCGACATCGGTGAAGATCTTTTTTACCGTTCCGTCAACACCAATGATAAACGTCGTGCGTTTCGCGATCGGGGTGTTGTTGATTTCGGTAAGGGCACCGTAGGCCGTGGTCACCTTGCGATCGCTATCTGCGAGGATATCAAAATTGAGAGTATGGGTCGAGGAAAAGTCATTGTGTGATTTCACATTGTCCAAACTGACACCAATCACTTCGGCCCCTAAGGACTCGATTTGGGACTTGCGGTTGCTAAAGTCCAAAGCCTCAACGGTGCATCCGGGCGTGTTGTCTTTTGGATAAAAATAAAGCACCACCGCTTTGCGTCCAAGGAACGAACTCAGATCGACAATCTCGCCATCTTGATTTGGCAATCGAACGGCTGGGGCAACCGATCCGACGGACACTCGGTTCATGGAATTGATCACAATCAATGCGTCGATTGGACTCAAGCTCCCGTCTCCATTGACATCGATCATGGAACCCACGTAGTTGGCGGGCTTGCTCGGGAGTACGCGAGTCCCATTCAGATTGATATCGTTGATCACGATAAGTGCATCCAGCGGTTCAACGAATCCGGACGCGTTTACGTCGAGACGATTGACTGCGTTTTGCCAATCGGCCGCGCACATGTGGCGGTTTTCCAAAGTCTCAAACGACCTTAGAAGTCGATTTTTGCGTGCCATCATTAAATTCGTTTCTGTAAATCAGCGAGGCAACCCGATCGTTTTCTCCCTTCAATGTACGAAATTACCGGATCGATTGTGGCTCTTTTGCTCTGGCTTTTCAAGTTCAATCCAAAAGGGAATGGATTTCTCGGGGGGTGAGGCCGGTGAGGCCACCCCCGTAAACATGTTTTCATAGGCTTTTTCAACCCATTCCTTGCTTGGGAGGGTGAGGCTCCTGCCGAACCGTGGCGTAAATAGCTCGGCAGGAGCCTCGCTCTCCCAAAAGGTGGGCCAATGTTCTACCAGCGAGTTCAACAAACGATCAGTACATACTTAGAAACGAAAAAACGGCTGGTGCCACAGGGGCATCAGCCGTTTCGTTTTTATCGACTCGATTATCCATTTCGTTGTCACGGATTTGCGTTGCTGCTGGGTCGTCAGCAACGCAAAAGGTTCAACTTAGGAATCGTCGTCCGTGACTAAGAACTAGCAACCGCAGGCTGGAACTGCATTGCTTCCGCAATCAGAAGCTGTCGAACCGCAACCGCTGTTGCATCCGCCATGGCACTTTAGACCACGGAGCAGGCCTCGGAGGCGACCATTGAACAGGCCGTTACCCAAACCATTTCCATTGCCGTTACCGTTGCAGTTGCAATTTCCGCTACCGTTGCCGTTACCGATGTCAGCACCGTTACCGCAGGATACGGTTACTGGGACTTCTTCGCAGACAGTCCGAGCGACGCATCGTGTGTAGGTGTAAGGAACTTGGACTTGGACGCACTTGGCAACTTTGACAGTTGTGCAGTAAGGAACTGCTTTGCAAACTGTGTAAGGAACCATCTTGGTGCGGCACTCGGTTGTCATCTTGCAAGTGGTGTAGGTGTAAGGAACGCTCTTTTCTTCGCAAACTGTGTTGCAAACTGTGTAGCAAACGTCCTTAACTCTTTGCTCGCACACCATTCGGCAGGTCTTGTAGCATACAGTCTTTTGACGGCATTCTGGGACCATTCGGCATGTTGTGTAGGTGCATACCTTGCTCTTTGGCTCGCAGACGATCGTGCAGGTCGTGTAGTTAACCGTCTTGGTACGGCATTCTGGGACCATACGGCACGTTGTGCAGGATACAGTCTTGCTGCGGGTCTCTGGAACCAACTTGCATGTTGTGTGCGTAACAGTCTTTGTACGGCACTCAGGAACGCACTTGGTAACAGTGTAAGGAACAACTTTGGTCAAGCATTCGGTTTCGTACCTAACGCAGTTGATTTCCTTGGTTTCGCAGCTTGGAACCCAAACCTTTTTGCAAATCGTCTTCGGTGGGCATTGAACGCATTCAACTCGGCAAGCGCCTGGGCAATAGACGTTTTTGCAAGTCGAAGGATCGAATGTCCAAGTACCTGGTTCTTGAATCGTCTTGCGGACGATAGGACCAGCAACTTCTTCCGAAGTCGTTTCCCAACTTCCACCGTTGACCGTGATGGTCTTGGTGTAGTTGACAGGCTTGGTAACAGTGTAGTTAACCGTTCGTTCTCGGGTCTCGGTAACTGGAACCATCACCGTGTAGTTGATGACATGGTCATGGTTTTCCATAACCTTATTCATCACTGTGTAGTTGACAACCTTTTCGATGGTTTCACGAACAGGCGTCATTACGGTGTAGTTCACTTCTTTCGAGTGTGTTTCGTACACAGGTCGTTTGACTGTGTAGTTGATCACCTTCTCGTGTGTTTCCCGAACTGGAACGTTGACGGTGTAGTTGATAACCTTGCTATGAGTCTCGTAGACTGGGCGCGATACGTTGTACGTAACTTGCTTGGTACGGGTCTCGTAAACAGGTCGCTTCACAGTGTAGTTGCGAACACCGGTGTGTGTTTCGCGGACTGGAACGTTGACGGTATAAGAAACTTCTTTCTGAAGCGTTTCTCGTTCGTAACGAACCTTATTCACCGTCTGGTCTTCGTACACGACTTGGTTAACGGTCTTGGTGCCGGTAACTGTCTCGGGTTCGTAGACGGTTTTTCTAACAGTTTTCATAACGGTATAAGTTGTTGGACCACAAGAGTCAACAACGTTGCATCCGCAATTTTCGTAGCTGATCGCGCCGTTATAAGCAGCCTGAGCAGCACCAGCGCCGAAAGCGGACAGCATAGCCGCTAGTGCTGGAAGAGCCAAAAGTTTTTTCATCACCATTCTCCTTGAACGTTTGCAAAACCACGCAAGACACTAGTATCAGTCGCGGCGATGCTTTGCTTGATCGCCACTCCGTTGTTAATTACGGTGTAGGTTCGGTCGCTTTCAAAGTCGGCAACGCCTCGTTCGGCTGCCAACAATTGTGCTCTGGTCGATCCCGTCCATGGACGCCCTCGCGCTGCCTTGAATCCGATGGTTGTACAGTTGCGGCTCTACAAAATCGCTTCTTGACATTGCTCGGGGCGGCTTGTCCCCTCGAATTCATTTCGAGGGCGTACTTGACGAGACCGGAGCATCCAACCGTTCGGTTCGGCTAGACTTTGATTGCTAGGAAACTACTTCCCGACAGGCGACTTAGATCGACTGGTCAAGAAGCATTGAATAGGAAAAGTGAGTAGGTCGGGTAATTTACAGCAGTTGTTTAAGAATGCGAGATTGACTGTGCTGCCTGTAGCGATTGTGCCTAGAAAAACACACGCTATTTCGTGCCGTTTTCATGGCTCCCGAACCAGCGAACGTTTGGCCAAACCAACGTTCGAGCGTCTCGTTTCACTTTGCAATAGTCGTGACTCCATGGGCGAGACGCCTCACTCATCTTTACCCGCATTTCAGGGCACGTTAGAAGTGGAATCCAAATGAATTTGCGTGATTTCCGTGCGTTTTCTCCCCCTCGCCCCGCTTCGGGGAGAGGGGGTCGGGGGGTGAGCCCTGACTTGGTAGCCTCCGGTGCACTGTTTTGTTTGCGCTTCTGAAACGAGGCTAGGCATGGAATTCACGATCAAAATCCAATTTAAAACAGAGTGTAAACCCCTCACCCCCAGCCCCTCTCCCCGAGTACAGGGCGAGGGGAGCAAGATCAAAAGATGAGGCGAGACGCCCAAGCCACTAAGGACCGAACCGTTCTACGCGGCCTTTCGCCTAAGGTCGTTCGCTAGCAATTGCCGCAGGCGATCGAACTCCTCAACACTTGTGAAGTGAATCGTAATTCGGCCACGTCCACGACTGGTTTGGCTGATGTCGACGCGCGTACCCAGCGTCATTTTCATCTCCTTTTCCAGAGACGCTAACTGGTCCGATTTCGACGCCTTGCGCCTTGGAATCGCGCCGAGGAACCCTTCTTCCGAAGCGGCTGATTCCGCAATCGCTTCGGCAACTTTGGACTCGGTTTCGCGAACGCTCCAGCCTTCTTCGCGAATCTTCTTGAGCATAGCCGCTTGCTCTTTAATGCTCCCGAGGCTCAGAAGTGCCTTGGCGTGGCCAGCCGATATCTCATCGCGTTGAACAGCATCCGTGATGGATTCGGGCAACTCGAGCAACCGCATCATATTGGCAATGGTACTGCGATCGATCTTGAGCCTTTGAGCAAGTTCATCCTGCGTGCATTTGTGCTCGGTGATGTATCTCTTAAACGAAAGCGCCTTCTCGATGGCGTTTAGATCTTTCCGTTGCAGGTTTTCGATGATCGCCAGTTCCGCCACCAGTCGATCATCCGCGATCCGCACTTCGGCTCGAATCGTCGGAATTCCGGCGAATACGGTAGCACGCAATCGTCGTTCGCCACTGATTAACTGATATCGTTCCCCAACGCGTCGCACCAAGATAGGCTGCAGTTGCTTGTGCTCTTTGAGCGATTCGGCCAGCGACTCGATTTCGGATTGGCTGAATTGGCGGCGAGGCTGGAATGGGTTTGCATCGATTTGTCCAACAGGGATATCGAGCGTCGTGGTCGACGACGTGTTTTGATTGCTTTGGCTTGAAGCGGTTGCAACGGGGAGCGAAATGGGGGAGATGCTGGATCGAGGATGCGCAGCTTGAGCCTCGCTTGACAATTGCCGGATTGCTTCGTTACGTCCTGGGGACGCGTTAAGCGCTTCGCGGGTTTCCAACCCCACTTGCGAGTTGTGCGACGCGATTCCAATCTCTTTGGTGTTGGCATCGCTTGCCTGCCCCTCTTCCAGTTGCGTACCAAGCAGAGCAGCCAATCCGCGTCCGAGTCGTCGATCTTTAGTCACGTTCAAGTACCTCCATGCAAAGTTCAATGTATGCCCGCGTGCCTCTCGAACGAGGCGCGTAAGCCAGGACGCTTTGTCCATGGCTCGGTGCTTCGCTGATCGCGATGTCACGTGGAATCACTGTATCAAAAACAATATCGCCAAAAAAATCCCGCACTTCGTTGTCCACCTCATGGGTTAACTCGAAGCGAGGGTCGTGCATCGTCAACAGAATCCCGCCAAACGTCAGGCGTCCGGGTTGTTTCTGCATCACGTCTCGAATGACATGAATCATCTGTGTTAAGCCTTCCATAGCAAAGTATTCGCACTGGATTGGCATGAGAACCTCGGTGCTTGACGCCAAGGCCGCTTGGGTCAGTTCGCCGAGCGAGGGCGGACAATCGATGAAGACCGCGTCGTATCCACCCATTCCAGCTTCCAGGTGTTGCTTGAGCAACGCCCCTTGCATGACATCCCCTTTGGCTAAGCGATCCACATCCTGAAAGGATCGGCAGCCCGGCATCAAGTAAAGATTGGGCTGGGCGGTTTCGAGGATGCTATCTCGGATCGGGGAATCGATCAGTAACGGATGACGTTGTGCAGGTTCATGCCCCAGTCCACTGGTTGCGTTGCATTGGGGGTCGAGGTCGATGACGAGGGTCTTATTCGAGGACTTTGCCATAGCCCAAGCCAAATTGATGGCTGTCGTGGTCTTGCCAACGCCACCTTTCTGGTTCGCTATGCAAAATACCCTGGCCATGAGAATTAAGTTTCGATGTGGGGAATGTTAAATTAGGAGGTTCAGGTGGGAGAATACGAAATTGCGTTCTCGCATGGAAATACCAGTTCCACGTTTCACACGCGTTTGCAACGAAAAAAACGTTCGTCTCGCTCATCGGAATGGCCTGGCTCCACAGGTCCTAAGCCGGTCTCGAAAAAACGAACGAGCCCAATGGCGTTCAAGGGCTCAGTCACCCATCGTTTTGAACTGGCCAAAATTTTGGTATATTAAATCGAAGATCTTGGAAACCTTCCCTAACCAATCCTGCCAAAATGCTTGTTCCACTAAAAACCAAAGCCTTACTCCGTCGGTCGATCCACACCGCACAATCTTTCGGAATTGCTGTGGGGCTCGCCACGACTCTTGCCTTTGCGTCTCTGTCCCACGGAGATGATGCAGCCAACAATGCTAGTTCTGCGGGGAACAAAGCCAAGCCAACCGACTGGTACCATTGGCGAGGGCCGCTTCAGAACGGGCATTCCCTCGAAAAAGGATTGCCTGACACGTTCAGTGCTGCGGGAGAGAATCTTTTGTGGCGCAAAGAGGAATTTGCAACCCGAGCCACCCCCATCGTAATGAATGGCAGACTGTACACCATTTGCCGCTCCAATCCGGACACCAACAAGGAAGCCGAGAAGACCGTCTGCGTGAATGCGGTTACCGGCGAACTGATTTGGGAAAGCATCCACAATATCTACCTGTCTGACGCACCCGCCGAACGCGTGGGTTGGGCCAGTGTCGTTGGCGATCCAGAAACCGACAAAGTATATATGCTTGGCCTCGGCTGCTTGTTTCAGTGCCTCGATGGAAAAACAGGCAAGATTCTTTGGGAAAAATCGATGCTCGAAGAATACGGAATGCTCTCAACCTACGGGGGCCGAACCAATTTCCCAGTTGTCTTCGAAGACATGATCATTGTCTCGGGCGTTATGACGGGCTGGGATCAATCGGCCGTTCCGGCGCACCGAATCCTCGCCTTGGACAAATCCACCGGTGCCCCGATTTGGATGACAAGCACTCGCGCCCGTCCTGAAGATACCACATACAGCACTCCCGTCTTTACGGTTCTCAACGGCCAGGCCGCAATGGTTCTCGGTGCTGCCGATGGAGCCCTTTACGCAATGCAACCTCGAACCGGAAAAGTCATTTGGAAGTACCAAGCGTCGCCTCGTGGCTTAAATGTCACCCCATTGATTGAAAACGGAATCGTTTATTGTGGGCACGGGGAACAAAACGAGAACGACCGAACCGTTCTCGGGGCTGTCTTTGCCTTGGATGGGAACACTACCGGTGACATTCCCATCGACAAGCTTCTTTGGAATATTCCCAAACGAACGACCTCTCGAAGCTCTCCAGTGAAGATTGGCAATCGTGTCTACTTTGTCGATGACGGCGGTGCCATGTTTGGTGTTAACGCCAAAACGGGCGAAGTCGAGGTAGAAAAGAAACTAGGCAGAATCATGTTCGGCTCACTCGTTGTTTCAGAAGGAAAGATGTACATCGGCGAGAACAGCGGTGTGATCCATACGCTCAAGCCGACCGAAACCTCGATTGAATCGCTGGGCAAGACTGCCTTGCGAGGCAACGAAGTATTCGGTTCATTCGCTATCTCCAACGGTAGGATGTATTTGCCGACCACTACCGCTCTTTACTGCATCGGCAAGCCGGAAATCAAAGTGGACGCCGATCCAATGCCGGAATTGCCTGTTGAACCCAAGGTTACCGATAAGACCGTAGCTCATATTCAGGCCTGTCCCGTTGAAATGCTGCTCTCGCCAGGCCAAAAAGCCAAATTGCAAGTTCGAGCCTACAATGCTGCCGGTCAGTACTTGCGACTGCTGACGGACGCAACGATCACGATCGAAGGAGGGGGATCGGTCAGCGACGATCAGATTTTCACAGCACCTTCGGAAACAACAGGCTCAGCCTTCTACATCACCGCTACGTCCGGTGAATTGAAGAGCGTCGCTCGCGGACGTGTCATTCCTGCTCTACCTTGGAAATTTGACTTCGAAGACAAGAAAGTTCCATTACACTGGATCGGGGCCGCCTACCGACACCTACCCTTCGAATTGCCTACTGGCGGTAACGGCTTGGTCAAGATCAGCACGATTCCTAAGGGGGTGCGCAGTCAAGCATTCCTAGGCAAACCCAACCTGCACGACTACACCGTGCAAGCGGAAGTCTATGCGACCGATACGAAAAACAAAGTCCCAACAACCAAGTTACCGGACATGGGAGTGGTCAATCAACGCTATACGCTAGCATTAGAAGGCTCGCAGAGGTTGCAGATTCGATCTTGGGTTTCGCTAGGTGAACAACGCTTTGCCAAAACCCTTCCTTTTGATTGGCAAGCAAACACGTGGTACACAATCAAGCTGCGAAGCGAAAACAAAGATGGCAAAGCATTGCTTCAAGGCAAAGTCTGGAAAACAGGTGAAGCGGAGCCGGAAGCATGGACCATCGAGGGCGAAGATGCTTTGCCGAACACCGTTGGGAGCCCCGGACTGTTCGGAAACTCAACCGATGCAGAAATCTATATCGATAACGTCTCGGTGACCGCCAACTAACGTTTGCGGCTAGGGCGAAGGCCAAATACCACTGGCATAAAGCCAGACGGCATGCAACGAAAATGCCCCTGGGTTTACCCCAGGGGATCGCTACCTTCATGCTATAGGAGAAGGTCAGATTCCACTGGCTTTTAAACGTTTGCCATTTCGATTTCTTTTATCGCATACTGATTTGCAACAACTCAGGTACGATCTCGGTCGTTTCAACCATTCCGAACAAAGTGAACGCATAAACGTCGGTGATCTGGACCATCAGTAATTCGCCTGCTTGCCGAACATTGCCGTCCCATACGACGATTCGGTCACATCGAGTCCTGCCCGTCATCTGACGTAGGTCACCCGTTTGCCCCTTTCGAACCGACCATTTGCTTGGTCCCTCCACCAAAACTTCCACTTTTTGCCCCATGAATCGCAAATTGTCTTCTAGGGAAATCTTGTTTTGAACGTCGAGCAAGTCTAGGTTGCGACGGTGCTTGACCTCTTCGGGAACATCATCTTCGTAAATTTCGGCACCGCGTGTGCCTGGCCGGACGCTGTACTGGAATATGAAGCTGTTCTTGAATCGACAACGGCGAACCAGGTCCATTGTCATTTGGAACTCTTCCTCCGTCTCGCCACAGAAGCCGACGATGAAATCGCTCGAAACCGCAGCGCCTGGAATAATGTCATGGATTCGCTCCATCATATCGTAGTAATCCGCCGTCGTATAACCACGCTTCATTCTCTTAAGTACGCTATCGCTGCCGCTTTGAGCGGGTACGTGCAGGTAAGGTGAACACTTCGGCAAATCGCGAACGGTCTCAAGTAGTTCGCGGGTCATGTCCTTGGGATAATTGGTAACAAACTTGATTCGCACGATCCCGTCAATCTCATGGAGTTGCCGCAATAAATCCGACATGCGAGTCGTCTTGTCGCCATCCGCATGACGGTAGGAATTGACGGTTTGACCAAGCAGTACAATTTCTTTGCATCCTTGGCTGGCCAGGACTTGGGCCTCGGCCAGAATCTGCGCTGGTGCACGCCCTTGTTCCGGACCTCGCGTCAGTGGGACGATGCAATACGTGCAAAATTTGTCGCAGCCGATTTGGATACGCAGGTACGCTTGAAAGGGCGTGGGTCGCATTTCTGGATCCCGAAGTGGATCAAAGGTTTCGTGCGATCGCTTGATGTCGTCGACGTTTCCGTCGCGTCGGGAAAGGCTGACTGCGAGTTGATGCTTCTCGCCCGCTCTGGCCCGCTCAATCATTTCGGGAATGCGATGCAATTGGCCAGGACCGACGACGAGGTCGACGAACGGAGTTCGATCGAAGATGGCCTTCTGATCTTTTTGGGCCATGCAGCCCATCACGCCCAAGATCTTGTCCGGATTCGCGAGTTTTAGCTGCTTGAGGTGAAATAGGTTGTGATAGGCTTTTTCCTCGGCATGCTCGCGAACAGAACACGTATTGAAGAGGATCGCATCGGCATCTTCGGGTTTTGCGGTTAGAACGTATCCCGATTTGCGGAGCGATGCGACGACCATTTCGCTGTCAAGTACGTTCATCTGACAGCCCACTGTCTCGATATACAGGTGCTTCGTCGCAGGAGGCGCTGGGCTGGGAATCGGCAAATCCGACATCGAAATCACTTTGGAAAAATACGGGATTGGTTGTTGGAAAGTAGCAGGCACACTCCGTGTGCCGTTCGCCGAAACCAGGCTGACGGCACTTGGAAAGTGTCTGCTACTTTTGAAAATGAGGGCCTCCCTATCCTACCGGTTTACTTCAGCTTTAGAAGCCTAATCGATTCCTCAAGCAGGAACTTGGAATCCATAAAGGGTTCGTAACCAATGTCTTGCCAGCGAATACGGTTGTTGGCATCGATCAAAAACGTTCCATGCAATGCCGTCCCCTCGAAATCATCAAAGCATCGAAATTCCTTGAAAACATCGAGCTCGGGGTTCGCAATCAGAGGCACATTCATTTCTCCATCGTAGTTCTTGAGCCCCAATTGCAGTTTTGCAAGCGTTTCGGTACTGATGGCTGCGACCTCAATCCCGGCCTTTTGATACTGCTTTACCATGGGCGAAAACTCTTTGAGCTGTTCCGCGCAATGAACGCAGCCAAACCCCAGGTACAAAATCAACACCAGCGGCTTTTGAGCAAAGTGTTTTGTCGATTTCAGTTCGCCGTCCGAACCGGGAGCGGACCAAACGGGAGCCTGCGACGGAGACCAACGAAAGGGTCCGAGAGAGTCCAAACTAGGCCGATCGCCAACGTCCGTTGGGGCCTCAGGCTTCGCTTTCCATTTCTCCTTCATCCCGAGCTGTGCAACGACAGGCACAATTCGTTCCAGCAATCCGAGATCTGCGTCCGCCCCGGCTGCAATCGGCGAAAGTGCTTCGATCATCTTCTTGCACCGTTCTTGAACCTTGACGTCCTTAAGGTCGTTTTTCGAAGCGATCCAAATACCGGTGGCAAGCGGAATCAATTCATTTTTCCCCTCCTGGATCCGCTTTTCGATTCGATCCAATGCTTTGTCTGGATATCCCGCTTCTGCTAGCCACTCCATGCGAACCATCGAGTTGATGATCGAACGGCACTCGTTCGAGCGCGCCAATGCCTCTTGGAATCGACCCTCATGCGCTGCCTGATAAGCAATCACTGCGGACTCAAACTGGCGAAGCTTTCCCAAACGATGTTCGATTTTTCTCAATGCAATTGCCGTTTCCCGCCGTTCCTTGGACCAATCCTTCATCTCGGATTCTGGGATATCCTTGCTAGGGACTTTTGCAATCGTTGGGTCATTCTCATCGCCGAATGGGTCGACGCTTCGCTCATAGGCTTCGAGCAGTTTGGGTGGTCGGATTGGATTCACCTCGGGTTTGGTCTGTTCCTTTTCGAGGAGCAATCGCAATGCTTCATGCCCTTCGTTCACTTTCGTGCGCAGCGAGTTCATGTGCGAGTTCATTTCGCCATGAATTTCTTTGGCTTTAGCTGTGTTTCCCACGTTATATTCGGCGATTGTCATCCAAGCTTTGTGCTCGTCTTGACGCAGTTCGTCGTCGGTTGGCTCGATGTACGCCGAGTTGGAAAGCTCAATGAGCTGAGGCCAAAGTTGATAACTTGTCAGAACACCTAATAAGCGTTCGCGCCCCAAGGAAGCGCTTCCGCGTCCGCTGAACTTGTTGTATTTTGGATGGCGAGGCAATTCGATCATATTCTTGGCTAAATCGGTCGCTTCGCGAACGCGACCGATAAAGATCAAATCGCGAATGAGCCATTCGTTGTTGTGAGCATAGTTATGGATTTGGTCAGGCATGACTTGATCGCGCACCATATGTGCATGGTCGACACGTGCGGACGCTTCTTGCTGCCAAGCAGCGTCCGCGTAACGGTGTAGACGACTGTAAGTATGACCGGGCATGTGCCACATGTGAGCAATGCCAGGTGCGCTTTGGCCGCATTTCGCTGCCGCATCGAGGGCGAGCTTTTCTTTCCGACCGTCCCAAAGATGGATTCGGAAGTGGTGGGCTGGATGCCGTGGATTGGCTCGAAAGATCTCGCTCAGGAGGGCGTCGATCGCGGTGTAACTTTGAACCTCGCCGTTTTGCCAGTACTGCAGAGCTAACATTGCCTTGAGCTCGATATCCTCTGGGTAGTCGTTGGCGACTTGCTCAAGATCCGCGACGTACTTTTTGAGTCGATCTTTGTCGTCCTTCTTTCGCTTTTCATCGTCACGCTTTTTGGCCTGTTCTGCGGCTTTGTCCTTCGCCGCGTCCTCTTTTCCCTTCGCTGCGTCCTCTTTTGGTTTGGCAGACTCTTCGCCGGAAACCTTGATTCGATTGTTCCATGCCTCAATGAGTCGTTTTTCTTTATCGTTTGCCTTAGCGATTCGGCTCATAGCCTGTTCGATGAAGCCTCTGGAACGCTTTGCATTCTCTGCGTTGGCTCGAGCCATACCCCAATAAAGAATCGGGCATTCGGCGTCGAACGCCGCTGCTTGCCGAAACGAACGCTCTGCTTCGAAATACCAGAAGCCATGAAGCTGGACGATCCCTTGATCGAAAAACCGCTGGGCCATTGGGTTTTTGGTCGAGATTTCCCAATGCACGTTTCCCATTCCATTCATCAGGTATGCCGCTTGACGCGGACCCTCGTTGAATGCGTCCGCGTGAACGGAGTGGCCGGGTTGAGCATCACGGTTATCCGAGTCCGCCGGGTGATCTGCAAACGCGGGGACGGAGACGAGGGATTGCGTTAAAACCAAACCGAGCAAATTGCGTATTCGTTTGAAGTCTGTCATCAGGATATCGTGGGTAGGTGGGAGCCCAAAGCATGGCAGGGAATCACCATTGTAGCCAAGTCCGTGAAAACGAGCCGCGCAGAAAAACCCTATCCTGCTAAAATGAACTGAATTCGAGCAGTAAACCCATCCACGAGGCGAAAATTTCGTGACGTCTAAGAATTTAAAACTCCTGTTCCTTGTTGTCCTCGTTTGTGCGTTTTGCTACGCAAATGCACAAAGAACTCGCAATCTTGGCGACCTGGCGCTGGCCATGGATATTATCGATCAAGAGTACGTTGAAAAGCCTGATCGCGAAAAACTCTATCAGGCAGCAATGAAAGGAATGATCGATTCGCTGGACCCCTATTCAGGGTATATTCCCATTGATTCCCTGAAGCCGTTTCAATCGATCCTAGACCAAGAATTTGGGGGGGTAGGCGTTATTCTTGATGGCCCGATGCGACGTGACCGGCTTACTGTCATGGCGACTTTGTTAAACTCGCCCGCTTATCTGGCAGGCATCCAACCAGGGGACGTTATTCTCGAAATCGACGGCGTCGATTCGGCGAAGTCCACAGTAGAAGATGTTTCGAAAAAGCTGAGGGGGCGAGAAGGTACTTCGGTCAATCTCACGTTAGAACGATTGAATGAACCCAACCCAGTTGTGATCACCGTTGTTCGGGCTCGCATCGAAGTCGAGTCCGTGCTCGGCGATCGGCGTCGATTGGATGGTAAATGGGAATATCGGATGGAAGAAGATCCTCGTATCGCCTACATGCGAGTCGAATTGTTCGGCGAGAAGACGACCGAAGAATTGCGACGAGCGATTGCATCTATTTCTAAAGATAGCCAAGCTCTCATCATCGACCTGCGCGACAACACCGGTGGACTATTGAATTCAGCGACGGACGTTTGCGATATGTTTTTGGACGATGGTCAGATGGTCAGCACACGAGGCCGTGGCGACCGTTTGGACCAAAGCTACGACGCAAAAAAGGGAACGGAGCTTTCAAACTCGATTCCAATCGTCGTCTTGATCAATGAGCATTCCGCAAGTGCCAGCGAGGTGGTAGCAGCCTGTTTGCAAGATCGATGCCGGGCGACGGTTGTCGGCAATCGATCGTTTGGAAAAGGGAGCGTGCAAAATGTCATTCCCCTCGATGCAGGTCTGGCGGCCATGCGTTTAACAACTGCTTATTACTATCCGCCCAGCGGTCGCTTAATTCACCGCAAACCTAGTGCGAAAGAGGACGACATTTGGGGAGTGCATCCTGACGATGGGTGCGAAGTCAAGTTGGATGAGAAGGCATTTATCAAGTTGATTGAGCGATTTCGCAAAAGGTCGGACCCGATCGTAAACGGCTTGGGCAAATCAAACGAACCTTCCAGCGAGCAGACCGACGGGGCATCCGAACATGTGGACTCCACGATCGTGGACGATCCGCAGTTGCTCAAAGCAGTCGAAGTTTTGCGAGCAAAACTTGACGGGTAACACGTCGGCTAACGTGCACGCGGTGGTGCGTGGCCAACCTCCAATCCAGGGTTGACCCATTGACCCGAGCCCCTTTAAGCCGATTGCGCACGGGGGCGGCATGCATCGCGTAGGAACTCAATCACGCTGCTGGGACAAGGGGGTTTTCGCAAGTGGCATGGGCGTCTCGCCCATGAAATCATTGTCGGGACGCTCGTGCCCATGAAATTACGAGCGGGACGCGTCTCGCCCATAGAATCACGAGCGGGACGCTCGTGCCACGACTGAATCACGAGCGGGACGCTCGTGCCACGCATGCGGTGGTAGCCTACACAGCCCCGCCAGCCAATTCGGTAGCCCGTTGTACTCTCGAAATGGCCAGCATAAAGGCTGCGGTTCGCAATGAAACATCGTTGGATGCAGAGTGTTGCCAAACATTTTCAAACGCATCGCTCAGTGTTCGGTCCAGCTCTTGTCGAACCCGGTCCAACGTCCATCGATAATGTTGGCGATTTTGAACCCACTCAAAATAGCTTACCGTAACCCCGCCCGCATTCGCCAAAATGTCAGGCAAAATCATGATCCGCTTGGCAGCAAGAATCTCATCTGCTTCCGGATCGACGGGTCCGTTGGCCGCTTCGATGATGGACTTGGCTCGCACGTTCCCCGCGTTCTCTTTCGTGAGTACGTCACCCAAAGCAGCTGGGATCAACAGGTCGACATCGAGTTCCAAGAGAGCTTCGCCTGGCATTTTCTCCGCGCCCGAGTATCCTTCCAGTCGGTTACTATTCTTAAGTGAATACGAGAACATTTCAGGGATATTCAGTCCTTTTGGGTTGTAATAGGTTCCGCTTAGGTCGCTGACAGCCACGATGGGGAATGTCGATTCGAACAAAAATTTCGACGCATGCGAACCGACATTTCCGAATCCCTGGATCGCGGTTCGGCATTGATCTGGACGAACGTTGATGCGTTTCAATAACTTGACGGCAAGGATTCCTACGCCGCGGCCCGTGGCTTCCTCCCGCCCTTTCGAACCGTATTCTTCGACCGGTTTTCCGGTGATGACGGCGGGATTAAAGCCGTGGTACTTTTCCCACTGGTTGCGAAACCAAGACATGACTTGGTAATTCGTGCCCATGTCGGGGGCGGGGATATCGGTGTCCGGCCCCACGATTTCGTGGATTTCGTCCACGAAAGATCGGGTCATGCGTTCCAGCTCTTTGGTAGAAAGCGTCTTTGGGTCAATGGCAATCCCACCTTTCGCACCACCATAGGGAAGCTCGACAACGGCGGTTTTCCAAGTCATCAACGAAGCCAACGCTCGCACTTCATCAAGATCAACGCTCGGATGGTAGCGCAGTCCTCCCTTCATCGGCCCTCGCGAATTGTCGTGTTGGACCCGATATCCCAGTACCGTTTCGATGTTACCGTTGTCTCTCTCAAACGCTACCTGAACGGTGACCTCCCTTTTTGGCGTGATGAGTAATCTCCTCATCCACTCTGGCATTTTGAGTTGGTCGGCAGCTTGATTGAAATACAGAGTGGTGGATTCGCTGGGTCGCATCATGGAATGTGAATCGTCCAAAAGATAGTGGGCTGAAGATCGAGGGGCGATTGGATCAATATAATCTAATTCTTCGGATTTTTTTTCGTGGATCAACAACACTCAAGTTGCGTGGCCAGAGGAATAACGCCGATTTCCCCTTCACCTCTACCCACATTTCCAACAACGAAATCTAAGTTTTCTTGCATATTGGGTTTTTTCGAGTTAAAACCGACCAAAAAAAGAGGGAATACGATTCCACGCTTTGGTTTAATGGGAAATATGCCTTTCCCAAGTTCATTGGCAATGCAATAATCACGGCAGTTGGTTGCGAATCCGATCGAAGTTGGCAATCTCTGTGTGGAAGTGGCTCTCGCGAGGGGGAAGCGTGAAACGGGTCAGGACTTAAGTGAAGCAGCCATAAGCGACGTACTCTTGTGCGAGGGCCTCTTCCACACAGATCTATTACAACAATTCGAGTTGATGACAAACGATTCCATTCAACGTTTCTTTCGCCGCGAAATTATCGCGATGAAACCTTACACGCCTGGCGAACAACCGCAGGCGGGTAAGGCGATCAAGCTCAATACCAATGAGAATCCCTATCCGCCCTCGCCCAGGGTCGCCGAGGCGATTCAGCAAGCGGCCGTGCGGCTGGAACGCTATCCTGATCCGATTGGTACTGCCTTTCGCATTGCCGCAGCGGATGTTCTCCATGTCGATCCAGATATGATCCTCTGCGGCAACGGGAGCGATGATTGCTTGACCATTCTTACCCGGGCGTTTGTGGGCTCAGGACAAAAGCTGCGACTCCCATACCCAAGCTACATTCTTTATCGGACACTGGCCGAGTTGCAGTCCGCCCAGTTCGAGGAAGTCCCTTTCAATCCTGGTTTCGGTCTAGCCCCACAGTTCTTTACGGCCGACGAACAGCTCAAGCTGATTTACTTGCCCAATCCCAACAGTCCCAGCGGCACGATGGTTTCGCATGATTCGATCTTGAAGCTTGCGGAGAGCGTCGATTGCCCGGTGGTGGTAGACGAAGCATACGTCGACTTTGCGCCTGCGAATTGCATTGCGTTGATTGAGCGAAATCCGAAAATCATCGTGACTCGAACCTTGAGCAAGTCCTATGCGTTGGCTGGTTTGCGATTCGGCTATCTCGTAGCGCATCCAGAGATTGTCCAAATGCTGCGCAAAGTCAAAGACTCTTACAACACTGATGTGCTATCGCTCGCAGGAGCCACGGCAGCGATCTCCGATCAGACTTGGCTCGCGGAAAACGTTCGTAAAATTATCGCCACCCGCGGGCGCATGTTCACAGAGCTTCAACAATTGGGGTTCGACGTAACCGAGTCGCATGCCAATTTCCTGTGGTGCACCCGCAGCGATCGATCCATGAAGTTGCTGTATGAGCAGTTGAAACAGAACGGGATTTTAGTCCGTTACATGGTCTATCCGGGTTGGAGCGATGGGCTGCGCATAAGTGTTGGCAGCGATGACCAGATCGACGCTTTATTGGTCGTGATGAAGCAGCTTTTGTCAGCCGATTGAAATGGTTAGGTGTGGCAAGCTTAGAGACTCGCGTTTTGACAACCCGAAGCGTATGCGCGTTGCCGACTGCGATCCCTCGCTTACCGGCTTGTAGATTTAATGGTACGACGGACTTCCAAGTCCGTCGAATTCCCCATTGACGGACTTGGAAGTCCGTCATACCGCCCTTACCCAATAACGACTTCACTAAATCAACAGCCCGTTACGCGTCGGGTTACCATCGCGTGGCACGAGCGTGCTCGCTCGTGAATCCATGGGCGAGACGCCCATGCCACTTGATTAGCGACTACTTTGGATCAAACGGATTATCGAGATTCTGGATCGCGTCGGCAATTTTTTTGATGTACTCTTGGTCGATGCTGCTTAACCGAGCGATCGGTACGGAAACCTCTTTTCCATCGGCGCGTTTCAATTTGACTTTGTCGTTGTCGATTCCCGTAAAGACTGCGTCGACTTTGAAGCCGCCTGTTGCATCCGACCAGAGGCGAGATTCGTGCTGGGGAGCGTTCGCGGTCGTTGGTTTATGAGGCTGCGGCAAATCAGCAGGGGCCAATTGGATATTGCGTCTCGCAAGCGTTGCGGTTCGATTCCCGCCCCAGCCTTGATACTTAACCAGAACCCGTCCATCGGGCAGGAGTTCTCGGATTTCAGCAGCGAACCAAAACGAACCGATTTCCTGGATTTGAACAATTTGACCAACGTAGAGTGGGGTCGTGGAAAGCACTTCCAAGTTGGTGGAATCCACAGGCGAACTCCCTTCGTAGGCTTTCATGAGTGCGTTCGACTTACCAAAAACGGGGTCTGCATTCTCGAGCGCTCGCTCGGACAATTTGGCGACCATGAAATTGGTGCTGCCCAAGTGTTTTTTGATCGCGTTTACGATCTCGGTATCGGTTTCTTTCGACTTCTTTCTCGTTATCTTCCTGAGTGCTTGGATTATCGTATCGGGCGTCTCGGCATCGAGTTCTGTTAGTAGTTCCTTCTTCTCTTCCGCCGATAGTGGGGCTTCCTCTTTCGCTTTCGCTTCGGCCATACGCGCTTCGGCCTCTTTCGCTTTTCGTTTCGCTTCCAATTCTCGTTCTGCGATCCTTTCAGGCGTCAAGCGATTGAATTTCAACACGATCGGGAAATTGACGGTTGTATTCCTCCGACGAACGATGAGTTCAAACTTCATGTCACTTGATTGTGGGAGTTTGTCGATGCGATTGAAGATCCACGTTCCTTGTCCGGACATTTCAAAGGAGTCGCGGCCATCGATAACAGGCGTCTTCAGTCGATAAGACTTGTCGAACGTAACTTGCATCTCGTTCGAATTTTGGATGGTGTACTTGGTTTCTTCGGTAGCGCTCTGCACGCTTACTTGATTGGACCTCTGGAATTGTGGAAATGGTCCAAATTGGAATCTTCCTGAATCGTCTTCCGTGATCGAAACGGTGGACTCTGTCGTCCACGCTTCATCTGCTTTTCCTGTGGGTAGGTTTTCAAACGGGAGCAACGAAAGGTTTCCAAGAAGGAACGGTAACTGCGAATTTCCGTCCAATACGAGCAACTTCCCGAGCGGAGACATGGTAATTCTGTTTGTCGTCTGCAATATCCCAGCGGTCGTGTAGGGACTTGCGAAAATTGGGAACGGTATGCCGCGTGGAAACCCTGTGGGGCCGATGGGCGGACCTCCAAACACCGGCTTTCTCGCTGACTGTTTGGGTTTGGACAAAGCAGTTAGTCCGCCTTGGTACGTCAAAGTGAGTTGCTGCGAGTTGGCTGAGTCGACGGTGTAATTCGTCGTTCCTTGATAGTTCGTTAATTGGTCTCCCTCATCCACTTCGATTGCGATCTCGAACGAGAACTTTTGGTCTTTCGACCAGGAAAACTCAAGTGGCCTTTCTTGAGCGGGACATGCTTGGGAAACGACACGGCACAAAAACATGATGATGAGAATGCAAAGAATCAAGGATCGCATAGTTTTTATTGCTCACACGATTTAGGAGGGTTTTTGGAGTTTGCATTTGGCCGACTTCGGATGCGGGAATTTATTGTAATACGGTCTGTGAGCGTCCGCACCCCACCAGATAGTTCGGCTGAACCGGTTTGCCCCAATGGCCTTGGAGGCTATCTCGCTTTTGAACCCAACAAATCATTGGGAAAAACGGGAGAGCGAGGCTCCTGCCGAGCTTACGACGCCATGGTTCGGCAGGAGCCTCACCCTCCCAGGCAATGAATGGATTGGGAAAAGTCGAGGAAAACATGTTTCGAGGGGTGGCCTGGCCCTCCCGATGAAATTGCAAGCCATTCGAATTGCAAGCCATTCGAATAAGGAAAGCGTGAATGTTTGGCGTGCTACGTCGGGCTGGGTGGAACGGAACAACCACAAACCCAATCCGTTCACTATAATTGCGTGGTTCTTGAGCACCTGTTTTTAGCAGTTTCGTAGAGTGAAAGGCGATCGTATGCACTCGAAAAGATTCCTCCGTTGGTTTGTCGGCATACCGTTTAGTATTCTCGCTTGTTCCGTTCTCCAGTCGCAGGAGACGGACCGTGATCCTTCGTTTGAAAAGTACGGACTGTACGGCAAGACGGCACCGCGGCCAAGACAGATGACTGCGGAGCCAACATCTCTCCCGTTGCAGTTGGCGCCAGGGCAACGCATCGCGTTGATCGGCAACACACTTTTCGAACGCTCGCAGCAGTACGGGCATTTCGAGGCCATGCTGCAAAAGCAGTTTCCCGAACATGGTTTGATTGTTCGCACGCTCGCTTGGTCGGCCGACACAATCGATTTGCAACCTCGACCCGAGAATTTCGCGGATCTCGAACAGCACTTATTTCACGAAAAGATCGATGTCCTCTTCGCCGCCTATGGATTCAATGAATCGTTTGCGGGCGAACCCGGCTTGGCAGAGTTTCGCGCCAGCCTAGTGGACTATCTGACTCGACTGAAGACACTGGCTTTCAACGGACATTCACCTGCTCGCATCATCTTGGTCTCGCCGATTGCAAACGAAAACGTTGCCAAAGTGAACGCGGCCGATCTGAACAACGCGCACATACGCTCGTATTCAACGTTGATGGCGCAGGTCGCACACGAACAACAGGTCGGGTTCGTCAACGTGTTCGACGCGACGGAAGCTGTCATGAAGAGTCCCGGTTCGGACTTAACGTCCAACGGTTGCCATCTCACGGAATCCGGCGATCGGGTCTTTGCTGCGGCGCTCTTTCGAGGCACCTTCGGAATCACGCCGCCGCTGTTCTCGGAGGAATTGCGGTTGGCAATTGTAGATCGCGATCGAAACTACATTCGACGCTACCGCCCTCTCAATACGTTTTACTACACCGGTGATCGCAACAAACAATATGGTTACCTTGATTTCCTGCCAGCCATGCGAAACTTTGATCAGATGGTTGCAAACCGCGACCAACGAATCGCCGAGTTGGCACAAGGGAAACAGATCGCTGCCCCCGTGGATGATTCCAATGCTCCGCCGCTGCCTGATGTCAGCGAATCGCGAGGAGCGAACGAATGGATGAGTCCGGCAGACGAGTTGAAAGCCTTCAAAATCGACCCCCGATTCGAAGTCAATTTGTTCGCCAGCGAAGAACAGTTTCCTGAAATCGCCAATCCAATTCAAATCCGCTGGGACGCTCGCGGTCGATTGTGGGTAAGCACTTCCATCACTTACCCCCATATCTATCCGGGCAATGAGCCAAAAGATCGGATCGTGATTCTCGAGGATACCGATTTAGATGGCCGAGCCGACAAATCCACGATCTTCGCGGATAACCTGCATGTTCCCCTCTCGTTTGAGTTGGGAGACGGTGGTGTGTATGTCTCCGAGCAACCCGAACTGACGTTTCTCAAGGATACGGACGGCGACGACCGAGCCGACCAGCGCAAAGTCGTTTTTAGCGGCTTCGGGACCGAGGATTCGCACCATGCTCTGCATGATTTCGTGTGGTCGCCCGATGGTGATTTGGTCTTCCGCGAATCGATCTTTCATCACTCCCAAGTCGAAACACCTTACGGACCCGTTCGCCAACAGAATAGTGGATGGTTTCGCTACACGCCTCGAAACGAAAAGCTGATCAGTTTTGGATCGTATCCAAGCACGAATCCTTGGGGAGTGACGTTCGATGATTGGGGGCGTCACGTGGCCAGCCACCCGATATTTGCCGCGGCATTTCATTCGTTGGACCCACCCTATCCTGAGCAGCATCCGAGTCCGGCTGGCCTTCAAGCGTATTCAGGTACCTGCGGTCACGAGTTTGTGGATTTCGCTTCGTTTCCAGATGAGCTGCAAGGTGGATTCATCAAGGCACGCTATAAGCCCACCAATCGAATCGAAATGCACCAGTGGATTAAGCAACCGTTCGGGTTCGAGGAAAAGTACGTTGGCGATTTGTTGTTCTCGACCAATTTGAGTTTTATACCGGTGGATGTTCAATTCGGCCCGCGAGGCGATCTTTATGTTTGCGATTGGTATAACCCAGTCAAAGGGCACATGCAGTATTCGTTGCGAGACCCTCGACGCGATCGCACATCGGGTCGAATCTGGCGGATCGTCGCAAAAGGTAGGCCTCTTCAAACCCCGCCTCGCATCGAAGGTGCCTCGATCCCGGAATTGCTCGACGTCCTAAAACGCCCTGAGTATCGCTATCGCACCTGGGCAAAGCGTGCATTGCGTGAACACGAGCCCCAGATGGTCGAACAAAAACTGAAGGAATGGGTGGCTGGACTTGGCCCAGATGAACCACGTTTCCGCCATCATCAATTGGAGGCCATTTGGACGTACCGAACGATAGGCAGGACCAACGTGGATCTATTGAAGGATTTGCTGGAATGCAAGGATGAGTCGGCTCGGGCGGCGGCCATTCAGCAACTGCGTTATTGGCACACAGAAATGCCAAACGCAATCGATTGGTTGCGACGTGGCATTCACGATCCCGACGCAATGGTTCGAATGGAAGCGGCGATTGCAACGAGTTACGTTGGGTCGCCTCAAGCGCTGGAGGTTTTACTTGAAGTCTTTCAGCATCCGCTTGGGGACCATTTGAGCTACGCGGTTTCCTGCGCTCTTGGCTCACACACGCTTCGCAAACACTGGGAAAATGATTCGAAATGGGGTGTGACAACGCGTCTGAAGGAGTTGAAGCGATCCAGTGAGATTCGCGAACCAAAACTGACGAACAAGCAAGCAGAGTTCGACAATCAACCCGATGTCAAGACGGTCAAAATCGGTTGCGAGCCAGAGCGCATGCTGTTTACTGTCAAGCAGTTCACAGCAACGGTGGGGCAACCCATCAAAGTCATGTTTACCAATCCAGATGCGACCGACCACAATCTGGTTTTCACCAAGCCGGGTGCGATGGCGGAGGTTGGCATGGCCGCGAACGAAATGGCCAAAGATCCCAAGAATGCAAATTCGGACTTCATCCCTTCCGACAAAACGAGTCTCATCCTTCATGCATCACCGATGATTGGTCCAACTCGAAAATCCCGAATGCACGTGTTTCGGATCGAGGCACCGAGCGAGCCGGGCATTTATCCCTACGTTTGTACCTATCCGGGACACTGGGTGATTATGAATGGGGAAATGATCGTTGGCCGCGATCAGAAAGAGATCGACGAGCTGAAAGCGGCGAGTGTGCCGAAGATCGTTCGCGAGTGGACCATGAATGATTTCCCTGAGATCGGGGACCGACTTTCCAACGGGAAACCGGCCGAGGCTGCTGTGACGCGTGGGTACATCGCGTTCACCAAAGCTCAGTGTCAACAGTGCCATGTGGTGGCGGGGCATGGAGTTAAGATCGGGCCAGACTTGGCCGAAACCGTAAAGAAAAATCAAGGGAGAAAGTTATTGCAGCAGATTCTTGAACCCTCGCAGGAAATTCATCCACAGCATCAAGGCTATCAGTTTTTGCTAGAGAGCGGTTCGGTGGTCTCCGGCACTGTCGCAAAGGAGGACGTGCAAGAATATCAAGTTCAGACGAATGCACTGACACCTCAATTACTGACGAGGATTGCAAAGAAAGATGTCGAGGAAAAGAGCGTTTCGAAGATCTCGCCGATGCCGAGCGGGTTGGTCAATGTGCTTACCAAGGCTGAGATCGTGGATCTGCTTCTGTTCTTGGAATCGGGTCCGGCCGCCATCATGGATCATGGTAGGTAAATGGCCTTCACCGTAGCGTGAAGGTAACGATCCCCTGGGATAAACCCAGGGGCATTTTCGTTGCATGCCATCTGGCTTTATGCCAGTGGTGGCTGACCTTCGTGCTAGTGGCTTGTTGACTTAGAGAAATCGTTATTGGTTAAGGGCGATATGACGGACTTCCAAGTCCGTCAATGGGGAATTCGACGGACTTGGAAGTCCGTCGTACCATTAAATCAACAGGCCGCTAAATCAACAGGCCGCTAGCGTAAAGGCAACCATCCCTTGGGATAAACCCAGGGGCATTTAAAAACGAGATACCTCACGTTGTGAGCTGACGACTCTCAGCGACGGCATTTTGGCTTGCAACTGCGAGGAAAGCGATTTCATCGCAAACGATTCGCTCGCGTGATGACCGATCATGATCATTGCAATTCCCAGAGATTCCGCCTCCAGGCATTGGTGATAAGTAGCTTCACCCGTCAACATCGCGTCACAGCCTCGACTTGCAACCAAAGCAAGCATGCTGCCACCGCTGCCGCACACGATTCCTATTTTGGAGACCAAATGTTCCAAGCGATGAGTATGCCTGGGTTCGATCGAAGGAATCGTTGCTTGTATGCGCTGCAGTAATTTGCCAATCGAGTCTTTGGAACCGCTTGCGATTCCGTAGCGACCCACGCCCACTGTTTCGTCGATTGACTTTGGCAGACTAAAAACTTGCAAAGGTTTGATGGACGTCAGGCCAATCATCTCTGCCAGTTGCTGATTGATTCCGGTTTGGGCGTTGTCCCATGCGGTGTGCGGAGAGTAGATCGCGACGCCAGCTTCTATCGCGTCGAGAAGCAGTTTTCCGGTCGTAGTATCGCTGGTTATTTTGGACAGGGGCTTAAAGGGGATCGGATGATGACAAACGATGAGCTCGGCTCGCTCATCGATGGCTTCTTGCAATGTTGTCGAGGTAAGCGTTAAGCAAGTCATGACACTTGATATGGATCTGCCCCGATGTCCTGCTAAGAGGCCGACGTTGTCCCAGCTTTCTGCATACTCGAGCGGAGCGATTTCTTGCAGGACCGTCAGAATGGAGTCGAATTGCATCGCGTTGACTTAGCGTATGGGGGGAGAACTTTTAGGGAATTTGGCATATTTGGTTGAGCAATCGATGCGAACCTTCAATCGAGGTTAACTTGATCGATGCAAAGCGAGAATAGCCGCGAACAAATTCGTCCGCGAGCATCAATCGTTTGCCAGCTGGTTGTACGGTTGGAATGGCAAGTACTCCGTCAATTGCGACAGCACAAAGCGAATGTCCGAGCAGTCTAGGCTCTTGAGTTTGCAAATGCGTTAGGGTGTCCCCGTAGAGGAGGTCGCCAGGAGCAACGTTCGCAGCGGCGAGATTGCACTCCACCGGCGTCGCGTTCGGAATGAGAACGCGGATACTTTTGCCATCGGGAAAATGAGCATGGGCAAAAGTGCCCGGCCATGGCTGAAGCGCACGTATCAATCGATCGAGGTACTGAACGGGATAGTGGCAGTTTAGTTCTCCATCTTCCTTGGCAAGCCGAGGGGCTTTGGTCGTTAGGGCTTTGTCTTGTTGCAGCCCGATATCGGTGCATTCGGTGAGGGAAGCTTTGGTTTCGAGCAATGCGATCGAAGCCAACGTGGATGCAACACCCATTTGGCTGAGTCTCGCTTCGAGCTGTTCGGAGTTTTCGGTGATTCCGATTTCGGTTGAAGATTGATGGAGGACCGGGCCACCATCGAGAGTCGGTGTCATGTGAATGATCGACACACCGGTACTAACATCACCTGCGAGGATCGACCATTGTACCGGTGCCGCCCCGCGATGCCTGGGCAACAAGGAGCCATGTAGATTGATTCCACCGAGCCGGGTGGTCGCCAAAGCGGTTTTCGACAGAATCTGTCCATAGTCGCAGACGACCATCAAATCCGCGTGCAGGGAAGCCAGCCACTCTAGGGTGGACAGATCGTTGATGGAAACGGGATCGACGATCGACAAATCAAAGCTGCTCGCCCATTGCCGCACCGGACTCACAGGCGGATCCTTCTTTCCTGACGAAACGACCGAAGGGCGTGTTACAACGCTTATGATTTCGTGACCTTGGGTCCGGATCGCATCAAAGCTTGGAACGGCGAAGGGGCCTGTTCCCATCAAAATCAATCGCACGTTATCCTCGCAGCCGGTTCGAGTGCAAAACGAAAATGGGCAAGCTGAAGTGCTTGCCCAAGTCGTGTTGAAGTTTTTCAAACTTGGTCTAAGGATTAAACCATGTCTTTGAGTTTCTTTAGAGGGCGAACTTTAACAGCGGTGGACGCTGGCTTTGGATCGGCCCATTTCATTTCACCGGTTTGTGGGTTTCGAACTTGGCGCTTTGGGAGGGCCTTCTTTTGGATTCGAACAATTTTGCAAAGGTCTGGAACGACGAACGAGCCTACCCCTTTTTTGCCAACCGAGTTTGAAATTTCTACCTTGAGAGCCTCGAAAACTTCGGCAATTTGCTTCTTGGAGAGTCCCGTTGCTTCAGCGATATTCGTGAAGATTTGGACTTTGGTCAGTGGCTTTTCTGTCTTGGCAGCAGCTGCTTTCGCCATGCGATGAATCCCTTTAACAAACGTCAACTATGAGTCATGTCCAACCTAGGACACAATGGTTTTGCTGAATTAAAGGTTGCCTTGAGTAAAAAGCAACCGGGAAACGGGTTTTTCAGCATAAAAACACGGGATTTTGGGCAGATTTATGCAAAAAACATTGAGAAAAGCGTTTTTTTCCGTGGTAAAGGATCAATTGCAAATGGGGAATCCCTGGTTTAACGGCTCACTTTCAGGCGCCCAATTTAGAATACGGGGAGCGATCAACCCTTTGGAACGAACTCCACGCCAATGGGATATTTGATTCTGTTGAGTTCCATTTTCCTTTCCAACGCTTGACTGAGATCGACGCCAAGGACTTGAGCCAATCTTAACGTATAAGCAAACACGTCCGCTAGTTCCTGAGCTACGGGAGAATCGTCCCCAATGGGACGGAGCGGTTGCTCGGGATTGGTCCATTGAAAATGCTCCATCAATTCGGCGGATTCGATTGCGATGGACATCGCCAGATTCTTAGGCAAATGGAATTTCTCCCAGGAGCGTTCCTGCACAAACTCATTCATGACGGCTTTCAGTTGTGCGATGGTAACGGTTGCATCGGATCGATTTTCATCTTGATCGGAGGGCATGTTCGGTAGCCTTGACGATTGGCGGACAATGGAGAGGATGGTCGGTATTGTAAATGACTCTTGCTAGCAGCAAACTTTCTCGGATATTTTCAACGGAGAGAATCGACATGTCAGTCCTCGTGACAAAACCAGCACCGAATTTCAAGGCCAAGGCCGTTTTAAAAGATGGTTCTGTGGCGGAAATTTCCCTCAGCCAGTTCAAAGGTAAATACGTCCTTTTGTTCTTTTACCCACTGGATTTCACGTTTGTTTGCCCAACCGAAATTATATCGTTCTCGGACCGGTCTAAAGAGTTCACGGATTTGAATGTCGAAGTGATCGGAGTCTCGGTCGACAGCGAATACTCCCATCTGGCATGGCGGAACACGGCTCGAAAAGATGGTGGTATCGGCCAAGTCGAGTATTCACTCGTGGCGGATTTGAACAAGCAAATTGCCCGCGATTATGATGTTTTGGTTGGGGATTCGGTGGCTTTACGCGGCCTTTTTTTGATCGATAAAGAGGGAGTCGTGCGACATCAGGTGGTCAATGATTTCCCGCTTGGCCGCAATGTGGATGAGGCCCTGCGAATGGTCCAAGCCCTCCAGTTTGTCGAAAAGAACGGCGAAGTCTGCCCGGCGAACTGGCAAGAAGGCAAACGCACCATCAAGGCAACCGTAAAGGAAAGCAAAGAATTTTTCGGTGCCGAGTACGCGGACAAAGCCTAGTTTCTGTTACATGTTTCCTCAGATTGCGGGAGTTCAAGCGGTTAGCTTTACAATGTCAACTTCCAAGGAACCCCGCAGGAGCAAACAAGAGGAACGATCCATGAACGCCGCTTTGACCCATGTAAATGAAAGGGGCGAAGCGAAAATGGTCGATGTTGGTGGCAAAGCGAAAACGAATCGAACCGCAACAGCTTGCAGTTCGATTTCGATGTCGAAGTCAGCAGCAGATGCGATCCGGTCCAATTCCCTTAAGAAAGGGGATTGTGTTTCGGTTGCTCGCATTGCTGCTATCCAGGCCGCCAAACAAACGAGTGCGTTGATTCCTCTTTGTCATTTGATTTTGATCGATTCCGTTGAGGTCACTCACACTTGGGTGTCTGAGACGGAACTGAAATGGGTCGTGACGGTAACATCGACAGGGGCGACTGGAGTTGAGATGGAAGCGTTGACAGCGGCGAGTGTGGCAGCTTTAGCCGTCTACGACATGTGCAAAGCCATTGATCCATCCATGACAATCTCCCAAGTGATGCTTCTCGCGAAATCCGGTGGCACACGCGGGGATTTCCAGAGAAGTGAGTAATTGAAATGGAATCTGTTGAGACTATCGCTCTTCCGGGGACTCTTGCCGACGCGTCCTCCGAGACGCAACTTTACCGCCACCAATTGAGGTCTGCGACTGCTCCGATTCACGAACGATTGAATTCGGTCGAAGCAATGATTCGTCGCGAGCTTCAGTCTAGTAACCCTCAGATTTCCGAGATGTTGGCATACGTTTCGGATTTGGGCGGAAAAAGGCTCAGGCCTTGCTTGCTCCTGCTCGCAGCATCTGCTGCAGGCCAGCCGACCGAGGAGTCGACTCGACTAGCAGTTGTTGTCGAACTCGTGCACACAGCAACTCTCATTCATGATGACGTTTTGGACGAAGCACTCGTACGGCGTCATAAGCAGACGGTTCATCAGCGTTGGTCCGTACCGGCAAGCGTACTATTGGGAGATTGGCTTTTTGCGCACGCATACGGTTTGGCGAATAGGGGAAATTCAACGATACCAGGGAGGTGGATCGCGGATGCCGCCAAAATGGTGTGCGAAGGTGAAATACTACAGGGACAGAGCATAAAGCACTTCGAGTTGAGTGTTTCTGACTATTTGGAGTTGCTCGACGCAAAGACGGGTGCACTGTGCGCAGTGAGTTGTTCGCTCGGTGCTTGGAGTGGCGGCGGAGACGAATCGATTTGCTTTCGAATGCAACAGTACGGACGAAAGCTTGGCACGGCCTTTCAAGTGTTCGACGACTGGCTAGATGTTTGGGGTGCGTCGGAGCAAGCAGGGAAAACGCTTGGAACAGATTTGCTCTCGTTTAAACCTACCCTGCCCGCCATTAGAACCCTTGAGCAACTACCGGCGAATCGTCGTAACGGCTTGATCGAAAGGTTAAATAACGGTGAACTATCCGCGGCAAACGAACTCCGACAAGAGATGGATGCCTGCGATGCTTCGGAGTACACGAAACGATTCGCAAAGGATCTCGTCGCAGGTGCGGTTGAGTTCTTGGACGGCTTACCTGCAAGTCCAGCGGTCGAAGCGCTAAGGCAACTGGCAAACGCAGCAATCGAACGAAATGGATAGGCCTTGGTCATCTGTCATTGGCAGTAGGCAGTAGGCTGACTCATTTGCAGATAGGATGTAAGCAGATAGGTTGTGATTTGATTACCTGACGCGTGAGCGAGGGAATGCAGTCGGCCCCTCGCTTGCCGGCTTGTTGCTTCAATGGGCTGTGACACGGGGTCTTCGCCAGTGGCATGGGCGTCTCGCCCATGGATTCACGAGCGAGCGAGCGGGCTCGTGCCACGCTTAGGGAACCCGTGCCCGTAAGCGAGGTGCCGACCGCAATCCCTCGCGTTCCGGCTTGTTGATTTAGTGAAGTCCTTATTGGTTAAGGGCGGTATGACGGACTTCCAAGTCCGTCAATGGGGAATTCGACGGACGAGGAAGTCCGTCGTACCATTAAATCAACAAGCCGGTTCGCGTCGGGTTGTGAAATTGTCGCATATTGATTTTGAAAACGAAAAAAACGTCGACCTCGCGTTGTGTTGGCTTCGCGAAGTCGACGTTGTGGGTTTTTGTAGTGTGACGGGCATCGGCTGATGCCACGTCGACACATTGGTGGAATTAGGCTGCGCGACGTTTAGGACTTTGTTCATGGACCGGATTTAAATCATTTAAGTTTAATTCCAGTTCTGTACGTAAAATTTTGAT
Organism: Pirellula staleyi DSM 6068; assembly: GCA_945875845.1. GTDB lineage: Bacteria > Planctomycetota > Planctomycetia > Pirellulales > Pirellulaceae > JBKCUI01. The sequence goes on from CAMCMB010000021.1 coordinate 42,376, forward strand.
GTGCGATGGTGCTTCGACGCCGATGCGCACTTTATCTCCGTTAACACGAACAACTGTCAGAACTATTTCGTCGCCCAGATAAATTCGCTCGGACTCTCTCCGGGACAATATCAACATAACTGAGATTCCGTTCCCTGGGTTAATGCTGGTGGGTTTGGGGAGTCATCGACCACGGCAACCCAATTGGCTGTGGCAAAGCTACGGACGCAAAGTGGGCTACGCTGCTGCCAGGACGACATCCTTGACGCAACGTACCCCGGCTCTTTGGCCAGTAGAGTCATAAAACAGAACCCTTGAAGTTTCGATATCAAAGACCGCAGTCAATCGAATACTACGAGGGCCGTGCAAACAATAAAAAATTCCGCAGGGGCTACCCTGCTTGCGTAGCAGTTTTTCTGTAAGCGGGAAAGCTTTCGGAAGCAATTGATGCTTGTTGCAAATCTCTTCCTCAACGATTTCCCGAATATTCATAAAGTAAGGCAATTCGGACCACCCATGTTGCTGGAGAATCAATTCCAATGACCATGTGCGATGCCAGCCGTTCCACATTGCTCTTGCAGGGTTCGCGTCAAGCAACTGTTTCGGTTGGGTAAATTATGCTATCGGCCAAGTCGCAGATTCAATTCTGCTGCGATTGCTCTGAGGCCCAACAATTTCGACTAGGCGGTGTTAGCGGCGGAACCTTTGCGCAAGACCAATCTTTCGGAATCGTAGGCCCTTCACGGAACGATTCTGGTGATCCCATCCCTTTTCGCTCATGTGTTTCGTATTGGGCCCGCAACTCGATGTCCCCCGTTGATCCAAGAGGCCGTCTCGCGTTCCTTTTGGAATCGCTTGCAATTTCATCGGGAGTTTGAGGCCACCCCTCTAAACATGTTTTCCTCGACTTTGCCCAATCCATTCCTTGCTTGGGAGGGTGAGGCTCCTGCCGAACCATTGCGTCGTAAGCTCGGCAGGAGCCTCGCCCTCCCGATGGTTTCCAATGATTTGTTGGGAGTAAAAGCGAGACGGCCTTGTAACTCGTGGGTGCTTTGCTAGGTATTGGGGTTCCATTCGGGGAAGGTTTCCAGCTGTTGTTTCAACGCAAATCGTGCGCGATTCAACCTCGATCGCACGGTTCCGATCGAAATCATAAGCACTTCGGCGATCTCTTCGTACGCCATATCCTCCATTTCTCGCAGGACCAGAATCGCTCGATGGTCTTCTGAGAGTTCGGCGAGAGCGCGATGGACGAGTTGAACGTCTTCGTTGCGGCTCATGCGGTTGTCCGGAGCATCACCCTTGGAGACCGGTTCCGTACCAGCGAGTTCACGCCCCTGTTCCAGCGACAGATAACCACGATGCCGCCGACGCCGCGCGAGGGCATAGTTGAAGGCGATGCGATATAACCATGTAAAGAAACGGCTGTTCTGCTGAAAGGTATCCAGCTTCAGATAGGCCTGGATGAAAGATTCTTGAACGACATCTTCCGCTTCGTGCGCACTGCCCACGACACTGATCATAGCTGTGTACAAACGATCTTGGTAACGAGTCACCAAGACTTCGAAGGACTCGCTGTTGCCAGCAAGCGCGGACTGAATCAATGTGTCTTCGTCGTTCACTCTAGCCTACAAACGATCAGTAAGAAAACGCCAATCACGAAGAGGAATAGTGGCTTGACAATCCCGTTTTGTCAAACGTTACTCGTACCGAAGTGCGTCGATTGGGTCGAGTCTACTGGCTCGCCATGCAGGGTAAAAACCGAAGCCAATGCCGACGGCAGCGGAAAAAACGAGGCTAACGATTGCAGCGGCTTGGCTAACCACGATCGGCCAGTCCCGGCCACTGGAAAGTGCGTTGATCCCCACGGTTAACGATACCGACCCTAAAACGCCCAGCAAAACTCCGATTACGCCGCCGATCAATGACAAGACCATCGATTCGACCAAAAATTGCATAAGGATGTCCCTGGGGCGAGCACCGACCGCCATTCGAATACCTATCTCGCGAGTTCTCTCAGTCACCGAGACGAGCATGATGTTCATAATCCCCACTCCACCTACCACCAGTGAAATGGCTGCAATCGAGGCCAGCATGGCAGTCATTGTACCAGTCACGATGCTGAAAGCGCCAGCGATTTCAGTCGTGTTGCGGACTTCAAAGTCGGGTTGTTGTCCCAGCGAGATTCGATGCCTATCCATCATGAGCGCTTTGATTTCCTGTTCGGCTTGTCCCATCAACTCCGAACTCCGAGCCGAAATCATGGCGACGTCTACGTTGTCGAAACTGCTTCCCTGGAGGCGTTTTCGAACTGTTGTGTAGGGCATCAAGACCACATCATCTTGATCATTTCCAACAATATCCGCTCCTTTGCTCGCCAAAACCCCTACGATTTCAAACGGAATGTTTTTGATCCGAACAGATTGACCAAGCGGGTTGGCTGTTTGGAATAGTTTCTTGACGACCGTATCGCCAAGCACACAAACTTTGTTGGAATTGTTGATATCTCCTTCGCCGAAAAACGCCCCAATGCGCATTTGCCAGTTTCGGACCAGCATGTAATCGGCTCCTACCCCAAAGAGCTCTTTGGGACGCCAGTTGTTGTTTCCGGAGATGACTTGCGCAGAGGCACCAATCAGTGGTGTCGCGGCAAGTGCACTCGGACATTCTCGGCTAACCGCCTGCACATCGGCAGCAGTCAAGGAGGGAATCTGTGCACTTCGGGCGCCCCGTCGATTACCGGGCGAGAGGATAATGACGTTGGTACCAAGGTTTCGAAATTCACTTTGAACGAGCTCGCTAGCAGACAAACCGATCGAGACCATGGCGGTGACTGCGGCGATACCGATTACGACCCCCAAAATCGTCAACCCAGCCCGAAGTTTGTTTTTTGCGAGGGCCCTCAATGCGATCCGGATGGTATTGAAAAACGTCATGTGTTTGGGTTGCTTACCAAAAATTGGTTCAGTTTGGAGACGATCGCTAGCAAAACTCATTCGAATTCGCATTGGAATGCGATGGATGTCTGGCCACTTCTGAAGATTCTAACCCGGTTCGTGGCCCAATTGATGTTGCATTAGAGGAAATAAGCGTTAAGATTCTTCAATCCAAGGTAGAAATTTGGCCAGCCGGGGTTTTCCTAAGGCCGTAGTAGCAAGCAGATGTGAGTTTGTCTTTACATGACCGTTACCAAAGAACGAAAACTAGAAATTCTTAGTCAATTCCGTACCCATGAGGCCGATAACGGCTCTCCCGACGTCCAGATTGCGATGTTGACGGAACGAATCAATGGAATGACAGTGCACATGCGTGGTGCAGTTCGAGATTATTCCAGCCGCCGCGGTTTGCTGCGGATGGTGAGCAAAAGGCGCTCGTTGCTCGATTACGTGCGAAAGCATGATCCGCAACGTTACTTGAACCTCATCGGTAGGCTGAATATCCGCAAGTAAGGAATGCAATCACCATGGGCTGGCTCTTCGAGACCAGCCTTTGGCGTTTTAATGGTTGGAAGTTGAACTTGTCCTCTGTCTGCCGTTTCGCTCCACGCTAGACGGCAATGGCAGCATCGTGAAGGTGTGCCCCACCGAGCAGAGATCTTCTTGGGCAGTGGTTTGTTGAATGGCTTGCTCGAAAGCTGGCCGCTTTTGATGGCTCTTTTATTGTTGTTCTCTTACAGGTTCCCTGCGAATCGGCATTTGGCGTCATGATGGGGACGGACTGCATTCTTTGCGTCCTCCGTGCGGAAATCACTGACCGTTTGATCGCCTCGGGATCGTATTTTGAGTAGTTTTTTGAAGGAAGTACTAGTAGTGAAAATTCGTGTAGAAAAAAAAATTGGCGATTCGATTTTGGCTTTCGAAACCGGTCAGCTTGCCAAGCAAGCGACCTCCTGTGTGCTCTGCCAGTACGGAGACACCGTTGTCCTCAATGCGGTTTCGACCGGACCATCCCGTCCTGGAACCGATTTCTTTCCATTGACCTGTGATTATCGTGAACGGTTCGCGGCCGCAGGAAAATTCCCCGGTGGTTTTTTGAAGCGTGAAACCCGCCCAACCACCAAAGAGACTTTGACTAGCCGCCTGATTGACAGGCCGATCCGTCCACTGTTTCCGGAAGGATTCCGCGATGATGTTCAAGTGCAATCGATTGTGCTCAGTAGCGATGTTCAGAACGACGCTGACGTTCTTGGGATGAACGGTGCAGCCTGTGCACTGTTTATCAGCTCGCTACCGTTCACAGGGCCTATCGCTTCAACGCGTGTGGGTCGAGTTGACGGAGCCTTTGTAGCGTTCCCGACCCATGCACAGCTCGAAGAGAGCGATCTCGATATGATCGTTTCCGCCAATGAGCGTGAAGTTGTCATGATCGAAGGCTTTGCTCAAGAGATGCCCGAAGCTGAAATGCTGGATGCAATTAAATTTGCTCACGGTATTTGTCGCGAAGTCATTTCATTGCAACGTGAGCTTTTCGAAAAGATCCAGCCTGTCAAGGTCAAGTACGAAATCCCGGATGACACCGCATTGGTTGGTCAACTGCGATCCGCCTATTACGATCGATTCAAAGAAGCCAAGCAAACGGAAGGCAAGCAAGCACGCAACGATGCCTGCAACGTGCTTCGTCAAACGGCTCTGGCTGAAATGATTCCAGATGCGACCGCAGCAGGCGCTATGACCAAAGATACGCTCTATCGCGCCTGGCACACGCTTGAAAATCGAGTCGTTCGCGATTCCATTTTGGCCGGAATGCGAGCCGATGGACGAGATAGCAAGAGCCTTCGCAATATCCATTGCGAAACGGATTTGCTACCGCGAACCCACGGCACAGCCCTTTTTCAACGGGGTGAAACTCAGGCCTTTGTCACCGTCACGCTCGGAACGCCTAGAGATGAACAACGTGTCGACGGCATGATGGATGAGTACTCCAAGAAATTCATGCTCGATTACAACTTCCCATCGTTTTCCGTCGGTGAATGCAAGCCGATTCGAGGACCTGGTCGACGTGAAATCGGTCACGGAATGCTTGCGGAGCGTTCTTTGGAACCGATTTTGCCTGACCCAGATGACTTCCCTTACACCATTCGACTGATCAGCGACATTCTGGAAAGCAATGGTTCATCGTCGATGGCCAGCGTTTGCGGCGGTTGCCTGGCGTTGATGGCGGCTGGCGTTCCGATTACCAACCCAGTGGCAGGTATCAGCATCGGCTTGGTTCGCGACCCGGACCAGTTCGTGCTGCTGACAGACATTCTTGGAGACGAAGATCACCATGGCGACATGGACTTCAAAATCTCTGGAACTCAAAATGGCATCACGGGCATTCAACTCGACTTGAAGATCGATGGCATAAGCGAAGAGATCATTCGCTCATCGTTAAAGCAGGCCAAAGAAGCCCGCATGGAAATACTTCGCAAGATGTTGACATGCATTCCACGTCCTCGCAGCGAAACCAGTCGTTACGCACCTCGATTGCTCCGAACGAAGATTGATTCGGAAAAGATCGGCGCGCTAATCGGCCCTGGTGGAAAGAACATTCGTTCGATCCAAGAGGACACCGGAGCAACGATCGATGTCGATGACGAAGGAAACGTCACCGTCGCAAGCGCCAATTCCGAGTCGGCAAAGGCAGCGATGAATCGTGTCGAGGCATGCACGGCTACCGTTCAGATCGGGAAGATCTACGATGGTACGGTTTCCAGCGTTCGCGACTTTGGTGCGTTCGTCGAAATCCTTCCAGGCAAAGACGGTTTGTGCCACATCAGCGAACTTTCCAGTGGATACGTTCCAAGCGTGGACTCCGTATGCAAAGTCGGCGACACCATGAAAGTGATTGTCATCGACATTGATGACCACGACCGTGTCAAACTTTCTCGCCGCCGCGCCTTGGAAGAACTCGGTATTGAAGATGAATTCGCAACAGCAGAAGATGCGGAAGGCGGAGAGCCACGCGAGGAAGGAGAAGTGGATCCAGATCGACCCTTCGAAGAACGTTCTGGTGATCGAAGCAGCAGCGGTAGCGGCAGTGGACGACCAAGATCGGATCGCGGCGGCGGCGGCGGTGGATTCCGCGGTCGTAGCGGTGGCGGTGGCGGTGGTGGTCGAAGCGGCGGCGGCGGAGGCAGAAGCGGTGGCGGCGGTGGCCGTAGCGGCGGTGGTGGTGGACGTAGCGGCGGAGGTGGTGATCGTCGCTAAGCGTAATCGCTTGCTGAATGGACCCTCGTACTCGAGATTAGCATTGCTAACCGAGTACGAGAAAGCGAATAGCAGACTGCAGATTAGGAAGTGGTATGGGCGTCTCGCCCATGAATTCACGAGCGAGCACGCTCGTGCCACGCGATGGTAACCCGACGCGTAAGGGCTTGTTGATTTAATGGTACGACGGACTTCCAAGTCCGTCGAATTCCCCATTGACGGACTTGGAAGTCCGTCATACTTCCCTTAACCAATAACGACTTCACTAAATCAACAAGCCGGTGAACGAGGGACTCTTTGCCCCTCATACACGTCTCGGGTTATGATAAAACCATAGCTTGGGTAAAGACTCATTAAATCAACAAGCCCATAAGCGAGGAGCCGACTGCGATCCCTCGCTCACCGAACTCGGGTTATCAATTCAAAGTCTCTCCGCGAAAGAACGCAGTTTTTGTGGAGCAAAAGACGATGATGTTTCGCCTTTCTGTGTGACTCACCGGACGGCTCGCGCCGTTCCGCTCAGTTGCTTGCGACGACTTTGTAAAGTTCGACGATAAAGTGAAGATTTGCCTTGGGAGGGATAGGACCGCCGGGTGTTCCGTGTTCGCCATAGCCAAGTTGATAAGGAATCTCTAGCTCGATCATTCCTCCTTCACCAATCAATTGCATACCTTCCGTCCAGCCAAGAATAACTTGGTTTAGTCCAAACGAAATCGTCTCGTTGCGGCGGTAGGAGCTGTCGAAAATAGAATGGTCGTCCAGCCACCCTTTGTAGTGGACAGTCACTTTATCCCTGGATTTGGGTTTCTTTCCGTCACCTGTTCGGAGAATTCGGTACTTGAGTCCAGATTCGGTTTCGGTAAAGGTCGTGCTCGCAGCGGCATCGACGCTTCCAGGTGCAACCATTTCTTGTGAATCTTCTGGCCCGGGCTTGAGTGACATGACTGCTATTTCGCTTTCTAAGAATTAGATTCGGATGGAAGAGCACAATGTAACCCCAGATCGATTTGAGAGGAACGACCGGGAAATTGTATCTGTCAGCGTGAGCGTTCAAAGCGTATACTGCTCCGTTGAGATTGGTAGATGGCAAGTTGTATTTCTACCGCAAACCACATAGCCAAACGATTTATGACTTTGCAGCCCATTTTTTCCGTCGCCGACGCCACTCTACCTTACTACGTCGGGATAGACGTTGGTGGCACGGGAATCAAGATTGGAGTGGTTGACGATGAAGGCAAAACGCTTGGATTTAACTCCATTCCAACCGAAGAGGCTCGCGGACCTGCGGATGCCATGCGGCGAGTCGCCGAATGCTCAGTGGCCCTGCTCCGCTCGCTCGATATTGACTTGAAATCCGTAGGCAGGGTCGGTTTGGGAACGCCTGGCAGTCAAGATATTCCGAAAGGGATGCTCATTGAACCGCCGAATCATCCCCATTGGCATCATTTTCCAATTGTGAAATGTTTGGAGGATGCGATCGGCTTACCGGTGTCGTTTGCCAACGATGCCAACGCAGCCGCATTTGGGGAGTTCTGGGTTGGAACGGGCAAGATTTACAGCAGTATGGTTCTGCTGACGCTCGGGACTGGAGTCGGTGGTGGGATCATCATCGACAACCAGCTTGTTGTCGGACAAAACAGTTTCGGCGGCGAATGTGGCCATATGATTATCGATCCTCGACCGGATGCACGGCTTTGCGTATGGGGTGGTGGACGTGGGCATTTGGAAGCCTATGCGAGCGCTAGCGCAGTGGCTCAACGTGCGGTCGAAGAATTGCAAGCAGGGGCGGTCAGTTCGCTTGCCAAGGATATGGATAAATTGACCACTCGGATGATCTATGAAGCGGCCGTGACGGGCGACGCATTCAGTCTCAAAATAATCGATGAGACGGCGGATTATTTGGCCTTGGGAATTGCGACCCTTGTTCACACGTTGGATCCGGGTTTAGTCGTTTTAGGTGGCGCCATGAATTTCGGTGGCAAAAATTCGCTGGTTGGCATGCGATTCTTGACGAGGATCGAGCAGACATTCCGAGAACGCAGTTTTGAATACGTTGCAAGCGGTACAAAAATCGATTTTGCTTCGTTGGGAGGTGACGCAGGTTATCTCGGCGCAGCCGGAGTCGCACGAATGGATTTCCAGAAATCAAAAGTTACCTAGTGCGCCTTCAAGTGGTTTAGATCAATTTTCAGGACTCATTCATGATAACAAGCAACGTCGGTACTAAATTCGATGGGGAAATCCCATTGGATCGCGTTCGCAACTTTTGCATCATTGCACATATCGACCACGGCAAGAGCACCTTGGCCGATCGGCTTTTGGAGCGCACCGGTACTGTCGCAATTCGAAAGATGAAAGAGCAGTTGCTAGACGGAATGGACCTTGAACGTGAACGCGGAATCACGATCAAAGCCAAAGCGGTCGCGCTCAATTACTTGTACAAAGGCTTGGTTTACGAACTGAATTTGATCGACACTCCCGGCCACGTCGACTTTCAGTACGAAGTCTCGCGCTCCTTGACGTGTTGCGAAGGAGCACTGCTGCTCGTCGACTCGTTCCAAGGGGTCGAAGCACAAACGGTGGCAAACGCGTACGCAGCCATGAATCACAACCTTAAAATCATTCCGGTCATCAACAAGATTGACTTGATGCATGCACGCGTCGACGAGGTCACCGAAGAAATGCATCAAGTGCTGGGGATTGATCCCGACGAAATCGTCAAATGCTCTGGGAAAGCAGGGATCGGCATCGACGAGTTGTTGCAGGCGATTATCGAACGAATTCCAGCTCCCAAAGATAACCAAAGCGACTCGCTCCGCGCGATGGTGTTCGATTCGCATTACGATGACTACCGAGGCGCTATCACCTATGTTCGTCTCATGGATGGCGAAGTCAAACGAGGCTCCAAAGTCCGGTTTCTCGGTGCTGGCGTGAACTACGAGGTGCTCGAATTAGGGCAATTCGTTCCGGAACGCAAACCCGTGGACAAACTGAGATCCGGCGAAGTCGGTTATTTGATCTGTAACATCCGTTCGCTCAAGGATGTTCGTATCGGCGATACCGTAGCGATGGCCAACGACGAGAAAGCGGTTGCGCTAGAAGGCTACAAACCGCCTATGCGCATGGTGTATTGCGGGTTGTATCCCAGCGACGGTCAAGAGTTTACCGAGTTGCGAGATGCCCTTGAAAAACTAGCCATTAACGACCCCTCGTTTGAATTTGCACCCGAATCGAGTGAAGCGTTAGGGTTCGGTTTCCGTTGTGGCTTTCTGGGCTTATTGCATATGGAAATCATCCAGCAACGGCTTGAGAACGAATGCAATATCGATCTGGTCCAAACCGCTCCGAACGTGACTTACGAGATTATCAAACGCGATGGAACGAAAATGGAAATCCATCGCCCGCAGGAAGTACCGGATTCAGGCGATATCGAAGAGTTTCGACAACCCATTGTGCGAGTGAACTTCGTCCTCCCCATCGAGTACATCGGGGCTGTGATGAAACTGAGCCAAGATAGGCGAGGTGTACTGAAAGGCAATGAATATTTGTCGGCCACACGCGCTCTTGTTTCGTATGAACTCCCTCTGGCCGAGGTCATTTACGATCTGCACGACAAACTCAAGAGCGTAACTCGCGGCTACGGAACCATGGACTACGAAGTCGTCGGCTACGCTTCAGCAGATCTTGTTCGTATGGATATCATGGTCAATGGAAAACGGGTCGACGCTCTTAGCGTGATTTGCGACAAGGCAGACTCGGATCGACGAGGGCGGGCCGTCGTCAAAAAGCTTAAAGAAGAAATAGATCGCCACATGTTTGAAGTCGCGGTTCAAGCGGCTATTGGCGCCCGTATCATCGCTCGCGAGACCGTTCCCGCCATGCGCAAGAACGTGACCGCCAAGTGTTATGGCGGAGACATTTCTCGCAAAAAGAAACTCTGGGCGAAGCAAAAAGAAGGCAAGAAGCGAATGAAATCCATCGGTTCCGTCGACATCCCTCAAAAAGCCTTCATGGCAATTCTCGAGACGGGTGCCGACAACAAGTAAAACCGGATTGAGCCAAGCGACAGAGCGTACGATAGAACGGAGTGCAAGATGGTTCGGGAACGAAAAATAGTGGCAAGGTCGCCGGACGACGACGACGATGACGACGACGGAAAAAAGAACGACGGCAAAAAGAATGGCAAGACGGACGGCGGCGAAACTGCGGGCATGGTTAGCAGTCCGAACGCAATCCCCACTGGCGAGAACGACTCAGCGCTTCGTCCCAAGCGCATATCGGATATGGTCGGGCAAACCGAAGTGATGGATGTCATACGGATCGCCATGGATGCGGCCAAAAAGCGTAACGAGCCGTTGGGACATATTCTGTTTGATGGTCCACCTGGCTTGGGCAAAACGACATTAGCAACTTGCATCCCGCGCGAGATGGGGGTCAAAGTCGATATGACTAGCGGCCCCGTTCTTAAAGCTCCCAAAGAAATGATCCCCTACTTGACCAACCTTGAGCACGGTTCGGTGCTCTTTATCGACGAAATCCACAGACTACCCAAACCGGTCGAGGAATTCCTCTACACCGCCATGGAAGACTTTCGCATCGACATCATTCTCGGAGAAGGGGTCAACGCTCGAACGCTTAATTTGCAGTTGCAACAATTCACTTTGATTGGCGCGACGACGCGTGCAGGCATGCTTAGTGCACCGCTTCGGGATCGTTTTCACATTCGGCAGCACTTGGGGTATTACTCGCAAGATGAGCTCGTAGAAATTTTGTCGCGCAACGCAACGAAACTAAACGTCCACTTGAACGCCGATGCGGCCGAAGAAATCGCCAAGCGAGCACGCGGAACCCCTCGGATCGCGAACAATCGCTTTCTTTGGGTCCGCGATTTTGCGATGAGCAAATCGGATGGTCGAGTGACTTTGGATATGGCGCAGCGAGCGCTCGCGATGATGGGCATCGACGATGTGGGGTTGGACAAGCAAGACCGTCGCTACCTCGAAACTCTGATTCGAGTCTTTCACGGAGGCCCAGCAGGCGTGGAAGCCATAGCTCACACGATGAGTGTATCGTCGGACACGCTGGAGGACGAGGTTGAGCCGTTTCTGTTGCGGAGCGAGTATCTGATTCGCACGCAACGTGGACGGTGCGCGACCACAAAAGCGTTCGCCTTGCTCAACATGAGCTCGCGTTAGGAAGGGCGAATTTCACCTACCACTTGTGTAACCATTCTCTTTGGATCTTGCTCCCCTCGCCCTCACGAGAACATCGTAGGTGAATTCTTTACGCCAAATCCTGGCACAGTTTTTCCCAATGAGGAGCCAGGATGCTCAACGCTTGCGGATGGAGTCGCCCGTTGGTGGCGCAGATGCTGCTAGAACGATGCAATGGCAATGGCATGTTGTTGCAGTCGGTGGCTTTCCCGCCAGCTTCGGTTAGAAAAAGCTGCCCAGCGGCATAGTCCCAGGGGTGCAATTTGTACTCAAAGAACAGGCCATATTGGCCGCATCCTAAATTGCAAAGATCCAGTGCTGCAGCTCCGAAGCGTCTCATGCCATGAATGTTGTTGCGAAAGAAATCGCCAATGGTATCTAAGGTCGCTTCCATCATACGGCCTCGATCGTAGTAGAATCCGCAAACGATCATGGCTTCGTCCATTCGCTCGGCTTTCTCGACCGACTGTCGAATCCCATCGTGCCATGCGCCTTGATTTCGAACCGCCACATACCAGTCGTCGGTGATCGGGTTGCACACAATTCCCAATTCCGGTTGGCCCGCATGGTAATATGCAACCGAAATCGCGAAATGCGGAATGCCGTGCATGAAGTTGCTTGTGCCGTCGAGGGGATCAATAATCCAAAGGTCCGTTGCGTCGGCGCGATCGCTGTGCGACTCTTCGGAGATGATCGCATGCTCTGGGAATTGCTGTTGGATCGTTCGGACGATCTCGCGTTCGGAATCCAAGTCGGCTTGCGTGACAAAGTTTGCGGTTCCCTTGGTTTCGATTCGAACTTTGGTTTTATAGCGATCTCGGAGAATTTGGATTGCGCTGGCAACAGCCGAGATTGCCGTCGGGAGCATCGGATGCTCGCACGAAGTCCGTATCCATTCATTCTGATTGTGCAAGTAAGCTACCCATCCCGTTCATGTCATTAAAAGAATCGATCGATTTTTCGATCGTTATTCTACCCGATCAACCGTTTCGTCCGCTTGAAAGGGAGAATGGTGCCGTCCAGCCTGTTTTGGAGCAGCAACTTCTCAAGGTCCTATAGTGCCACAAACGTTTCGCATATTTTTGCTTGGAAAGTATCATTCGACCATTGAGGTCATACCGTGTTGGCATCCACACTGCATCGCATTTCTAGAATCTTTGATTTTTTCGACTCCGACGCCCAAAAGGCGAAGATGGAACATGTGATCGTTTGCTTAGCTGCAAGCGGATTCGTCATTCATTTAATGCTAATTGCATTAGCTCAATCCGTCCCAAGCTTGAGAGTGGGTGTGCTTAGCCAGCTAAATTGCAACTTCCTACATGCAGTCTACACACCCTTCAGTTTTATCTTGTTTTACGAAGTGATGCTGTTGGTGCTTGCTTTGCCTCGTTCGCACACGAGTTCCATTGGCAAGCAGTACGAGATTATCTCGTTGATCGTAATCCGACGTGTATTCAAAGACATTGGCGAATTCAGCGATCCGGCCAATTTGTTCGCGCAAACCGAAACGGCTTGGATGGTCCTCACCGACATGCTCGCTGCTGTTGCGATGTTTGCGCTCGTCACTTTATTTCAACGAATAAGTCAGACAGTTGCTCATTCGAAACCGCATTCGGATCTGGCCAGCTTTTTAGCGATAAAAAAAACGGTTGCTGCCCTTCTATTTATTGTCCTGGTCCTACTTGCCATCTACAACGTCACGCAATGGGCCTCTGAGACTTTGGCGGAGTCATTGGGGCGGACCGCCGAAGCAAAAAATTTGGATTATTTTTTCTTTCCAGCGTTCTTTGAGTTCATGATCTTTACGGATGTGTTCCTGCTGATTGTTTCCATCCCGTTTTATGATCGCTACGAGTATGTCATTCGCAACTCTGGGTTTGTTATTTCCACGGTTTTACTCCGTTTTTCCCTTTCGACACCGAAACCCTATGACCTTGCCATAGCCCTAGTCGCAATCGTCTATGGGCTATGCGTGCTAGGTGTTTTCTCCTACTTCACGCGGGTGATTGGGCCGTTTGTCGACAAACGATCTGCATCGGATGATGAGTCAAGCGGCGATTCCTTTGTGATTTGATGTTCGTTTTTTCCCTTCGTCGTCGCCTTTTGCTCCGCAAAAGTTAGCGTTACTGACGACTAGGCGCTATTGAGTTTATTTCATCTGAGCTAACTCGTCGCCGAAATCTAGGACGGGTTCGCTCGGTTCGCCCAAACTACCGTCGGTGGTCAAGGCGTCTGTGCCCTTGGGGGCTGGCGTTTTTTTCGGACGCCCCCTTATGATAGTTACGATGGTAGCGACAACCAACCCGACCATGAACAGGATCCAAAGATAAGGAAGCAGAGCGTACATGGCGGTCTTACATGGCTTGGTGGAGGAATGAGTATTTCCGAAGTCAACTTCCTAAAGCCTAATTTGCAGCGGCCGAATACACAAGTTTTCTGGCGCGATACTTAGCGAGAAGTACGGAAAGAATTTTAGGGTCGGATTCTGCTCAGCCAACCCTCAAAACAAACAAATCCGTGAGGTATTTTCTCAAAAAACCTACCTTGAACCGGTCAATCGGCTCACCTGGTAGCGGAACAGCGCACACTGTCCGGTGCGGAGTGACAAATTACTTGGGAATTCACCGGACGGCTCGCGCCATTCCGCTAAAAGTCGGGCGAGGTGGAGAGCTGGAACGCCAAGGAACCAGAGATGTGAGGTCCTTCAAGGATTTTGGTCAGAAAGAATTTCACAAATGAATTATAGTAGGAGTGCGATCAAACGCTCCCCACCTTTTCCCCCGCCTTTCCACCCCGCCGTAGCACCTTTCTACCCAAAAACCGAATTCGACCGATGTTTGCGAACTATTTCATAGCATTTCTCTTCGTTTTTTCGCTTTATTTGTGCGTACCTCCGGCTTTGGTGTCCCAAGAACCGGATTTGGCGAGTTTGGTACACCCAGACGTCGCGGAACGTTTGAGCTTGGAAGACGCTCAACGATCCACAATTCAAAATCTTCTCCAGTCCCGAGCTGAGGAATTGGCGCGACAAACGGACAAAGCATCCCAAGACAAGCTTAAGGCAGATTTCTCGAAACGAATCTTGGCTGTTTTAAACGACCAGCAGCGTGCGAAGTTGATTGAAACGCAAACGCCGAAGAAACTCATGTTTCAATTCAGGGAGATGAAATGGGATGCGGTGCTCGATTGGTTCGCAAACCAACAAGATTTGACTTTGGTAATGGATCAAATCCCACCTGGAACATTTACCTACAGCGATACACGCTCGTATTCGCCGAGCGAAGGAATCGATCTGCTCAATAGCGTACTGATGACGCGTAATTTCTCGCTTGTTCGCCGCGAGAAAATGCTGGTCGTAATGGCCCTAAGCGATTCAATACCCCTCGAGCTGCTTCCACGAGTCAAACTCGAAGAACTCGTGAAACGCGGCCGCTTTGAGTTGGTGAGTGTTGTTTTTCCACTGGGGGGGCGACCAATTGACGTCGTGCTCCAAGAAGTAAAACCGTACTTGAGCAGCTATGGACGGGCTGTGCCATTGGCGCAAGGCAGTCAAGTTTTGGTCGTTGAAACGGCGGGGAAAATGCAGACGATCAACGAGCTGATCGCTTCGGTGCCGTTGCCGAAGGCCGCACCGAAAGTACAGCCACCGCCGCCGCCGCCCAGCCCGGTTTTTGCCTCCTACCCGCTTGGCGGTTTGGACGCAGCCCGCGCTTTGGAGACCATCCGCAAGCTCATCCCCAGCACCCAGATCACGGTCGACGACAAAACGGGCGTTCTTAGTGCATTCGTGATTCCCGATCAGCAAGCCGCTATCAAGCTGGCTATCGACCAGATGACGGCAAACGCATCTCAGTTATCGTCGTTCGAGTCCGTCGCGTATGAGCTAACTTGGTCAGGCGCCCCTGCGGAAGAGATTAAGAAGCAGATACTAAACTTGGCACCCAACGCAACCGTAACTGCGACGACCGATCGCATTCTCGTAATCGCCCGAGCGGAAGAACAAAAACTGATCAAAACCAGTTTGGCCACTTTCGACGTGGTTCCAGCCGAAGCTGGCAAATCATTCGAAGCTGGCAAATCCATCCAAGTATTTGAGATGGATCCGACGGTAGCCCAGTTGGCCGAAGACGCCCTCCAATCTTTTTTGCCGAAAGGTCAGATCGCTTCCAACGGCAAGACCGGTAGCTTGATTGTTCGCGGCTCCCAAGAGGATCTGAGAATCGCGACGGAATTGGTCGAAATTTGGAAACGCTCACAGTCCGCAACCCAGCTCGTATTCCGTGTCTTTCCGCTTGAACAAAAAGCTGACCCGAAGTGGTTGGCGACGATCCAAAAAGTGGTACCAAATACCAATGCCTGGTTAGGGGATGATGGAAAGCAATTGATGTTGCTCGCACGCGCCGCCGAGATCGAATTGGTCGAAAAGATGTTGCCCGAATTGCAGAGTTTGTTACCGAAGCCCGACGAACGCAAGTTGCAGATCTATGAACTTTCCAAGAGTCAACTCGCCCGCCGAAGTAGTTTGACCGACTTGCCATCTAGTTTGCTCAATATCAAATTGGTCGACGGTAGCAACAAGCAAGAGCTCTTGGTTTGGGCAACAACCGAACAGCATACCGAATTCGCTAAGCTATTGAAGGGATTAGACCAGCCAGCACCTGTCCCCTTGCCAACGGTTCCCAGGATTTATCCGATTACGGTCCAGGACAGTTCGCTCATTGTTCAGATTCTAACATCCGAATTCCCCGATGCCAAAATCACGGCGGATGCGGATGGTACTAAGCTGACTGTGTTGGCAGATGCGGAGTCACAGACAAGACTTGAAACCCGCCTTAGTTTATTCAACGAACAACTTCCAAAAAAGACGGAGCTCACTCTAGAAACCTATTCGGTCCGCGGCATGACGGCGGCCAGTTTGCAAGTGGCTCTCGCCCCATTGCTTACAAAAGCGCGAGTCAACTTGGATAGCGTAGGGAATAGACTACTCGTTGGGGCGGATGTCAAAACACACCAAGAAATTTCGGATTTGGTCAAGGCGCTGTCGGAGAAACTTGGTGTCGAGCAACAGCAAATTGTCGTGGCTTATCCGCTGGAGCATGCGCTGCCGTCGCAGGTGAAGATCGTCTTCGATCAACTTGCGTTGGGAACGACGTCCATCGCGGATGACAAACTCAGGCAGTTCGTTGTAACAGGACCACTTGCGACTCAAGCGATCGCGAAAGCCACCATCACTCAAATCGATCGACCATTGCAATCGGGTGGGGGATCGCAAGAGATTCGCTCGTATGACGCTAAGAAATTGCAAGCGTCGGCGTTGATTCCGACGTTGCAAAAATTATGGCCCGATTTGCAGTTGTCGGCCGACGCCACCGCGAACCGCATTATCGCCTCTGGGTCCCACAAGGAGCTCGAGCAACTGGACGCGGCCATAGAACGATTGATGGCGGCCCCTGATGGCAAGCCGCAGGTTGTCCAGACGTACCCGGTTCCTGCAGGCGACATGCTCACGCTGGCATCGATCCTTGGCCAAATCGCACCCCAAGCCGTAATCAGTAGCGATATCACCTCGCGAACCGTGACAGTTTGGGCGGGAGAAGATCAACAAGCGCGAGTCCAGCAAGCCCTAGAGCAAATTAGCAAGACTGCACAAGCCGCCAAAGAAGTCGCAACCTATCAAGTCAAACCGACTCAGGTTGTTGCAGTGCAAACCTCCTTGCAATCTCTTTTCCCTACGATTGGCGTTGCCGCCGTTCCAACGACTGGCCAACTGATTGTGGTTGCATCTGCGGATCAGCAGAAGCGAATTGCAGAAGTCGTTGAGTTAATGTCGAGTGGTCCCAACGCGTCGGAGCAAACGATCAAGGTCTTTCCCGTGGACGCCGAAGGTGCGGAGTTAACCAACTTGTTGAACGCTCTTCAATCGACTCTTCCACCTCAGATCAGGCTTGAGCCAAACTTGATCAACAGCACCATCATGGCGATCGGTACGCCAGAAGAATTAGAGGCGGTCGCGGCGAAAATGGATGAGTTGAAAAAGCAAATGCCTGCACCCGAGCCAACCGTGTCGAAGGTCTACAAACTTCGCTACACCACCACCAGTGGTGCGCTTGCCATTTTGCAGCCTTTGATGCCAAAGGCAATTTTTGTTCGCGATTCTGTGTCGAGAAGCCTAGCGGCCACCGCTAAAGCTAACGACCACCGGAAAATTGAAGAGTTCTTGAAGCAATTTGATGTGCCGACCGAGCCTGCCACCTATATGGTGAAACCATCGCAAGCGTTGATCGTTCAGTCCTCTTTAAAAGCCCTCTTTCCGCTGCTTGAGATCACTTCCGACCCAACTACCGGCCAATTGATCGTCATCGCAACGTCCGATCAGCAGGCGCGTGTCGCGGAAGTCGTGGAGTTGATGGCCAGTGGCCCCAATGCCTCGGATCGTACGATAAAAGTATTCAAGATCGATATGGAACGCGTTGAAATGACCGGCCTGCTCAGTGCGCTGCAAGCGACCTTGCCATCCCAAATTAAACTGGAATCCAGTACTCGCAACGGTACGATTCTCGCTATCGGAAGCCCGGAAGAATTGGCGATGGTTTCAGACAAAATCACAAAACTGCAACAAGAACTTCCCGTTCCCGATGCGAACTCATCCGTTGTTTATCCGCTGCAATATGGGAGTTCGTTGAGCGCCCTGACGATTCTCCAGTCTTTGGTGCCGCGAGCCACGCTTGTCCAAGACGCAACCTCGCGCACAATCGCTGCGACGGCGAAGGCACACGAGCACCAGAAGATCAAAGATTTTCTTACCGCTTTCGATCTCCCGAAATCGTCCAATCGGGAAACGCACGTGTATCGATTGAGGCAAGCAAGCGCTCGTGGGTTGTCGACCGTGCTAGTGGATCTCATGCCGGACGCAACCATCTATGGCTCTCGCGAAGAAGGTGTGCTTATTGCAACCGCGACACCCGAACAACACAAGCGAATCGAATCGATCGTCAAAGATTTTGATGTCGATCTTCAAAACAGTGCGACTCGCGTTTTTGCGATTGGAAAAGGGAATGCAACTTCGTTGAAAGCCGCCCTCCAAGGCTTTTCGCTAAAAGCGACGGCCACTGCCGACCTAGCTACGAACAGCCTAATCGTGACTGCCCCTGCCGCAGAGATGGAGCGGATTGCCCAGATCGTTACCGAAGTGGAATCCGGCAGCTCGAAGCAGAAAAACACGCGGTTCTATCCGCTTGTTGGAGCCGAGCCTGTACCACTCGCCAAGGCTATGCAAGAAAGTTTCGCAAAAGCAAGTTTTTCTGCGGACACGGTAAGCGGTGGTGTTTTTGCAACAGCGACCGAGGACGATCAACTCGAAATCGCGAAAGTGGTCGACGAGATCAATGCCCAGCCGACCAAACTCCCCACACTGAAAGCATTTGTTCTCAAGCACGCAAATCCAGAGAAGGTAGCCGAGGCACTTCAAAACGCATTTGGGAGACGCACGACTGCGGGCGTCAGTTTCAGTCGCGAAGCGAAGAGTGTTTTTGTTGTCGCCGGTCGTCAGGATTTGACGGTAGCTGAGCAATTGGTCGAACAATTCGATGTGCCAGACTCTTCCATCGACTCCAAGAGACTTCAACTCTTTTCCTTGAACGGAGCCGACGGAAAATCGCTGATCACTTCGATAGAGAGCCTTTTTAAGGAAGATTCAAACCGCGTCGATGTGAAATACGATCCGCTCAATCAACAGCTAATCGTCACGGGGACTGCATCCCAGCTCAAATCGGTGGAGGAGGCCGTTAAGCAGTTTGCGCCTCCGCCGCGTGAGCTCGAAATCATTCAGTTGAACACGGCAGATCCCTTCTCCTTCAAGTTAGCAGCCGACGCGTTGTTTCAAGACGAAGCCGTATCAAGTGCACCGATGATCTCAGTCGATGCCAATCAACAACAGGTCTTGGTCCGAGCAACCAAAGATCAACTAGAGAGTATTCGCAAACTTCTGCAGCAGATGGGGGAAACGCAAACCACCAAAACCACCGATGTCTCGGCTGGATCGGGGCGATTGCGATTCGTACCTATTAAACGCAGCTCTAAACAGCTGTTAGAGGATATTCAGAAAGTGTGGCCGAACATGCGAAGCAATCCGATCAACGTCATGAACCCTATGCCGATCGAGCCGGGAACAAAAGAGGCAGTACCGCCGCAGCCCGTAGCACCCAAAAAGACAGACGACTTGGGGCAATCTCGCTCGAAGGTGGTCGAAAGATTGGCAAGCGCACAAGCAATGCCGGATAACCAGCAAATTGCATCCGAACAACGCCCACCGATCATCGTTGTAACGGGGGAAGATCAATGGACATTGGCGTCCGATGACTTGAATGCCCTAGATGCATTCACGCAACTTCTCGATTCACTGATGAGCCCGAAAGTGACTCCCTTTGCAACCGCCGGAAATTTCTCCGTTTACATTTTGCGACACGCGGACGCGAGCCACTTGCAGGAGATTCTTGTCGACCTCTTCCGGACGGGAGACAGTGGGAGGCGCACCTCTCTATCCGACGCGTTACAAAGGGTAAAAATCGTCGCGGATGCACGCATTAACGGCTTAATCATCGGGGGAAACCGGGCGGATCGAAAAATTGTCGAAGAACTGTTGGCAGTTTTCGACTCTGAGGACCTGCTCGATACGCTTCAGCAGATCACTCCGAATATCGTACAGCTCGAAAGTGCGAGTGCAAAAAATGTGGTGAGCATTATTCAGAGTGTCTATAAGTCGCAATTTACGACAGGGGCCGGAAGAGTGCCCGTAGATATACCGGAGGGCGTTTCGGCGGACGTTGCGACGGTACTGCAACAAATCAATGCTCAGTCCGCAGGTCCATTGCTAACCGCAGCCGTTGACGACAACACCAACTCCATCGTACTCAGGGGCCCTACAAGCTTGACGGCTGAGGTGCGAACTTTCATTGAAAAGTTAGATCAACAATCTGGGACAGCATCCGCCCGCCGGGTTCAGTTGCTGCGTCTCGAGTCCACCAATACCAAGAACCTTGAAAAAGCCCTCAATCTACTGCGATCCAAATAGCCGAATGGCCAATTGCGTAGGACGCCGACGGGTTCACCCATATCGGCACGAGATGATTCTTTTTCGCTTTGGGAGAGCGAGGCTCCTGCCGAACTTGTGACAAGATGGTTCGGCAGGAGCCTCACCCTCCCGAGCAACGAATGGTTCGGCAATGTACGAGATAACGGGTGTGTTCTCGCCCCCCCCCCCTTTTGGCTATGCTCTTGTTTGCAATTGCACTGCAATCCCACAAACGGGTAAACTTCTTTTCTGAAAGTGTATTCTTTGGCTATAATGCTCCTTAGACGTATTCTATCCAATACTGTCTCCCACCGTTTTCACCCTACCGCATTCCAGTTCCATCGTGAAAGAGCTCCTTTCCGATCAACACCCACCCCTATATAGGTGCTTTTACCAATTGCGAACGCTCGCCCTCCCTGCTTTGTTCGCTGAGAAAAGCATCCCACGTATTCACGGATTGACACGATGATCTCGAATTCCACGGGAATGCATCCATTGCTAGACACTGTTCAACTGCGTCAATTGGCGGATTGCCTCAGCTTGGGTGATTCCCTCGATCAGCTTGCGGAACAATGGTCGTTTAACAGCTCGCTCGAATTGCTCGCCACCAGCGCTCGGTCCATGAAGCTTGATTGGCTAGACACGGACAATGGTGATTTCGCTGCCGAAACGCTGGAAGGCTTTCCGGCGAAGCTGATCCACCGACACGCTGTCTTTCCGCTTGAGCGCGGACCAGGCTGGCTGAGATTGGCCGTCAGCAATCCGTTTGACTTTGCGGCGATCGATTCGGTTGCATCCGCCCTGGAGGTGGAGGTTCGGCCGGTGATGGCCGCTCCCGAAACCGTTCAGAAATTGATCAAGCGGCATCTCGGCGTTGGCTCGGAAACAATCGATGGTTTGATCGCTCTCCAGCGGCAACAACCAGGCGACGTGGAGATGCTCGAAGGGCTTGATCCTGATAGTTTGGAAGATGCTGCCGAAGCCCAACAAGCCTCCGTGGTCGGGCTCGTCAACGAGATCCTCAGTGAAGCCATCCAAGCGAGAGCCAGCGACATCCATATTGAATCGCAGGAGTCTGGACTCAAGATACGCCACCGCATCGATGGAGTTTTGCAGAAACAACCGACTCCACCCGAGATGAACCAGTTCCGTGCTGCGATCATCAGCCGACTCAAGATCATGGCCAAGATGAACATCGCCGAGAAGCGAGTGCCACAAGACGGACGCATCAAACTGCGCGTCTCGGGTCGTGAAATCGACGTGCGTGTTTCGATCATTCCAATGCTTCACGGCGAAGGTGTCGTGATGCGAGTCTTGGACAAGACGAACTTGAAGTTTTCGTTGCGAGGCATCGGTATGCCTGAGACAGTCTACGAAAATTTCCAAAAGCTCATTCGGTTACCACACGGAATTATACTCGTCACCGGACCCACGGGTTCCGGGAAGACGACCACGCTGTACAGTGCGTTGAGCGAAATCATGTCGGAAGACATCAAGATTGTGACCACCGAAGATCCGATCGAATATCAGTTGGAAGGAATCAATCAGATTCAAGTGCACTCGAAAGTGGGCTTAAGTTTTGCAGCATGTTTGCGTGCCATCTTGCGGCACGATCCCGACGTGGTACTTGTGGGCGAAATTCGAGATTTGGAGACAGCGGAAAACGCCACGCAGGCATCGTTGACCGGTCACCTTGTGTTCAGCACCTTGCACACCAATGATTCGGCGAGTGCTTTTATGCGATTGTGCGACATGGGAGTGGAGCCTTTCTTGGTAGCGAGTACTGTCGAGGGAGTATTGGCACAGCGGCTCGTTCGAGTGCTCTGTGACGATTGCAAAGAACCTTTTCATCCTATCCTTGCCGATTTGCCGAGCGATTTCCCAACGACGCACCGACTCGATCCGAAACTAACACTGTATCGACCCGTTGGCTGCGACGGATGCCGCAAGACAGGCTATCACGGTCGGCTTGGTATCTATGAGTTGCTAGTCACCAACGAAGAGATTCGTCAAATGATGACTCAGAGAGGGACTTCGGAAGCGATCAAGCAGGTTGCCATCCGAAACGGGATGGAAACGATGCGAGTGGATGGTTGGAAAAAGGTGATAGCAGGGATTACGACCATCGATGAAATTGTCAGGGTCACCAAAGCGGATTGAGTACCATGAACGACTTTGCATACACGGCAAAATCAAGTACCGGGCAAAAGCTCTCGGGTACGATCGCAGCCGCAAGTCGATCGGATGCAATGGCACGCTTGCGTGCGCAGTCGTTGTTCCCCATGACGCTCGTGGACCGTCAAGCCAAAAAGACCGCTTGGATGCCCCTTTCCTTGCCAGTCCGAGTGAGCAAGGAGCAGACCGCAGACTTCTGTGCTCAGCTTGCCGATTTATTGACAAATGGAGTCGCCATGCTTGAATCGCTACGCATCTTGTCCGATGCGACGGAGAATCCGCGGCTCAAAGAAATCTCCATGCGAATTCATGATGCGGTAGCTCAAGGCGATAGCTTGGACGTTGCCATGAGCAAAGAGTCGGCTATGTTCTCAGAACTGACGCTCAGCATGGTTCGTGCGGGGCAAGAAGGAGCGTTTTTGGAGGAAGCACTTCAAAGGACGGCCATCTTTCTTCGAAAACAAGACGAGATGCGCAGCAAGATCATTGGAGCTCTCACCTATCCGGTCATTCTCGGCGTTGTCGGCACGATTATTACTTCGTTGATGGTCGTTTTTTTGGTCCCGAAGTTTCAGCCGTTCTTTGACCGGCTTGAACAGAACGGGACCGGTCTCCCATTGATCACCATCGTGCTTTTGGGTGTAAGTCATACATTGATGAACTACGGAGTATTTGTCTTGCTCGCTTTGGCCGTCATTAGCTATTCCACATACAGTGCGATCCGGACAACACGCGGTCGTCGAATATTGGACCAAGTCAAACTCAAGACGCCCTTGGTTGGTTCCATCTTTCATGACGCTGCCGTATCGCGTGCGTGCCGGGTCCTTGGGACAATGCTGCGAAATGGCGTTCCGTTACTCCGCTCGCTTCGTATCAGCAGCGAATCAACAGGGAATACGCTGCTAGCTGAAGCAATGATGAAATCCGCCGAGAATGTGACGGCCGGAGACACCCTTTCCAAACCGCTTGCTGCCAGCGGATTGATTCCACCTCAAGTGATGGCAATGATCCGAGTGGCCGAGGAATCGAATACGCTTGACGAGGTCCTCATCAAAATTGCCGACCGTATCGACAATCGTATCGAACGTCGACTCGAAGTGCTTGTGCGCATGATCGAACCGATGATGCTCATTCTGATTGGAGGAATGGTGATGTTCGTTATCGTCGGGGTTTTACTACCCGTGTTTGATCTAAACTCATCTGTCGGTTAAAATAGATCGACGACCCACACACCTCACCACATCCCCACCCCACCCCACTCTGCAAGGAATTCCTCCATGCGTCTCCGACAAACTCGGCACGGCCTAACGCTCCTCGAACTGATGATCGTTTTGATCATTTTGGTCGGCATCATGGCTATCGTAGGTCCACGGCTTCTCGGCTCTCAAAAGAAAGCGGATATCCGCACGGCACAAGCACAAATCGGCAATTTAGGTTCCGCATTGAAAATGTATGCCGTCGACATGAAGACGTTCCCGCTCACGGAGGAGGGACTCGAACTGTTGGTCAGCGCACCCGAGGACGAAGCCCTTGCGAAGAACTGGGATGGCCCGTACATCGAAGGAGGGAAACTACCCATGGACCCTTGGGGAAGTAGTTTTCAGTATGAGTTCGTCACGGATACTGCAGTCTCCGACAGCGGTAATTCAGGCACGAAAGGACAAGCGTCCGATTTCCCTCGCATTTTCTCGATGGGGCCTGATCGGCAACCAGGTACAACGGATGACATTTCCAATCAATCGGCCACGGACGACAGTTCCTCCGAATCCACGGCTTCGACCAAAAAGTAACGAAACGGATTTCTCATGTTTCGTTCATCGAAAATGCGACGTTGCCCTCGGGGCTTCTCGTTGTTGGAGTTGATGATTGTCCTTGTGTTGATGGTTAGCCTGTTAGCCATCGCATGGCCCAATATGCAAAGACCGCTTCGTCGCACCACGCTCAATGAAGCGGCGCAGATCTTGCGTGAAGCCATCGACGAGGGACGCTATCAAGCGATCACGACAGGTTGTCCAATCTTCGTTCAGATGCAACAAGGGAATCACGAAGTCCGCACCGGCTCATTCGCAAACTTCGCCAACGCTGAGGATGCCGACAACTCGTTGAGTGCACTATCGAACCAGAACCCGACCCCAATTCAACCGGCCACGTCGTCGTTGAACGGTCTTGGCTTGGAGTCAACTACCAGCAAAAAAACGACAAGGACATGGCGTCTTCCTGAAACGGTTGTGATCACCGAGGTGAACTGGACTTCGGATTCGATTCATAGCGACGTCGATAACAGTCTTGTGGACTCAAATGAGGATCCAATTGCGCGTTCTGTCAATAATACTGCAAGCGATGATGCGGGAATGAACGCGGACATGAACAAAGAGGTTTTGGTTTCGACAACGGGTGCCCTTCACGAAGATTGGTGGTTGCCAATTAGTGCAACCGGGCAGAGCCGAAATGCCTCGATCGTTCTTTTGGACACTTCGATCAGCGAAACCATGACCGTCACTTACGCTTCGGCAACAGGCGCATTGGAGATCGTCCGATGAGCCGGATGGCCATGCGAGCGAGAAGTGCTTTCTCACTTTTAGAGATCATTATCGCAACCGCCATATTGGCTGGAAGCGCCATGGTACTTTTCTCTCTGATCGGACTCGGAACCAAATATGGGAGCCGGGCGGAAGAACAAACCTTGGCCCTCTCTCAAGCTCAGTCTGTATTGGACGAGTACATCGTTCGTTTATCCGAAGGAGAATTGCAAGAGGGGGTTTCCCCAGAAGGGGTGAGTGGCGTTCTGAACGGAGTACCAGCTCGCAGCTATCGTATCGAGATTCTTCCAGTCGACCTTGCAGGCAATTCGGGCGCTAGTCGCAACAGCAGCACTCCCAGTGAAACTCGATCGGTTCTCGTCAAAGTCACAGTTACGATTTTCAACGGGAATGGTTCGTTGCCAGGGATGGAGTCGGAACCGCTGTGTCAACTCACATGTCTCGTTCGTAGACCGCGCCTCGACGAACCATTGAGCGAACCATTGAGCGAACCAATGAGCGAGCCATTGGGCGAGCCAATGCGAGCGGTGTACAGAAACGTACCGAGCCAGGGTGGCAGGCCCAAAGCGATAGCGATAGGCGTGAGAAGCGTGGCAAAGGAAACGAGCGACTCGCACGCCCTTCGTATCTCAAGGCGCGCCACTCAATTATCTGTTAGATTTCATGCTGCATCTCAGCTTAGCAGAAACGTTGGGGAAGAATCGTGATGACCCACGGCTGGCAGGGCGTCCAGCGACGCGACGCGGAGGTGCGGGCAGTAGCGTTCCCGAGCAGAGTATGGGAACGATGTGGACATCGCCCTCGTTTTGCGTTCACGTTGATCGAACTCATGATTGCACTTGGCTTGCTTGGTGCGTTGATGGCAGTCGCTTGGTCCTTGATGGGGACTTTTGGCAATGCGGAGATTCGAGGTTGGAAGCTTGCTCATCGCGTGCAGACAATTCGTTCGGCACGCGATTGGCTCGAGAGTGACATGCAGCATTTATTGTTGTCTGTTAGTCCATCGGTTGTAAACATGCCATCGTTGTCCAAAGGTTCGCAATTCACAGGCGACTCACTAGGATTTACAGCGACGATTGCACCTTCAGTTGATCCGATTCCATTTTTGGAAAACCTAATGTCGGATGCGATGGGACCGGAACAGAGTAACTCGGCCTCAGAGCAATCGCCTCGAATGCAATCAGCTTCCCTGCAATCCCTGCAATCGCCGTCCATGCAATTCGGCAGACCTGACATGGATTATTCGGCAATGAGGGATGATGCCGCACCAAGTTCAATCTGGCCAGCCGAAACCATCGAGATAGAGTACCGGCTCACGCCGGCGGGAACCCCTTCGATGCGCCCGCTAGCCGCAGTGGCGGGGGGTACGAATACGGAGGAGACTCAGTTTGTCCTGACTCGCCGTGAAATGGTCGATTTGCGTGCAACCACGACGATGGAAAGTCCATCCGAGAGAGTCCTGTCGACGCAGGACCTGTATGGTTTATCCGACGACGTGACCATGTCAAGTCGTAGTGCAGTTCGCGAATCGCGACTTGACGGCCTTACCAAGGTTCAGTTCCATTATTTTGACGGCATTTCTTGGGTTTCGGAATGGAGCAGCGGTCAACAAGGCGGATTACCGCGTGCGATCGCCTTTGGTTTCGACTTTCCGGCCGTGTCGGATATGAAACCTGCTTCGAGTGCGAGCGTAGAGCGAAGCGAAGCTGACAGTTCTCTGATGGATAACGGCTTGGCGGCCGATTTGGCGTTTGCAGGTTCTGCTATGGTTACGGATACGTCACAACTGCCTAGTGGAAACAACAAAGGAATGATGGAATCCTCCAAAAACGAAGTGCAGATCGTCGTCAACGTAGGTAAGCGTGTTTTCGAGAGTAAGGGAACTGGGATTCGATCGGGGCAACGTGACATTCCGTGAGCAATGCTATGGGAAGTTTCCATCCGAAACACTTTGGCAAGCGCTGCACTGGCAAGCGCTGCACTGGCAAGCGCTGCGTTGGCAATAGTATCGATGATCGCGGTGGCATGGCATTGTTGGTCGTTGTTGTATTGGTGATGTTGATTGCGCTTGGTGCCTATCGATTTTCTTTTTACATGGAGAGTCAATATCGTTTGACTCGTTTACATGAGGAACAAGTACACGCAAGGCTGGCGGCAATCAGCGGCTTGGAGTTGGCTGCTGCCCTAGTCGAGTTGCCGCAAGCACAACGGATTGGTCTCGGTGGGTTATTGGACAATGCGGGCGTCTTTCGCAATGTCTCGGTCGATTCCACCGTGGATTCACAAGCCGCCCGAGGGGATCAAAAAGGTTGGCGGTTCTGTTTGGTCGCGCCTGTCTTAACCGACGCGGCAGGAAACAGCCAAGTCAGGACGACTCCAGTTGCCGGCAGAACCTCCCTTTTGATTCGATTCGGATTGGAGAATGAGTCAGCCAAGCTCCACATCCCTACGCTGCTTGCATGGGATCGGATGAAACCAGGACATGCGCGTAGTACGTTGCTTGCATTGCCAAATGTCAGTGAATCTTTAGTCGATGCATGGTTGCGGGAACTCGGCGTTTCAGCCCGTTTTGAAAGAGACGAATCGAAAAACCAAGAGGCGTCGATCGACGATCTTCGGTATGCATGGACTGGGGGCGATCTCAATCAAAACTATCAGCTCGATCCGTTGGAGATGCGTTTTGCAAGTCAACGTTATGGGCCGAGCCGTGGCACTTCGCAGCCATCCATGGACGCTTCGAATGTTGTCGGCGGTTTTAAGCCGCTTCAACGCTATTTGACTTGGCACAGCGGCCATCGCAACACGACGCGCGATGGACAACAAAGGATCTATTTGAATGAAAGCGATCTTCAATCGCTCCATCGAAAGTTATCCATGGTTTGGCCCTCGGATTGGGCGAACTTTGTCATCGCGATGCGGCAATTTGGACCAAGCAATGCATTAAACTCTCTGATGAATACGGCACCAACGACTCCCGCGCCCCAACCATCCGACGCATCGAACGCGTCCACACCTGCCAAATCAAGTTCGCGTTCGGCGGTCGTCACGCCCCCACTCAATCCAACGCCTCCTCCACCCATCACCCCCGATCCGCCACCTCGCATTCCGTCCATCCCTGCGACTGCGGGTACATCCGCCCCCACTTCATCAAGGGCTTCAGGAAGTCTCCCTACTCCAGTCGTTAACTCCGAGGCAGTCCTTGTTCAAGATTGGGCACCGGATTTTGGAAAAGCCGCGACTTTTACGTTTCGAAGTCCCTTGGATTTGATCGGTGCCATCGTGGAGCTGTCCCCAGCTGCCGTTTCCAGTAGCGCCACCGGCCAAAACGGTCAACCTTCCACCACAAAAACAAAACAGGCTCTTCGCAATCCGTTTTCAAGTGACATCGGTGAGGTTCGTAACTATCTTGATAGACTCCTCGACGCTGTAACGGTTGACGTGTCGCCGATCACGGAGGGCCGTGTCGATGTCTCGGATGCTCCCGTTGAAGTTTTGGCGGGAGTTCCGGGATTGGATTTTTCGATGGCTCAACGATTGGTTCAGCAACGATCTGCGTCGACAAACTCTGCATCGACAAACTCAGCGACGACGCAGCAAACAGACAACATCGCTTGGCTACTGGAGGTCATCGATCTCAACAAGTTGAAAGAACTCGAACCTTACCTTACGTGCCGCAGCGACGTGTATTCGGTGCAGTCGGTTGGATATCGCGACAGTCAGAGCGCCGTGTACCGAGTGACCGCAACGATCGACGCAAAACAAAACCCAACTCAATTGCGAGATCAAAAGGTCTGGCATCCGTGGGACCGAGGTTTCCCTATTGAGCAACTGACCGATCTTAAACCATGAATCTATTGGACCGACTATCGAATCTAAGCCGCAATGTATCCCGTAACCGAGTTACGGGTCGCATCGCCATTGTTCATTGGGATCGAGAGCGAATCTACTTCTTGGTCGTTTCTCCCAAATCCAAAGCGTTGGGCACAAACGATGTCGGGGCCGTTACACATGCGGAGATCGGCAATCCATTTTTGGCGTTGGCACAGCATTTTCGCGAACACTCGATCTCTGTTCAGTCGCTCGTCGTGCTTTTGTCACGTCCCGAGTTGGATCTTCCAACGCTCAATTTACCTCCGGCCGAAGCGAGTGAACTGCCCAACCTTGTTGCAAATGAAGTCGAACAGCAATTGGGTGAAACGGAAGAACCTCCGATTGTAGACTTCCAGGTCGTTGACAATCCGAAAGCCGACAAGAGCTCGGGCCATCAAGTATTGGCATTCGCTTTACCGGCCAAAGAACTTAGTTCCTTGCAAAAACAGGTCGCGGCATCTGGATTTCGCATCGCGGCCATATGCCCACGGCATTTGGCTCCGCTTGGAATTCTAAAACGTCAGAATATCCCGAGTGAAACGCTTTGCGTTTCCGTGCATCTCTATTCTGGCGAGGTCGAACTAGCGGTATGCCGTGGGACCGAGCCCATTCTTTTGCGAACGATTCGCTTGAGTACGGACGATCCGACGCGGGTCACCGATCAAATTTGGATGGAGATGCAGCGATGCTTTACTCTCCTGCCCCAAGAAACTGCGGAACTGCAGTTGAGTTGGTATGTCTTTGCCACGAGCGACTCTGCACTTCAAGTTGCGAAAGCTTTGGAAGGTGTCGTCCAGTCGGATATACACCTCGTCGACCCGTTGTTCGGATGGGAATTGAGGAGCGACGGCAATAGTGTTGTCGAAGCGGTAGAAAGCGGCACGCTGACCACTTCCGCTGCGAATGCGGGTGCCGCCTGGGATTATGTGAACGAAACGCTGCCAGTCAATCTGCTCGCGCCTAAGCGTTCCCCGAAACCAAAGAACCCAATGGTGCGATGGGCGGCTATCGGAGCCTGTGCAGCCTTCGCCCTAGGGGCAGCGGTCTATTTTTCGTTGTCCGATGTATGGCAGCTTCAAATCGAAGTCGAAGGACTTCAGAAAGAGCTTGATAACACAAAAAAGGTGACAGCCAAATACCAAGAAAAGTCCGATCAAGTGCTGGCAATTCAGACATGGCTCGATGATCAAGTCGATTGGTTAGCGGAATTGAACGAACTGTCCAACCGTCTACCCGATGGGCAGGATGCCACAGTCCGCCGTCTAACGGCTTCGGCTGCAGCTAATTCCGCAACGATTGATCTGTCCGTGCAAGTGGCCGACCAGGAATTCATTTCGCAACTTGAGTCGCGTATCCGAAGTGCCAAGTATTCCGTCACCAGTAAACAGATCAGTCAGAACCCAGACTCGTCTGAATATCCTTGGCAGTTCGAGACCCGCGTATCGTTTCCAATCGAAGCTCAGAAACAGAACACTTACGGGCTGAAAGTGGACTCGAATTCCAAAGAGCCTTTACCGAGCGTGGGACAATCACGATGACACCACGCGTACGATGGTTGCTGTTGGGCGGACTGGCCGTTGTTGGCCTTTATGCAATGGATTCGTTTTATCGAAAATGGATTGAACAGCCGAATCAACAGCTCACAGCCCAGCTTGGGGATCTCACCGAAAAGCTAAATGGATCCCGAACGGAACAGCTTGTCGCGCAGAAGCAAGGGAAAAGGCTGGAGTCTTTTGCGGCCCGAGCACTTCCTGACGATCCGCAATTGGCGCGCTCTCTTTACCAGCAGTGGCTCCTCAATCTGGTTGAGGCAAGTGAATTGACTTCTGCATCGGTGGATGCCGCACAACCCGTCCGTGTCGAGATTCGCTCTCGAACCAAGAAAGGGACGCGTCAGGCCATTGGGTACCGAATCAACTATTCACTGCGAGGCAAAGCGACCCTCGCAAAACTCGCATCCTTTCTGAACGATTTCCGCAAGGCTGGACATCTGCACAAAATTCGCTCTATTACACTCAATCCCAGCGGCAATGAAGGTCGATTGGATGCCGATCTGAACATCGAGGTCCTTTGCCTCAAAGCCTCGTCGAACAAGGATCGTTTGAGTGACTGGCAAGCGATCGACGAAGCGACTATCGTGTCCAGCACCTACGCTGAATTTGTCCGTCGCAATCTATTTGCCCGAGGGTTTGCTAAGGCGTTGTTCGAGATTGAACTCAAAGCGATCACATCGAATCGGGAGGGTGTCTTACAAGCTTGGTTCCGCACCGACGGACGGGGCACCACCAAAACGGTCGCGACCGGAGGCCAAATTCCGGTTGCATTGCATGACATTTCCGTTCTTGAGGTGCTCAACAACAAGGTTTTCCTACGTGTTAATGAAGATACGTACTGGATTAAGTTGGGGCAGACGATAGGTGAAGTATGTTCGCTAAAACCAGAGGAATCGTTAGGAGAAATAAGATGAGCGTTCGCCGTGTTTGGTTTCGCATGACACTTGGTACCTTTATGGCAGCCGTACTGGTTCAGCAAGAAAGAACTTATGCTCAGCTCATTGGAAATCGCCCGGTATCCAGTCCGACATCATCGTCACAACAACGGCCCGCAAATAATCTCAACACACCAGGGATGGGTTCGGGTTTAACTGGTGGACTTTCTCCGCTCAGTCCAAGTTTGACATTGCAGAACGGACCGAAACGCTATCTGCGAGGGAATCGATCACGCCTAGATTTCGTTGGTTCCAACCGAACCGATCTATCAGGCTTCGTTGGTTCCGAGCAGGCGTTAGGCGTCGGGGGAGTTCCGTCCGCGGCGGACAGCCTTCGCCTCGAGACAACAAGGACCGCCAAGACCAACAAGCCGCTTCCCGCACAGCCGGCAAAAGGCATGTACTACCCGCGGCTTGAAATTGCTTTTGATATTGCTCCATCGCAAGGCGAATTGCTTCCAGTTGGAGATGCTAGCATGGACATTCGAGAGCGAGTTGCCCAAGTATCCGGAGGGAGCGTCAATGTCATGATGTCCGGCAACACCGCGATTCTTCGAGGTACCGTGAGCTCGGTTCGGACGTCCGAATTACTCACGCAACTATTAACCTTCGAGCCCGGGGTCAATGGCGTGAAGAATGAATTGGTTGTCAAGTAAGGCAATTGACACCACACCAGCCTTCCATGCATGCGCTGCGAGCGTCCCTGCCTGCCCTAACGACCTCGTGTCGTTGGACAGTAAGTCTGGTCAGCTAAGCGACTCAAACCTCGCGGCGGTCCATGCCCCCATATGCTTGACATATGGGTGAAGAAGTTTCCTCGGCTCGCAACGTCTCAGCGACGCATGACACAAGATCGCTAGGGGCCCAATCCGCCCGACGGCGATGGTCGGCTACCGAGGTTCACTTTTCGCGTCGCTTCAAACAGAACAACGCTCCGAGCGCGATGACGGAAAACGCGAGCGAACTGGCCAAGCCGATCTTTGGTCCAGCCAAATCGCTCACAAATCCCACTGTCCATGGTCCAAACGCCCCGCCGACTCCCCCGAACGCAAAGAGAATGCCTAGGATGGTGCCGGTCTTTGCCACATGCAATTTTGTCACGGCGGCGGTCACCGTCGGAAATACAATCGACATGAAAAATCCAGAAACCGGTAGCAAAACAACGAGGTAGCCGTTTCCGAAAATCCCAACGAACATGCATATCGTGCTGCAAACGATCGCCGTCAACACCGCCAATAGGCTATCGACCCGTTCAACAACAAAAGCACCGAGCAACCTGCCCAGCATGAGCAAGACAAAGAAACTGGAGAGATAGACTGAACTAGTTCGAACCGACATGTTGCGCTCACGCTGCAAGAACTCCATCATCCACGCGCCGACGCTCAATTCCATGGCAACGTAAGCTGCGATCAGAACGTAGAAACAGATCATGCGCGATGTAAACCCAATACGGTGGAGCGTCCTCCAATACGAAAGCCCGTGCTCGGGCTGCGTCTCAAGCTCTGCCTCCCGTAGGCTCACGACCGACGAACCGCTAGATTTATAAGGCCAGAAGACGACGAGCAATGGGACCGCCAATAGTACGCTCGACCCGTAAATCTGCTGCCAGGGATATCCGGCGTTAACTAACCACCCAGCATAGAGCGGTACGAGTAGAGATCCGAATCCGTGAAACGTGGATAGCAGATTAAGGTAGAGTCCACGCGACTCGCTATGCAGCTCGACCATCAATCCGTTCGCGCCAAGTTCAATCGCCCCCAATCCGACTCCCGTTATCGCCATGAATAAGATCAGGCCCAAATAGGACTGGGTGGTGCCGAACCCGATGCTCCCGATGCAAAGACAAATGGCTGCGAATAACAAAACACTTCGATTGTTGACCATGTCCGCCATGACGCCGGACAAAAGGGATGCCACGATGAAGCCCACGTAAGCTGCCAATACAATGGTTCCACCTTGACTGTAGCTATACGCACCGTTTCGCAACAGCTCCGGCAATAATGGACCTTTGAGATTGTCCACAAAGCCAAAGACAAAGAACGAAAGAAAGCAACCTGCCGTGATGAGCTTCGTAGATGTGCGAATCACTCAGCGATTACTTCCATCAAGATGCTTTCGGAATGACTATTGAATTCGGGAGCGTACATGCACTCGATGCTTGCCATGCCAGACGGATACGTACCAGCATGCTGGACACGCAACGCGTATTCGAATACGTAGGTCCCCTTGCGCAGGTAATCGATAAAGAAATGCGAAGCGGTATCGCGAGTGCTCTCGTAATATGCCAACCCATCTTGGAATTTGTAACTGCTCAGCACATTGACTGGCTCGGTACCGCTCCCCCGATGGTCCTTCATGTGAACATATTCCATGTCCCGATCCGTTCGCAATGTAATGCGGCAAATGATTTCGTCACCGACTGCGATTGGCCCCTCGACGGCTTCCAGAACTGGTCCTGCTTTGGTTAGCAAACGCTTGAACAGTCGCTTTTCGAGCTTCAGTGGAGTACCGTCGTGGGGCGTGACCTTGCCGATGTCCTCAAGGTATTGCCAGTGGATACTTCCCCAACTGACCCCGTTGTCGGTCTTGGTCAACGCGATCTTGCCCATCTCCGGCTTGATCTCGCCGCGCGCAAATTTTTGCTCGTAGAATCCTGTTCCAGCCTCAATGTTGACAGGTACGATTGCTTGACCTGCCAGCGTGACTTGTACGAGCGCATCTGAGCTTAACAAATTGGTACCCCGGAGTATTAACGAATAGACAGCGTCTGCGGTGGCTTTGGTTGTCTTCCAATTTTGGGTTTGTTTTTGCTTGAGCAACCAAACCTTGCACTCTTCCACAGCCGCCGCATCATTGGTTACCTCGTCCAAGGCTTCGATCATGACGGCTTGCGTTTCGATGGGAGCGTGATACCACCACCAGGAACGCTCGGCGTCGCGCCAGAACATGCCCATCTCCTCGTTCGAGACAGAGCGTTCTTTCAGACTTGCAAGAATTGCTTTTGGAGTCTCCACGTCCCCCATCCGTTTGAGTCCGATCGCGATGTGAGCTTGCGATTGTCGGTTTCCGACCTGGAGCCAATGCTTTCGTGCTTGACGTTGCCAATACTCGATTGCAATTTTATGTGGGTCGGAAATGGGTTTCTCTGCCAAGAAGAAACTGCGCCCATAGAGATACAGGGCGATCGTGCTGCTGAGATGATTTGACTCAGGATCTTTGGAATCCCGTTGTACGCGATCGTATTGCTGATGGACCCAAGCATCGAGTCGATCGAGCCCTTTGATGGCAGGTGCGGAATCGACTGCGACCTTAAGATTCTTTAACCGTCCAAATCCAGTCACGATATAAAGCGACAAATACTCATTGTCGGGCCCGCCTGGGAACCACGGCCACATACCGTTATCTCGCTGCATTTCGGTTAGCTTGCGCATGGCCCGTTCGACTTCTGCGGTTAGGCGGTTGTCGTCGAACAAGACTCCGATATTGCGACGCGACTGCGACTCTCGGTCCGCATCGCGCAGCCAAGGAGTCTCTTCCAACATCACGGACTTGATGTCTTGGTTTTTGGACAGCGGGGAGTCAAGCGCTGCCGGTTGGAGCTTGCGCCACGTTTCGAACACGCGATGGATCTTAGGGTCGCTTTTAGCGATGTGTTGTGCCAGGGTATTTGCGTAGAGTCGATTGAAAACTTGCTCGCTGCCGTCGTGGGGAAACTCCATCAAATAGGGGAGAGCCAAAACGGCGTACCAGGCGGGTTGCGATGTCATCTGGATCGAAAGGGATTGATGCTGCAGTGTTTTCGATTCACCTGATTGAAGTAGTTTCTCGAAATCGACATCGCGCGTCGACTTGCCACGTATGGGCAACGGGAGCGATTCCGTGACAAGGATGCGTTTCGACAGAACGGGCAACATACCTTCTTCGCCATCCGAGATTTTTTCGGTGGCACCGACGGCTTTGTAGATGATTGGGTAAGCCCCGTCGGGAACGGTTAGTTTCCACGAAAAACTCTTGGACTGAGCCTCAGGAATTTCGAAGGCTTTTTCGATTGTCGTGTTGGCGAATGCTCCGTCGATCGGTTCTTTGGTTCGCGCATCGAAGAGGTGCAATGCAACTTTGCCTGTCTGCGGCTTGTTGGATTTGTTGGTGACTTTGACCGAGAACTCAAGCGTGTCTCCTTCGCGAAGGAACCTTGGCGGGTTGGGCTGGATCATGAGGTCTTTGGCCGTGACGACTGTGTCTTCGAGGTAACCGCTGCGCAAATCTTTGTCGTGAGCAAAACCGAGGAAACGCCATTTGGTTAAGGCCTCGGGCATGGTGAACTCAAGCTTCACCACGCCATCGCTATTCGACATCAATTGCGGGAAGAAGAAGGCGGTTTCGTTGAGATTGGTTCGAACGGCAACGCTGCTCAGGTCGGGATCGTTGACAGCGGGTGCTATCCCGGTTGCAGCACCCGCCGCTTCTCCTTCGCCACCTTTTCCCATGAATTCGACGATGGGCGATGTGTCCCCGAGCGCTAACATGGCACTCGTCGCCTGCGGTGCACCCGGAGCACGGCTCACCCCTTGAGAACGGCTCAGTGAATTCATTGCGCGAGGCGCGCCCATGCCTCGCCCGCCCCCAAAATACATGAAATTGTCCGACATGTACGATGGATTCCGACCCCGAAGCTCCTCTGGGAAGCTCCGATAGCGCTCGTCAATCGGAACAAAACGGGTGTCCCATTGGCCGCTAAATAGACTTAGGTAGACCGCCATATTGTCGAACGTGCTATTGAGTCTCGCGTTCTCCCGACGAAACACGTCGAATCGCTTCAGCCAATTGTGCTGGGCGTAAGCGTCCAGCGATGCGTCGTAAAGTGCCGCAACCATCTCGGCTGTCGCCTTGGCTGCATTCGGACCGCTGATCGTGAGAGTGTATGTCTCGCGGGCCGCTGGTTCCAATTTCGAAACAAAGCGTTCCCATTTGAGCGTTAGCTCTTTGTTGGACCATGGAACATCGACGACTCGCGATTCGAGGTAAGCTCGATTTTCGCGAACGCAGGTGGTTCGAATGGTGAAGCCACCGCGCATGGATTCGTCGACCGCTTGTTCGATTGCTACTTGGGTCACTCCCGGCTTCGTCCAGTAACTTTGGAGCAGTTTACCTCGGTGTTCAATTTCGATATAGGCTCTTGCGGTATCGTATCCGGAGCCCCAGACTGCCTGCAATTTTTCGCCGGGTTCAAGCTGCCATTTCGGTGCAGCCAACAGATTCGCCAACTTCAAACCAAGTTGGTTCGCTTTGGGGGCGAGCGTCTGCAAATTGAGTTGGGCAGTGACTGGCTTGCCGAATCGATCTTGTGTTTCGACGATTGCACGATAATGTCCGACGGGCAATGAAAAGGACAATTCGGTCGTTCCATCGGCTTTTGTTTCCCAAGCTTTGACTTCGATGGCCTCACCAATATCCCAAGTTCTTGGGTCTGCGGCATCTCCTGGCTGGGCTGGCCTTGTGACTTGCGGAACATTCGGAGCGCGGCCGCGTCCGGCCCCAGGCGCTCGTCGCGATTGCACGACGCGTTGCCCGAGCAGATCCACTCGTTGTACAGTCGCGGGTTCTTTCAGTCGGTGCACCCGCATCATCCCCGTGGCCGACTGACCTTCGCCATCCAATGTCGTCGTCGCGAGTTTGATGGTTGTCATTTCGTCGGCAACGAGCCAGTCGTTGGCGGTGAGGTTAACACTGAGAGCGGTGTAACCAACGTTGATTGATTTCGAGGCTGTTCGAGTCTCACCCGTGCCGTCGGTTACATCGGCGATCAACGTATAGTGAAACGTGGGCTGGTCACTTTCAGGAACGGTTCGGTCCGGCTTGGCAACAAAGTTGACAGTGAAGGAACCGTCGACTTCGGTGGTGGTCCAGCCGTGCGCTATCTCTTGCGATTCACCGAGGGTAGGTGGCATTCGCCATGAAAAGCCATTCATGAACCAAATGGGCCACCGTACTTCGCGAGTGACACGATAGCGGACTTTGGCTCCGTTGATCGCGGCTCCGGCGTACGAAGTTGCCTTACCGACGAGACTCACATCTCCCCCCAGTTTGGCCGCTTCTTTCGGAGCATCAACATGGACTTGAAATTTGGGGCGTTTGTATTCTTCGACCTGGATGCCGACCGAGCCAGCTTGAACGGATATTTCTTGCAACGGATTGGATGGATCCTTACCGACGTTCCCTTCGCCCGCGATGATCGCCATTTGGCCGGTGCCTCGATCGCGAGGTGCAGTGAAGCTGCCGCTGAACGAGCCATAATCATTGGATATCAGCTTGAGATTCTCGATTTCCTTGCCGTTCACGTCGCGGAAAACAACGGTTACAGCGCGACCGGCAGCCACCACATACTTGTCGACGTTCAGGTCCGAGATCAGCGATATACCCTTGAAGTGAACCGTCTGACCTGGTCGATAGATGGCTCGATCGGTGAAGAGGACATGTTGCACAAACCTGTTCTGTTTTTCTGGTTGCGCGTAGATCGAATGTTCGGAGTTGGATGCGAGTTCCTGGCCAGCGTGACTTGCCAAAAGGAACATGCTGCGGGAACTACCCCCGATCGTGAACAATCCGTTTTCATTGGTTGCAACGGTAGGGCCTTCGACTATCTTTTGGGTCTTATCGTTGCGAGAAAACGTGCGAACTTTCGCGTTGGCAATCGGCTCGCCCGACTTGGCATTGAGCACGAACCCTTCGAGCTTTGATTCGCCCCAGGCATGCCTAACGACGAGCGCCAAATTGCTGACCCATACTTCTCTTGCAGAAACGACATTGTCGACATCCGAGAATTCCGCATTCGAACTGGCCAAGATCATGTAATAGCCAGGTTTTAATGTGTTCGGAGCGGGGACGTCATGGGTCGTTTCACGATAGTCGTCGGTCGTGGGCAAATCGGAGGTCCAAGATGCGGCGGCTGGGCGGCGTGTCCATTCTTTTCGGTCTTGTTCGTTGATTTGATTCGGACTCCACCGGTCGGTGGCAAATCGGCTCAACCAGTCTACTTGGATGGCGCGAAAGTAAACTTTGTCGATATTCCGATAGCGAACGCGCAAAACAGGTAACGGATCCGTCCAAATGCGTTCGGTGACGACGCTAAAACTTTTGGCTTGGATGTTGGCGATCAGGTTCGCGCACTGTTTACCACCCATGCTTTCCGGAAACGAGTTTTTACCTTGTATGGCGATCAAGCGAGCTTCTGCAAGTTCGTTTTCCGACTCAAGGAGCGCGGCCCAACGATGCCGTGCGGTCGCGGAAAGTTCGTGCTTGCTATTGGCCTCGGCAAAATTTTTGAGTGCGGCTTTGTAGCGGCTGGTTTTTTCCTCACCCAAGGCGTTGGCGTGAGCAAATTGCAAGCGCCCAAGTTCGGCATCGAGAAAAGCGCTGCGGTCGTCATCGTTGCGATGGAGTGAGAGGAGCTTTTGATAAAGCCGAATCGCTTTGAGTTTTGCGGATTGAGTATCGGTGGTGGTGGGTTGCCAAGTCAAAAAATCTTCTGTCGATCCGAGGGCAGCACTTGCAGCATCGATCTCAAAGGTGTCTTCGGGTCTTGCACCGGCTTGTTCGCCAGACGCGTAGAAGTCGATTGCAATGAACACAAGGAAATCGAAGAGGGTTGGGCGGTAGCTATCTGGCAATGTCCCTTTTTCGAGCAGAGGTTCATAGCTTGCGACCGAGATTTTCTTTAACGCATCTTCGTCCTCTAACGCGAGCAAGTAATGTTTTTCGATCTCGGCAAACAGGCGAGGCAAGTCCCATGTTTTAAAGTCATCGCTTGGTGGAGCAGCCGTGGCCGTGCGGTTGCCGAACTGCCATCGATTCTGCTCGAAGTATCCCCAGTACCAGGAGCCCAGAATGGCGTTCAAGGTCGGTCGCATTTCTTTGGGGGCAGTTGCTAATTCGGCCTTCATTAGGCTAATTCGCGTATCGGGCAAGTCACCTTCGATCTGGCTGTTGAGGGCAATGCGTTTCCCGATCGCCTTGATCGCTTCGGGAAAAGCCTTGTCAATTAAAGCCGACTCGATGATGGGTTTGAGTTCATCGATGGCGGTTTTCGGCAAGCCTTGTTGGATTGCTTCCTCGACTTTTTTCCACATAGCGACTCGATTTGGAGGGATTGGGGTTTGGGAGAAAGCTCTGTCCGCAACGAGAAATAGAGCAACGGAAGTTAACCCGACAACGAGCCATGATGGGTGGCGAAGCATGTTTGGACCTGAGTTCAGGAGGGGCGAAGAGTTCTGGGATCCAATGCGGATGCGCAATGAGTTAACGAACGAGCGGAGCGTTTATTAGAGCAAAATTTGCAACTTCATGAATTCCTAAGACAAAATCATGTGGGGTAAAATCATGGCTCCTCAAGGGAAGTGGGGCCATAAAACGGATGGAATGAAAATATCGCTGATTGTCAGCCGTTGGTGTCGTCTATCAACTCTTGAAGTTGAGCGGCAAGCAACGGAGAAAATTTGCTGGGCCAAGTGCTGTCAATCAAACCAATCTCAAGCATATCCATCAAGTGCGTTTGGTCCTTGCGTTGAAAGGAATTCAGTTTCATCTCGACAAGTGAAGGTAAGGATATGAAACTCTTGGCCACGTTCGGATTCCGAAACATCCGGAGTCGCCGATTCATATTCGGGCCGAACTTTACGGCCCGCGAGAAGAATAGGAACGGCGTCTCGAAACGTGCCGCCACCGACCATGCCGAATCAAGACTCCCTCTCGTGACTCAGGACGGTTAGTCCTGATTTAGTACTGCGGCTTCAGCGGGGTTGTCGAATGCCGCGCAGCAGGCTGGTATTGCCCCTCATGACCTTGTGTCATGAGAAGCCAAGTTTGGTCGGTTAACCGTGAATGGTACGACGGACTTCCTAGTCCGTCGAATTCCCCATCGACGGACTTGGAAGTCCGTCGTACCGCCCTTACCCAATAAGCACTTTAGGTTTAGC
>CAMCMB010000022.1 GCA_945875845.1 Pirellula staleyi DSM 6068
AAAAGCTTGACTGCGAACGGCACGGCGGAGCGTGCCTGCTACTTTTGTCGGCTCTGTCCTGATACCACACATGAAAGTGTCGTGTCCCCATGTTTCTCCGCCCCTCGCTCACCGGCTTGTTGCTTTAGTGAAGTCGTCATTGGGTAAGGGCGTTATGACGGACTTCCAAGTCCGTCAATGGGGTATTCGGCGGACTTGGAAGTCCGTCGTACCATTAAATCAACAAGCCGTCACTCTTCGGGTTGTGATAGGACTGAAGCTTGGTGATTTGCTGAATTTCGGTGCCGCCCTGATGAAGGATGGGATCACGCGCACCATTCATGGAGAGCTCTGATTCTATCTCTGTGTCTCCGTGCCTCTGTGAGAACCAAACCAGAGCGAACTAGGGGATGCACGCGAGCGGCGCTAAGGCGCAAAGATCAGGCTTGTATAATGCCACTTGGCTATTGGCTTGAAAACGCCTCGGGTGGGATGCCGGCCGTGATGCACTCGCTTGCTTTGATAAGTCCTCGAGACCAAAGGGTCCGCTCGACGAACACTTTTAAAAGCGTTTCCAGTAGACTTTGTACTTCAATCGAATCCAGTACACCGAGTGCTCGCGCGATCGCTTCCAAGGTGCAGAGATTGTGTTCGGAGGACTGCTTGCGCAAGAAATACTCCGAGGGCTTACCGGGTTCTAGCTTGACATGCCGGATATTCGCAAACAAAGGTTCGCGTCGGATGAATCGAGTCGTCTGTCTCCAGCTTGCGTCCGGTACGATTAAATTCAATGGCCTCGCCAAACTGTTGGCGAACTCACGCGTTAGAACGGTTGCGTGAGGGCTCGGGAACAAAAGCAACGACGTTTCCCCTTCCTGCGAGAGTCCTTCGAGGGACATACGTTCATGTTGCCGACCTCGAATTCGGATTTCGCTGTTTGAGAGTGCCTTGGCAGCGAGTTTCGCGGTGTTGGAGGTTAACACTTCCTCGCACGTATGCATGAGGATCACGACGCGAGTTTTGGTCTCGATTTCGGGGATACAATCGCAAAAACAGAGCGGCTTGCGGATTTCGCATCCAGGACATCGGCGAGGCGAAATGGAGGCGCGCATGGTTATGTATTTTTCTTCGGTGGGTGGCTTGGACACATCGTTGGATGGAGACCCCCCAATCAGCTCGTCTGGTTGGTGAATAGATTGATAGCGGGTCTCCTTTTTTCAGCAGAACAGCCCATTGTAGCTTGGGACCATTGTCCCGAGCTACAATGGGACGCTCGTACGGGACAGATGGTCCCCGCCTACCTTTACGCAAACTCGCCCCTTTACGCAAACACGCCGAAAGCTGCCGATTTATCTGAAATGGCTTGCAATTTCTGCAGTCACTTCGTACGTTAAAACTCCTTCTCATCCACACCCCCCTTCGAGAGCGACTTAACCTGAGGTTTGCATGAGAGTCCAACAACAGCCGAGATGCAACGCATGGAATCATAGCAGCCAGCATGCATTTCAATATCTCAATGCTCTGAACGAAGAGGGGATCGTCGTTCGGTCCCGGCGCAACATGCTCAAAGCGAGCATGCAAGGCATTGCGGGCCTGTCGATCCCTTTGCTCCTCAAGGCGAATAGCGATGCAGTTGCCAGCGGCACGGGAAGTCGCAGGAAAAAAAGTGTGATTCTGTTGTGGATGACGGGAGGCCCAAGCCAGATTGATACATGGGATCCAAAACCCGACCGGCCGCTCACCAATCGTGGTCCATTTGGCACCATCCCGACCAAGTTGCCAGGCGTTCGCATTTGCGAGCACTTGCCGAAGCAGGCCGCCATCCTGGATCGGTTCACGATTATTCGATCGGTGAATGCGAAATTCAGCAATCATGAACCGAACATGGTTTTTCAAACAGCCAATCTGGAGGCGGAACCTCGCTCGAACCCGGAAGCCAAGCATTATCCAGCCATCGCATCCATTGTCGCCAAGGAACATGGTGCGAACCATCCAGCTATGCCACCTTACGTCGGCTTCTATCGTTCGCCGAGCCACATCGCGTTCGGTGGAGATCTAGGGCAGCAGTTTGATCCGATGCAGGGCAACTTGGCTGCCAAGTTGCCAGTCTATGATCTTGTTGGCAACGACACGGGAAAAAATAGTTCTGGAGACCTGTTCCAACTTTCGAAGGGCCTTAGTCACGACCGCGTTCTCGATCGCCGCCAACTGCTCACGGACTTAGATCAGTTTCGCCGCGAAATTGACATCAGCGGTTCGATGGGTGCTGCCGATATCTTCCAGCAAAAAGCCGTCGACATGCTTCTCGGTCAACAAGCCCGCGAAGCTTTTGATTTGTCGCTGGAACCCGAAGTGAATCGCGAACGCTATGGAAATCATTTGTGGTGCCAGCAAGCTTTGCTTGCGCGTCGGCTTGTGGAGTCCGGCGTTGCCTTCGTTTCGATCGACCTCAGTTATCACACCGCGAGCGGAACGTGGGATAATCATGGGGATAATGTTCCACCCTATGGCGGAATCTCGCGAGGGCTCAAACCGCTGCTTCCGTTGTTCGATCATCTGCTAACCACGTTGGTTCTCGACCTCGAAGAACGAGGCCG
Source organism: Pirellula staleyi DSM 6068 (assembly GCA_945875845.1). GTDB lineage: Bacteria > Planctomycetota > Planctomycetia > Pirellulales > Pirellulaceae > JBKCUI01. The sequence continues at coordinate 2,577 of CAMCMB010000022.1, forward strand.
TCTCGATGACGTACTGATCATCGCGATGGGTGAGTTTGGTAGGACTCCGATGATGGGGACCCAAGGTAGCAGCGACGGACGCGACCACTGGCCCCAAGTCATGTCGATGGCAATGGCCGGTGGTGGACTTAATCATGCACAAGTGATCGGTGCGACCCATGCCGACGGTGGCACGATCAAAGAGCGCCCCATATCTCCGGGCGATCTCGCAGCCACGATCTATCGATACTTTGATGTACCGGTCACCGGGCAATATCTTGACCGACGTGGGCGTCCTCGCAATTTCGTCGACCAAGGCGAGCCGATCGCGGAATTGTTTTAGTGCTTGTCCGACGAAGTTGCACGACGTTCCGCCGTAGTGATTCGTGCGACGCGGAGCGTCGCACAACTAAGCACCGACTCGCTTCATGACAGCATCCAAGGTCGGTTTGATCGCTGCCGCACTTGCTTTAAGCCCTTGCATTTCTTTGGGCCAGAGGTCGATCTCGATGCGTTGTGCCGCGCCGCAACGCCCTACCACCGTTGGTACCGAAATCGCCACGTCGCGAATGCCATAGCATGCACCATCCTGGATCGTGCTCACCGGCAAAATGCGATTCTGATCCAATACAATCGAATGAATTACGTCTCGAATCGCGATTCCAACTGCGAAGCCTGCGCCACCCTTCTTCGAAATACACTCTGCGCCGGATCCCTTGGTCCTTGCAAAGATTTTATCGGCAATTGTGTTGTTCCAGCCCGGGTATTTGTCCAATGGCAATGACCCGATGGTGGCGCTCGACCAAATCGGCACCATGCTGTCCCCGTGTTCACCCAAGATGATTCCACGCGTTTGCGTTGGCGCAGTCCCGAGCTGTTCGGCAATCAACGAACAAAAACGGATCGTATCCAACTGCGTCCCCAGTCCTAAAACCTGAGTTGCTGGCAGTCCAAGTTTCTTGGCCGCAACGAACGTTAAGATATCGACAGGGTTGGATACCACCAGGACCTTGGCCGTTGGCTTCACTCCCGCCTTCTTGACTTCCTCGAGGATCCCATTGAAAAGATCGGTATTGCGATTGATAAGATCCAATCGGGATTCATCCGGCTTACGGCGCAATCCAGCCGTGATGCAAATGATATCGGACGACGGGATGTGTTCGTAACTCCCCGAAGTGACGCGTTGATCGGCAACGCTGGGACTGCCATGCATGATGTCCAAGGCGTGACCGGCGGCTGCGTTCGCGTTCAAGTCAAGCAACGCGATCTCGCGGACGACACCTCCGCATTGCAGTGCAAAGCCTGCACACGAACCTACTAACCCACCACCGCCGATTATGCTGACTTTCATTTGAACTCTGCTCTATCTTGATTCGAAATGTTGATTACCTATCGTCACACAACTAGACTTAGCCTTGCAACTGCTTCATCACTTGTGCCGTGATGAGCTTGATCAGTTGCTCTTGATCGATTCCCGCCAGCCCCTCAGCCGACGACGGACTTGCCGACGACGGACTTGCCGACGACGGACTTGCCGATGACTTAAGCACCGGTGCAATGCCTGCCATCGACTGACTCACGGATTGTTCGACTTGGTTTGAAGCGGGCATCGCTGGCGGTGCAGGGAAAGCTCGTCGTTGAACGCCCGACTCTTTCCATGAACTACGGAAGATATCGTTGGCGCACACGTCGCAGTTTTTGTACTCCTCAGTGTTGCGAGGATCCGACCAGCCCCAATTTTGTTTCAACGTCAGAAGTTCGCGCTCTTCGTTCTCTGAAAAGTACGAAATGTTGCCAAGCTGACGAGCAAGCATCAGCATGCGGCAATAGGCATCGAGGATCTCTGTCCACCAAAACGCTTGCTCGACATCGAGACCGTAGCTGACGGTTCCATGGTTCGCCAAAATAATAACGTTGGTTTTGTCCACAAAAGGCAAAATCGTTTCCGCGAAGGCTTTTCCACCCGGTGTTTCATAACGTGTGATCGGTACATCGCCGAGGAATACTTCCACTTCAGGCAGTACGCACTGTGGGATTGGCTCACGTGCGATTGCAAAAGCAGTGGCATGCGGCGGATGGCAATGCACCACGCTCTTGATGTCGGCCCGCTTCTTATAGATCTCGAGGTGCAACAAGGCTTCGCTGGATCGCTTTTTGATTCCCGATGTCTGCTTACCATTCATGTCCATTGTGCAAATGTCCTCGGTCTTGAGGAAACCTTTGCTATGCATGGTCGGAGTGCAGAGCACTTCGTTGTCGCTGATGCGAACCGTGATGTTGCCATCGTTGGCGGCTGCGAAACCTTTGTTGTAAAGGCGACGGCCGATTTCACAGATGTCTTGCTTGATCTTGTGTGGGTTCATGAGTGGTTGGTTGTAGAGTGTAAGGTGTTAGGTGGTAGGTGGTAGGCGTTAGCTTTTGGGTGGGATAGGCTTCCAGCCTGTCTTTTTCAGAGTCACGACAGGCTGGAAGCCTATCCCACTTTAGTTTTTCGGTATGTTTAGTTCATCGATGATGGCTGCGTTGTACGCGTCGACGGGTTTCAGACTCGGGCGAAAGGGCTGAGCCGCTTCGCCGCCATCGCTGACCGCAATGATCGAGCCATCCGATGCTCCGAGGTCGTCCCATACGACGACGAGATCGGGCTCGGCGGAAGGTCGCCCCAGTAATTTCTCACCGTACGCCTCAGCCGTCTTCAGACTGCAGCCAACAAACGTTGGGTGAACGCGGCTGAGCGTGACTCTCCCGTTGACTTGATACAGTTGCATGGTTCGATTTGCTCTCGATCAAGAGTGGTTTTGAAGGTGTTGGAAAAAGCGTCGGGCAACGTTGCAGGCCGCTGGAACGTTCCAGGACTTCGTTGACAGTACTAAAACGTTTACGGGGACTTCTCGAAGCACTTCGTCTAGGTCCGACCAATGAGCGATGACCGCGGGACGCACTCGGTCGTCCCGGGCTGCTTGCCAACAGGCTGAGTGCGGCGATTGGACAATCGCGACTCCTGCTTGATGGCCAGAACGCAATTTCTCTGCAATCGTTCGCATGGCGGTGGCGTCGTCCGCTGACTTTTCGATCACCGAAGCTTGTTTCGAGCAAAGTTGCTTAGAGATCGATGGCATCCAAGTTGCCGAGCCAACAACAACCAAGCGTTGCGGTCGCGCCAAAGCAGCAGGAACAGGGCTAGCACTGTATTTTTCGCTGCGTGCACCGCGGACCAACTCGACGCGCAACTCTCGGCAATAGTCTTTGGCGGCAGGTGTTAAGATGGCAGCCGTCCCCACCTCCAGGACTTGGATTCCGACCAGTCGATTCTTGAGCGACTGAAGGCTGATCACTTGGTCCGTAAGGCTAAGTCGGTTGGATTGGACTACCCTTTCGCCATTGGATTGCGCACCGATCGCGGTCAAGGTGCTGAGCACCCGACGAACGATGGCTTCAATTTCGGTGGCGGTTGGTGACATGGGGGAAGTTGGAAGTTGGAAGTTGGAAATCTGAAATCTGAAATTTGAAATTTGAAATTTGAAGCTGGAATCCTTTTCCCTCAAGCCTCAAGCCTCACGCCTCACGCCTGCGATATCATCGACTAGGCCTAGGACGGCCCAGCGGATGGGACTGTTTTCGACGCCAAATATTTCCTTTACGGCTCCGCCATCGCTGGTCAGCATGACGGTTTCGCCTGCGCCTGCACCTAGGTGATCGACCGCCAAGAGCGGCGGACCGTCCGGCGATTTGGCATCGGACAGCATGGGCTGACACACCAACAGCTTGAGGTTATCAAGCGTCCGGTGTTTAACCGTCGATGTTACATTTCCAAGTACGAGAGCTATTTGCATGTATCTTTGGTTTCTACAGGTGGCTGATGCCGCCGAGTACGTGCAGATCTTCGATCAGGGAGCAGCGTCGTTCTCGGGTGAATGTAAGTGGTGTCGTAACCCCTTCGCCGGTTGGACCCGCGATCGAGAACGACAGGTAACCTTCACCTCCAAGACCGAGCGAGGCCATACACGGTCCGTTCTTTACGAACAAGGTGGTGTCCATGAGACGCCCCATCTTGGTCATGTTCCGAACGTTGCGTGAATGAATGATACTCGTGTGGCGGTATCCATGTTCGGCTTGCTGTGCCAGTCGAACCGCTTCGTCGAAGTCGCGGCAACGAACGAAAGGAACAAACGGCATCATTTGTTCGGTTTGAACAAATGGGTGATCGGAAGTCGTTTCGCCAAAGACCAACTCGACTTTAGGGTCGATTGTGCGGCCTGCGGCGGCTGCGAGTTTCACTGCGTCTTGACCCAAAAGCTCTTTCTTGGCCCCGTAGTGTTTGTCTGCTCCTTCGCCTACGACTTGCAATGCAGCCTGGGTCAGTCGGTCGATTTCGCTGGCGTTGAGTCGGACCGCACCCGCTCGTTCCATAGCGGACATCATTGCGTCGAAGACACTCGCAACCACGAAGACTTCCTTTTCTGCGATACAGAGCAGATTGTTGTCGTAGGCAGCACCTTGGATGATGCAGCGGGCAGCATGGTCAAGGTCGGCGGTTTCGTCGACGACCACAGGCGGATTACCGGGACCGGCTACCACGGCGCGTTTGCCGCTGTTGAGGGCCGCTCTGGCAACCGCAGGACCGCCGGTCACACAAATGAGTGCAACGCTGCGGTGCTTGAAGAGTTGCTGGGCGGTTTCCAAAGTCGGTTCGCAAATGAGAGAGATCAAATTGTCGATTCCGAGGTCCGCATGGATGGCTTGATTAAACCGTCGAACTCCTTCGGCGGCAACTCTGCGTCCACTTGGGTGTGGGTTGACGACCACTGTGTTACCGCCAGCGATCATACTGACTGCATTGCCTGTAATGGTTGGGAGCGAGTGGGTCACAGGAGTGATTGCTCCGATGACACCAAACGGTGCATGTTCGATGACGGCCAAGCCGTAATCACCGCTGAAGCATTCCGTTTTGAGGAACTCGACGCCAGGCGTTCGTTCGCCGAGCGTCTTGAGTTTGGCGATCTTGTGCTCGAGTCGACCGATCTTGGTCTCTTCCATTTCCATCGTGCCGAGTTCGACACAATTCTCGATCGAGATGCGACGGATATGGTCGATGATTTTCTTGCGGTCCGAGATCGGGCGTTCTCGCAGATGTTCGAAGGCGGTGCGAGCAGATCGCACGGCGTCCTCGACGTTGCTGAAGAGCCCGAAACGGCCCAGGGCCAGACTGTTCGTTGTGGAGGAACTCGGTGCCGCTGTTTGCTTGCCGCGAACTTCGCTGAGCACTTGTTCGACGACCGAGCGAATAAGATTTTCGTTGATTTGCATTGGTGTTCTACGTGTTCGTTATTGGCGCTTGTAGACGTTGTTTTTTTCGATGTGCACCGTGTCGACGATGCCGATAATGACGCAATCGATGGGCAGTTTGTTTGTCTCGGGGGTGAACCGAGCACTGCTCCCCTGCGTGATCAAGACCATGTCGCCGACCCCGGCGCCGAGAGTATCCACGGCGATAAAAGTGCGGCCTGTCGTGATTAACTCGGAACGCTTCTTCGGTTCCAAACGAAAGGGCTCTACGACGAGCAGCTTTTGGCCGATCATCGTGTCCACCTTTTGTGTGGAGACAATGGCTCCGGTAACTTTTGCAACGAACATGGGTCTGTCTCTTGTGTTGACTCCGGCCTTGCCGGCTAAACGTGGCGGTTGGGCCTATTAAACATTGGACTTTTGGATTGCGGCGACCGTTTGGCGGGCCACCACTAATTCCTCATTCGTTGGTACGATCCAAATCTGAACCTTACCCTCTGAGTCATCGATTCTTCGCTCCGATCCGCGAACTTTGTTGCTCGATTCGGAAAGGCGGATTCCCAAGTCATCCAGTCCTTCACAAACCGCGGTGCGAACGCGTGCGCCGTTTTCGCCGATCCCACCCGTGAAGACGAGTGCATCGACTCCACCGAGAGCCATGAGCATGCCACCTATCTGACGACGGATTTCTGCCACATACACATCCAGTGCCAATTTTGCGTCGGCGTTACCTGCATCTGCCGCTTGTTCCAGATCGCGAATGTCTCCTGAGAGTCCATTCGATAAACCGAGCAAGCCTGCTTGCGTGGACAAATGATGTAGCATTTTTTCCAGCGTCATGCCTGTGTGCTCCATCATCAATGGCAAACTGTAGGGATCCAAATCTCCGACACGGTTGTTTTGAGGCAAACCGGTTTGAGGACTCATTCCCATGGTGGTTGCCATGCTCTTGCCGTCACGAATTGCGCATAACGACGAGCTGCCCCCGAGGTGGCACGAGATGATTCGAGCGTCTGATCGCCCGAGCAGCTCCGCCATCCGTCCTCCGATGAAGCGATGTGACGCGCCATGAAATCCCCATTTGCGAATCGGCAATGCGTTGGCAATGCTGGCGGGTAGGGCATAGCGTTTCCAAGCTTCGGGAATCGATTGATGGAAATCGGTTTCAAACGCAGCGACCAAAGGTATCTGCGACATTCCAGCCAACTGCTTCATGGCAGCCATGTAGGGTGGATTGTGGGCCGGTGCGACGGAGTTCATTTCATCCATGGCTGCCAAGACATGTTCATCAATGCGTTGCACTCCGGACAACCGTCCGCCGTGAACCGCCTTGAAACCGATCGCGCTGATCTCCGACGCATCCTTGATACAACCATGGGTTGGATCCGTGAGCTGAGAGATGCAGGCTTCGACTGCAACACCATGAACAGGAATCGATTGGGTCATCTCACCGCGGTATTCGCCGATTTCGACGAAACAGCGACTTTCCGAAGAGCCGATGCGTTCCACACCGCCTCGGGCGAGCTGTCGCTCGTCGGACATGTCAAACAATCGATACTTGAAACTGGTTGAGCCTAGGTTGGCAACGAGAACCTTCATGGTCTGTGTGTCACTCCGTTGGAAGGGATTACTTAAAGAACGCTGCGGTGAGACCTTCAGCAGGTCGTGCGATGACATGGCTGCTAACCAACTCACCCACTTGGGAAGCGGCTGCTGCACCCGCTTCGACGGCTGCGCGAACGCTGCCGACATCGCCACTGACCATGGTTGTGACATAAGCGCCGCCGATATCGACTCGCTTTACGATTTCGACGTTGGCAGCTTTGGCCATCGCGTCGGTCGCTTCAATCAATGCCAAGAGGCCTTTGGTTTCAATCAATCCTATTGCGTTTTGCATGTTGTCTAAACTCTTGTTTGTAGATGGAAATGGGTGGGTGTGGGATTACTCAGCCGAGGACGATGGGGCGTTGACTCTGAGGACCTTGTTCAAGTCATCGTGAGGTCGCGCAATCACTTGAACGCTCATGACTTGTCCGATTCGTCCGGCGGCAGCAGCACCAGCGTCGGTGGCAGCTTTCACAGCCGCAACGTCACCGCTGACAAATGCCGAGACCAAACCGCTGCCAACTTTGTCCCAACCGAGGAACTTGACGTTGGCCGCCTTCATCATCGCGTCGACAGCTTCGATCAAGGCTACAAAGCCTTTGGTCTCGATCATGCCGAGCGCTTCATTCACTTTTGCCATAAAACTTTTCTCCAAAATAAAAGGAAACTAAGGGTGTAAAACGTGGTTTGTTGTGTGGCGTGAGCTTCTAGCTTGCATTTTTACCTCGCAAGCTGGAAGCTTACGCCACTTATTCATCTACCGCTCGCCTCAGTGCTCATGGCACTTGCAAGGTTGTTGTTTCTTGAGTTCGATTGCGGTGGCTCGGTCGAGATCGCAAGCGTTCCCCTCATCGGTATCGATGTGCACTTCAAGTTTCGCCGCCGCGTCTTCGCGAACCAACAAGTCTTCGAAGGTGACGGAGCATTGATGCGACTTGACGCTCAACGTCATGAAATCGCCATTCTTCACTCCGTAGAACGCACAATCCTTCGGGTTGATATGAACGTGACGTGCGGCCCGAATGACTCCTTGAGTTAATTCGACGGCACCCGCAGGGCCGACAAGGACGCAACCGGGCGTCCCTGCAATGTCGCCGCTGTGACGAACCGGAGCCTCGATTCCAAGCGAGATGGCATCGGTATAGGCAAGTTCGACTTGGCTGGCTTTCCGCGTTGGGCCTAGCACTCGAACATTGGGGAGCATGCGCCGCCGCGGCCCCACAATCATGACGGTTTCAGCGGCCGCAAAGAAGCCATCTTGATAAAGCCCCTTCTCGGGGGTCAATTTTTTGCCCGGGCCGAAGAGCTTTTCGACATGTTCGTCGGTGAGGTGAATGTGACGAGCCGAAATGCTCACAACCAGATTGGGTTTGTAAGGTTCCGAGCCGTTGCTCAAGGAGGATGAGCCCGCTAAAGCGCGTGTGATAGCGGATCGCACCAGCGATTCGATGGCCTTGGGATCTAAATTTTGGATTGCGGTAGTCACGATACGTGCTCGGGTGAAGTGGTTTCGATGCTATTTTCGGACTCGTGCCCACTCTCTTGTTCGGAGAGTGCAGCCGAGGAGAGAAGCAATTGGACATTGGCTTGGTCGATGTAATCTCGCCAGGACTTGGATAGCTCGTCATCGACGACAAGAGTGTGAACGTTGGACCAATCGCAGAGTCGAGCTAGGCTCGATCTGCCAAATTTCGAACTGTCGGCCACAATGATGGTCCGGTCAGCGCATTGCATCATGGCTCGCTCGGTTTCGACGAGAAGCATGTTGCTGTTGTAAAAACCTTTGGCATTCACACCTGCCACGCTCAAAAACGCTTTTTGAACATTGAGCGACTGTAACATTTGGTTCGAATAACTACCGAGCGTCACGCCGGTGCGGTTGTGCAAGGCACCTCCGAGCAAGACCAAGTCGACGGAATCGCTGGACGAAAACAGATTCGCGACGGGGAGTGAATTGGTAACGATTTGGAGCGGACGACCGACGAGCTGTCGCGCAAGTTCGTAAGTCGTACTACCGCCATCGAGCAAAAGAGTGTCGTGGTCTTCGATGAGACTCGCTGCCGCCATCGCGATGAGGCGCTTCTTTTCCCAATGACCAGGGTTCTTTTTGGATTCAAACTGCTTGACGCTGGTGGTGGGTCCGGTGGAAAAAACGCCACCGTGCGTTCGCTTGGCTTCGCCGGTTTCCTCAAGGGCTTCTAAGTCGCGGCGAATGGTCGATTCGCTGACCTCCATCGCTTCACGCAGGTCTGGAATCGACACGAAGCCATGTTCGCGAATCATTTCGCGCAGTTTGGCTCGTCGAACGACCGACCCGTTGAGCTGATTGGTTGGAATCATGAAAAGGATGAGAGAATTCTTTCACACGCGGGATGACTACAGTTGAGTATGACCGAAGAAAACACGAGTTTCAACGGCATGTCGCCGATTTGTGGAAAGATTTAATCTTTAGGTGACTGGAAATGACGATTTCCGAGAAAGAATTCATTCATCGCCAGGAAAACCGGAAGAAAAGTGGCATGGCACGAGCGTCCCGTTCGTGACTCGATGGGCGAGACGCCCATGCCACTTGCGAAGACGCCCAATGCCAGTTGCGAATACCACGCTGCCGCGGCGGCGTGTTCATCTTAACCCGCACTGCCGCCGAGCACCCTCCCGTCCATTCCAGCACCGAGCCCTCACGCTTCGGGTTGTGAAAATCAGGAACTCTTCGTCCATCGTCGAAATTCGTCTCAAGAGCTCTTGACTCGCAAGCACGACAGTGTACTATTTAACTAGTTAACCAACACGGAAGACGTTTTGACGAGGTCTTTAACATCATGTTCTTTTCGATTGACCCCAACAACGGGGTGGCGATTTACGAGCAAATCGTTCGCCAAGTCAAATTCGCAATCGCCGAAGGGACGTTGCTGCCAGGCCAGTTGCTGCCCAGCGTTCGCATCCTAAGTCAGCGTCTGACCATCAACCCGAATACGATTGCTCGCGCTTTTCAGCAATTGCAAGTGGATGGAGCGATCGAGTCTCTGCGAGGTCGAGGGCTGGTCGTTTGCGAAAATGCGACCGAGTCATGTCGCGTTGCTCGCCGCAGCATTCTCGAAGATCGCCTCAAAGCGGTCCTCACCGAAGCCCTTCACGGCGGACTTACCGCCAAGGACCTTCGCAAAATTGTGCTTCATCAAATCGAACAACTCGACGGTACAGTAGCTACGGTCGCCTCTTCAGACTCCAACAACACAGAACAGGTGGGATCATGAACCACGTAATTTCGGCCAAGGGATTGGAAATGCATTTCCCCGGTTGCGATGCGCTCCAAGGAGTCGATCTCAACATCAAGCAAGGGACGGTGTTCGCTTTGCTGGGCGAAAACGGGGCGGGCAAGACAACACTCATTCGTATCTTGATGGGTTACCAAAAGGCGTCCGCTGGATCATGCAGCGTTCTGGGACTTGATCCCGTTCGCGATGAACTTGAGATCCGGCGTCGCGTTGGCTATGTCTCGGATGCTCCGGCTCTCTACGATTGGATGCAGGTCGGCGAGATTGGTTGGTTCGCTTCGGCATTCTATCCGGACGGATTTATGGACAAATACCGCGAAGCGATCGAACGGTACGAGTTGCCGCAAAGTCGCAAAATCAGACATCTCAGCAAAGGCCAGCGAGCCAAAGTCGCACTTGCGCTCGCGTTGGCCCACGACCCCGAGTTGCTGATCCTCGACGAACCAACCTCGGGATTGGATCCCTTGGTTCGTCGCGAGTTTTTAGAAAGCATGATCGAGAGAGCTGCGACCGGCAGAACCGTGTTTCTCTCCAGCCATCAAATCGCCGAAGTCGAACGTGTGGCGGACGAAATCGCAGTTCTGCATGCAGGCAAATTCCGAATCGTGGATTCGCTCAGCGAGTTGCGAGACTCGGTTCACAAGATCACCGTCAGCCTATCGGATCCGTTGATCAGCCTGCCTCAAATCGAAGGACCAACCGAGTTGCTCAGCGAAGAAACAGAGGGACGGCAACGACGATTTGTCGTTCGCGGGGATGCGCAGCAAGTCCTGAAACTCTGGGAAGGACGGACCGGCGTGCACCAAATTCAAGCTCGGGCTGCGACGCTCGATGAGCTATTCGTGGCTTGCACGCGTGGAATTCCAAGCAAGCTTGAATCCGACGGGAAGCAATCTACGGGTGACACAGCCACGGGTGACACAGCCACGGGTGACACAGCTACGGAGCGACAAGCATCATGAGCAACACATCGCCCAATATCATGTTGCACCTACTCCGCAAAGAGTCGCGGCAGCTCGTGCCGCTCATCGCGATCCTTGCGTCGCTCGCCCTCGTGTTTCAATTCTTGGGACTTATCAACGGTGAGATTTCGAATCGACTTGGTGAAGTGGCACTGCTGGGCATGCCGAGTCTTTTCGCAGTCGGTGCGGGCGCGCTGCTCGTAGGACAAGAGAAGGATCAACGCACCATCCAATGGTTGCAATCGATGCCCATTCCCAAGGCGCAGGTGGTGCGATCGAAACTGTTGGCGGCACTGCTGAGTCTTGTCGTGGTGTGGATAGTGAGTTTAGTTCTGTACGCAATGTTTCTGCCTTTGCGAAATCACTCGATGGATTCGCAGTCTTTCGGGGATTCTCCGAACGCGTTCAACTGGCCATTGAACACGTTGTTTCTGTTGCTGAGCGGATTGGGTTTGGCATGGCGATTCAAGTCTTCCTTTACCAGTCTCTTTGCGATCATTCCGTTGGCGATGCTACCATGGTTCATTTCGGAATCGCTGGCCTTTGCGGTTCGCGTTTTCACCGACGCAAGGCTTGAGCCTAACTCGGGCGAGTTGGCTTTGTTAAACGCAGGTTGCTTGACAATTGGGGCAATTGTGGTCACCGTCGTTGGCTGGAGAGAGGGACTGCGATTCTTGCAAGCGACTCCGGCTCCAATCGCAGCGAAGTCATTGCTCGGCACACTTGCGAGTCCGGTCAGAACGGTCGACTGGACCGCACGAACACCGTCCGCTCAGGGGCAGGTATTGGTTCGCCAGTTTTCGAAACAAAATCGAGTGGAACTGCTCAGCGTATTTGCAATCATAATCGTTTCGATCGCACTGGGTTGTTATGCAAGTTACATGGAGTGGTGGCAACCATCGCGTGGACCCAACGGTTCGCTCATCCTTTCGATCTTCGCGGCAGCCCTTGCGACCAGCTACATGGGAGTGATTAGTTTTCAAGGCGATCAGTTGCAGAATCGCATACGGTTTCTGGCAGACCGAGGAGTCCCACCGGGGCTTGTGTGGCGGACAAGGCACGCGGTCCCCATTGCGATGCTCGTGACAAGCGGGTTATTGGTGTTTGCTTTGGTTGCGATTGCACCATTACAACGATCGAACCATCCAGGGCAAGGACTTGTTGGGAAGGGATTGGTCGCTTCCCTGGCATGCTTTGCATTCATGGCATTGTCAATTCTCATCTATTCCTGTTCGCAGTGGGTAGGACAACTGATTCGCAGCCCGATCGTGGCTGCGATCGTCGCACCTGCGTTTGTGGGGGTGATGGGCATGTACTGGTACTTCGCGTTCTTACAACTCGATGCGTCCATTTGGTTGCTGGTTCTTTCGGGCGTGATACCCCTGGTTGCAACGTGGGCCATGATGAAGCGTTGGATGAACGGCGGGAGCATCGTGGGTTATCTCGCGAGGCAGGGTACCTTTTTACTCGCATGCCTGACGATTCCAGCGATTTCATTTTTCTATGGGCTGGCAATGCAACCTAGTATGCCCGCAGCACTTCGCGACGAACTTGAATCGATCGCAATCCAGTCGGGAGCACCGCTCAATCCTCTCAAGATCAAGCCACAGTCAACTCGCTCGACCTTTTCGAACACGAACACGGATACGGATGACCGCGATAAAAAAGTGCCTTCGATGCGTGAAGAGCAAGCGCGTGTTCACAATCGGATAGCAACCCAACTCGAACAAGGTGCCAGACTTGACTACTGGACATACCGACAGTTGCTTGATGACTTACTTTTCGAACGGACACTTGTGGAAAGCGATCCAACTCCGGAAACGCAAGCCAGATTTCGCAAGTTCTTCGAACTTGCGATGAAGGGTGCTGAGTCGATGAGGCGGAGTGTGGAATTGTTCGATCAAGAGCACGCAGATGCAGCCGAGGTAGAATTGTTGCGTCAATTGCAGAAGCCCGATGCCGAAAAGATACTGGGCCGCGATCGCTACCTACATGCATTGCGTATCCTAGCCGACACCAGTGGACGCGACGAGGCTCGACGGAGAGCCGTTGCGGTCAACTGGGCTCGTCTCGGACGGTCATCCAAATCAAAAGACGGGTTCGATGACTACGAATTGCCCTACGGCAGAGCTTTTTCGTTGAGTAGGAGTTTTCTGTCGCATCGATTGATGGGCGTCAAAGTTGCACATCTTCTTGCGATCCTGGACGCCAAGGATGAGGCCGCCGTCGATTCCGCACGAGCGGTTGTCTTAGCCGACTGGAAACGTTCACCCAAACCTGCTGAACCTCTTTTTCAAGAGACCATGCAATATGTGCGATCCATTTTCTCGGTGCCCGGCTCGCTTTGGCGCGGACGCTGGGAACAACAAGCCGTCGATTTGCTGAAATCCGTCCGTGAGGGAAAAAATGAATAACAAATCCAACTCATTTTCAAATCGCAATTCAGCCTGGTATTTCCGCTTTTCAACATGGGCAGGATTGTCCGGTTTGATGCTGGTCGCGATCGTATCGACGTTCGCATGGCGCGAGATTGCAGCAGCTCGCGAGCTAAACGAAGAGAGTAGTCGCGACCGACAAGCTGGACGCCCAGTCGACAGAGAGTCGCTGGCCGCTTGGTATCGTTCGCAGACATCGACCGAGGGGACGGTTGAGTGGAGCGAGATTCTAACACTTGCTTCCAGCCAATTCATCTCAAATCGCATGCAGCTCTTTCAGAAGGAATCAATAGATCCCCCGTTTCCTGTGGGGTCGCAGGAATACTATGACCACTTAAAGGATTTTCTACGGGAGGTACAGCCTCTGATCGAACGCATTCGAGCCGTTGGGACTCTCAAAAAGCCAGTTTGGATTCCGATTCAATTCGATGAGTACTGGAATCGATTTTACGCATCGCGTTCCGTTCTCCAGCTCCTGTCTTTGGAATTCGAATCCGCAGTTCATGAACGGGACTCGTCCCGAGCCATTCAGAGCCTGGGAACCATGCGAGATTCCATTGCCGCCTTCGACTGGTATTTGGGTTCAATATCGACTCATCTCTCGATTGGTCATCGACACACGCTCTATTACTCGATTACGAAGACGCTTGAAGTCGACCTTTGGGACGAAGCACAACTTGTGTCATTGAAAGAGATGATTCGGCCTTTGGATTTGAACGCAGTGTGGCAAAAAATATTGGATGTGGAAGGTAGCCAACTCACATCAGATTCACCGCGAGGCTTGGTGGATTTCGTACCGCTCCCAAGTTTGAAGAAGCAAATGTTCGATCAACTCCAACAATCGCGCAGTCTCGTCAAGGATGGATACCGGGGTTTAAGGGGACTTTGGAAACGACACTCTACAGATTCGGCAACAGGGTATTGGTGGTCCAATCAGCAATTCATGTTTGGTGAAATGGCACAAGTTTTTTTGCGACTTGAGGATCATCGTCGGTTGACGATGGCGGCCATAGAGCTCAAACGCTTTTCGCTCGAAAAAAAGCGATTGCCAACGGACCTTCGCGAGCTAGACCAGTTTGCTCAAGGGGGCGTTGAGCTTGAAACGTGCGAGGGCATACGATTTGGTTATGAAATCGATAATGATGCGAAAGCAGCAGCATTGTGGTTTCGATTCGACGAAAAGACATGGGGGCCGAGTCCATTGACGGGCCACAGTTCTTCCGTGACCATAAGTCTGTGACAAGACGGTCGTCGGATGTTGCCAGGATCGCGACAAATGCCGTCGCTTTGCGACTCGTCGTATTACCGAAACCTCTCCTGGGGTTGCGTTCGCTTTCGCTCACTTCACCCCAGGCTATCCAATGCCGTCGCTTTGCGACTAAACCATTCGATGCGACTCTGCGACGCAACCTCAAGTCGCAACCCTGAGTCGCAACCCTGAGTCGCAACCCTGAGTCGCAAAGCGACGGCATGAGATAGCCACGGGTAAGGTGGCGACAGCCACCGCAACCCGTGGACCGCGTGCCCAAGATACCCTCCGAGTCGCAAAGCGACGGCATTTGTTGGCCCCCTATGATCTGGCCTTTGAATCAGCCTCGCGAGGGAGAATCAAACGCACTTCTCGGCCCAGCAGAATTTGTATTTTCGACCGCAATTACAGGGACACGGTGCGTAACGACAGGCAGACGGTCTCTCACAGAGACTATACTATATTCTCCCCATTGCTTGGTACACACTCCCACCTCGTCCGAGAATGTTCAATGAATCTCCTCTCCAAAACCGGCTATGCACACATGGGTTTTTGCCTTCTGGTTTGGGCTATGGCAAGCGCTTCGACGTATGCTGAGGTTGACTTCAACCGTCAAATCCGACCCATTCTGACGGAATACTGTTTTCACTGCCACGGCCCCGATTCCACGAAACGCAGCGGTGATCTAAGACTCGACTTGGAAAGCGAAGCCAAGAAGTCCGCAATCGCCGACGTGTCAGCCGATAGTGAACTCATTCATCGAATCCATTCCTCGGACCCAGACGCTATCATGCCCCCTCCGGCGACGGGCAAAGTCTTGAACGCAATTCAAAAAGAACTCTTGCGGAAATGGATTGACGAAGGTGCAAAGTACTCGGGTCACTGGGCATTTCAACCGATTGGACACTCCGACAAACTCTTAGATGCACTACCTAAACTCGACGCAAGCAACGCATTGCCCATCGATCGCTTTCTTCAGCAAAAGTTAACTGCGTCTAACCTGGCTTACTCCGACCAAGTAAGTCCGACCCAGTTTATTCGACGCGCCACGTTCGATTTGACGGGCTTGCCGCCAACCTGGGAGGAAGTGGAAGCGTTCGTCAATGACAGCTCGGACCAAAGGAACGAACGCCTGATCGATCGGCTGTTGGAGTCCCCTCGCTACGGCGAACGATGGGGGCGCCATTGGCTGGACATTGCTCGCTACGCAGATACTCACGGCGGTGCCGCCATCGGTTTTACAACCTTTCCCTTTTCTTACACTTATCGCGACTATGTTATTCGGTCCGTCAACCAAGACTTGCCGATGGATCGTTTCCTAGTGGAACAAATCGCAGCCGACCAGCTTGGACTTGCGGAAACCGACCCCGCTCTTGCCGCCTTGGGATTCTTGACGGTTGGAATGCAATTTCGCAACTACCACGACACGATCGATGATCAAATCGATGTCATAACGCGTGGCCTCATGGGCCTAACAGTCACGTGTGCGCGTTGCCACGACCACAAATTCGACGACATCCCCACCTCGGACTATTACGCACTCTATGCCACCATCGCGCCGAGCAAGCCCCCTGCGCAGTTACCCCCGATCGGAAACGGCGCAGACGAAAAGGCACACGAAAAGTATCAACGCGAGTTCAAGGAATTGACTGCCAAACTCCAGCATTTTGTGCGCGACCAAAGTGAAGTCCTGCGTGGACGATTGCGCATGCAGGTCGGCATGTATCTAACCGAAATTGCAAAAGGAACACCCGAGCAAGACCTCTCAACGCAATTCCTGTCGTACCGGACTGATGATATTCGGCCATCGATCTTCAATCGTTGGAAGAGCTATTTGGAATCGCTACCCAAAGAGGATCCTGTCTTTGGTCCATGGATCGAAATGAAGTCTTGGGGAATGATCCCTTTGGAGGATTTTCAAAAGCGACGTGACGAATTCATGACTCGGCTGGCCAGTGAACTGGGCGCGGATAGCAAGACTCCGGAGAAACTGCATGCACTGCGAGGCGAACCGCCCAAGTGGAATCCGTTCGTTTTGAAGGCACTTGCCGAATCGAAACCCAATTCGCTCCACGAGGTCGCAAGCGTCTACGGAAAAGTATTTGCAGACCAACAGCGTCTTTGGTTGCAATCATTGCTCGAATCGTCCAGTGAAGCAGCCGCAGATGGCAAGCTGTTGCCAGACGATCATGCTCAGCATCAAGTCATCAACAGTCCGTCGCATCGCCAACTTCGCACCCATCTCTATTCTCCGGAAACGCCATGCGATGTCTCGGACGAAGAGGCCATGCGTCTTACCAACCGCACGATCAGCGATTTGATTAGTGGCAAGCGTGGGGCTATCCACCAATTGAATCTTTCGTCGCCCGGCTCACCCCCTCGTGCCATGGTCGTTCTCGAAGATCCAAAGCCTGCTGAGGTCAATATCTTTCTTCGAGGAAACCCACTTGCCCGTGGCGCACCGGTTCAACCGAGATTTCTATCAGCTCTTTCGGGCCAGCAATCCCCGGTTTTCGAAGATGGAAAACGCCGATTGGGACTGGCTCGTTCTGTCAGTGCCGATACCAATCCGTTGACCTCCCGTGTGCTTGTGAATTGGGTTTGGCAGAATCACTTTGGGCTAGGTTTGGTTCGAACGCCGGACGATTTTGGTACGCGTGGCCAACCGCCGACGCATCCTGAGTTGCTGGACTACTTGGCTGACGCGTTTCGCAATAATGGCTGGTCCTTGAAATGGCTTCATAGGCAAATCATGTTGAGCCAAGCCTACCGGCAAGGAGCTGTTGAAAACGAACACAATCGTCAGCTAGATCCCGAGAACCAATGGCTTTGGCGGATGCCTCGACGCAGGCTTGATTTTGAATCGATGCGAGATGCGATGTTGGCTGTCAGCCAGGAGCTTGATGCAACGATGGGAGGCAGGCCAGTCGATTTGAACCAATCCCCTGCAATCCCTCGGCGGAGCGTGTACGGATTTGTGAATCGCGACATCATCGCGAACTTGATGAGTACCTTTGACGCAGCCAATCCGAACGCGTGTACGGCCAAACGGCCGGAAACGACCGTGCCGCAGCAGACGCTCTTTGCATTGAACTCGGATTTCATTCAAGATCGAGCGACACGAGTTTCGTCGCTGACCAAGCAAATGAATCTGCCGACCGACGAAGAGCGCATTGTGGCGTTGGTTCGTAAGGTCCTCAGCCGATCGCCCACGACATTCGAAGTGGATCGAGCAAAGCATTTTCTTAACGCTGCCAACGGTGCCGCTGCCAACGGTGCCGCTACGAATACGGACGGATCTCCAATCGATCCGGAGGGACGATGGACTCAGTTGGCTCATGCCTTGTTGGCTTCGAACGAATTCCTATTTTTGGACTAAGGTAATGAACGCGATGAACCAAAATCGACGGCATTGGATGCGACAATGTGGAATGGGATTCGGCGGCCTAGCCTTCGCCGATCTGGTTTCGTCCTCGGTCTCTGCATCTGGCAACCGTGGAGCGTTGGAGACTCATTTCCCAGGCAAGGCGAAACACATCATTCATGTGTTTCTCAATGGCGGGGTGTCTCAAGTTGACACCTTTGATCCCAAGCCCGAGTTGACTCGTCGAGCTGGGCAGATGCTCCCCTTTGAGAATCTGCAAACCGAGCGCAAGACAGGTGTGGCCCTGCCATCTCCCTTCGCATTCGAGAAGCATGGAGAAAGCGGAATCCCAGTCAGTGACTTGTTTCCACACTTATCCAAGTGTGTCGACGAGATGACCGTCATTCGATCGATGCATGCGGAATTACCCAGTCATGAAATGTCGCTGATGCTGATGAATACCGGGGATCAGCGTTTGGTTCGGCCCAGTTTAGGCTCATGGCTGACCTGGGGAATGGGGACGGTCAACGAAAACTTGCCCGCATTTGTTGCACTGTGTCCCGGTGGTATGCCCGTCGGGGGTGCTGGCAATTGGCGGTCCGCATTTCTACCCGGTGTCTATCAAGGTGCACGCGTCGATACCTCCAATCCCGATCCCACTAAGCTGATTGACTTTCTTCAAAACAAACGCCTGTCCGTTCGAGACCAGTCCAAACAGTTCGAATTTTTGCAACAGCTCAATGCAGAGCATCTTGCCGATCGGCCAGGAGAAGCAGCCATCGAATCGAGGATCCATTCCTTTGAGCTTGCCTTTCGCATGCAAACCGAAGCGAGCGATGCGTTTGATATTTCCAAGGAACCGGAACATATCCTCAAACTTTACGGAGAAGGCCCTCAAAATCGACAACTCCTTATGGCAAGAAGACTGATTGAGCGAGGAGTGCGATTCGTTCAAACATGGCATGGTGACTCGCAGCCTTGGGACAGTCATTCCAACATCAAAGACGAGCATCGCAAAGTTGCGAACCAATGCGATCAGGGACTTGCTGCGTTGATCATCGACCTAAAGCAACGCGGACTGCTCGATGAGACTCTCATTTTGTGTTCGGGGGAGTTTGGTCGCACTCCCTCGGTTGAGATGGGGCAAGATGGGACCGGGGCCAGTCAAGGCCGAGATCACAATCATTGGGGTTTTTCGCTTTGGATGGCAGGCGGTGGGATTAAGAAGGGAACCGTGTACGGGGCAACAGACGATTTTGGATTTCGCGCCGTGGAGAACCCTGTATCCGTTCACGATCTGCACGCGACGATCCTGCATCTGATGGGGTACGACCATCAACGCATGACGTATCGATACGCTGGCCGCGACTTCCGGTTAACGGATGTGCATGGACAAGTGATTCACCCTATCCTGCAAGCCTAAGCCTGTGAGACGTAGGCGCTTGCTTCATGGCTTTTTGAATGCCCTTGGGTTTACCCCAGGGGCACTCACTTTCGGTTCGAACCAATGTTTTCGTAGCGGAGCGGCGCGAGCCGCCCGGTGAATATCCAAGTGATTTGACTACGGTCACCGGACAGCTTGCGCTGTTCCGCTACAAAGTGAATGCCCTTGGGTTTACCCCAGGGGATCGTTACCTTCATGCTAGGGCGAAGGTCAGGGGAGCAAGATCAAAAGTTGTTTAGAACCTATCGTGCAAACGATTCAAAACGAGCTGGGCCATGTCGACGTTCAACGCTGCGGCGGTTGCTCGCCAGCCAGGTACTGCATTGACTTCCAGCAGTACATTTCGACCGTCTTTTGTAGGCAAAATATCGACACCGATCATCCAACCTTGTATCGCTTTACACGCTCGAAATGCGATCGAAATTTGTTCGAACGTCGGCTCGTGCGGCACGGCTTGCCCGCCTCGGGCTACGTTCGAACGCCAATCGCCGTGATTCTCGCGCCGAACGCAAAACAACTCATCGCCAACGACGAGCAATCGTAGATCGTAGCCCTGGCTTTCCAAGAACTCTTGAATGTAGATGACCGATTGCAACTGTTCCAAAGTGCTAAACACACGCCAAGCCATATCGGCATCGGTCACACGAACAATCCCGCGACCTTCGCCTCCAAAGATCGGTTTTACGATGCAATCGCGGCCAAGCATTTCGAACGCAAGCAACGCATCTTCCCGGGTCTGGCAGCAAATCGTTCGCGGTGTTTCGATTCCGCTTTGACGAGCAATGTCTAGGGTTAACCATTTATCAATGGCGATCTCTAGACAACGGGGTGGATTGAGAACTTGCACTCCTGCCGACTGAGCCACATGCAACGCATTCATGCGAAATACAATTTGTTCGATCGAACCGAGAGGCATGGTTCGAACGAGGACCGCGTCGTAGTCCGACAACTTGGTTGATTCTGGTTTAGTCGACTCATCCGTTGACTGAGTCCAACTATTCGCGTGAGGCGTTTGAGTCTGCTGCGACCAAACACTGAGCTTGGCAAAGGAAAGCGAATCGATCGACGTCGCCCGATGCGCTGGCAATGCTTGGGCAGCGCGTTGCAAGTCCCGCATGTACCAACCCGTTGGCGAACCCAGTACCCCGACTCGCATCAAGTAAGCTCACCGAAGGACTCAGAGAGCACATCCGGTCGGAAGGAGCCAAATCGAAATGAGCTTCCGGATTTGAGGTTAACGATGGTAATCATGGCTGGACTAAAAAGCCCTGGGTCGACTTTGTAAAAATCGTATTCGTAGCGTTTGAACGTTTGAGCAAAGGGAACCCCATAGTCGCGCGATGCATTGCTGGGCACCTTAGGTCCGAGTTCGCGAATTTGGTCGTCTTCGGCATGGACCCAGAGCGTCACATGTCCACCGTACAAGATCGCATCGTTCGTGCGGCCAATGCCTTGAACGAACTCGATGGCAGGCGGTGGCAAGGGAGCTGTGCCATATCCGGACACAATTGAATGGAGGTCGAAACCTAATTCGAAGAGTTTGTGCATTGACGTTTCGACGGACCGGGCAACCACTTGAATCGTACCCGCGATCGATCGCGTCGGGGCGACGCACAAAACAACGCCGCGAACATCGACACCGCATTCGGAAGCAATCAGTTCGCAAATGGATTCGTCCGGCAATCGGTCGCATTCCAGAACACCCACCGCACGTTCGCTCGAGTCGCTGATGTTAAGACTTTTTAGAACGTGTTCCTTGCCTCGTTTGGCTCGCATGGGCCCCGAACCCATCGCAAAGAACTTGTCCTTTGCGACAGGCCAGCCCGCGTATTGGGAAGCCATACAAGCGTGAACCGGGTCATCGGTCGTCACTTGAACAAGTGCCCAGGGTCCCAAAGAATAGTCGGCGGGATGAATCGTGATTTTAGCCCGATCCGACATGCAGATTCGAGCTAAATTTTGACCCGCCAAAATTCCGCCGGGCGTTTGAACGCCGAAGTCAAGCACGGTCGCCCCATTGGCAAGCCTATGTTCGACGATCCGCCAAGCGGAGGCGTGTCCGATGGCGGACTTGCATAATGCAAAGGCTTGGTCGTTGAGTTGCATTTTTATGAGGCTTGAGGCTTGAGGCTTGAGGCAGGGAGGGTGAGGCTCCTGCCGAACCTGAGACACCAAGGTTCGGCAGGAGCCTCACCCTCCCTATCAAAGAATGAGTTGGGCGATAGTATAGTTGTTTTCAGCACTTCGGCCAGTTGCTCATGCGAAGCGTGATGACTACATCTCTAGGATGGGCGAGGATAAGAGCGGGTTTGGCCGCAGCCTCATAAGCGGTATACTGTTAAAGCATTACGCGTAAAGCATTACGCGCTCCCATTGCCGTCACGACCTTACCCTTTACCCCTTTTCACTGCGGACTCCATGCAAAAGCGAATTCTGTTTCTTGTTGGCGATTTCGTCGAAGACTACGAAATCATGGTCCCATTCCAGATGCTGCTCATGATTGGGCACGAATGCCATGCGGTATGCCCGGACAAAAAGTCAGGCGAAACGATCATGACCGCCATCCATGATTTCGAAGGCCACCAAACCTACAGTGAAAAGCCAGGTCACCGTTTTCGGATCAACGCGGATTTCGCAACCATCGATCCAACGAGCTACGATGCTTTGGTAATTCCAGGCGGGCGTGCGCCTGAGTATTTACGACTGAATGAACGTGTTCTCGAAGTCGTTCGTCATTTCGCAATCACCAATAAGCCCATTGCAGCCATTTGCCATGGACCGCAGATTCTAGCGGCCGCAGGTGTGCTGACCAGCAAACACTGTAGCTGTTATCCGGCCGTTCGTTATGAAGTAACGAGCACGGGCGGATCGTACGTTGAGCCTGCTCCAAGTATGGATTCAGCCCATACCGATGGGAATTTGGTGACCGCGCCCGCTTGGCCGGCACATCCAGCGTGGATTGCTCAGTTTGCACGTTTGCTTGGTTCCAAGATTGAGGCGTAGACACGTTGAATCCGAGTTTAGAGTCCGAATCGCTTGGTGTCCTGAGACGGCGGTTCGGTTATGAGCAGTTTCGATCGACACAGCAACAGATCATTAACCGAACCCTGGCAGGTGGAGATAGTTTGGTCATCATGCCAACCGGTGGCGGTAAGTCGCTGTGCTTCCAAATTCCTGCTTTGGTGATTGCTCAACGTTACTTGCACCAACCGCCGAGAGAGCGCATGCGTCCGCCATTGACGTTGGTGCTATCACCCTTGATCGCACTGATGAAAGACCAAGTGGACGCGTTGCAGGCCAAAGGGATCGAGGCGACCTTCGTCAATTCATCCTTGGACCGCGACGAGCGAACCCGACGCTATCGGCAAATCGCGGAGGGTAACTATTCACTTCTGTACGTTACACCTGAGCGGTTTCGCAAAGAAGAGTTTGTCGCGGTGCTTCAAAAGCGCGAAATCAAACTGCTTGCGGTGGATGAGGCGCATTGCATCAGCGAATGGGGACACGACTTTCGACCGGACTACACGCGCGTAGGTGATTTCCGAAAGGAGCTTGGCTCGCCGACGACCATTGCATTGACTGCCACCGCCACGCGCGATGTTCAAATCGACATTCTTCGCCAATTGAATATTCCAGCATTTGGCAATGAGATCGGTCAGTGCCAATTGTTTCATGAAGGGATCCAACGCCCCAATCTGGCGTTGAGCGTGCAGGAGGTTTGGGGGCTCGACGAAAAAGTTCAACTGGTTCAACAAGTCGTTGAGCGTTGGCCTAACGAAAGCGGCATTGTTTACTTCACCTTGATTCGCTCGTTGGAGGAAATGAGCGAGCGACTGCGCAAGCTGGGTATTGAGCATGTGTGTTATCACGGCGACTTGTCACGCAACGATCGACGGCGGATCCAAAATGGTTTCATGCAGAACCGTTGCCCACTCGTGCTAGCCACCAACGCTTTTGGAATGGGGATCGACAAGGAAGACATTCGCTACGTGTTGCACGCAGAAGTACCGGGTTCGATGGAGTCGTACTATCAAGAAATTGGACGAGCTGGTCGGGATGGGTTGCCATCCGAATGCACGCTGATGTACGATCAACGGGACCTCAATACGCAAGTTGAGTTTTTGCGGTGGAGCAATCCCGACGCGGATTTCTACGAACGGACTTACGATTTACTGCTTCACGATGTCGATTCGGTAAGGGCGTTTGGGATGGAGTGGTTGCGAGAGCGGTTATGCGATCGTCAGAAGCGAGATCGGCGATTGGAGACGGTGTTGGCAATGCTGCAGCGTTTTGGTGTGATCGAGGATGAAATGGATTTAACCCAAATGGAAATTCAAGGCTCCTTGCCGAGCACTTTGGCAGATCAAGCAGACAGGGCGGACAAACTATTGCGAGATCAAAAGAAGCTCTACGCATTGGTGGAATACTCTAAGTCCGAAGATCCGCGAGCGTACATCCATGAATATTTCTCGGCGGCAACTACGCAGTCCGTGGCCGCGCCTATCGTGGAGTCCGACGTACTATGACGCGCAACCATCAAGCCGTATTGCCGGTTTCGAAGAAATGGCTAGTGGATGGCTTCTGCGGCTTCTCTCGTCGCATGGTGGCGAAGCAGTTCATGTCTTTTGGAATTCAGACCGAATTGCTGGATTGGAAAGCCATCGACGACGACACACCCATCGTGGTATTCACCAATCATGCGAGTTGGTGGGATCCGATCAGTGCGATGTTGATTCGAAAAAAATACTTCCCCAATCGAATTTTCTATGCACCCATCGATTCGGAAGCGTTAGAGAATTACCGGATCATGGCCAAACTAGGTTTCTATGGCCTACCGCTGAAGACAACCGCAGGCGCTGCGGAGTTTTTAGCGACTACCAAATTGATTTTAAAATCGAAAAATGCTTCCGTTTGGATAACACCCGAGGGGCAATTTACGGATGTGCGCGACCATTCGCAACCATTTATGCCGGGCCTAGCCCATTTGGCCTCCAGGGTACCAGGTGTGGCATTTCTCCCGATGGCGCTCGAGTATGCATTTTGGGATGAGAGTCGCCCACAGCTCTTTGCGAGGTTTGGTGCAGCCATTCGACAACCCGAACCGCGATCCGACGGCAGTGGGTTTGACAAGTCCGAATGGAGCGAGCTGTTAACATCCCGTTTACGACAAACTCAAGGCGAGCTAGCACAGAGTGTGATCGCGAGAGATGGAACTCGATTCGATTATCTCATTGCTAGTCGCCCAACGAGGCTCGGCTGGTACGACTACTTTCGTAGCTGGTCGGCGCGGCTTCGAGCCAAGCCATTTGACCCACGACACTCAGTGCGAAAATAAGCAGCCATCATCAAGTCACGATGGAACGCAACCACTTTGGCATCGAATCCTCTACCTTGTTGAGGACGACTCCTACAACGCATCTATTAGCAGCTTCCAAGCGTCGAACAACCCGTTGCAACTCGATAGTCTCCGTAACGCCCGATTCAACCACTAAAACGATTAGATGTAAATCTCGCGTGATGGCCATCGCGTGATCCAGGCGCCCCGCTGGCGGAAGGTCGACAATGATTAAATCATAATCGTGCTGAAAATCCAGCAAGCGCGACGAGTCTATTCGGTCTCCTTTTTCAAGGTATCCGCTCACGAAGTTGATAGGCTCTCGCGTTGTCGTCGGCACATAGCCTTCGGGGTTGGAATGAGCGCTTTTCAATTCCGATTCCTTACGAGATCCGTCTGAGCCAAAGGCGCGTGAAACAGTTTTGTCTCTCAAGTCTGCGTCGATCAAAGTCGTTCGAAGTCCACAATCTTCACTTGCCGTTAATGCAAGGGCGGCTGCTATGGTGCTTGCTCCGCAACCGTCCCGAACGCTTAAGACACCCAACGTTCGACCCCGAATACCTGAACTGGCAGCGTGACATCGCGAAAACAGGACGTCCGACAGAATCGATTTGAAGACGTCGCGAAGTCGACTGTTACGAGAATCTCGCACAAAACTGGACCAGTTCGAGGTTCCGTGACGGAATGGAATACTCATCAAAACGGGAGCTCCCAACGCCGATTCGACGTGCGCCGCCGTTCTCAACCGGCCGGATGTCATTTCTCGAAGAAAGGCCAAGCCAAAACCGGAAAAAAGTCCGAGCGACACGATTCCGGTTGCGAGCATCTTTTTATTGGGGGTAGTCGCTCGTTCCACAAAGGTTGCGCCCTGAAAAACGTTTACATTGAAAATTTGCTTCATTTGGAGCTGCTCCAGCATGCGAGACTGCTCTAATTTCTCACTCAAAGAGAGGAAACTGCTCTTGCGAACTGCGATTTCCCGATCCAGTTGTTGGATTTGCAGTTCCTGTTCAAGCAGTTTCTTGCTCTGGTCGTCAAGGTCCCGCCGCTGCTCTTCCATTGCGGTGATCGCGGAACGAAGCCCAACGACGAGCGTCTCTTGTTTTTGCACCTCTTCGATGAGTCGTAGCCTGACGGGATTGGGCGTTGGACTTGGGTCGATGCGCTGGGTCTTCGATTCTTTGAGAATAGATTGAGCACCGTCGATCTGCTCGCGGACTTGCATCAACTTTACGTGACTGCCCGTGTATTTCGCGGCAAATTCTTTTTCCTTGAGCACCAACTCATCAAGCCGCTGTTTTATTCCAACCAAGTTGGCATCGGATGGTTCGATTTCGTTCGCAATGATCTCGTCGACCGCATCGGCAAGCCGTCCATTCAAATCTCGTATCTCCGACAAAGCTTGCTTCAGTTGCGATCGAGCACTGTCGAGTTCAGCATCGACATCAGCCAACTGGGCCGTTAGTCGTTGACGGTTATCGTCAATCGAACCAATTTTGTTTTCCTGTAAAAAATTGCTTCGATTATCTACAAGACCGTTCAGTTGCTTCTCTGCGCTCTCTACATGAGCCGAGAAAAAATCTTGCGAACCCGATGTGGGCGATACCTTAAGGTAAATGTCTATGAAATTTTTAGTGCAACTCTTGACCAAGGCCTGTGCCATCTGAGGCGTCTTGGCTTCTCCACGAACCGTGATGACGGTGGATTTCTTGGGTGAATGGATTTGAACCGTCTTTTGGACCTTCATGATGGCCCTTTCGCGATCGCTGATAGTGTCGCGAACACTTAACAACCCCATGCTAACGTCAAGCCAAAAACGACCGGTATCCTTTGCAAAGGTTGAATATCGGTGACCGAAAGAACTCGGGGTGGTCGGCGCAGTCGGCAGGGTGCCGGATAAAATCGCCTCTTCCCCTAGTTCGTCCACGACCAATTCGGAAACCGCACGACTACCTAAAACCTCAAGTACCGAGTTGATTCCTTCTTCCTGAGTCTTTGGAAGCATTAGCGTTTCGCCGGTGGTCGCAGTGGGATCTAAGCCAACACTCTCCCGTGCTACCAAAATCAACATTTTCGCTTCCGACTCGTAGGTGCGAGACCAAAAAAGAATCGCCAGCCAGGAAACCAAAATCGAAGCGAGAAGCGATCCAAGAATAAGTCGCTTTTGGATAAACGGGATCTCAAAATAAGAAGCGAACCCAGCTCGCCCTAGAGTCCCAAGCCCCTTTCCTTGACCAACTAGTGGACCGTTTGCAATTTGATCATCCGGTGCGTTCATGAAGCAATCGCGCATGCAATTCAATGTTAACGGTCGAAGACAACAATTGTCTTTATGGTGGAGCGGGGCCCTAGAACAAGGACTTATCTATCGTAATTAAAGGGTTTTACGTAAGCAATCGATACGATTCCCAATTGCCGAACTGGACCGCAAACTTCCATTGAGACAAGTAGGAAGATTCCCCAGCGAAAAGGTGTCTATCTGGCTGAAACCCGAGGAAATTCGCGAAAAGACAGGGGACGGTACTTGGTTTGCACTGAATGGCGATGCTCAACGCCCTTGAAAGTGGCTCAACCGATGCACTGTCAGCATTGAGACGCTTCCATAATTTCACAATAAGGTTCCATAATTTCACAATAAGGAAAGAATACGAATGGCATCCAAAACAAAAAACCCCTCCGTTTGGCCCCTTCAGGGCAATGCGCACCTTTTTTCATGACGACCCAGGGCGGCGCTTCGCTCTGCCCTGGGCTAGGTTCTGTAAGCCCGTTGGGCTATCAAACCCATTAGCCCTGCGGGCTATCGCATACCCGGCCCTGCGGGCTATCGCATACCTGGCCCTGCGGGCTATCGCATACCTGGCCCTGCGGGCTCGGAGATAATTTGGATTGGCTTTTGCAATTCGCCCCGCATGGGGCAGCAACAGCCTAGCCCAGGGCAGAGCGCAGCGACGGTACGTCGCGAAGCGCCGCCCTGGGTAATGGTGAAACTCGCTAACGTTGCCCTGAAGGGGCCGAACAAAGGACTCGCGGCAACAATGGATGGTCCGTTTGGCCCCTTCAGGGCAATGCGCACCTTTTTTCATGACGACCCAGGGCGGCGCTTCGCTCTGCCCCATAGGCATCAACTTAAGGATCGGTATAGGAAAAAAGCGGAAGTTCCTTCAGAATTGGTGTTCGCAAAAACATTTCAACTCTGGAAGAAGGAACTTCCGCATGGACATCTTAACACGGGCAGCGAATGCCTTGAAGCTCCAAACAGAGTTTGATCTTCGAAGCGGTGCGCTGCGAAGCGTGCAACTGGAACAGGGACGGGCTCCTGATGGCGCTTCGGATCGCCAGCAGATCGTGCAAACGGTCGGCTAAGCCCGGATTGTTTTGACGTCATAAGCTGTATGAAAATGATTGGAACCGAGGAGATCATCGAACCGAGGCTGCTCCTGAAATTAAAGGAACACCTCAATCTAGATAATCTGCGGTTGTACGCCCCACCCAGGGATGGTGGCGATATCACCGAAGTCTTGGTGCGATGCGAATGCGGACAAACGCGTTTACTTAGCGAAGCCGTGGAATCGGGCGGCTACCAAAAAGCCGGAGCGTTAGGCCTATGCGATGGTAGCCAACCCTGGCTTGGCCCCTTCGCAAGAGCCCGGTGCGAATAACCAAGTAAGTTTCTCATTCGGACGGCCAGCAATGCGTATTTCCCAAAGAAATTGAGCGTTATCTCATTGCCCCCGCGAAACGAGTCCGTCACGGAAGCAGTTGACACGGCTTGGATGTTCTTGGAAAAACCACGGAAACGGCATCCCGGTTGAAGCCAGACGAACTCAGGACTCTCATTGCATGCGAACAAGAACAAGGGGACGACCGGCCCGATGGTGATTTCTACGCAAGAGTTTTGCCGCGAGCCATTTGGGACGCAAGTTGGATGAACTGTGTATCAAGGCAAGGATATCTTTGCGGCGCTCGCAAATCGGATGGAAGCCCTTCCTGAACTGAACGTTCGGATGTACCTCAACATCGACCGACCACATGGGGACAGCTCGCCGTCGGAACTTTTGTTGGCCAAGTTTCAGAAGCGGTTTCGCGAGAACCAGTGGCCGGAGAACATGCGGTTACCAGAAGTGTTTTACGACCCGCGTCCGCTGGCAGACGACGATGCCAGTAAGTCAGCATGTCTCCACGCCAAGGAAGCCTGGGAGGGTGAGGCTACGCCTCTAAACATGTTTTCCTCGACTTTGCCCAATCCATTCCTTGCTTGGTAGGGTGAGGCTCCTGCCGAACCATTGCGTCGTAAGCTCGGCAGGAGCCTCGCCCTCCCATGGGTTTCCAATGCATTCGACATTGCAAAGATGTTTAGAGCGGTGGGGGTAGAGCCCTGACATGGTAGTCTTCGGTTCAGTGGTTTGTTTACGCTTCTGAAACGCAGCTAGACATTGATTCACGATCAAAAAACCAATCAAAACATCTCTGGCTGCAGGCCTACAGTCAGGTCGTACGGTTTTGACGCGGATGTCGGATGAAGGTGCTGGAGCAAAGCGTGAAGAATGTCACAACCAGGAGTCTTTGAAAAAAATCTCATCGGCTGAATTGGAGCGATTACGAGATCAAGTCTTTGATAAGGGTGCCACCGAACTGGCTGAGTTGCTTGAAGCGGCCGGCATGATAAAAGGTAAGCTTGTTGTCGTCGAGGCCGAGAAGTCGCAGCAGCGTAACATGGAAATCGCGGATGTGGGCTTTGCCTTCGACAGCGGCCATTCCAAGTTCATCGGTGGCACCAATCGTATGACCCGCGTTGCAACCGCCACCGGCAAGCCAGATTGTCATCGCATTTGGGTTATGATCGCGACCATAGGCCGTGCCGCCGCGCACACCGTTGTCAGGCGTGCGTCCAAACTCGCCGCACCAGACGAGGAGCGTGCTTTCGAGCAAACCTCGTTGCTTGAGATCCGTAATGAGCGCGGCGATGGGTTGATCGACGCCGCGCACGAGATTGCCGTGGGCGCGCTCGATGTAGTCATGACTATCCCATGAGCCGTTGTAGAGCTGCACGAAGCGGACACCTTTCTCGACCAGTTTGCGTGCCAACAAGCATTTACGACCGAAGGAATCGGTCGCGTCGTTGCCGATGCCGTAGAACTCCTTGGTCTTCGCATCTTCCTTCGAGATGTCGAGTGTCTCGGGGACCTGCATTTGCATGCGAAAGGCTAGTTCGTAATTCTCCATACGCGCAGCGAGTTCGTCATGGCCGGGATGCTTTGCTGCGTGCTCGGTGTTCAGTTTCGCAATCAGGTCGAGATTCTTGCGTTGACGCGCAGTGCTCACTCCAGGCGGTGGTGTGAGATCGAGAATGGGCGAACCTTTCGCGCGGAGCGGCGTGCCTTGGAATTTCGCGGGCAAGTAGCCGTTGCTCCAATTTGCGGCACCTCCTTGCGGATAGCTGACTTCGGGCAACACGATAAAGCCGGGCAGGTCTTGATTGATTGAGCCGAGGCCATAGTTCACCCATGCGCCGATTCCGGGATCACCGCCGAAGCGGTTGCCGCAGTTCATCTGATACATGGCGGTTGGATGATTGACGCTGTCCACCGTGCAACCGCGAAAGAAACAAATGTCATCTGCGACTTTGGCAAGATGCGTCCAGTTCTCCGCCATGTCCGCACCGCTTTGGCCGGCCTTAATGAACTGAAACGGGCTTTGCACATAGTAGCGTTTGCCACCCTGCATGGCTGAAATCTGCTGTCCTTCGCGAACGAATTCCTTAAGGTGCATTTTTTCTAGCATCGGCTTCGGATCGAACGTATCGATGTGCGATGGGCCCCCTTCCATCATAAGGAAGATAACGTTCTTCGCCTTCGTTTCAGGGACGTCGCTAGCGTTCGATGCAAGCGGAAACTTCTTAGCTTCCTCAGCGAGCAAAGAACTAAATGCGACGCTGCCGAGGCTTGCCCCCAGACCGTAGATGAACTCGCGGCGATCGTAACGACTTTTCATATTGTTTGCAGTCATAATTGAAAATGCTTACCGGGTTAATAAACATACGCGAACTCGTTGGCGTTGAGCATGACGAGGCAAACATCGGCCAGGGCACGGGTGCGCACATCGACATCGACGGGTTGAAGGTCGGGGACGAAATCCGCGTAGGCGTGCAGCTTTTCGTTGAAGGAAAACTTCTCACCGGTATTTTCCTCCACGGCGTCTCGGCGCACTTCGAGCAGCGGTTTGGACGGTGCAGGCGCTGCTTGGACGAGCGGAATTGTATCCCGCCAGTGGGCGAGGCAGTCACGCTTTTCCTCCGCGCTCGGCGCACGCGAATACACTAGGGCGAAGAGCCGCTCGATGGCCCTTTCATCCTCGGGCGCTTCCTTGAGCACGCGATGGGCAAGAGCAAGGGCGCGGGATTGCGTGCTCTGGCCATTGAACAAGCTAAAGACTTGTGGCGTGACGGTGCTGGCCTCGCGCCGCTCGCAGGAGAAGTCCGGAGCCGGCGCATTGAAAACCTCCAGCATCGGGTCTGTGAGGCCGCGCAGTTTCAGGGCGTAGAGTGAGCGTCGGTGGCGCTGATCAGGCTTGGGATTGGGCACCCAGGCGGAGGCAAAGGTGCCCATGACCTGGCGCGGCTGCAGGGCGGCTTCTTGGTTGATCTCAGGCCGGTTCGGGATGCCTCCGAGGGTGCGGTTCAGTTCGCCCGTGGCGGCGAGCATGGCATCCCGCAGCTCTTCCGCGCTGAGGCGGCGCGGCTGAAAGACGGCGTAGCTGGTGCCGAGGGCGTCTTTCTCCCGCAGGGTCTTCAAATCAGGATGCGTGGCGCCGCAGCGATAGGCCTCCGAGGTCATGATGATGCGGTGCAGTGCCTTGAAGCTCCATCCGCTCTCCACAAACTTCGCCGCGAGCCAGTCCAGCAGTTCGGGGTGAGTGGGCTTTTTGCCGGTGCTGCCGAAGTTGTTCGGATTCCCCGCGAGCGGCTGGCCGAAGTGCCACATCCACACGCGATTCACAATGGCCCTCGTGGTCAGAGGGTTGTCCGAGCTGGCGACCCACTCGGCGAAAGCTTTGCGACGGCCTTCGATGGTGTCGGGGATGGGCGTCTTTTGCACGGAGCCGAGAACGCTGAGCACTCCGGGCTTGACCTTGGTGCCGGAGGCAAAGGGATCGCCACCGGTGAGGATGCAGGTCTCTTCCAGTTCGCCCGCGCTCATCCGGTCGGCGGGCATGCGCAGCGGGGCAAAGACGGTTTTGTATTGCCGGGTGCGACCGCCATAGACCGCGAGAGCATAGGGTTCATAGCGATCCAGTTCCCACCGGAGCCGCTCCAAGCCTTTTCGCGCCACCCGTTCCATGCCGAACTGTTCAGGCGTGAAACCGACCAGTTTCGGGGGGAAGTCGCCTTCCGGCACCCCGGCGTTGGTGAGCGCATTTCGTGCGGCGAGGAACAGATCCGAATACTTGCCGAGTTTCTTGGCAAGTTTCAGGGTGGCGCCTTGCTTGGGAGTCGCGGGATTTCGTGCGGCCTCGACGGCGGCATTCCACTTGGTCGGGTCCTTGTCGTTGTCCTTGAACCAAAGCGTGGCGTTTTTCAGCAATACGGCGTCCAGCTTCGTGAGGACGGACTCATGCTCCGCCAAGCTCTTTTCCAGATAGACGCGCTCTTCGAAGCCCTGCGTGTTCTCTATCGGAAGAAAAGGAGCGGCCCGTTCCGAGAGCTGGGTCGTCGCAAACACCGCCTGAATCGAGTAGTAATCATGCGTGGGCACCGGATCGAACTTGTGGTCGTGACAGCGGGCGCACTGCAGCGAATGCGCAAGGAAGGTCTCTCCCACGCTGTTGGTCACATCATCGAGGAAACGCTGGCGGGCGATCTTCTCGACCTCCATACCGGTCAGCTCCCAAGGCCCCGTTCGGAGGAATCCCGTGGCGATGATCTTCTCAGGGTCGTTTGGGTCGATCTCGTCCCCGGCAATCTGCTCTTTGATGAATTGATCATAGGGCTTGTCGCCATTGAAGGCGCGTACGACGTAATCGCGATAGCGCCAGGCATTCCCACGCTCGTAGTCATTCGAGAAGCCCGATGAATCGGCGTAGCGGGTGATGTCCAGCCAGTGCTGCGCCATGCGCTCGCCATAATGCGAAGAGTCGAGCAGGCGGTCGATGAGTGCCTTCACCGCCGCGTTCGCATTCATCGAGTAATCGAGCCCGAACGCAGCGACCTCTTCCGGCGTCGGCGGTAGTCCAGTGAGGTCAAACGAGGCGCGGCGGATGAACGTGCGGGCATCGGCGTCGGGCGCTGGCTCAATCCCGGCAGGCATCTTCGCCGTGATGAGAATATCCACAGGATGTTCGCCCGGCGGATTGCGGATTTCGGGCCGCTTCACTGGTGCATAGCCCCAGAGCGCCTCCGGCTTGTATTTCCGGTTCGCCCACTCGGGCGACAGTGCGCCGGTCGTCTTCACGGCGATGCCATCTTCGGCGGACCACTTGTCTTCGTTGGCTTTGGCGATTTCCTTTTGCCGAGCCATATCCGGCCACGGTGCGCCGCCTGCGATCCAGTCCTTGAGCCAGCCGAGTTGGTCGGCATAAAGCGTGTCCGCCTCCTTTGGCGGCATGGCTTCCCAGTCCTCGTGCGTTCGGGTCGCGGCGAGGTAAAGCGGACTTTCCTCCGGCTTGCCCGGCACGAGAGAAGGCTCGCCACTTTCGCCACCCTTTAACGCGGCAGCACGAGATCGTAGGTCGAGATCTCCTTTGACCATCGATTCGTCATTGCCGTGGCATGCGAGACACTTCTCATGAAGGAGCGGTACGATTCGGCGCACGAAGAGTTGCTCTGTTTTGTCATCCGCCGCTAGTGAAGAAGCGGTGATGAGCAACAGAAGAACAGGAACGGAGATTGGCGTTTTCATTCGGTTGGCTCCATGGGGGCAGGGTTCACAGCTTCACCGCAAGCAGTGACGCACACATCGAAGGCTCTTTTTTCCACCCAGGAAAGCGTGTGGAGCCTGTGGGATCAAGGTCAGGTTGGTGGCGATGCCAAGCGCCTTGAGATCGCGACGTGGTTCCTTGGCATGGGTGCTTTCATGATCGCCATCACCCGACATGAAGGCGAGCGCTTGGGCCAGCGGCGTCGTGACGTAGCCGTTGGAGAAAAGAACGCCGCCCGCCGCAAACGCGTCGAGGTGCGGCTTCGGGATTTCCTTCCCGCCGTAGCAACCGGCTTCACCATAGCCTAAGTCGTCGGCGACGATGAAAAGGATGTTGGGTTTCCTTCTCGGCGCTTCCTCGCCGTGAAGCGCGTCCAGTGGCGCGAGCAGCAAGGCTGCGAGCAGCAGGGCTGCGACGAGGGGGGCTGCGAGGAGGGGGCGACAGAAAAATTGAATACAGAAAGACAGTGTCGTGGGATTCATCGGTAGTGCGGTGACGGTGTTCACTTCTTGGAAAACTCAGGTTTGATCGCCGGTGCTTCTTCCCTGGGAAGGTGGCGACGAAGAGACTCGATGTCGGGGCGTTGGGCGGGGTCGGCGGCAAGGTTGGTCCATTCGTTCGGGTCGACGTTGTGATTGTACAGTTCCGGCGTTAGTCGGTCTTCTTCGCGAAGGGCTGTGATGTCTTGCTCGATCAACTCGTCAGGCTTTTTCGCGATTGCCGTTCGTTCGAACAGCAAGTGCCCGATCTTGTGTCGCAGGGTGCGCACGCTCCAGCGTTCGACACGGCAAAGTTCGGCGTAGAATTCGCGATTTAGCCCTTTTTCCAATGTTATTAGCTCGACGAAATGGCTCCAGCTCAATTGTCGCGACAGGGTCGCGACAATCTCCAACTCCGGAAAGACCTCGGCAAACCGCAGCATTTGGAAGAGATTCCGACGACCGAATCCCCTACCGTACTCCTCCGTCAATTGTGCAGACAGTGTCTGCACAATCTCCTTTCCGTACTCTGCCTGCTCATTTTGAAGCACATCCGAGCGAATACGCTGGCCGATCTGCCAATACATTACGACCAACGTTGAATTGACAGCACGTGCGGTTTGCTCGCGAGCAGATTCGATCAGGCCTCGAATATCGCCCAGCAACGCCGAAACGTTGAAAACGCTTTGATTCGGCCCCTTCGATTGCTCAGTCAAATCCGTCGTCTTCGATTTCTTTTTACTCATCTAATCCCCTAATCCCCGATCCCAACTTCGTTGCTATGAGAAGCCATTTTTGGCTAGTCCGGACCATTGTTCGCCGGTGAATGGGTCGGCATCGATTTCGCGTTCCCAGAGCACTTCCAGCGGTTGCCCCTGTGCGTCGTCTTCGATGCAAGAGAGCCGAACGAGCGTGCTATCGGATTTTCGCCGCGACCGAACGACTTCCTCTACCAGGCAGAACCGCTGCCGAACTCGCACTATTTCGCCGGACGATGGTATTGAAACGCCCAATAGGCCGGGCATCTCGTTTTCGACTTGTAAATCCATAGCGGTGGCAGGTGCGTGTTGAGTTGGGCATGTGGGCGGTCTTTCTAGGGTATTCACGTGCTCACGTTTGACCGCAGGTTTCACGATTCTACATCAATTGCTACCTTTTGAGCGGAGGCACACACAACCCTAGCGGCTTGTTGAGTTAGTGAAGTCCGTCGTACCATTAAATCAACAGCCCGTGATAGCGAAACCGGAAGTTTTCTCGTCTTCATATTTTTTCGGCAAGATGTTCTTTGGCAACCTAAGCTTGAACTGCTTGCCACCAATCAACTAGAATGCACCAGGAAGGGTCAATGTCGCGAGGGTGGCAGCAAGTCAATGTTCTTAGGTAGGCAGTTATGAGTACTATCGCCAAGCTTAGTGGAAGTGATTTCGACCGCATGGTCTTGCGGGGAGCTTTTGTCGATCTTGCGCCCATAAAGGTGGAGTTGATTTACGGGGAGCTTCGCTTTATGAATCCAGCAGGTCCGGTGCATGAAGGTGAGATTCAGTTCTTAATGGAGTGGTCCATTCTGCACACGAGTCGGCAAGAGATTATGGTCCGAGTGCAGTCCAGTATCAATTGCGGCGAGCACCGTCCTGAACCAGACCTTGTATGGTCACGAAGGATGCCAGCCAAGCGAGTACGTCCGACGCATGCAGACGTGCTCCTATTGATCGAGGTCTCTGATTCCAGCACGGATCATGATTTGGGAGAAAAAGCCAGGCTATATGCCGAGCATGACATACAGGAGTATTGGGTCGTCGATGTCCAGGCCGAACAAGTTCACGTTCACCGAACGCCGAGTCAAGGAAAGTACCAATCGATCCAGTCGTTTCACAAATCCGCCTTGATCAGTCCTCTCTGCCAGCCAGCCGCGACGCTACCGCTTGCTGAATTATTCGACCTCGATTCATAAGCGGGGATTGTGTTTGGCTAACCTGAAGCTCATGGTCAAAAGTCGAGATGAGTTGCGAGGAAGATGTTCAGAGAATTTTAGCAACCAGACACGACGCGTTACCGGTGAAGACTCGACTCCGTTGGCTGTGGTCGTGAGAATGCTTGCATGGCCCAGCATTCCGCGGCGTGGTGAATCATCAGGCAAGCTGACGCGTTGTAAGCGATCGCCGCGAACCTCGGGTAGTTACGACTAACTTAAAAAATCTTGGACGACTTCGCCGTGGACATCGGTGAGTCGGAAGTCGCGACCTTGAAAACGGTATGTGAGCTTGCGATGATCGATGCCAAGCAGGTGAAGTATCGTTGCTTGTAGATCATGAACATGGACTGGTTTCGATACGATGTTGTAACTGTGCTCGTCGGTCTCGCCGAAGACCAATCCCGGCTTTACTCCACCGCCTGCCATCCACAGGCTAAAGCAACGGGGATGATGATCGCGGCCATAGTTATCGCGTGTAAGTTGCCCTTGGCTGTAAATCGTCCGCCCAAACTCGCCACCCCAGACGACCAGGGTGT
Source organism: Pirellula staleyi DSM 6068 (assembly GCA_945875845.1). Taxonomy (GTDB): domain Bacteria; phylum Planctomycetota; class Planctomycetia; order Pirellulales; family Pirellulaceae; genus JBKCUI01. The sequence continues at coordinate 39,411 of CAMCMB010000022.1, forward strand.
CGTCAAGTAATCCACATCGCTCAAGATCCTGAATGAGGGCCGCAGACGCCTGGTCGGTGTCGCTGCACTGACCTCGAATCTGTTTTGGCAGATAACCGTGTTGATCCCAGCCCATATGGTATAGCTGAACAAAGCGGACTCCGCGTTCTACAAGACGACGAGCCAGTAGGCAATTCGATGCGAACGTTCCTCGAATCTTCGCCTGAGGCCCGTAGGCATCGATGGTGGCTGCCGTCTCGTTCGAAAAATCGAGTAACTCAGGAACCGCAGTCTGCATCCGATACGCAAGCTCATATTGTTCGATGCGAGTCGCAATCTCGGGGTCCTGATAACTGCTGAACTTATGCTGATTCAACGACTTCAGGTCGTCCAACATGTTACGACGAAGCGTCGCATCCACCCCGGGCGGATTCGAAAGATAGGCAACGGGATCGGCATTGCTAAGAAATTTAACCCCCTGATATTGCGATGGCAGAAAACCGCTTCCCCACAATCGGTCGTACAGAGGCTGGCAATTGGGTCGTCCACTACCGCGTGAAAGCATAACCACAAACGCGGGAAGATTTTGGTTTTCACTCCCCAAGCCATAAGACATCCAAGCACCGATGCTTGGTCGCCCTGGCTGTTGTGAGCCTGTTTGAACGAAGGTGACCGCTGGATCGTGATTAATCGCTTCCGTGTGCATCGATCGAATGATGCAGAGTTTATCAACGATCTTCGATGTGTGAGGCAAGAGTTCACTGATCCAGGCCCCGGACTGTCCATGCTGTGCGAACTTAAAGAGCGATGGCGCAATAGGGAAGCGACTCTGCCCCGACGTCATCGTCGTGAACCGTTGGCCATTGCGGACCGATTCAGGCAAGTCTTGATCGTAGAACTTGGCCATCGCAGGTTTGTAGTCGAACATGTCCATTTGCGATGGACCACCCGATTGAAATAAATAGATAACTCGCTTCGCCTTCGGTGGAACATCGGGCGGGCGAGCCAACGAGGCTGATTGGCCGCTGGCAAGTGACTCGTCTGCCGCTAGCAACGAGTTCAATGCTACGAATCCTAATCCGGCAGAGCCATGTGCAAAAAAATGCCGTCGTTGCATCGAAATCTATTCCTTAGTGAGCGTCTCATCGAGATTGAGGATCAGCGATACGAGTGTCGTGCGTGCTGCCAATTCAATGGCATCCAGCCCTGCATCGACCGGAGATTCTCCGACATGAATTAGCTCTTGGGCTGCGGTCGGCAAACGCTGAAAATGAGCGCGATAGTTTATCAGTGAGCCTTGCAGTTGTTGGTTCTCTGCCGCGTCTGGAGACCGAGCCAGAATTCTGCGAAAGATCCATTGCGTGACATCTGCATCGGATTCGAATTGGCTTGATAGACCCATCGATTGGCTAGCCAGGGCACGAGCCGTCTCGACGTACGTTGGGTCGTTGAGCATCGTGAGTGCTTGAAGGGGCGTGTTGGTGAGGCGTCGCTTGACACTACAGACTTCGCGATCAGCGGTGTCAAAAATCATCATCGATGGGGGCGGAACTGCTCGCTTCCAATAGGTGTAAATGCTTCGGCGGTAGAGGCTTGAGCCAGTGTCCTGACGATAGCGAGTCGTGTTACTGTTGATTCCCGCCACGCCTTCCCAAAGCCCTGCTGGCTGATAGGGTTTGACGGGTGGACCACCGAGCGCGGGTACCAAAAGGCCACTGACGGACAATGCCTGATCGCGAAGCAAATGGGCTGCGAGACGAAAACGTGGGCCGCGAGAAAGCCAGCGATTCTCAGGGTCAAGCTCAAGGGCACGTGGGTTGGTTTTCGACGACTGTCGATAGGTCTCGCTTAGGACCATCAATCGCTGCATGGCCTTCACATCCCAATTCGAATCGATGAATTCTGATGCCAGCCAGTCGAGCAGCTCTGGATGGCTTGGCCACTCGCCTTGAGTACCAAAATCTTCAGTCGTCTTCACTAAACCTGTCCCAAAGTACATTTGCCAGTAGCGATTCACAGCTACTCTCGCCGTCAAAGGGTGATTGCGATCGACGATCCAACGAGCTAGATCCAGCCGATTGAGCAATCTGTTTTTCTCAATCTCAGGCAAACTAGTCTCAGGCAAGCTAGCAGGAGTCGACGCGACAACACGTTCCCCCGGTTTGTCATAGGCTCCTCGCAGATGGATGAATGTCTGGCGCGGCGTGTCGAGCTCTTTCATCACCATGATGTTCACAGTTGATCGTTCGAGCAATTCCTTTTCATGCTGCTCTGCCTGTTCCCGTTTCAATCGCAAGGTCTTGAGAAGCGTATCTGTCGACAAACGTAGGAATGCATCGACAAGTTGCTGCTGTTGCTCGGCCGTCCGATGGCCCGGTAAGACGCGAACTGCTTCGACCAGCGAACTCGGAAACCAATCGTCAGATTCAAGCACCGGTTGATCACCCGAACTCAAAGCAAAGCGGAAGCGACCGATGATCGATTGCTCTTCCTTCGCTTCGTAACGAAGTCGAAGTGTCAGGTAACTTCCGGGTTTGCCCTCGATGCTTTGATCAAGCAAAAACAGGGCGCGATGTTGATTTGCCGGCAAGTTCGGATCCGTCGACCACCCCGTATTCGTATTCTGATCCAAACAGCCTGCGACGCTCCAAGACAATCTCGATGAAGCGGCGGTGGCTGAGCGTATTTCAAGTTTCCTGGCAGCCTGGTCTCGTTCGTTGAGTTCAACTTCGAAACCGGACAAGACAAAACTCCCATCAAAGCTGCGGGCAAACGCCGCTTGGTTGAGCGATTCGTGCGGCAGAGCCTCCAATCGAATCGCTCGCGTCCAACCCGATTCGATCGGAATACGAATCGATTGAACATCATTGAGAGGGTTGTCACCGTGTACTAAGACCGAACGATCGGCAAGCACCGTAAAGTTCATTTTGTTGGCGGACATCAGCTCCGTGGGCTCAGGAACGATCCAAAGCGTATCGGACATGGCTGTATCCAAGATTGCAGAGACTCGTTCTTCCCAGGCCAAACGATCTTGCCGCAGTTCGTCCGCGCGCTCCGCAAGGCGATTTCGAAGCTCAGCAACCCGCACTCGCTGTCTTGCAAGTTCCGCGTCCAGGCCGGGAACACTGACCGTCATCTGGGGAGTCGGGCTGGGACCAACGCCGTCGACTCCCTTCTCGTCGATGCTATTAAAGAACGCGAACAGTTGGAAGTATTCTTTCTGCGTGATCGGATCAAACTTATGATCGTGACATCGAGCACACCCGACGGTCAAACCAAGCCAAACAGTAGCTGTGGTGTCAAGACGATCCGCAGCGTATTCGGCGAGATACTCTTCCTCGATCGAGCCTGCCTCGGCGTTGATTCGATGATTGCGATGGAAGCCCGTTGCGATACGTTGCAAATCGTTGGCGTTAGGCAGCAGGTCACCCGCCAACTGCTCGATGGTGAACTGATCGAACGGCATATTTTGGTTGATCGCGTTCACGACCCAATCTCGCCAAGGCCACATCGATCGATGGTTGTCTTTTTGATAGCCGTGCGTATCCGCATAACGCGCTGCATCCAGCCATGGCAATGCCATGCGTTCGCCGAAGTGTGGCGACTGTAACAGACGATCGACTACCTTTTCGTAAGCTTTGTCCGATTTGTCACTCAGGAAGTTATCTACTTCCTCAAGAGTTGGCGGTAAACCGGTAAGATCAAGCGTAACTCGACGAATCAGCGTCGTCCGATCCGCTTCGGGCGATGGCTTGAGTCCCTGCTCGTCGAGTTTCTCAAGAATAAAGGCATCGATAGGATTTGGGCTTGGACTTTTGCCGGGCTGGGTTCTTTTGGGGGCGATCCAAGACCAGTGCTTTTCAAATGCTGCCCCTTCGACGACCCAACGTTTCAGAAGTTCTTTGTCCTTGGTTGACAGAGCCTTGTTGGAATCGGGTGGAGGCATTACGACGTCGGGAGCGACGGAGAGAATTCGCTCGATCAACAAGCTCTCATCCAGTGAGCCTGGAACGACAACGTGATTTGCGCGTTGGCCCTCTTCTGTATCCAGTCGCATTTCGGCTTTGCGATTCGCGTTGTCCTGGCCATGGCAAAAAAAGCAGTTATTAGAAAGTATCGGTCGTATATCGCGATTGAAGGAAATGCGAGTCGGCTCATCCGCGCGATTGGGTAGCTGCAAACCTGATACGGCAATCAGTGCGATGATTACAAATCGGACTTTCATACCAATTCAATCTGCATAAGGTTCAACAACGTAACAGGCAGCCTTGGTCTAGCGAGGCCATCCTTTTTGTAGAACACCCTTTCCGGGGCGCCCAAGAGGTCTTTTGTTTTGGGATGGCCTGAAAAGGCCGTCCTGCGAAGTCGCGATGTCAATCGTGTGTCATCGCTCCTGAACAGGTGTAGCATTGTGGCGTGCAGTGTAGCCTGCGACGCGAGTTGAAGGGCGGTGAGGATGAAGTGGAGCAGGGGTTTCATTGGTTTGACGTCTTAGATTTAGCGCACTTGTACGGACTTCAAATCGTAACTTCGCGGAGACACTTTTCAACGTATTGGCGAGATTGATTGATCGCGACAGTGATCTCTGCAGCCGTTGGCAAGATCGGAACACCCCGTGGGGTTGGGTGCATGAAGATTTCTACGTAGCCTTTGAAGCCAATGTCGCTAAGCGCCTTCACGATGAGCCGATAGTCGAGACTGCCGAGGCCGGGGAGTTGCTGCATTTCGATCTCCTTGCTCGTCTTCTTCATCATCCCCTCGGAGTGCTCCTGGAAGTAGATAAACGGCATCTGCTTCGCACCCAGATCGCGAATGAGCTTTGGAATTTCGTCGGGCCAACGGAAAAGGTGATGTGGCGCGAAGGCAATGCCAAGATTGGATGAACGGTTGAAGTCCGCGAAATAGCGTAACGAGTCAGGGTGATAGATCGCTTGCCCGACGTGATTCTCGATCGCGATGATCACCCCTAGCTCCTCCGCCTTTGCTACGTGCGGCTTCATATCCTCTAGGAATTTCTTCACTGCTTCTTTCGCCGCTACCCCCTCGGGATCCTTCGGCCCGGTGCTGCCGCAGAGCACCATTCTACCGCCGTGTTTCTTGACCCATGCCATTTCCTCCTGCAGTTTCAACGGCCCGAGCGGATAGCGAGTGCTCACACCGAGCTTTACACCGAATTTCTTCATCATCGCCGCGAACGCGTCATCGCCCATCTCAGCTATCTGCTCGCGCTGATTGCCATGCACCTTACACCAAATGTCGATCGCCTCGCAGCCACTCTTCGTCACCTCAGGCAAAATCTCTTCGAGCGGCATCTCTCCATACAACGCGGAGGAAAGGACATAGCGGAGCTTGAAGGGCTCAGAGGCGGCGAACGCGCTAGCAGGAGCGGTTAGTGCGGGAGCTGCACTTGCCGCTGCGAGTGACTGGAGAAATGTTCTGCGTTTCATAGGAAGCGTGCTTTTCTAGGGCTAGAGATTCAGGTAGCGGAATTCGCAAGAATTCCAGGCTCATCAGGAATTCTGGCGAATTCCACTACGTTTGACTCGTTTGAAGAGGCGTTCACGAGCAAGCTCCGTTGAGCACCTCAGGAGCCCGTCCACCACTGAAGAAGATGCCGATATACTCTTCCGGCTGGATGTCCTTGAAGGCAATATCGGCGTTGATCGAATAGCCTTCCCATTCGTTGGTAATCGTCCAACCTGGTTTCACTTCGTGAAGAACCATTTGATAAAGTCGCTTCTCGGGAGCCGTAACAACCGGTTGGAATCCCGCTTCGATCAATCGATAGTAGGGGTAAAGTGAATCGAAAGTCTCAGTCGCGTCACCAACCACAATAAGAACTTTTGATTTCGGCACTCTGATTTCTTCTTCTTTCTTATCTGGGGTACCATCTGCCGACAACGGTTGACGATTCGCAGCCATCAACGCGATCGATCCCGTTGCGGTGCTGGTAAGAAAATGTCGGCGGTCCATAAGTTAATGTTTTGAGTGATAGGATGTTCAGAGGCGGGATAGAGATTAGTTATACAGTCTCAAAGCCCTTGCGTTGCTCACGTTTTAGCCAAGTGTTTGCTTCTTTGTCGTCGACGAACGCTTCGTGGATCGGATCCCATTTCAGCGGACGACCTAAACGCATCGAGATATTTGCAAGGTGACAGGTGCTGACGCTGCGATGTTGACTTTCGACATCCGAGACAGGCGTGCGGCGCGTCTCGACACAATCGAAAAAATTTCCCATATGATTGACAATGGAATCGAGCTTCCCGGCTCGCGGCGGTCGCTCCAGGTTGTCGTAGTCGTAGACCTTCCAATCTTCACGATTCAATGGATTCGTTTTTAGCGCCTCGACAGGTGCTCCGGTTATCTTGCCTCGATTCACGAACATTCGACCGGCATCGCCAGTAAACAGAATGCCGTTGTCGCCGGTGTCACCGACGGACATCATCACGCCATTGGCATACTTATAAGTGACGTTGAAATCGATCGCGACGTTGTACCCTTTGGCGACAGTTGGCATTTTTGCCGCTGCGTTGATTTCGATTGGCGCGGAATCGATCGCCCACTGTGCGATATCAATATGATGAGCTCCCCAATCGGTCATTTGGCCGCCGGAGTACTCATACCACCAGCGAAATGTGTAGTGCGACCGTTCCTCGATATACGGAACATCGGGCGTCTGACCCTGCCATAAGTTCCAATTCAAATGGGTGGGGGGAGTTCGCGGCACAAACGAACCACTGGTTGCGTTCTTACCAAGCACCACCTCGACGTTTTGCAATCGGCCGATTCGACCAGCTCGGACCATCTCAACAGCCTGCCGAAATCGATCATCGCTGCGCTGCCAGGAACCGACTTGCACCACACGTCCGGTTTCTTTCACGACCTGGGTTAGCAGCTTACCCTCATCAATGGTCAGCGTCAGTGGCTTTTCACAGTAGACATCTTTACCGGCACGGCATGCGTCGATCACCATCTTGGTGTGCCAATGATCGGGACTGCCAATCGTGACGACATCGACATCTTTGCGAGCGATCAACTCGCGGTAGTCTTCGCTGCTGTATGGGGTACTTCCAAAGGCCGCCTTCGCCTGATCTCGGACATGGCGATCCACATCGCAGACGGCAACGATATCACCGTACAATTGCGCCTTATTCGCAATCACACTCCCCTGATAACGCAATCCGATCGCACCAATGCCCATACGTTCGACCTTGTGACGAGGCTTTTGCTGTCCCAGAGCCGTTTGTGGCGATGAGAAAACTCCTGAAAGCGAGTTCCCCAGCAGCGAGCCGCCCGCCAGCGTCGAAGCGATGAAGCCTCTTCGAGAAAGCGATGAATTCGACATGTTGAGCTCCTAAGTGAATACCAGACTGAACGTTACAATACTTTACCACCAAAGAGATTCATTCACATTCCGTATTTGCGTAATTCGGTTACACTATATTGTCATCCATGATTCACTTGGAATTCGCCAATGCGTCGCATTGCTCTCCTGATTGAAACCTCACGCACTTACGGTCGTGACCTGCTGCGCGGTGTAAAACGCTATGCGCATGAGCATGGGCCGTGGTCGTCGTTTGTGGAGATTAGAGACCTGGAAACCATGCCACCGGTTTGGCTGAGAAACTGGGACGGCGATGGAATCCTGACTCGATCGGGCAGCGCTGCGATCGCTGCGTCTGTTAAAAGTGCGGGTGTTCCTGCTGTCGAATTGCGATCGACGCGACGCGGTTCCACTTTCCCATTTGCTCTGCACACCATGTCGGCCGCACAGCAATATGACAGGCTGGAAGCCTATCCCACGCTTCATCACGTTCGTTAGCCAAGGGAATTCTGGCAAATCCCACTACCAAAACTACGCAAACAGGAATTCTGGCGAATCCCACTACGATAACTCAAAATGGCAACGCGTAAATTGGCATGATGCGTGCGATGATGGGCATTTTGAACATCAAGATCAGCTCGAGCGGCTCCGTTGGGATAAGTGTTGCGACGCTGGCCAATTGGGTCGAACTCTACCAACGGCGCGAGCAGAAGCGTGGTGAAGAGAACAAGAATTCGTTTCATGGTTTGATCTCCAAACTACTCACCGGGATCACGGCGAGTTCGTTATAGATGTGTTCTTTGTCGGTGTAGCCGACCGCTCACCTGCGGCAGTTCGGCAGCTCTCGGGAGCGGAGTGTTCGCGTCCCACAGGGGTTCGTCGGCGCGAAGTGTGCCCGCAGCACCGAGCGCGGCCAGAGTCAGAATCAGAATCAGCAGGAGTGCGGTTGGTTTGTTCATGGTGGCGTAAGCTGACTGGAAGGAAACCGGATTTTGCTGGGGTTGGGTCGGGTGGGGGTTGTTGAATTCTTAGGAATTCAGAGTTCTAAAGAATCAACTTTAGTCGTTGTTCAGGTTGTCGAACCAGAAGCTGTAGAGGTCCGCATTCTGCACGGAGAAGCGGATCTTGACGGACTTGCCCGCCAGTCCGGAGAGATCGGTCACGCCCTGCCATTGCAGTTTGGTGCGCACCGAGTCCGCCTTAACCGCGACCGATTTCGCCAGTGTGTATCCGGGGATGACTGTATCGGTGGCGGGGTCGAGCAGTTCCGCCTTGAGCGTGCCGGTCTTGGCGTTGGCATTCACGAAGAGTGACGTGCCGTTCACCGGGAGCGACTTGGTCACCACTTCGCCCGCCGTGGCACCGGCGCGCAGCGAGGCGAAGCCGTCCAAACGCAGGCGGGCGAGATGGATGGCGATGGACGGCTCTTTCTCGCATTCCGCCGGGGTGAGGCCGGCAGCCGCGTAGTTGTAATCGAGCCCCTGGATCTTGTCCTTGTCCCACGTCGGATCCAGCGACCACCACATGTGATGGGGGAACCGGTAGCCGGTGTAGTAGAAGACCAGTTGATCGCCCAAGATGATGGGCGACAGCATCTGGATCATGCCGTGGTCGGTCTTCTGCGTGTCGGACAGCGGCGATAAATCGCAGAACGGGTTGCCCGTGTGCTTGTTCCACGCGGCCAGGTCCCGGCTGGAAACCAGATACGGAAACTGCCAGCCGTCCTGATTGTTGGGAGCCGTTTTACCAACGCCCCAGATCATGCCGGTTTGCAGCAGCCGCGTCGGCAGGCCGAGGAACATGTCATGATACCGGAACATGGGAAAATGGTAGACGTCCGCCGTATAGGCCTTGCTTTTCAGGGTGGTGGGCTGGTCGTAGAGGAGCTTGCGGATTGCCGGGTTCGCCTTGTAGGCGGCGATCTGCGCCGCCGCCTGGGTCTGATCGGATTTGCTGCCGTAAGCGGCCAGTTTCGGCGCTGTCCAGGTAACGAAATCCGAGCTGGTCCGCAGCCAGGCGATCCGGCCGGCGCCTGTAGCGTAATCCGCCGGCATGGTAGCCCCGGCCTGGGACGGATGCAATTTGACCGTGGCCCAGAATTGACCGGTGACCGGATCCTGGCCGAGGCGGTATTCGTCTCCTGACGTAATCACGTCCTTACCTTCGCGAGTCCAGGTCTTGCCGTCCGGAGAAATCAGCCGGATCAGGCCTCCGTCGGTGGGGATGCCGCCCACCGGGTCGAGCCCTTTAGCTACAAGGACCAACCCTTTGTAGCGCCGGTTGGGGTTCGTTTCAAAGGAGTCACGTATCGCGACGATTCGATGGTGCGGCGCGTTCGCCTGCGTATAGGGCGAGGCCGGCAGCAGCATGATATTGTTGTTCTTGTTGCCGCCCCATGTGACAAGCCCGAGGTTCGGCTTGACCCAGTTCACGCCGTCGGTGGATTCGGCGTAGAGCGGCAGGCCTTCCTTGCCGCCTTGATACCAGAGCTGCCACTTGGACAATTCCGGGTTCCACGCCGGCGGCGACCATACTTGTGCGTGGGAGGCGTAGGGATACCATCCTACCGGCCGGACCCAGCCAGTCGTCTCCCAGAGCTTATCCGGCACAATGACCGGCGCAGGGTCCTTGACCGGCTGGTGATAGACCCGGCTCAGGCCGGTCATGCTCTGGATGTGGTAATCGTCGAGGAACAGCCGCCGCGTCGGTTCGCCTGCCTCACACATGCTCGAAACCTCCAGGGTGAGCACGATTGCCGCAACAAGTGTCCACAAACGCGTGGATCGCCGGGGGGAATGTCGCATCATCATGGTTCTCCTGCAGCTAGGAAATTGCTTTTGAGTGTGCCGGGGCGAGTTGGCCCTGAACGTGGCGTGGAGACGGGGTGTGAGGGGGCTGACGGTCATCCTTCGATTCATTTTTTGCCCGGCAGCAGAAATGCCGCACGCTCGCGGAAATTCTTCACCCGGTGAAAGGTCGTCAAGTCGTTGTCGTGCTGGTTGCGCCCGGCGCGTGAGGTGCGGGCCACCACCAGCAGGTCGTCGCCATCAATCAGCAAACCGCAGTATTGGGAGGCCTGTCGGACCTCGGGCCAGACCACGATGTAGCCGGCGGGCAGCCAGTTGAGCGCGTCGAAGCTGCAATAGAGCGCGAGGATGCGGCGCTCATGGCCGGCGGGTAACTTGTAGTTCGGGTTCTTTGATAGTTGCGCGTTCCAGGCCGGGTCCTGGTCCTGGGTGCGGGTCGGCAGGTTGGCGTTCATCCAGTAGAGGCCGCCGACGGGATCGTGCACGATGTTAAACTGGGACTGCGCGCCGGGCAGCGCGTGGAACTGGCGGAAGCGGTAGTCGAGCTTTTTGCCGTCGTCCTTCAAATCGCAGATGACGCCGATTCCGACACTGTCGCGCTCGGCGATCAGGTAGCGCCAACTGAGCTGCAGCCGCCCGTTGACCTCGACCACGTTGCCTTCGAGGATGGCTCCACCGCTTTTTCCTGGACGGCTCATGGATGGAGGCAACTCGGGCATGGGCAGCGGTGCGGAGATGCGCCACGAGGCGGGCTTGAGCAGATCTTTCAACAGATCGCCCGCGATGACATAGGTATTGCCTGGTTTCTTCCACCCGCTGCCTCCTCCATCGTCCATGCACCAGTAGAACTGTCCGTTGCGAATGACGTAGGAACTGGCCGTGTTGACATAGGGACCTTGAAACAGCGTCACCGGGGCCGTCCATGTCTGCCCGTCATCGTCGGAGCGGATGATCTTCAGGCCGGAGTCTGGAGGATTGTTAACATACTTTCCGAAGCCGAGGAAATACAGCGCCTTGCCGTGCGAGAACAGCGTCCCGTGGGTAGCATCGCTTTCCCCCGGCAATCGTTTCCAGCTTGCGCCACCGTCATCACTGCGGAAGAACAGAAGCGTCTTCACTGCGCCTCGCGGTTTGCCGCGGATATTCAACGGCACCGAGCAGAGCAATGCGCCGTCGGATGTTCTGGCCAAGGACGGCGCACCGCTGTAGATGTAGCCCGATTCCATGGGAATCCCGGCGTGGTGGTCGAAGACCACCGTGTAGTCCGCACCGAGCGTGGGTTCGTCGGCGCGAAGTGTGCCCGCAGCAGCGAGCGCGGCCAGAGTTAGAGTCAGCAGGAGTGCGGTTGGTTTGTTCATGGTGTCTTAAGCAGGTGGTTTGTCGGAGAGATCTGAGACGGGGGTTTTGTCGACAATGTGTCGCAACGTGATAGCGGCTTTTTCCTGGGCTGTGAAGGTTCTGCGCGCTCGGGCAGCGCCTCGGGCATGAAGTCGCGCGTCTCCTCGAGATTGAAGCCGTCGTGCGCCGCGTGTTGTTTGGTGATTTGCTCCCAGCCGTTGTAAATGGTGGGCGTGTTCCAGCGTTGGAGTTCGAGCAGGTCGGTGTCGGTCAGTGGATGGCTCATGGGCGCGTATAGTTGAGTAGTGTGGGTGGTTCAGAAAACCACGGCTCGTCCACAACGAGGTGTTTGATCACGCGGCGGTCGCAATCGTAGGCGATGTGGATCTTCCCATCGCTCGTGCGCAGGACGGCGGTGTAGCCGTAGGGGCCGGGGCCAGTCTCAAGGTCGCGGCGGATGGGCCACGTCTTGCCGGCGTCGCGCGAGAGGAAGACGGAAACGGGCGTGCGCTTCTTGCCGTCGGGATTCGCGGCGAGCACGAGCGCGCCGCCGGGCAGCGCTGCGAAATCGGAACGCGTTGACGGATTCGCGAGCGGCGTTTTTTCCAGCGCGGCCCACGTCTGGCCGCCGTCGGACGAAGTCGAGCGCCAGAGCTTCGCGTCGCGGCCGCGCGGGCGGAAAAGGGCGACGAGCGAACCGTCGGAGAGTTGCTGCGCGGTCGGCTGAATGTTGCCGGGCGTGGAAAGAATCTCCGCGGTTTCCGTCCACGTTTTCCCGTCGTCGGTGCTGCGGTAGAAAAGCGAAGTCCAGCCGCGCTTCGGGTCCGGGTGTTCGCTCTCGCGGTTCGCGGGGAGGAGCAGCGTACCGTCGGCGAGGCGGATCGGTTTCAGCGCGAAGATCGTGCCGGTCGGGTGCGTGAACTTCGGCTCGGGTATCCGCTGCTCGGTGCTCCACGTAGCGCCGCCGTCGCGCGAGGTGCGGAAGCACGGACGCGCATGCTCGAAGTTCCGCTCGCCGTCGATGTTCGAGTAGAAGCACGTCAGCGCGCCGTCTTTGCGGACGTGCAGCACGGGGTTCGCGCGCGAGATGCCGTCGTCGCCGCCGATGATGCGGCGGGGCTTTTCCCACTCGCGCGCGCCGCGCGGCAGCCGCGTGAAGTAGATCGCCGTGTCGTCGGAAAGCTCATATTTGCCCGCGTAGAAAACGCAGAGTAGATCGCCGTTCGGTGCTTCGGCAAGACACGGGATGCCTTCGTGACCGCTGCCCGGTGTGTGCGCGGAGATGAGACGCTCCTCGCGCGCCTTGGCCCGCGGCGGATACTCCGCGTCGTCGCGCATCGTGAGCCACACGGGTTCCGAATCGGTCGCCGCGCCGGTGTCGTCAGTCGCGCGGGCGATGAGGGAAAAGCGCGCGCGGGCGAAGACGTCGCGCGGCTTCACCTCGGCGTTCCACGGCGCGGCGGTCGCTTCGCCCACGCGCAGAGCGTGCGACCAGACGAAGAACTGCACCTTCACGATGCGCCGCCCGGCGTCCGCCTGCGCATCAGCGGTAGCCGTAAAAGGCGCGTCCGCTTTCAACTCCGCGCCATCGGCGGGCGCGGTGACGCGCACGGTCGGCGAGGCAAGAGCGGTGGTGGCGGCGAAGGCGAGGCACGCGAGGCAGGCGAGGCAGGCGAGGCAGCGCACGGGGTATTCTATGATCAGGAGATTGAATTTCATCGGGATGTCGTTCTCAAAGCAGGACTCAATTGCTGCTAGGAATTTGCTTTCGCGTCCGCCGCACCGGAAACGGTCAGAACGAGGATCGGCGACGGGGAGTGAGGGGGTATGATTGTTAGTTCTCATGGCGGGTGATGTCCTTGTTGGTTTGAACAATCGTGCGGAAGGCATCGCGGATGAGGGCCAGATCGGACTGCACAGCGATGTGGGTGAAACCCTGCGTCAACCGGTGTGGCAGTTCAGAAGGGTCGCGGACGAGGATGCCGGCGGCTTTGCCGACGGCGCGGGCGGCTGCTACCACGCGGCTCAAAAACGCCTCGAAGTCCTCGGCCGAGCACGGATTCCGGTGTGTGAGGTCGTGCTGCAAGTCCGCGGGGCCGACGAAGAGAACGCCGATGCCATCAACGCGCGCTATGCTGGGAACCTCGTTCACTGCCTCGCGAGTCTCGATCTGGGCGATCAGCAGCGGCGCGGGTGTGCTTTCCGGAACGCGGAGCCCGTAATCATGCGCTCGCACGGTGCGGGAAAACCCGCGCCGGCCTCGGGGCGGGTAGTGCGCGGCTTGAACGATGGCCTCGGCCTCGGCGGCGGAGTTGACGTGCGGCACCATGATGCCGGACGCACCCCAGTCGAGCACGCGGGCGATGAGATCAGCATGCGGAGCGCCGACGCGCACAATCCCGTGGGTGCCGCTGCCTCGCAGAGCCCGTAATTGGTCGGGCAAGGTGGCCTCGGACGCGCTGCCGTGTTCCAGGTCGAGCAACACCCAGTCGAAACCGCACAGCGCCGCGAGTTCCGTGATGGCAGGTGAACCGAGGGAAAGCCACGTTCCAAGGCGAAGTGCAGATGTCATAAGTCGTCCAGTCCTGTGTTTGTGCGAAGACCGTTCAGCGCGAGCCGGATTCGGTCCTGGGTAAACCGCCGCAGGTCCGCCCCGGTGCTGCCGCTGCCGATGAGAAAGAAGCCGCTGTCCCGTTCAAAGTAGCCGGCACCGACGCGGATGACTGCCTTGACGATCATGTTGCGGAGCAGGTGCAGCCAGAAGCGGCGGCGATGTTCAGCGGGCAACGGGCGGACACTTGCATAGCCCTCGAATGCACGGCGAAGAAATGCGGCATCGTGAAAGCAAGCGAGAAGCGAAAGGTCGTCCAGCGGATCACCGCTAATGGCATCGTCGAAATCGATGAAGGCGGCGATATCCTGCGGGGTGCCGAGGATGTTCCAGAGCGCGAGGTCCTTGTGGACGAGGCAGCCGCGCTCGAACGCCAGGAGGCTGTGGTGGTTATCGATTTCGGCGGCAATCTCGCAGCGGATCCCCGCTGACAGGAATCCTCGCTGCGCGAGGAAGGCGAGATGCTCATCGAGGCGCAGGTGATAGTAATCGGCGTAGGTCGGGCGATAGCCGCGCAGCACGGCATCCAGCACCCCGAATCCCTCCAGCGTGATGGCCTGCCACTTCGCCACCGCCTGACCGATGACGAAAGCGATGTGCGCGGTGTCGAGGACGCCTTGCTTGAACCAATGATTCAGATCGGGAGCCGCGATCCGCTCCAGCGCTTGCCAGGCGAAGGCTACCCGGCTGCGCGAGGCGTCGCAGCCGAACACCCGCGGCGTCGGCACGCCTGCCGCACTCACTCGATCGATCAAAGCCGACTCCACGACCAGATGCGCGTCGTTTTCGGCGCCGTTCTCCACGCGGACGAAAAGCAGCTCTCCATCCACTTCGGCATTCCACGTGAGATGATTCCCCTGACCGGCTCCGGGGCTAAGAACGACGTTTTTCGTTTCAAAGTGCCTCTGCAGCTCTTTTTCGAGTTGGCAAACAAGATTCGCATCCGCCTCGCCACGCGGCTGCGTGCCGTGAAAAGCCGCCGGGCGGTCGCATTTCCAGTAGTAGATGTCGCGGCGGCTCATGCGCATGGTGGACGACGCTTCCAAATGGCTGCGGCGATGCCGCCTAGGATGTTTTGCATCACACCGCTGAAAACACCCGCCGCGGCGGCGAGCGGCATGCTGGCGAAGTGCAGGCGTGCGAGCGAGGCCGCCATGCCGCCATTTTGCATGCCCACTTCGATACTGACTGTGCGGGCGACGGACTCCGGATAGCGCAGCACTTTTGGGATGAGATAGCCAATGCCAAAGCCAATGACGTGCAACACCAGCGCCGCGAGAGCCAACACTCCGAAGTTCTTCGCGATGGCCTCGGCGCTCGCTGCGACGATGCCGCCGGTGACGCACACAAACGCAACCACCGCGATGGTCGGTCCCGCTGCCCCGATGCGATCCGCCGTGCGCGGCAGTTTCCACCGGATGAGCACGCCGAGCATCACGGGCGCGATGGTGAGTTGCAGTGCGGAGAGGCAGAGACCCCACACATCCACCGGCACATAGGCGCCCGCGAGGGCCTTGGTCCACATCGGCGTGAAAAAGAAGGCGAGAAGCGTGGAGAAGAGCGTGAGCACGACCGAAAGCGCCACGTTCGCGCGGGCGAGGTAGGAAATCATGTTCGACGCCATGCCGCCGGGGCAGCTCGCCACGAGGATGATTCCGACGGCGAGTCCGGGCTCCAAATGCAACATCTTCGCTATGGCCCAACCCGCGAGCGGCATGATCGTGTATTGCGCGATGAGGCCCAGCGCGACACTCCCAGGCATGCGGCCGACCGCTTTGAAGTCATCCACGCTCAGCGTGAGCCCCATGCCGAGCATCGAGGCCGCGAGCGACCAAAACACCCAGTCCGAATTGAACCATAGCATCACCGGCGGCTTGAAAAACGCGATCACGGCCAGCGTGACGAGCCACACGGGATACAGATTGTTGAACCAGTCGAAGAAGCGTTTCATGAGCGTGCTCAGGGAAGAGGAGGCAGTTTCGCCGAGTAATGCACGGCACGGCGGCGGTTGTCGTCGAACGCGAAGTGGAGCCACTGCTTGTCGGCGCTCACGAATCCGTCGGGGTAATTCATGCGGCCCTTCGGCCCGTCGCAGCTCTCGGCCTGCAGCACGCGCTGGTAGGGCCACGTCTTCATGCCGTCGAAGCTGATCCAGAGCGCCATCGGGCTACGATGCTTGCTGTTGGGATTGTGCAAAATGGCGACGGTGTCGCCGCCGAGATTATAAAGCGTGGTCTTGCTGCCGGGATTCGGGATGGGCGTGGTGCTGGCAAACTCCGGCCAGGTCTTGCCGCCGTCGTTTGACTCCGCTTTGAACAGAAGCCCGCCGAGCCCGTCGGCGCGGATGACCATCGTGATACGACCATCGGGATGCTCGAAGAGATCGTTCTCGGCCCAGCCGAAGTAGCGGTCGTTCGGCGTGAGGCGGATGTTGCCGTGCTCGGTCCATGTCTTGCCACCGTCGCTGCTGATGAGCACACCGTTGCGTGGATTGGTGAAAGCGCGGTCGAGCGGCGTCTTGTGCTGCTCGTCATCGGGGCCGATGTAGTGCTGGAAGGGAATCATGATGCGGCCGTCTTTGCAGACGATGTGCTTGCGAATAAAGGTGCGCTCCTTGAGCCGGCCCGGCACTTCCTGGGGCTTGCTCCACGTCTTGAAGGAGTCGTCGCTGGTGAGGAACCACGATCGCCAGTCATTCGCCCAGTGCTTCGAGTGCGTGGAAAAAAAAAGCGTGCTGCGCTGGCCAAGGATCATGAGCTCGGTCGGACCCTGGCCGATGGTTTTGCCCTCGCGGGGGAAGCCGACATCGAATCGCTCCAGCGGTGTCCATGTTTTGCCTTGGTCGGTGCTGCGCGTGATGCCTGTGTAGTTGAGCGGGCTCGGTTCGGTGTCGCCGCCGGCGAGCATGAAAAGAATCCACGAACCGTCGGGCAGCTCGCGCAGTGTGGTGTCGCAGACCATCTTGTTCGGTGTGACGCCATCGTAGGGGATGCTCCTGAAGTCCTGCTTCGCGTCCTCGATGCCTTGCGCGGTCCACTTCGGATCGGGTGTGATCGGCATGGGCAGATGGGGCGCGAGCGCCTTGTTCGCGAGCATCCGCAGCTTGGCGTCCTTGGAAATGATTTTGCCTGCGAGGATATCTTCCTCGCGGAACTTCGCCATCAGGATTTCCGCATCCGTGTGGCGGTTTCGATCATAGAGAATGTGGATGAGGCCGTCGGGCGACTCGAAACCATCGGGATACGAAACATCGGCGCGTTCATCGAGCAGCAGACCCTTGCTCCACGATTTGCCTTCGTCGTCCGAAAGAAAAGCCGTCATGCTCGAGCGGCGCGGCAGCCGCACATTCACCGGGCCGTTCTTCACGAGCAAAATGCGGCCTGATTTCAGTCGGCGCAGGAAGAAGCGGGCGCTCACATTCTGCACCGTCGCCGCCTGCTTCGGTTTGCTCCAGGTCTTGCCGCCATCGCTCGAAAAGCTCTCGTGCGGCTGGCCCGAAGTGCGGGCCAGCATCCAGAGGCGGCCATCGTTCAGTTCGACCGTCATGTGCTCGTCGAACTGCCACATTGGGAACTGCACGCTGCCGCGTTCCGTCCACGACGCGCCTTCGTCGGTCGAGGCAAACACGCGAGCCGTCTTCCGGTGCCAGTCGGACACTGGCAACAGCCATGCGCCATCCTTGAGCACGGTCGGCTTGTTCAGCGTACAGCCCTCCTCAAACATAACGGGCGTGCTCCACGCAGGATCCGCCGCGTCGGGATCATCGCATCGCATGAACCAGTTCGTGATGCGCTTCTGCGGATCGCCGAGCTGCTGGTCAAAGAAGAGCCACAAGCGTCCCTTCGGATCGGTCCACAGGTTCCCCACCAGCGCGCCGCTGAGCTGCTGCGAAGCGTCAGAGCGTGCGCCGACCGCCAGCCGCGGCTTCGACCAAGTCGCGCCATCGTTGTCGCTCGTCGCGAGCAGGAAATACCCATCTGGCTTGTCGCCCGTGCCTGTCCAGCAACCCCAGATGCGCCCCTTTGGCGTGCGATCCATTCCGATGATCATTGCGCCGGGACGCGCATCGTCCTGAAACTTCGCGCCGGGATTCGTGATGACCGACGGCGCCATTCCATCCTCTTTCCGAAGCTGCCGCGTCGTTTCGCCTGCTTCACACATGCTCGGAACCGCCAGGGTGAGCACGATTGTCGCTACAAGTGTCCACAAACGCCTGGATCGCCGGGGGGATTGTCTCATCTTCATGCTTTCTCCTTGTTGGTGTTGGTAGTTTCCTAAGTTCATTGGCCGAACCAGAATCTGTAGAGGTCCGCATTCTGCATGGAGAACCGGATCTTGACAGGCCTGTCGGACTCGGGCCAGACCACGATGTAGCCGGCGGGCAGCCAGTGGAGCGCGCGGTAGTTGGCTGAATATTGCAGAAAACGAATTAAGCGCA
This sequence comes from Pirellula staleyi DSM 6068, assembly GCA_945875845.1. GTDB lineage: Bacteria > Planctomycetota > Planctomycetia > Pirellulales > Pirellulaceae > JBKCUI01. The sequence continues at coordinate 57,908 of CAMCMB010000022.1, forward strand.
ATGACTCGCCAATGCCTACATTCTCGTCGCTTCGGTACAATCGACGCAAGTCGAGCGGAAACAAAGGCATGGGAGAATTCGACCAATACTCGGCAACGTGGTGTCGACTGGCAATTCAAGGTCGCAGATGCAAGGATAAAACTCCGATCCCTCTACCCCAAAATTAAAGTTGGACAGAGGACTAGCCTTGCATGATGAATACTTCGCATTTGGGTAGCTTGGTCTTGAGTTCCTTGACGGCCTTCTCTCCTCCTTTGAATTGTTTGCCCATTAGTTTCACCTCTTTCAGATTGGGGAGATTTGCTAGCGGAGTCAAGTCGTATCCATCGACCCCTGTGCTTCCTAGCATGAGCGACTCCAGCGCGGGCATACCGTCGAAGTTTCCCAATCCGCCGTCCGTAATTCCCTTGCATCCGTCCAATGAAAGTTGCTTGAGTTTAGGCAAACGCAGTTGTTTTAGGCCCTCGTTCGTTATTGTCCCATAATTGAACTCGGCCCATTCCAAATTGCTCAATGTGTTGAGAGTTGCCGTTGATTCGTCGTTGATGTCTGCCGAATTGAGATGCAGGTATTCTAGCTGCGACATTCCTTTGAACACCTCAATTCCTTTCGGACCCAATGGAGTACGAAACGCCACTAATTTCTTTAGTTGCTTTAGCTGCGAAATTGCCGAGATCTCTTTGATTGGCAAATCTTGACAATGCAGTTCGAGTTCTACGAGACGTTGCAAAGCGGATAAATTTTTCATGCCGTCAGCGGTAACGACTCTGCTAAACACCACCAAACGCTTCAGTGGTGACGACGCGAGATGCGTCAGCCCCAAGCCAACCACACTGGTATGGGCCAAGGTGACATCTTCTAACGAAGTGGAACCAGCCAAGTTTTCAAGCGCTGCGTCGTCGATCGGAACTCGAACTATGTCCAGCAATTTCAGCTGGGGAACTACACCCTGCAAGGACTTTATTCCTTGGCTAGTCACTTGCGAACACTCCTGAAGCCTCAACTCCTTTAGCTGGCTGTTTTTCGCGACTTCATGAAGGTGGGAATCGGTTACATTTCTGCCGACCAAAGTCGCTGAAGCAACTTGCCCGGCAGCATTTTTTTCCAAGCGGATATCGGCAGAAGGCCTTGGTCCTTCGCAGCCACCAGCAACTGCAATAGCAGTCAAACAAAGTGGCCAGTAGCATGTCTTCGCATACATTATTTTTTCCCCTTCTTCTTGGATTCGAGGCTAAAATCGGCGGTGTTAGAACCCGATTTAACTTCGAACGTAAAGTCATGAAAGGGTAATGAAGCATTGCCCAGTTCTTGAGGGGTCGCCACGTCACTTGAGCTTTCGAAGCCTTTCGAGATAACGACCTTATGTTCGCCCACCAACGCACCTCTGGTCTGATCAATCACTAGGCTGAGACTGTACTTGCCATTGCTATCGGTTACGCCAGAAGACGAAGGCGATTCACCATCTGATACATTGATCGGCGTAAAGTCTACCGAAGCGTTCGGCAGTGGTTTCCCATCGAGTGTGATCGTCCCCGTCACTTGGCCCTCTTGGAATTTACCGCCGCACCCCAGGCTCGTGAGCAATACCATAACTGACATGAGCAACGGATGATAATTCCTAGATCCGGTTCGGGACTGCATTTAATGGGCTCTCTTTCCTGATTAAAAATTGGGGTTGATGGTTTTTGAAGCGTATCGAAAGTCGAAGGCGGACAAAGTCCTAAATCGCAACACTCGCCGAGCAGCGAACAGAACGTTGCTCTGCGAGAAAAGCTATTTTCAGCCAATAATTGCGCCGACTATTCCAGGTTGGCGATAACCTCGCCACCGCTGATGGTAGCCATGGCTGGAAGCACTCCCATTACTGTTGGCGGAGTCGCATTACTAGCTGGTGAAACTCCCAGATCCACGTTTGAACTGATCGCGCGAACTGATCCATCAGCAAATGCCCACTGTAGTACACCCGAGTGCATGCTGCCCCAACCGCGTTTGCACGGATTGTCTCCTCCCGGTCCATTGGTACCGCAGCGGTTGTAATCCGCGATTAAGTGACGAGGCTGTCCTACTGTAACAGTGGATTGGGCATACGAAGTGTACGAATAGCCCCAGAAGGTTCGTCTGCGTGGAACTGTGATCGTGCTGTACTCTCCTATCACCATCGTGTTCGAAGTTCCATCGGTTATTCCGCCAATCTTGGTTTGAGTTGCACCGTGAACCGCACCCCCTGTAGCAGTAAAGCCTCCATGAGATCCACCAACCGTGAACAAAACTCCTCGGTTGGCTGTGTGCCATGCGTGTGGCCCGTTCGAGTCCATATACGCAATGCCGCGATATCCTGCACCGCTCACAGCACGATAGGAACTTGTTCGATAATTTTTGTCGCTGCCGGGGCCGGTGGCTGGCCTCTCGATCAAGCCAGCTCCAGGATCAGATGGGCAGTTGTAGGACGGAATCAATGTCTCTACTACGGGGCCATTGACATCGGTAGCCGGACGCGGTGTAGCTGCCGGCGCCCGGCCAGGCAGTGAGTCATTAAATAACGCAAAGTCGTATTGATTATAAAGGTTCGTCTGTTCGATGAATGGAAGTATAGACAATGCCCAATTACTTGCGCTTGGTGTCCCGCAACAACCACCAGGCATAACAGCACCTGCCGGGAAGGTCTTGTAAGACGATTCATAGTTGTGCAACGCCAAGCCCATCTGCTTGAGGTTGTTGCTGCATTGCATGCGTCGCGCCGCTTCCCGAGCTGCTTGCACAGCAGGTAGCAGTAACCCAACAAGGATGCCGATGATCGCAATCACGACCAACAACTCGACCAACGTAAACCCTCGATTGGGTCGCACTGTAACTTGTTTCATTTTCTAACTCCGGAGAAGATCTGAAAGAAGCGAAAAACTAAGGCGTGATGCACGAACTAAATTGCGTGAACCTAACGATTTTGCACCTGAGTGAGCCCGAGGCCAATGATGCCAATACGTTTTTGGTCGGTAGAGTTCATATCCAATTTAATGTTATTTTGCACAATCAGTGAACAGCATGCGATTGATGCCAATTGACTTGCGAAAACTGCCAAAGTAGTAGTGGGATTCGCCAGAATTCTCTAATGGACTCCAATGGATAGGAATTCTGGCGAATCCCCCTATCGCCATTAACCTCGCCCGCTTGCTCGAAATGTCGATGGGGTGCTCTTAGTGTTTCGTCGGAACCATTGACTAAAATAGGCTTCACTGGAGAAGTCCAGCCGCCAAGCAACTTCCTTGATAGATAGCCGTTCGTCAGCCAACAGGAGTTTCGCTTGATCCAGTCGTGTACGGCGCAGAAACTCGTGCAGGCTTTCATGCTGAGTCGCTCTGAACGACAATCTCAAACCAGAATAGCTAACATGCGCGATCCTCGCCAATTCGGCTGCACGCCATGCTCGTGCAGGATCGGAAAGCACCGCGTCCATAACTCTGGAAACTGCCTTCGGGATATCTTGATGCTCTGTCGCAAGCACTTGACGCATAGCGAGCAAGCGACCGAGCAGTTGAGTCAGCGTCTCATGTACTTTCCACTCGTAGCCGGCTGGGCGTCGCATTATGAGTTGCAACAACCGTTGTTGAGCCGTTTCGAAAAAGTGAAAGTCGGTTGAACCGGCAAAGTGAAATTCGCCGACCCCACACAACGTCTCCAACCAAGCATCCAGCCCTGGTCCGGAGAAACGCACACCAATCGTCTCCAACCGCTGCCCCGATAGCGGCTCATAAGTGCGAGGTTGCCGCGTATCGACTAACCAGCAACGCGGCCCGGTGCTCAGCTCCCATCGCTGACCCGACTGCAACAACACGCCGCTTCCAGCAACAACGAAAAAAAGAAAGACACCAGACTTATCAGGTTTAGGATGAACCTCTGGCTCATCGCGCCATGCTCGCCCTACGGAAAAGAGATGCCACAATAATCGTCTAGCAACAGGCGATGGTTCAATTTGACGGAGTTGAACAAATGAGATTGTCATAGACCACCAAGTACAGCGGGAACGAGCCAACAGCGCGCATTGCTTCTTCCATACAAAACCAAGGTGCAGTTGGGCACAAAGGGTTTTGTTTCACCGACAATCCATGCATTGCCGTCTCGGCTGGTGGTGAAATGATAGTTTCCTCCGTCATTACGGCAGATCGCCATCCAACTACCGTCCGGCAAACGGTTTATGGCTGATTCGCTGAGCTGCTGCGACTGTGGTTCTTTGTAATGGGCGATGATCTCGAAAGTCACGAAGTCATCGTGCAACACGGCGAGAGCGTTTTGTTTGCCAGGAAAATTGTTAAGCGCTACGTAGTTCCGACCATCGAACTCCTTGAACGAATCAAAGATATACAGGCTATGGTTTATCGGCGGCTTCGTGAAACCCTGAGCCGCTGCATCGGCATGGAAATGGCGAGGTTGCATATCGAAGATACCTGCCGCCGTCTTGAGATTTGCTTTGTGGATACTCTCCTCAAAGGTCTGCGTACGGAGATCGAAGTCGCGATACCAAGTCTGTTCGTGCTCCGACTTACTGCAAAAGTAGGTCCGCAGCGTCTGCTCGTCCTTCCGAATGATGCGCGGCACGAAGACCTGCGACTTAGGCAGGGTGACGTTCGCAAACGCCTGGCCTGCTCTTGCCATCGGGATGGTCTTTTCCACTCCTAGCGTCTTCAAGTTCACCACCGTCAACACGCAATACATCGCCGCGCCGGCGCCGTGCCCTAGTGCGACATCGTTGTCGTGCTCGACGATGTAGGCTCGCTCCCCGACGCACACAAACTCCGCATCGTGCGCCCCATTCACCTTTGGCGCGGTGACTTTGACGAGCCGTCTCATCACTTTATCTCCCGCCAGCGCGGCATCCCATCCAGTGGGTAAGAGACTGGTCTGTCGCGCAACGTTCCTGACTTGCTCGACAAGTGGGTCGGCCTCGCTAAGCTTGACCGCAGTGTCTTGCACACTCAGCAATGCCCACGGAAAAAGTAACACGACACTGAGGATGGCGAGCATTCTTTTCATAGTTCTCAACTGTGCCTTTAACTTTGGTGGTGATAGGGACTATCTCATTCAGACATCCTTACCAAAGAATTACTTGATTATGGCCATATTGGGTGTTAAACTCCATTGCCAAGAATCTTCAAAGTATTGCGTAACTTTGTCAAATAGCGATTTTAAGAACTGACACCCCATGGAAGGTTCGTGACACGATGAAACGCTATGAGTAACCGACCTCACGTAGCCCTCTTGATCGAAACATCGCGTGGACATGGGCGACAAATCATCGAAGGTGTTGCTCGATACGCAGCCGAACATGGCTCGTGGTTGCTCCGTCTTGAACCGCGGAATATCGACGATCGACCGCCCCGTTGGCTGAGAACTTGGCAAGGTGATGGAATCATCGTTCGCTGCGATACGCCCCAGATGGCACGAGCAGTATTGGAAACGAGGATTCCCGTGATCGATGTGCGTGGCGGAGTACCCGAAGCAGGACTGCCGCTGGTAGGAGTCGATAACGCGCCGGTCGTTGAAGCAGCTTTCGAACACTTTCGCCAACGCGGCTTTCGCCATTTCGCCTGGTGTGAGTTCTTTCGTAAACCGCGAGTCTGGATCGACTGGCGGCGGGAGCGATTTCAGCAACTGGTCACTGAAGCCGGTTCAACCTGCAACGTCTTTCGGACCAAGCAAAATCCGCGAGCCAGGTGGCGAAGCACTACCTCATCACCGAAGGATATGCAGGAATTGATCGAGTGGTTAAATAGTTTGCCACGACCCATCGCGATTCTTGCATGTGACGACGAACAAGCACACTTGGTTCTCGACGTCGCACTGACGCTGGGCCTACGTGTTCCGGAAGACGCCGCAGTGATGGGAATCGATAATGATGAAGTCTTCTGCCGCATTTCCAATCCGCCGCTGAGCAGCGTGGACGTCAATGCAGTCGCCGTCGGATACAAGGCGGCTGAAGTTCTTGCCAGACGGATGCAGGGACGCCGTGTTGCTAGGCGCACCATGATGCCACCTCGTGGTGTGGTGACACGGCTGTCAACGGACATGATCGCCGTCGACGACCCGGAAGCCGCGGCTGCCATCCGGTTCATTCGCGAGAATGCCTGTCAGCCCGTAACTGCTGAGGATGTCGCCGCGCATCTGGCAGTCTCGCGCAGTACGCTCGATCGCTGCCTGCAAGCGGCGGTGGGGCAATCGGCAACCGCCGCGATCATGCAAATTCGACTTGCACGTGTTAAGACCGATCTTGCCGAAACGGAACTCTCGTTACAAGCCATTGCATCGCGAGCCGGCTTTGTCTCCGTCCAGCATCTGGCCAATCTCTTTCGCGACCGAGTCGGCATGACGCCCGGTCGCTATCGCCAGAACATGAGACATTAGGCGAGTTGCAAAAGAGATGATAACACGATGCTTCGCAACGAAGTCGATCAAGGTCGTCCTTCGGGATTGCGAGGCCGGTCAGCAGCGGGGCGGCGAGGAGAGTGTGTTTCATGATTCGATTACTAGACAAACTTCACCTCCACTTTGGGCAACAGCGCTTTGACTTTGGCCTGGGTTTCATCGGGGTAGCCTTTGCCGTAGCGGACGAGCGTTAGGGTTTTAAGATGGGCGAAGGCTTGCAGTCCCGTTTGACCAAACCTGCCTGGAGAGGATTCGAAGTTTTTTCTGATCGAACTATAAAAGTCAAACAAGACCAGGATGAGGTCCAATTTGCCGCGATGGTCGTCTACTCAGAATTAAGGTGCTCAAAAAGTCCAAGAACGCGGTTGGCCTTGGGGGGGAGTAAGGACGATGTCCTTGAAGTCGACGGCGGCAGAGCCGGATGGCAAATAGAGTCGCAGGATTGTGGTCTTTTCCTTAACCGGCAACTCGACCGTCACGGTCTCCCATTCCGCTTCGCCGGATACCTTATAGGGCACCGATAATGTTTCTGTAGCACTGGGCGAAGTGAGAAGAGTGACTTTTCCCTCTCCGGCTTGCGGTGCGCGAATGCGGAAGGTGAGTCGAGCTGTTCCAGCGGGCAATCCAGCGCTAACGCCTAAAAACGAATTGGCACCTTTGGATTGAACGTTCAGTACACCGTCACGAACGACGGCCGCTCCAGCGCGGTTCTTCCATCCACCCGGAAGGCCGTCGGGCTCGGGCGATTTCTTCTTAGAGGCCGTATCGTAGTTCTGCCGACCTTTGCCAAAGTCGGGATTGAGTTTCGGGATGACAGCCTGGGTCTCTGTCAGAAATTCGTCGAGCAGGACGCTGAGTCTGGCGGCGATCTTTGGTTTTTCTTTCAGTAGATTCTGACGTTCTCCAGGGTCGCTGGCGAGATCATAAAGCTCGTGTTCATCGGACCCATCGTCGGCTCGCGCGTAGAAGCGAATGAGCTTGAAGTCCCCTTCGCGCACATACGATCCAGCATAGAAGCCATCCATGATAGCGTCGCGAGCGGCATTGCCGTGCGGGAAGTGGCAGAAGATCTGTTTGCGCGGCGAGACACCACCAGACAGAGCCGAGGCCTGATCGAATCCATCGATCTTTTGGTCTGCGCTTGGTGATGCGCCGCACGCCTGAAGTAAAGTGGGGTAGAGGTCGGTGGCTTGGATCAGGAAGTCGGCATTTGCTCCTGCTTTCACTTTGCCGGGCCAGACGACGATGCCAGGCACGCGCGTGCCACCTTCATAGATCGAGGCCTTGCCGCTGCGGCAAGGCAGGTTGCTGGTGGCGGGGATGTCGGCGTAACCCTCGGGGTCGGTTTGCTTGGGCGGGTACGCGTAGCCGCCGTTGTCGGACCAGAAAACGATGATGGTATTGTCAGCTTCGCCGGATTCTTCGAGGTGGCGCAGAAGTCGGCCCACGGAGTCGTCCATGCTCTTCACCATCGCGGCGTAGAGTGGATTCCGCTGTGGATTGGTGGGGTCGGTCCGCTGCTTGAAGTGTTCGATGTAGTCTTGCCTTGCGTTCCACGGCGAGTGGACGGAGTAAAGCCAGAAGTTCACGAAGAATGGGCGTCCTTTGCTGGCTCGAATGAAATTGCCAGCCTCGTCGGCCATGCGTTCATCCACATGACGTCCCGCTTCGTCTTGAATGTTGGGATCACTGATGAACTTGTTCCAGGGCGCGAGGTAGCCACCGCCGGGGCCGGGTGCTTTCGGCGTGTGGGGCCAGTCCACGTCGAAACCTTGGTCACGCGGCTCGTAGGTGTCGCCGGGTGCCATGTTGTGCCCGAGGTGCCACTTGCCAAAATGGCCCGTCGAGTAACCCGCCTCTTTCAAGGCTTCCGCCAGAGTGTAGTAGTTGGGCTTCAAACGCGTGAGCGAGTTGGCGACATTGACGCGCGCGTTCGAGGCGACGAGTTGCTTTTCCAGAACCACCGTCGGCAGATGGCAGGCTGGGGAAGTAATGCCAGTGCGCGCGGGATGTTGACCGACCATAATGCTAGAACGTGTCGGCGAACAGAGCGGACTGGCAGAGTAGGCATTTTTCAGCCGCATGCCCTTCGATGCGAGGCGATCGATGTTAGGCGTCTCATAGTAATTGCTGCCGAAACATCCCAAGTCGTGAGCACCGAGGTCATCGGCAAGGATTAGTATCACGTTGGGACGGTCCGCCGCAACGCTCAACGACGTCAATACCAAGATAGTGATAAAGGGCAGGAGAGGTTTCATGAGTATTGCCACTTACCATTTCGAGTTGAGGTGAAAAATACAGGTGGTCGTTAGAATTTCAGACAGCCCTAGTGTATCGGGAATTCTAGCGAATCCCACTACAGCAAGAATTCGCGCGAATCCCATTAGCCTGAGTTGCACCATCGGAGTCATTATGCATTCGTAATTAAAAGTGGGATAGGCTTCTAGCCTGTCATGCTGCATTCCGCGCAATGTCGCGTGCAAAGTATGTAGTGCGATCGCAGGCAGGATGCCTATGCCATTTTCATAAATTACTATCACGGAGCTGAGGACTTCTGGCGAAGTCCACTACCTTTCTTTTTTTTGGGCGTCGCAGTCGAAGTTGGATCGTAATCAGGATTGAGTCTCATCATTTCGGCGCCTATGTTAACTCTCCAAGCCTCTAAATCACCACGTAGTTCTGCCAACTTTTCGGGATGAGACTCAGCCAAGTTAGTGGCTTCGCTTAGGTCCTTTTCCAAGTTGTAGAGCTCCACTCCGGCTGGATCAAACGTCTCGATCAGCTTCCATGCCCCCTTGCGAATGACGCTGGAGGGGACGCTCGATGGATGTTCGTTGTAGTGCGGGAAATGCCAGAAGAGCGATTGCCGTTTCAGGCTCGTAACTTCGCCTTGCACAAGCTTGCTGAGATCGAGACCGTCAACATGTTGATTGGGACGTGCCGGTAATCCACAGGCAGCCAAACATGTAGGATATAAGTCGTTGCTGATCACGGGTTCGTCCAACACCAAACCGGCTTTCGCCTTGCCTGGCCATTTTACGATCAGCGGTACACGGATACCTCCCTCGTAGTAAGCTCCCTTGTTCGCGCGAAGGGGAGCTTGATTGGTTGCCTTCCAGAACCCGCCATTGTCGCTGGTGAAAATGATGATGGTGTTATCGGATAACTTCAAATTCTCCAACGTCTTCATCACACGTCCGACACTATCGTCGATACTCTCCACCATCGCAGCATATTCAGGCAGCCCTTGACGCTGTGATTCAGGAATCGCTTCGTACTTGGCAATCACGTCAGACTTGGCTTGCAGCGGCGTATGGACTCCGTAATGCGGGAAGTACAAGAAGAACGGATTGTCTTTGTTCTGAGTGATGAAACGGACAGCTTCATCCGTCAGCCGATCGGTCAGGTATTCACCCTCCTTGCCATCGGGTAGCACATTCCACTTGGCATGCAACGGAGTTCCAGGAATCAACCAATCCCCGTCGTAGGGATAAAAATAGCTGCCCGGTGCCCCATGAGCGTTGCCACCGATGTTCACATCAAAGCCATGATGTTCGGGTAACGAGAATGGCTCGCTGCCCAAGTGCCACTTGCCGATGTTGGCCGTTCGATAACCGTGGCTGCGGAGTGCTTCGGCCAAGGTGAGTTCTTCGACCGGCAAACCACGCAGAAAACGACCTGACAAAAATTTTGCCGTTGGATCCCAACGCCCCGACGGCAACCAATCGGTCAGCATGAGCCGAGCCGGATACTTGCCGGTCAAAACTGCAGCACGCGTTGGCGAGCAAACGGCGCAGGCTGAGTAGGCGTTGGTAAATCGCGCTCCTTGCTGAGCCAGAGCATCGATATTCGGCGTTCGGTAGTAACGACTGCCTTGGCAAACCAGATCTCGCCAACCTAGGTCATCGATCAAAAAAAGGACGATGTTCGGTGGCTGCGAAGCCGACAGAATGCTTCCGAACATGAAAACGCAAAGAGTTAGCGTTACAAATGATGTTCGGCAGTATCTCATTGGCGAGCTTTCAAGGTTTTCGTGATCTTGGACGTTTTTCGCAATAAGGAGAGCGGCGACCTGAGAACTACCCGTAGTGGAATTCGCCAGAATTCCTGACGTGCGAGGAATTCTGGCGAATTCCACTAAGTTCATCTTCTCGATTGGCAGATTTCAGCCTGCCGTTCGCCTAAAGAGATAGGGAACCCTTATCATAGCCAAATTTGAGGACAAATGAGGAGCATAGAAATGGCCATAACGAGCATTTCTATGGCCACAATCACTACCGATGTGATTCGCGATACTTTTGCGGGGTCATACTGCATTGGCTGCGAAAGACTCGGCACAAGTTGTGAGCATTGCCGAGTCCACTTCGACGCGCGATCACGGATCACGGATAACCTGCAGGTCTCGCAACTTGTAAATGTTGTTGAGGATGACACCCTTTGGCCTACCTGTCAGGCCATATCGAAAGGGCAAGGTGTGCCCAGTCGTGATCGCCCTCTTCAAGTTGTTCCCACGTCTTCTTCAACGTGTCACGCCACTTTCTGTGCTGAAAGAACTGCCACAGAGGGGCTGCCGTAATCTGAACACCATCATTGATATTGGGCTTCCAGAACCTCGCGACATCCAGCAGTTCTGACCTAAAGGTGGTTAATTCAGATACAAAGGAAAGCAACTCCTCTAGAATTGCCTCTTGAGTTGGACTCCGCTTCTCAATCAAACGCAGGTTAGCGATTTCTTTTTGACGTTTTTCGATTCTGTTGTCCAGTAGATCATTGGCAATCGAGAACAGCGTTTGACTAGTTAGGTTAGGGTAATAGATCCAGATCGTATAATCAAAGCTGTTAAGTGTTAGCGGTAGACAAATGGGCGCTTCTCGTCGGCTGCGAGAGTACTTCGGCAAATGGAAATGAAAAATTCAACGCTTCGAAATGAGTCAATCCTACTGAGTTCCTGGCTAGTAAATGGTACACCTTGTTTTGAAAACTGGTGAACCAAATCATTCACCATGCCACTCAGACGGTTCATCCCAAATGCACAATCATCCTCAAGAAACGCGATTCGATTGCCAGTATGCGAAGAATCACGAGATTTAAGTCTGGCAGGCGATACAGCCCCGACTCCGTCAAATTCGCCAAAAACCTCGATTGGCCTGTCTACTGGCTGCAACTTCCACCTACCGAACAAAACACCTAAAGCAAAGGACTGATACCGCTCAAGAGAAACGACCTTCTTCAATCTTGATTGGACTAGCTCACCTTGAAGCTTGATTACTTCGTCATCCAAGCTGTATCCAATCTCATTCAGGGAGTCAGACAGCCTAGAAATTGCTTCGAAGTACTCGGAAGCAATTTTCTGGCCATCAGCTATCGGTGTAGCAAAAAGCTGCGCAGTCTCATCAGATGATTCAATTCGATCGATCGCTTTCAAGACTGCTTTACCGAACGTCACCGCAGCGAGGGTCGGCTCAAGTTTCGCATCAGTAGCAAGCGACTGAAGCTGCCCAATGTCGAGTTCATATAGAATCTCGTGATTGGGATGGTTTGAAAAAAGTCCCCTGGGTATTGCACGAGCATGGTGCTGGAAACCTAGACGTTTGTCAAGCTTTTCACGATTGTCAAAGATAAAGCAATTAGATGACTGCCGCTGACCGACAACATATGCAGTAGTTTCTTCACCTGCTCCATCCAGCACGCCTTCACCCAAGTCAAGTAAATAACGCAGCGAAAACGTATCGTCCATTAGTATCAGTTTTCGGAAGTCTTCGTTGTCCCTGCCTGTCAAGAATGACCTTGATGTTATTGCTCCGACGATACCATTGGTTTGATTCGTAAATCCCTTCGCGCGGATGATAAACGCCGCATATGTTTCATTCCTTCCATCCGGATATTTGTCTCGGACGTAGCTTCGCACCGATGGAATCGAATCACCAAAATGGTGGATTGGTAAGAATCTCAATCGCAGCTAAGAATCAGCCATTTTCGCAGGGTGGCTGTCGAACTTCTCCGATTCCGGCCATCAATCACTTTGTAAAGAAGGCTCAGTGCATCCGGAACTTCCTTCCGCTCTAGTTTGTCGAAACCGAATTCGTCGATGATCAACAAGTCCCACTAACAGTAATACCGCACCTTATTCTTAGTTGCGATTGATAAGCGTAGGAAGGAAGCCTGCGAATGGTTGGGTAAGTATCGAGTCTGTCGACTGCCGTCAGAGCGTCATCCCCCACTCGATTGCATTCTCACCAAATCTGCGAGGTTACGAACAGAAACATCCTACAAGGCCGGATCGGTCAGGCGAGTGAGCCAAACATCACGAATGCCCCAGAAAAGGCATCACCGCCTATCCATCGATCAGGTAAAGGATGAGCTTGTGCAGAGAAAACTCACGTCCTTATCCGGGGAGACCTGCCTCACTCCAAGGAGTAAGTCATCTCGACGACTGAAAGCGAGGAACACCCTAGCGCAAGCCGGAGTGGGTGATGCAGGAGTCAGCAGCGGCCGTAGTACTACACTTCCAATGCCAATGGAAATAGGAAGGACCAAACAATGAAGAACAAGGAAGAGCCATCAAGCGGCTTGTCGCGAGGGAACCACCGCACGCCAGGAGAACCGAGTTTACCGGACTCCGCACGCATGAGGACCACAGGTTCAACAGTCCGACCGGATGATGCCGCAACGGCGTCGCTTGAGAAACCAGCCTTGAGTTTATTCCCAACGTCTCTGACTGAGGCGTTAGTCGAACCATCCAACATCGAGCAAGCTTGAAGTCGAAACGTAGCGCCGAGCGAGTGTTTGATTCGGTCCATCGTTATCTGACGACCAAGCTTCACTTGGTGGTCAACCTGGAGAAGAGTCGCATCGTTACCACGGAGGAACTGGAGTATCTCGGGTTCCGATTCGTGGGTACACGCGCGACGATTAACGTGACGAGTAAGTCCATCGATCGCTTTCAACATCGCATTCGTGAGATTACTGGGCGCAGCCGAGGAATCTCGATGGAACGCCGTTTAGGCGAACCTGCACGATTCGTGCGTGGTTGGATGGGCTACTTTGCGATCGCCTCGCAGTTGAAACTGTTCGCAAGCTTGGACCAGTGTACGAGAATTCCAATCCAATCGGTATAGTTCCCTGCTAAAACCGACGAAACGAATTGAATCCAACGATCCACTTCGGGATGTGGACCGCACAGGCGAGTCTCGGAATCCATATGTTTTTTGGCTACGTCTGCCTTTGTCTGCTCAATCCACCGATCAATCTTAGCGTCGGTCCAACCTTTCTTCTTGAGTTTCTTGATCTCGCGCGATAGGTCGGGATCACGAGGCGGAAGTGTTCGGGCAGTTCGAACGGAGACACCGATTTCGGTACCACAATCACACATTCCGCGAGTGGTCAGGAAATATCGCACGCCACTTCTTAGTTGTGTCATCACGCCCGGATTATCGAGCGGCTCCCATTTCAAAAGCGACGCCTTCGCGAGACGGCGAACTGCCGATTCGTCGGAATTGGGTGCCATGGTCGCAGTAATGTAGTGGCACATGTTTAAGTGACGTAACGTTTGGCATCACCGCAGTCCGAGGGGGTGATGTGGGATGTAAAAAACAGGATTGCCGAAGACTTCGGTGCATGTCTTTGTTCGTGGATATTTTTGCCAGTACTGGCCAGGGCATTCAGTTCAGCCGAACGCAGGTATTCAGCCCAGAGGGCGGCATTTCCTTGCCGGTGGCGTGAGCCACCGGAACCTGCCTATGTGCATTGCAAAGCCCGGAGGGCGACACAGGGAAGCTATCCATGCCGAGCAATGTGTCGCCCTCTGGGCTTAGGTCCCTGCAGCCATGGCTCCCGGTGGTTTACACCACCGGCAAGGAAATGCCGCCCTCCGGGCTGAAGACAACCGTGTTTGAACTATAGTCGATTGCGGCTTGCCCCTGCACTCTATTTGTCAGCCCTGCACGAGCCGTGGGAATTCATGCTGGTTGTTCTCGCTGCGAGTGGTTGCGACGGTACGGAACTAATCAAAGCACCCGGAGTGAAGCTCGCAGCGCGCTTAGCTTTTGTCAGTTGAATTACATTCCATTTCCGCCGCTAATGCCTAGCTCGAAACAATTCCGATTCTGGCATTCCGCATGCGTCGACCAGCGACCATCCCCGAACGTTGCCTTGATCTTGGAGCCACGAACGAACGAATTCAGCCAATGCGAGCCGTAGACTCAACGCAAGTCATTACGGTTGATCGAGCACTTGGCTGCAATTCATTGTTCGAAAATTATACCAAGGTGGGATGTTTTGAGTACAATGATCCCATCATCGAAAATCCGTCCCATCTGGAGGTCGTAGGGGTGAATCAGCAAATAGGTATTCCAGGCATTGTCCGTAATGGTGTTGTTGTGCCACAATCGAATCAACCATTGCCCGAAGGAACCCACGTTGAAATTCGCGTGGAACCTGGAGACGTTCCAGCAGGACTGATGTCAGAAATCGAAGCCTGGGACAATGCTAGCGATGAATCGTGGAAATGGATTGATTTGCTTGAGGCAAGCGAAGGATGACGATTGGCGAAATCCATTGGGTCGATCTCCCAGATGCGGGTGGACGTGAACAATCCGGACGAAGACCAGCGATCATAATCCAAAACGACGGATATGCTGGAAGCCTCCCGACAGTCCTCGTGATTCCTTTAAGCAGTGCCATTGCAGCACTTCGATTCCCTGGCACGGCCCCAATAAAGGCCAGCCCTACATCTGGCTTGAGAACGGACTCTGTTGCACTTGTGTTTCAACTGCGGGCAATTGATCGTGGCAGGATCAAAGAAAAGGTTGGCACTGTTTCCGAATCAGAGCTAGTTGAAATTCGATTGGAGCTCGCGAAGCTTCTCGGATCGTAAATTACTAGACGAAAGACCGCGATCACCAATGCCGCCGGAGACCACGATTCTAAAAGTTAACAACGTACCGGCGGCTGCTTTGGTGCACCACGTTGTTCAAGTAAGCCGCTAGCGCGGCAGTTCAGCAATCGATGGTACAGCATTGGCTGACGCCAATGCCTTTTCACCAAAGCTCTTTGCCGTTGGCAACTCTTTGAGCCACAGTAGATCCATTGAAGTTCTTCTTTTCCAAAACCTGCCCTCGCGATTGGCAAACTTTAAAAAAACTAAAAGTACAGTCAGAACTCAAGCTGCCTACAGTTCTTACTAGCGACGAAGTGCAGATCATGCTTAAGCTCATCGAAAAGCCTGCCATGCTGTGTTTCTTCACCTCAGTCTATTCGTTAGGCCTCAGACTGCAAGAAGCAATTCATCTCCAGGTTTCTGATATCGACTCCAAACGGATGCTTGTCCATGT
The DNA here is from genome assembly GCA_945875845.1 of Pirellula staleyi DSM 6068. Classification (GTDB taxonomy): domain Bacteria; phylum Planctomycetota; class Planctomycetia; order Pirellulales; family Pirellulaceae; genus JBKCUI01. The sequence continues at coordinate 73,654 of CAMCMB010000022.1, forward strand.
TCACCGCGGCAAGGGGGCTAGGGATCGGCTAGTGCCACTTCCAATGTCGATTCTAATCGCCTTGCGTCGGTACTACTCAACCCATCGCAACCCGATCTGGCTCTTCCCATCCGAAGGCAAAGAACATACCAAGGCTCCAACGGCCGATGTCCCGATTAGCGAATCTGCAGTCCAAGGCTGCATCACCAAACTTGTACGACAACTCGGCTGGGACAAACGTGGTGTCACGACACATACACTGCGGCATTGATATGCAACTCATTTACTAGAAGCGGGCGTCAACCTGCGACTCATTCAAAAGTATATGGGCCATGCATACTTAACATCGACGATGATCTACCTGCACGTCACAACCATTGGCGAGGAAGCAGCCATCGCCAAGATCAACGCGATCATGAAGAGGAAGCCTTGAGCGACGTCCAAACCGTTGCTTCGTGCAATTCGCCTCGCTCGGTTTCGCTATGCATTCCAACGATCGGTGAAATCTTCCGAATCTACGGGCCAGCCTATTTGAAAAAGTTCGCTGACAGTATGTCTTCGGATCAGATCAAGGCCATGGTTGCGATCATGCGTTGCCGAACACCAAACTCGGGAATCGTCGTTTATCGATGCCAGCAGTGCCAAAAACTCCACCACGTTTTGAAATCGTGTGGGAACCGGCACTGCCCGGTGTGCCAAGGCGGTAAGGCTAAGGCTTGGTTGCAAAACCAACTTGAGCAGTTGCTGCCGTGCGCTTACTTCATGTTGACGTTCACGTACCGCCCAAGCGGAACGAGTTCGTACAAGCCCTTGCCAGTCAGTGCCGAGGAGTTTATTCGTCGGTTCCTGCAACACGTGCTACCAAGTGGCTTCCAGAAGGTGCGTCACTTCGGCTTCGCTCATCCGCGAGCCAAGACACAATGGGAAGGGTTGTCGATGTTGGTGACGGTGACACTGAACATGGTGTACGTCCTGACAGTGACTGCCAAGCCGCTGGTAGAGAAACCAACGTTGAAATGTCCGGAATGTGGCGGTGAGCTGACCTGCCTTGGGTTCGTAGCGAGTGCTCCGCGCAGGTTAACGGAGTTCGATACGAGTTAGCAAGGTCAGGGTGGGTCACTCTTGCCGAGAGTGACTTGGCACGGCGGGAGCAGGCAAGGCTACGACATTTGAACGACGCTTTGTTCGTTCTGCGTGGTAGGACTATACCGAGGTTGGAAACAAGGCTAACATTGGCTCGCGAGCAACCAAAACGGCGATACGATCAAGGACAGAATCGACGAGACTCACCGTACGAGACATATGCAAACTCTACCGCCCGATGTTAAGAGCAAGCCAACGGCCAAATGGTAGGAAAGTGCAAGGAACCAAAACCCTTTAGCAAACCGAGTACCAACGAGCATCAAAGCAGCCAAGCTGGCGCGGTAAGGGGCATCCCTAGCGAATCAAGAACTGCCGCTTGGGCTCCTCGAACAACGACGCAGAATCTAAACCTTTATATGTTCGTGGCTCTTTTTGCCAGTCCTGGCCAGGCATTCAGTTCAGCCGAACGCAGGTATTTAGCCCGGAGGGCGGCATTTCCTTGCCGGTGGCGTGAGCCACCGGAACCTGCCCATGCGCATTGCAAAGCCCGGAGGGCGACACAGGGAAGCTATCCATGCCGAGCAATGTGTCGCAATGTGTCGCCCTCTGGGCTTAGGTCCCTGCAGCCATGGCTCCCGGTGGTTTACATCACCGGCAAGGAAATGCCGCCCTCTGGGCTGAAGACAACCGTGCTGGGAGTATAGCCGATTCCTCCTGCCTGCCCCTACAATCTATTTGTCAGCCCTGCACGAGCCGTGGGAATTCATGCTGGTTGTTTTCGCTGCGAGTGGTCGAGTGAAGCTCGCAGCGCGCTTAGCTTTTGTCAGTTGAATTACATTCCATCGCCGCCGCGAACGCCTAGCTCGAAACAATTCCGATTCTGGCATTCCGCATGCGTCGACCAGCGACTATCCCCGAACGTTGCCTTGATCTTGGAGCCACGAACAATAGATTCTCCCCACCTGAGTTGAGGGGGAAACTCCATTCTACGTCGGTGAGCTGAGGTAGAAAAGAGAGAAAACACGGCTGAGCCGTGCTAAATACCGCGACAAAAAACTGCTCATAGTTAATTTGACAACAACCCCTTGCTCTGGAAAATCCAAGACTGTTCAAAACTGAGGGCTTCTTTCCGCGACGTGAAGTAAATCCACTCATTTGAGAGTACGAGGAAAACGTGAGCCTAGAACTCTTTCGGGATCGACTGAACCAATCTCGACTTCTCCCTAATGACATCCAATGGATGCCCCGTTGGTTCGGACAGTTTGCCCACAATAGGCCTGTCCTCGACGATCTGATTTGGTTTGGTACCGAAGACGTACTCAAATTTCTTCAGAAGCTTCGAGACGGAAAAGTTCCAGCCTGGCTGCGATGCTCCCATCGGGTTGAAACCGATGGAGAGCGGAACGGCAGAACAGCTTTGGTAGCCGTCAATTATCGTCCCGCTGGGATAAACCCAGCGGTAACGTTTTAAGCGAATGCGAGGGCGTCCGTGGCAATTGGCACGCTCCGCCGTGCCGTTCATCAAGCCCTTTTGCCAGGGTTCTAGGTGGACGGCACATGGAATGTGCCTACTACTTTCCTACAGGAATTTACCTAGCAACGCGCACAAGTCGGCGGTACGGCAACTGTAACCCCATTCGTTGTCATACCACGATACAACCTTGACCAACTTGCCCTTGTCGCCCAAGACTTGGGTAAAGTCCGCCGCGAAAATGCTGCTGTGCGGATCGTCGATAATGTCGCTCGAAACGATTGGGTCTTCGGTGTAGCACAGAATGCCCTTGAGCGGTCCCTCGGCTGCCAGCTTCATGGCTGCATTGATTTCCGCCACAGTCGTTTCCTTCTTGAGGTTGACGGTCAAGTCGACCACCGAACCGGTTGCGACGGGAACTCGCATGGCAATTCCCGTCAGTTTGCCCTTGAGTGCGGGAATAACCAAGCCGACGGCCGACGCTGCACCTGTGGTGGTCGGGATAATGTTCAGCGCCGCGGCGCGAGCTCGGTACGGATCGGCGTGCGGCATGTCCTGCACCTTTTGGTCGTTCGTGTAGGCATGAACGGTGGTCATCAGGCCGCTTTCGATACCAAACGTATCGTTCAGGACTTTGGCAATCGGTGCCAAGCAGTTGGTGGTGCAAGATGCGTTCGAAATGCACTTGAGATCCTTGGTCAGCTTGTCATCATTCACGCCGAGGACGCATGTCAAGTCAGCGCCATCTTTGGCCGGCGCGCTCAAGACTACCTTTTTGCAGCCTGCCGCCAAGTGAGAGTCGTAGCCTGGCTTGCCGTCTTTGGCTCGTGCTGTAAAAAAGCCGGTGCTTTCAACAACGATGTCGATCTTGAGATCGGCCCACGGCATTTTGGACGGGTCTTTTTCCGCCAGCGCGAGGATCTTCTTACCATCGACGATCAAATGCTTATCGTCATAGCCTACTTTGCCGTCGTAACGCCCGTGAACGCTGTCGTACTTGAGCAAGGTTGCCAGCATCGCATTGTCGGTCAAGTCGTTAACTGCGACGACCTCAAACTCGCTGGAACGGCTCATAAGATTACGAAACGTCAATCGCCCAATACGACCAAATCCGTTAATTGCGATCCGAATAGTCACCGCTAGATACTCCGACAAATAATAGGAACTGTGAAATCTACTTTCCCGGGCTCCCTTGAACCCAGTGGCCTCGCCAAGAACAGCGTTTCAAAACGCGGTTTTCCGCTTTTAGAGAGGGAACGAGTATACAGGTGCCTTGAAACATCATCAATCACAAAGAAATACCACTGACCAAATCGATTTCTTGCCTACAATGGCATCAGTGCACGTAATGTTCCGATGGCTTTCGTTAATTCTCGTACCAACATGCCTATTCCGTTACCGATCGTTGACCCGTCGACCGCCCCCTTAACGGCGGATAGTGGCACCTGCAGCGCGGGCACAGGCAAAAACGGAAGCGTTGTCAGTCGCTATCTGGACGATCTCGGCGAACGGCAACCCCATGGACCGCTTGCCCGGGTACCACTTCCCATGTCGATGGAGGAGGCCAAAGCCCGAGGCTGGGACGAGTTGGATGTCGTTATCGTTACCGGCGACGCCTACATCGATCATCCGAGTTTTGCGATGTCGATCCTGGGCAGGGTTCTCGAAGCGGCCGGCTATCGCGTCGGAATCATCAGCCAGCCCGATTGGCATTCTTGCGAACCGTGGACTCGATTTGGGCGACCGCGACTGTTCTTTGGAATCAGCGCTGGCAACATGGACAGCATGATCAACCACTACACCGCCAACAAAAAAGTTCGCAACGACGACGCTTATTCGCCGGGCGGCCGAATCGGACTCAGGCCCGATCGCGCTACGCTTGGTTATTGCCAACGCGCTCGCGAAGCCTACAAAGGTGTTCCTGTGATCGCTGGTGGTGTCGAAGCGTCCCTCCGCCGCTTGGCTCACTATGACTTTTGGAGCGATAAAGTTCGACGAAGTATCTTGCTTGACAGCAAAGCGGACCTCGTCGCGTTCGGAATGGGCGAAAACTCAATCGTCGAGATGGCTCGGCGGCTCGAAAAGGGAGAGACGGTCAAAGATCTACGCGACATGCGTGGCGTTGCCTATGCGCTGGGTGCTTCGGAACCTCTGCCCACCGACGCACTCGAACTGCCAACCTACGACGAGGTGGTCGCGGACAAGGTCGCATTCTCCAAAGCGACTCGCATCATTCACAACGAAACAAACCCTCTCAATGCACGTCGTATCATGCAGCGGCACGGCACACAAACCATTGTTTGCAACGTGCCGCAGTTGCCCATCAGCCAAGAAGCCATGGATCGCATCTACGGTTTGCCTTACACCCGTCGAGCACACCCAAGCTACACGGAGCCCATCCCCTCGTTCAACATGATCAAGAATTCGGTCACGATCATGCGAGGTTGTTTCGGTGGATGCACCTTCTGTTCCATTACGGCCCACCAAGGACGCATTATCCAATCGCGCTCCAAAGAATCGGTGCTGAACGAAATTCGAACCATGACCGAAGACAAAGACTTCAAAGGGATCGTCAGCGACATCGGGGGCCCAACGGCCAACATGTACCACATGCGATGCACCCAACCCGAGGTCGAAGCGGTTTGTCGTCGTCAATCGTGCGTTCATCCGAAGATCTGCAAACTTCTCGGTGTCGACCACACACCCGTGATCGAATTGATGCGAGAGTCTCGAGAGATCCCAGGAATCAAGAAGGTGTTGGTGGCAAGCGGCGTTCGAATGGACTTGGCCCGACAATCACCGGAGTACATTCGCGAATTAACGGAGCATCATGTCGGCGGACATTTGAAAGTTGCTCCCGAGCATGTCGATGCAGATGTGCTCTTTAAAATGCGCAAACCGGCCAACGATGACTTCGAATTCTTTACCGAACAATTCAATAAAGCGTCCGTCGATGCCGGCAAGAAGCAGTACCTTGTTCCCTACTTTATCGCGTCGCATCCGGGTAGCTCGATCGAATCGATGATCGAGCTGGCTTTGTTTTTGAAACGCAATGGATACAAACCCGACCAAGTGCAAGACTTCATCCCCGCACCGCTCGATATCGCCACGAGCATGTACTACACCGGGCTAGATCCTTTCACGCTCAAGCCGGTTTTCATTGCGAAAGCCCTGCGCGATCGAAAATCCCAACGGGCTTTGATGCAATTCTTCAAGGCGGAAAACTACTTTGAAGTCCGCGATGCGCTCCGGTCTGTCAATCGAATGGACCTGATCGGCGAAGGCTGTGATTGCTTGATTCCATCGAAACCTCCCAAGGAAGCAGTCGACCGCCGCCGGGAAGATGCCAACAAGCGGTTTCGCGGCGAGTACGTTCACACCATTCCAAATCCCAAAGACCCATCGCCCGAGTCCGCACCTTCCTCTCCGTCCGCACCGCCCGCGCGATCGGAAGCCAATGACAAACCGATTCCAGGTGAGATGCCGCGCAAGGGGCCTCGAAAGCAACAGCGAAACGTCTCCAACAACGGCGCCAAGAAACCGGGCACCGGCTATCGGCCTGGCAGACGCGTCTAACGCAACGCCGGCGAATCGCCTACAATCGGGCACGGCCCGAAATAGTCGTACAAGTGGATTCCCGGAAAGCATCGGTTTTTGATGGGCGAGCTGGATATTGAAGCGATCTTAGGTCCGGGCGGCAGCATTTCGCGCCGCATCAAGAACTACGAACATCGCAACGAACAAATGGCCATGGCCCATGCGGTTGCCGAAGCGTTGCGCAATCGTCATCATTTGATCGTGGAAGCGGGCACGGGCGTTGGGAAAAGCTTTGGCTATCTCGTACCTGCGATCTTGCACGCAACCGCCGTTGAAAACGCGATGGAGACGCCGCCAAGCGAGAATCCGCCAAAAGACGCTCCGCCCAAGAAAAAAATGGACGATGAGGAGGACGACGACAAAGTCAAACGTATCGTCATCAGCACGCACACCATCAGCTTGCAGGAGCAATTGATCTCCAAAGATCTGCCGTTGCTCAATGCAGTGATCCCCCGCGAGTTCTCAAGCGTCCTGGTCAAAGGCCGTGGCAATTATATCTCCAGACGTCGACTGGAATTGGCCGAAGGTCGGGCAATCAACTTGTTGAGCCAAGAAAAGGACTACGAGCAACTCCAAGCGATCAAGGATTGGACGCGAACAACCCACGATGGCTCCCTCAGCAGTCTCGGCTTTCGTCCGAACGGGTCCGTTTGGGACGAGGTTGCCAGCGATTCTGGAAATTGCATGGGACGCAAATGCCCAACCTTCGAGAGTTGCTTTTACTATGCGGCTCGCCGCAGGATACATAATGCGCAGATTCTGATCGTCAATCACGCGTTGTTCTTTAGCGACCTGGCATTGAAAGCGCAAGGCGGTGGCATCCTACCCAAATACGATTCGGTCATCTTCGACGAATGTCACAACCTCGAATCGGTCGCGGGGGATCACCTCGGTTTGCAAATCAGCAATACGCAAATCGATTACACGCTTCGCAAACTTTATAACCCGCGCACCGAGAAAGGAATCCTCGTGGTACACGGACTGAAACAGCTTATGATGGACACGTATCGGTGTATGGAATCGCTCGACGATTTAACAGCGGATTTGGTTGGCTGGTTAGCCAATCAACCCAATGGGAACGGTCGCGTTCGCACACCCATCACGGTCAGCACCACGTTGGGTGAACGACTACAAAAACTCTCGGAGCAGCTTGAGCGATTTGGCAAAGACCTCAAAGATGCGAACGGTCGACTCGATTTGATGTCCGCAAGTCAACGCCTTATGACGCTCGCCGCCGGTCTCGATGAATGGCTGCTCCAAAAAGTGGACGATTCGGTCTACTGGATTGAGCAGCAGCAGACCAAGATGATGCAAACTCGCAGCAACACCCGTGTCACCATGCGAAGCAGCCCTCTCGATGTCGGCAGCCATCTGAGAACTCAACTCTTTCGAAAAGTAAAGAGCGTCATCATGACGAGCGCGACCCTAGCCACGGGAAACACAAAGGGCTTTTCGTTCTATCAAAGTCGTATCGGGGCGGCTGGGGCTAAAACGCTGCAGGTCGGTAGCCCATTTGACTACCCCAAGCTCGCCGAATTGCATTTGGTCACCGGAGTGCCGGACCCTTCGCAAGAAAAGTTCGAATACGAACGCGCCATTATCCCTATGCTAAAACACTTCATCGGCCAAAGCGATGGACATGCGTTTTTGCTTTTCACAAGCTATGACATGCTTAGGAAAACCTGTACCGCGCTGACTCCATGGATGAATCAAAACAATTTGAGTGTTTACTCTCAAGCAGACGGCGTTCCGCGCAACCAACTGTTGGAAGATTTTAAGAAGAATCCTCGCGGTGTCTTATTCGGGGCAGAGAGCTTCTGGCAAGGAGTTGATGTTCCGGGCGATGCGCTTCGACTCGTCGTGATTACCAAGCTACCCTTCAGCGTCCCAGATCATCCATTGCTAGAAGCAAGATTAGAGGCAATCCGCAAAAACGGAGGCAATCCCTTTCGCGACTATCAATTGCCGGAAGCGGTCATCAAGTTCAAGCAAGGCTTTGGTCGGCTGATTCGGACCGCAACCGACTCTGGAATTGTCGTGGTAACCGATCCACGCATGACAACGAAACAATATGGTGAGGTCTTTTTGCAGTCATTGCCCAAGTGCCCCGTCATCCGACAATCGGCCTCGAAATTGCTCCCCCCGTAGGCGAGTGAACCCTAATGGCACTCACTTTGTAGCGGAACAGCGCAAGCTGTCCGGTGAGGATTCGCAAATCACTTGTAATTCAACGGAACTGGGTGGCACGCTCAGAGGCTGAGATTTTAAAGTACCAATCACACTCCGTGTGATTTCCGCCATTCAAAAACCTTTGGTTTTTGGGGCAACATCACGCGGAGAAACTATGTAGGGTTGCATCAAGAAAAAAATCCGGCACACTCGTTGGGAATACCAAATTACTTCATTCTCCAACGAGGGCCGAATTATGTCTAAGGTTATCATGGTTGGTTGCGATTTGCACGACCGTTCGATGT
>CAMCMB010000023.1 GCA_945875845.1 Pirellula staleyi DSM 6068
CAATGGTGATACCGTGATTGACAAAGAGGCTTCGAATGGAGCAACGAACTCGATTGACGCGATGAACCAGCGACTTGCGAAACTTGATAAGCGATCGCCATTCACGATTCTCCGGCGTGGGCATATGGTACGGGTGGCACGCCCTGAGGTACGAAGGGCGTGTGAGTAGCTGGTTTCGTATGCCAAGCTCAAACGCCAGTGTGCTAAAGCTGTCCCGGACAAGTAATTTTAAGGTATAATGAGCCGTTGCGAATCTAGCCAAACAAATCTTCTTGCTGGGGGAGACCATGTCTTCGTCCTATTTGATTTCTGGTTGTCGAACACCGATCGGAAAATACCTCGGCGGTCTCTCGTCGATGAGCGCTGTTGAACTCGGCGGTCAAGCGATTGCAGAAGCAGTCCGACGAGCATGCTTAGATCCGAGCTCCATTGATCAAGTTATCATGGGACAAGTCATCCAGGCAGGGTCGGGCCAAGCACCCGCACGGCAGGCCAGCCATCGAGCGGGCTTACCAGCAACGGTAGGTGCGATGACAGTCAATAAAGTCTGCGGGTCCGGATTGGTTTCGGTCATGTTAGCGGACATGGCGATTCGAGCGGGTGAATATCAAAGAGTCGTTGCAGGCGGAATGGAAAGCATGAGCCAAGCTCCGCATTTGTTAAGGCACGGTCGTTCTGGTTGGAAATATGGCGAACAGCCATTGATAGACGCGGTCGATTTAGATGGCCTTCGGTGTGCTCAGTTGGGATTCGCGATGGGTTGCATCGCCGAATGGGTCGCCAAAGTGGAATCGATTCCTCGAGAACAACAGGATGAATGGGCGGTGCGAAGCCACCGATTGGCGATCTCGGCTGCGGGTGCGATTGCGTCGGAGATCGTGCCCGTTACGGTAGTAGAAGCGAAAAAAACGGTTGTGCGATCCGTGGACGAAGGACCTCGACCCGATACTAGCATCGTTTCGCTGAGGAATTTGAAGCCTGTCTTTCAATCGCCACTTGTGGGTGGCAGTGATTCGCCGGGATATCAAGCCTCGGTGACAGCCGGGAACGCTTCCACGCTCAGCGATGGCGGAGCAGCGGTCGTTGTCGTAGACGAAGCGACCCTTCGAAGCGTCAAGACGGATTGGTCGTTTCGCATCGCGGGTCATTGCCATTTTGCGGGCGACCACCAACGTATTTTTACCGCACCTGTCGGGGCTGTTCATCAGCTTCTTCGAAAGACAAACAAGTCCGTTTCCGATATCGATTTGTTTGAAATCAATGAAGCGTTCGCGGCACAGACTTTGGCCTGTATCCGGGATTTGCATTTGGATGCAGCCCATGTCAATATTCGAGGTGGAGCCATTGCTATGGGACATCCACTTGGATGTAGCGGCACCCGTGTTCTTGTTTCATTGATGCACAGTCTGATTGAAAACAAGCAGGAGAGGGGTGTTGCAACCTTGTGTTTAGGTGGCGGCGAAGCGGTTGCGATGATGATTGAGCGAGAAAGCTGATTGGGCAGTGGGCAGTAGGCAGTGGGCATATCAGCCTCATCTTTACCCACATTTCAGGGCACGCTAGACTCAAAATCCAAATGGATTTGCGTGAATTCCTCGCGTTTTCTCCCCCTCGCCCCGCTTCGGCCGCTTCGGGGCGAGGGGGGCGAGGGGATCGGGGTGTGAGCCCTGACTTGGTAGCCTCAGGTTCAGTCACTTGTTCACGCTTCGGAAATAAGGCTAGACATTGAATTCTCGATTGAAATCCAAATCAAAATACAATGTATACCCCTCATCCCCAGCCCTTCTCCCCGGAGTACCGGGGCGAAGGGAGCAAGAATCTATTCGTAGTCGACTGTATTCGCAATCTCGATTCGGATCAGTGGATCGTGCGAATATGCTTGAGCTCATTGAGCAAATACACCCAGGGGAGATAAATCACGAGGACGTAAGACAAGCCGACCACGCATGCGACAGCAATTGAAACCGAGTACACGATCCATCGTCCTTGTGATTCGAATTGCAACTCGGAGCGTTCCGTCAAGTAACGCGAAATGTCCGCTTGCATTTCAGCGCCTTGGATCGCATCCAATTTCCCTTGTTCCAACAAGTCCAAAATCGATTGGCTGGCTGGATCCAAATTACCTCGGTTTCCTGGCAACACTCCCAAGGAACCCACTACCAGTTCCTTCATGACTCCCGTGGGAACTTGCCCAAGGATCATCGTCTCGGCCAATTTTGAAGCGTGAGCCTGGAGTCTCGACCGGTAGGCTGGATCTCTCGGCCATCCCTGCGCATCCAATGCACCTCGCCGCCAAACGAAATAAAGAACGGGTGTAATACTAAGCAGTGCCGCCAAGATTCCCCAAACGATCAGATTTTGATGAACAAACTCGACGTATTGAAACCAATCCGGAATAGTCGTATGAATACTGGCTAAGTTGGACCTGTACTGGGGCACCAACGAGTGAATAGCACATCCGACAGCAAATGTGGTGATCAGGATGAGCAACACGGGATACACAAGCTTGTATCGAAAACGCTTTTTTGCCTGGGCTCTTGCGGTATGTATGGCTGCCCAGCTTTCCAGCGCCAGCGCAAGCTTCTGCGAGGCGTCTCCGGCTGCGACCGTAGCAGATAGACTTCTGGATTCAGGACGTCTGTCTCCGCCAAGGATTTTGCCCAGCGATTCTCCGTTTTGCAGACGTGTCTGCACGTCCGTGGAAAGTCGCGCAAGACGCTTTGGCAATTCGCTTGCCATTGCCTTGAGGCCGTTATCGATGGGCAGTCCCGAACGAATCAAAGGGATGATGTGCGAACAGAGATCGATTTTTTGCGATTCCGTCAACTCGACGTCGCTCATGGTTCCTCTCGATTCAAGTCAAAATGGCGGCGAAAGGTAGGCTCATCCATCGCTCCAGACTGAAGTAGGACGGCTGCCTGTTCTTTTAATGTCTGCATGCCTTGCTGAACAGCCGTGTCTTGAATTCGCATGGCGCTAGACTCGCTCAAGATGGCCTCTCTCAACTCGGTTTCGATGGCCGGCAATTTCTCGACGAGGAGTATCCGATCGCGGTTCATCCCTTCGTTAGAACGCACCAACCGGAGCGCGATTAACAGTGACATTGCGGAAAGGATTTGATGCTTGGGGACCTCCATGTCGATCAAGCGAGCCACAGCATCGCCAACACTTCGGGCGTGCATGGTGGAGATAACGAGTTGCCCAGTTGAGGCAGCTTGAAAGACCACGCGCGCCGTCTCCGCATCTCGTATTTCGCCAATCAACATGACTTCAGGGTCTTGGCGCAACATGGCTTTCAGCCCCGTCGTCCACGTGTATCCGACGGTTGGCTGGATCTGTGACTGAGCGACTCCATCGATGGCTTGTTCGATCGGATCCTCCAGTGAAACGAGGCAGCGTCGTGTCGATTCACTCGCCTGAGCAAGTCGATGCATCATTGCGTAAGCCGTCGTCGTCTTGCCCGAGCCAGCAGGTCCACAAACAAGCACAACTCCAGAGGCGGACTCAATCGATTTGCAGATTTGGCTGTAGAGTTCTTGAGTCAATCCAAGATCGGTGAGATCCCATTGGCGCGATGGTGCAATCGAAAAACGCACAACCAACCGCTCTCCATGGAGAGTCGGCAGCGTACAGACACGGGCGTCTGCTCTCCCGAACGCAAGAGGCATGCGCCCTTCTTGCGGAACATCGGAGCGATAGCTGAGCAGTCCAGACAGAGATTTAACTCTTGCGACGATTTGCGAACTTTTATCACTCGTGACGACCGCGAGTTCGGACAAAATGCCCTGTGCTCGCATGCGTATGAGCATGCCATTTGCGGTTGAATCGAAGTGCAAATCGCTAGCGCGATTCTCCATTGCGATTTGGAGGAGTCGATCGGTCACCTTGACTGCGTAGTCTGCGGACTTGGAATTCAACGATGCCAAGATATCCAATTGCGGATCTGAAGTTTGCGGCTCAGAAGCTTGCGGATCAGAAGGGTGCTGATCGGAAGGGTGCTGATCGGAAGTTGGCTTGTTGGATGTTATTCTTGCCATCAGCTAGATCTCGTCCTGGGGCATGGATCTTCCTAGCCAACAACAACAAATCACTAGTAGTGTTGACGACACCGCACAGGCCCACATCAACTTGGCAAAGCTCTCGTTCGTCGAAAGTGTCAAGGCAGAGGCCACCAGCCCAACCAACGTACCGATCGCGGGGCCGACGAGAAACCAAAGGTTGTTCGCAAAATGAAAGCTGAGCACAGTCCCAACGATGCACGAAAGCAAAGTAACAGCGACAAATGTCTTCACAAAGATCGGCATGGGAATCGGTACCCCATCTCGTCTTAACGCGATCGTCACGAACAGTAAGATCATCGCAGCCTCAACTTGCAAAAAGAATAGGGCCCGCAGCGAAAGTTGTGATTTCGATTTCATGCTCAATAATCCAGCTTCGGCGGCAGTTGACCGTCTTTTCGATGTGCCATGCGGGACAGTACGGTTTTGTCGATGGACTCGCTCAAGAAATGGACTGCTCCATCCGCGAATGCAACGTTCGCACCACCCGTATGATACGAACCGAGCCCACCCACAAATAGTTTGGGTTGGACTCCCGGTGGAACGGTCAACGTGGATAGGTCGATCCATTGTTCGGGAGGGTCGCTGGACAATCCGAGCGAACCCATATATGTCCCATCCTTATCCATTGACGTCGAGCTCGTAATGCCCGGCAAATCCGTTGGCATTGTGCCCGCTCGATCAACAGGGCGCTTGATTTCACCTGCATTTCGGAGACTGGCCCGCGTGCCGCTACTCCATCCCAAATCGATCTCATCCGTGGACTTCTCCCCCAGCATCAGCGTATGCGACATGCCATCTTCGATATCTTTGGCTGGCACAAAGCTATTCAAGAAAAAAATCCCGTTGTTGCCGACATCGATAGGCGATTCTGAATCGTGATGGATGCCTGCGTAGTTTGTTATGGCTCGATTTATAGACGAGGGATAAGACGGACATTGCAATATCGAAATGAAGTGATTCCGAACGGGCACGTTGATCGCGGAATAGATGGATTGTGTCCGGTCCAATAATTTGTAAGCGTTCCCTTGATCAATGTTGGGCAGAATCGCACAAATCCAATTGTGGTGAAAACCAACGGGTAGGTTCGAGATAGGGCCAGTTGGATTGACCACTCCCGCAGGAAAAACCCGATAGGACTGTTCGTAGAGATGCACTGCTATCGCGAGCTGAGCAAAATTATTCGCGCACTGAGCTCGCCTGGCAGCCTCCCGTGCTGCTTGAACGGCAGGCAATAAAATGCCAATAAGGATGCCGATGATTGCGATGACAACCAGCAGTTCGACCAGCGTAAATCCTCGCCGTTGATGTCCCATAAAATTGCACCTAAAATTGGTAGATGGATCGATTGGTTATCGTGAAAGTTGAATTGATTTTTCGGCCTCAAACCGTGCCGACGATCGAAGTCCGCAGTTCACAGTGATTCGCCATGTGTCGGCCATTCGTTGGATCGAGAGTTCACCAATGGCTGAGTTGGAATCCGTGGCATGGGTAGCCGACCAAGGGATCTCCAACGGAATGGTCTCCCCTGAATATTCTGCGTTTTCTGTGATTCGCATCTTCAAAATGCGTTCTCCATATTCCAGTAGTGCATTGCATTGTTGGTTGTCGAAGTAAGCACTTTGGAAATTTTTTCTTTGGATGGCTGTTTGACCGGCAAGCGTCAGCAACGCTAGGGCAAGGCCGCCCAACACCAAAACCATGACAATCACGGCAAGGCCTCGTCTGGGCGGGTTGCGTATTGCGGTAAGCCTCATTGTTTTTCAGCCCCCAAGCGAGCTATGACTTTTGACTCAGCAATGACCGTTGCTTCGATCAAGATACCGTTGGGCATTTCAACTCTCTCAAAGAAAACGTCCGACCAAGGTGTTTCGTCCGCATTCAAGACCCTTCCCTCAATGGTTCTCTGGCGGGTAGTTCTGCTTGCTCCCTTTGCGTACTCAATCGACTCTTGATCCGATAATTTGAGAATTAGCGTGTCGCGATTTGTACCAAGGCTTGCGTCCTCTGCTTGATGAATGTCCTGTCTGAGTTGCTCCGTCCAACGTTGTGCCGTGTGTTCAACAAACAGGCGATCGATGGTATGCGAATAGCCTTGAATGGCTCTGCGCGTTAGCACGACAAGCATGCTGCTGAGCGCCGATACGAGGATCAACGACGCCACCATCTGAATAAGCGTGTAACCACCTCGCTTACGTTGCGAACGCTTCATGGTCTTGGCACCCAAAAGGTAAGTGGACCGACTTCGCTCTCATTGTCGCCATGGGCTCCCGTTAATTTCAATGAGAGTGTCACGCGTTTCAAAAACATCGGTTCGGGCTCCTCCATTACGGTTGCTTTCCATGCTCGAGCCCTGTCTTGAATTGCATTGTGTTCCGGAATCGCCATCGCCTCGATATTGGATTGCGTGACTGAGTCAAAGTCCCAGGTGCCAATGGATTCACGAGCGTTGATCAAGTCGCTGTAGGAGACCTGCACGCGATTCGATTCACGACTCAAATTCTCGGTTTGGATGCCGATCCGGGTTACCAACGCAGCAATGGGCAGCAGCATTGCGATTGCGACCAAGCATTCGCCAATCGTGTACCCAAAACGAACGCGTGATTCGCTGGTCCTGCGTTTTCGATATCGCCCTGAATAGGCAATCGTTCCCAGTGTCGCGTTGCGCTCGGGAGCTATCATTGACTTCATGATTACACCATCCGCATGATAAGGCTTGCGAGCAGATAAAACTCGGCATAGGCCAATACGCCAATGATAGCGGCTGCAAGTACAACGATCGACACGGTCATGAGATCGATCACCATCAAATACCATTCCATCCAAAAAAAGTAGTTTCGTGCAGCGATTTGACGAAGCACCCATGCCAACTGAACAGGTTCCTTGGCCAAACTGAGCAATCCTCGCTGTGACGATCGAATCATCTTTCGCTTCGCAAATGCGTCTTGGACGGAAATTCCTTTCTCCAAATCCTTTGCAATCAAACGCAAATTCGTTCTTTGTCGCGAAATCGGGTGAATTTTGCTCGACTCCACGAGCACATGATTGATTCGGAAATCAGACTCAAGTGCTTCGCCGATCCCTCGCAACGTCCAGGCCCGATTGGCAGGTGCCATCCAAAGGCCAATGATCCAAGGCTTCAACCCTGGAGTCCAGGTTGTGAACGCAAACAGCAAGAAAGCGCCAGCCAGAAAGAGGACCGCCGAAGTACTATAAAACGGCTCCGTCAGTTCGTAGAGAATAAACATGAGAATCCTCTCCATGAAAGACGAATCCAAGTCTACCTGATTGAGCGCAGCGAAGGCGGGGTCTTGGATTCCAAATTCCAAGACCAGTTGTTTTACGGTTGGCAAAAACGACAAAAGCGTCATCGCGATGAGAAAGACGATACCAATCGTAAATACTAAACTCATCCACTTAAGTCCATTGACACGCTCAAGCACTCGGCGTGCCGGATCAGACCATGGAGACTGCATCGCTAATATGGATTTCGATTCATCCATTTTGTCGAAGCGAGCGATCAAAGCCACCAACCATCGCTGTTGATTCTCCACTACGAGTCGGCTGCGAGAAAACGCAGATTCGCACGACGCCCCATTGCCAGTGAGGTTCGCAAATTTGCGAACACGACGACGAATACCACCAGATGTTTCCGCAATCAATGCGTTGGCAATTTTATCGGCAGAACCCAGTTGCCCAGCTCCCGACAGCAATGTTTGCGTAGCCGCAAAGTACCCCATTTCGGAATTGTTTTTCCGCATCGCCGCGACCGCCATCGAAAGTGGAATCAGATAGATCAGGTCGACGACCGTACATCGCATTGACAATCCAATAAACGCGATCGCCAGGCACGTTGTCGCAAAGAGTCGGATGACAGATACGATTCCCGTGTTGGGTTTGGATTGATTCAAACGAAACATCGAATGCAAGAACAGAAAATTGACGACAGCAATTGGCAATAGCAAGAACCAATGATCACTGCTGCCATAGAAATCCAGCGAAGCAAAACTGCCACTGATGCCTTGAAGAAGGAGGCAGACATCGACAGCAACCCTTGCGTACATGCATAGCACCAACAACAAACAGACACGCGTCGTCGTACTGCTCAAAGCGGATGCTCTTTGTTCGAACAATCGATTTGCGAGCGACGCAAGCTCTTGCACTTTCGAAGGAGTGTCGTGATGCGCATCGAGTAATCGCTGAGTTGCTGGCCTGAGAAATTCATCGCAAAGCATTGAGTTGCGAATCGCTTGCTCAAGAGATTGGCCATCGCCAATTCGCTTTTGCAACCCTTTTGCGGGAATCACGAGGTGGCTTCCCTGAACGCTCGACACCAACGCTTCTAAAGCTTTATCAGTCGAGATCCCGGTTCGCAAAAGGACAGCCAATGTGTTTAACAAGTCCCGCAACATCGACCACCGAATGAGTTTTCCGACAAAGGGCAGATGGAGCCTGAGACTCAATTGCATCCATGGCGGAGCCAAGCCAATTACGATCAGGCCGACTAGGAGCAACCAACCTGCGAGCGCCGCCGCCGCAGTCGATCTCGCTAATTGCGATTGAAAAAGGCGAGGAATAGAATCGATAACACGGCTCCCTCGTGTCCAATCAACCCATTCCACATTTCTCAAGTGGCTCCAACCGATCCATGCCACGAGACTCGTCAGCAGAAAGGTAGCAACCAGGACGCTGATTGGGTAAATCAGCGGAACCAAACTTTTTGCAACGGTACGGAAGCCGCGTTTGGAGCGAAGCAAATCGGAGAGGGTCTGGACTGGGTCCGGACAACAGGAAACCGAGTGAAGTACATGCTTGAGGGACTTGGGAAGGCGAGCGAGTTCGATGGACTCGGCCCACCCAAGCCCAGAATCCAATCGTTTTGAAAATCGATTCAGAGGCAGCCGCCAACGAGCCGGTGCTAATTCAGACGCCAATTGCAACTTGAGTTGCTCGACAGCTTGTTCAGCGGATTGGTGATAGTCGCCCGATATGGATCTCATCCCCGGATTGTATCAAAAAGATTGAGCGCGACTTGACTGGTACGAAAGGATGACTCGCTGTCCTGTAAAGCATTACCCAGGGTGGCGCATCGCGACGAAACATAGTCGCCTTTTACTCGGCAAAAGGTGCGTTATTGACGCATCTTTCGCGGATAGGCTGTGAATTGATTCTGATTGACTCACAGGACGGCTCTCGCCCAATGGCACTCACTTTCGGTTCGAACCAATGTTTTCGTAGCGGAGCGGCGCGAGCCGCCCGGTGAATATCCAAGTGATTTGCCTACGGTCACCGGACAGCTTGCGCTGTTCCGCTACAAAGTGAGTGCCATTTGGCTCGCGCCGTTCTGCCACCAAATGTTAGCGGCATGGCGCGAGACCTCCGGTGATGACCCAAGTATTTCTTCACAGCCTAGGAGCGAAAGGCGACGATGACCACAGCGAAAAGCGGGCTTGGCCCGCTTTTCGCAAATGCTTGGCGGGCTACGGTGATCCTCGCAACTTAGCACGCCAAGCATGTTGCGAACATTGGGCTCAAGGCCCAAGTTTGCCTGTAGTCCCGTCGGTTCCTCGCTTACGGGCTTGTTGATTTAATCACAACCCGAAGTGTAAACGAGGGACTCTTTGTCCCTCACTCACGTTTCGGGTTATGATAAAACCATAGCTTAGGTAAAGACTCATTAAATCAACAAGCCCTTACGCGTCGGGTTACCAAAGCGTGGCACGAGCGCGCTCGCTCGTGAATCCATGGGAATCCAAATCTCAAATCCCAAATCTCAAATCCCTAACCAAGAACCCCTAACCCCTAACCACGAACCCCTAATTATTTAAACTTTGCAAATAGGCGAGTAGGTCGGCCGCTTGTTGCTTGGTTAGATTCGATAGTAGCTCGACAGGCATGAGCGATTGAGCCGACCGTTTTTCCATTTCAATCGTATCGATAGCGATTGTGATGGGTTCACCGGTGCTAGGTTGCAACGTAAGTTCCTTTTCTGTACGTTTCAGCACTCGGCCGACGGTTGTGGAGCCATCGCTCGTTAAGACGATGAGGGCTTGAAACGCTTCCTCGATGGACTCATCGGGTTTGATGATTTGATCCAGCAGTTTTTCACGGGTATATTTCTTGCCAATTTTGCTTAAATCCGGACCGGTGGATTTTGGCTCCCCATCCACTCGATGGCATTGATTGCACTGACCTACCCCCCGTTCAAATAGTTTCTTTCCTGCTTCACTTTTGCCCGCTACTGCCAGAAGCATTGCAGGTGACCAACCACTTCCTAGTCGCTCAATTCTCTGATCCGGTCTTGCTAAAGGCTCGAAAGCATCCCGAATGACATCCTCGCTTTGCAAGCCTCGAAGGATCATGGAATCGCGGAATGCTTGAGGGACGCTACCACTTCTTATCGCTTGGACGAGAAACATGCTGCTGATCGAATCTGCCAGGAGTCGCTCACACGCCTCCATTCGCTCTTTTTCGTTCGCCTGCCCGTCAGGAGCGGTGACCCGATCGAGCGCATTGCGAATCGATTCATCCTTGGGAAGTTGGAGAATCCAATCGTGGATCAGCTGCACTCCTTTTTCATCGACGCAGTGGGAACCGATATGAGGCATTCGTCCAGTCCCGGACTTCGCCATGCGGTACAGTATTAATGACTGGGCCGGTGAACCGGGTGCGATTAACTTAGCATTGCGAAATCCATAGTCACCCTTCATCGGTGGCATATCGACCGACTTGGTGTCGGCTAGCGTTTTGGAAAAGGGCATATCGAGATTCGACGATCCCACGGCTCCAAACATATGGCAGTGCGCGCAATTGACATGGAGATACGAACGGGCTCGGACGTTGAGTGAGGCTGCCGAATTATCCGGGGATGCCATGCACGTGAACCGTTCGTCGGTTGCAGGCTGCTTTTCCTGTCCAAGTGCGACGAAGCCTTGCTGAATCAGAGTTCGCCAGCTATCCGATTTTTCACGCGGTTTTCGGAGTTGAGCTTCCAACATGCCAAGCGATTCACCCGCCCATGTTGTGTGGCACGTTCGGCATTGGCTTCGGGATGGGAAATTCCATACCAGTTTTGGATTCGGTTGTTTCGGATCCTCCGAGTGAAGGGCAACGGATCTTTGCGACCCATCGGCTGGAACGAGAATGGCATCGGATTGATCGTCGTTCCATCGATAGCTGTAGTAGCGCCAATCCGCGATGGCGTTCAAGTGAGAAATTTGCGTTTCCAACGCGATACGGCTTGATTCCTCCCCTGGGCGTACTTGAATCGTGTAGGTTTTTGCAAGTACGGTACCGATCGGATATTTTACTTTTGTTTTGAACCAGTCAATGGTGGGTTGCTCGTCCTGGTAAAAGGATGCTCGCCTATCGTTTGGGATCGCCAACAAGTATTCGGCTTGGGCGCCATCGGCCCACATCGAGGCGTTGAGTTCATACGTAGCGACGCCTGGTGCCGGTTTGCGATTCTTGATATCGGTCCATAACCCCGAGCTCGAGAGTGCGATCGGGAATTGCTTCTTCTGCTGGCTGGGCTCTTGCTTGGCTTCCGGGTTCTCCTTGAAGCGGTACAAGCCTGCCTTTTGTTGATCGTTCGAATAGTCGCAGACCAACAGATCGCCGTCGTGATCGATCGCAAAGCAAATCGGCTTGACGTTGCTGGCCGCGATCTCGACTGGCAGCGCCACTTTGTTTTTGTCGAATTCAACGGACCAGAATCGTTTTGTAATCCAATCTCCAAAAATGTATTTGCCTTGCAATCCAGGCAGTTGCGTTCCGCGATAGACGAAACCGCCAGTGACCGATGCGGCGTCCGCGTGTGTCAGTGCAACATCGGCAGGGAGGATGGGCGTCGGCCCCACTTTGCTATGAATATTGACATCACCAGGTCCCTCTTTGATGGACCAACCGTAGTTGCCGCCCGATCGAACGCGATAGACCATTTCGTACATTTCCCATCCAACATCGCCGACCCATAGATCGCCAGTGTCCCGATCGAAGCTCATCCGCCACGGATTGCGAAATCCGAATGCATAGACCTCATGCTTGACCCCTGAAAGATGAACGAATGGATTGTCTTTTGGAATCGAATAGGGCCTGTCCTTGTCGGGGTGATCCACATCGATTCGCAAGATCGAAGCGTAGAGATCCGTGATGTCTTGACCCGTGCTCAGCCTATCTGGAGGCGAAGGAACTTCGAGGTCACCGATCGAAATGTAGAGATAACCATCAGGTCCGAAAAGGAGTGTGCAGCCATTGTGACCGCCTCCTCCGCAGGTCAATATCGTTTCTTCGCTCTTGAGATCGATGGTGGGTTCCGCATCCTGCGTAACTCGAAAGCGTGCAATGTGAGTGCCATTGGGATCCCTGGGGCTCGTTGGATTGACGATGTAGCAAACGTACGCAAATCGGTTTTCCAAGAAGTTCGGATGAAACGCAATGCTGAATACGTCGACCCTCTTGTTGGCAGGTAAGATCGATTGCAAGTCGCACATGAGATTCGGCTGTAGATCGGGACTGGATTCCGAAAATGAGACCACTTTGCCTTTCTGTTCGACGACAACCAGCCGATCCGTTCCGGGCAGTGGGACCATGGCAACAGGCCCCGTGAATTCTTGCTTGGGATACGCTCGCTCCAAAACGAAGGGCAAGGGAGGATCGGGGGTCCCAACAAACATGGAGTCGTTCCATGGAACCCTCGTCGTGGTTTCTTGAGCGAAACCCGCGTACGTCAGCGAAATCAACCCGGCAGCGATTAAGAAAAAATGGAGCGGGTTAAGCACAACCATTGGAGAGGATTGGCGTTGCATGTGTAGCGCAGCACTATACTAAAAGGAAAGTCATCGTACGTATTTGCGAGTGCGAATCCGTTGAACCTAACGTCGGTGCCAGCCACGTAGATGCGTTGCAGCTCAAGGGGGCGGGAACCCTTTAAAAATACCGTAGTTTCAAGGGCTAAGCAAATGGGGATGCGTCGAAAACCAGAGAGAGAGTTGTGGTATCAGGCTGCTTTTTCGTAAAATAAACGGAACAGAAAACTACCCCGCAGGACAGAGCGGGTGTAAACTATGCTAGTTCTCCGAGCGTCAAGCAAATTCCAGATTCGAAATTCCACTACTATCGGAAATGAAAAAGATGAAAAAAGCGTTAACACGTCGATCGCTTCGAATAGAATCCTTGGAATCTCGAAGTCTTTTCGCCATTGATGGAATGGTTCCGCACAATTTTCTCAGCCCAGAGGATTGCGACGGTAGTGGGGATGTTTCGCCGCTCGATGCGTTGGTTGTCATCAATGAACTGAACCGAGCCGATTCAAGTCGGATGCTTGATGCGACCAAGATGCTGGACGTCGATGCAGATGGATTGCTATCACCTCTTGATGCACTCGTCGTCATCAATCATTTGAACCTCGAGCGCGGTGCTGGCACGACGTTGCCAAGCTCGGTTTCCAACGAATCTCGCATTCTACGTTTGCAAGCCGCCATTGCAGATGGGGTTCTTCCCCCATCGATGAGCCTCGATGACGCTAGGGGAGTTCTGGAAACGTTGAACTCTGGCGGCAAACCTGAACTAGGCGAAAGATGGATCGATGGGCATCTGCTTGCTAGAGCAGAGGCTGAAAAAATGCTGACCGAACGAGCCGCCAACAGTTTAATCCAGCCAATTCATGAAAACGTTCCGCCGCATCAACTTGAGCATTTCGTAGAAAAGTTCTCCGAGCGATTGAAGGCGGCAGGTATTGACGGTCAAGTGATCGGAACGATCGCGAACGAAATCGTTTCCGGCATCGAATCAAAGCAACCACTAACATTGGACCAAATCAAGGGTCGGTTGACGGAACTCGGAGTCGATGTTTCGAAATTGTTTCCAGTACAGAGTCTTCCTGTTCCGCCCAACGATCCTACTCCTCAACCCATTCCTTCTCTTGAGCGTCACATTGCGGGATGGGTAGAGCGATTGAAGCGTGCGGGGATTACTGGAGAAGTCGTTACCACCATTGTTGGCGAAATCAAGACCAGCATTGAAGTAGGTGTTCCATTGACAGTCGATCAAATCAGGGTTCGGCTAGTGGCTCTCGGTGCTGATGTGTCGAAATTGTTCTCAGCGGTTTTGCCGAATACTGGCCACGGAAATCCAGCCCAACCCATTCGGCTTCCATCGATTGGACTTGTGACGAGCGTTCTTCAACGATTGAACGTTTCTCGCGACACTGTTGACGTTGTGCGCAAAGCCATGTTGGCGGCCAAAGAATCTGGAAAGCCGCTTTCCGTATCTAGTGTCCTTGCGTTGTTGACGGAAAATGGAGTTAAGATTCCCGATCACTTGATTCGCATCATCGGCTTGGCATAGGATCTTTCGAGAACCAACAGTTGCAATCCCTCGCTCACCGGCTTGTTGCTTTAATGGGCTGTGACACGGGGCATTCGAAAGTGGCATGGGCGTCTCGCCCATGAATTCACGAGCGAGCGCGCTCGTGCCACGCGTCGGGTTGTGATGATATCACTGAAAATTTGAATTTGACGCTTAACAAGGATGTAGAATAGGTTGAGTCGTATCTAACGAAATTCTCGCAGCGGAACGCATTTTCGAAAAATCAGTATGTCGCTCCCAATTGTCGTTTTGCCGATGCAGGAAAACAGGGACTGCCATGGGTGTGGAATCTGCTGTCGCGGAAGTATTATTCCATTGAGCGACCAAGATTTATCTCAGCTTCGCAGTCAACGCTGGGACAATCATCCGAACTATCGCAATGGTCCTACCGTGGTTCCGATTCGAGCCTTTTCCAAGAAGTACCGACTGGCGCATCGTTCGGATGGATCCTGCGTTTTTCTGAACGAAAAAGGGCTATGTCAAATCCATGTCGACTTTGGTTACGTAGCGAAGCCAACGATATGTCGTGTCTTTCCATTGCAGTTAATTCCACGCGACAAAGATGTTGCGTTGACCATCCGAAGGTCGTGTCCATCCGCCGCGATGGATTTGGGTAGAACGATTCAGGACCATTTGCCGGCGATCGAGCGACTCGTCAATGAAGATCGATTGTCCTCGAAGCCTGTCGATGCCCCTATGTTAAAAGCGGGCGAACACCGCGATTGGAAATCGACTCGGCTCGCCCTTGATGCCGCCTCTCAGTTGCTTCTGGACGAACGCTATCCGCCCGTGCGAAGGTTGGTACATGTACTTCAGTTTGCGGATCTTTTGGAAAAAGCGAAAATCAAGTCGATGTCGCATGAGAAGCTTGAAGTGCTCATTCAAACGCTCGCCGAGCACGTGGCCGAGGAATCGAAACCCTTCTTTGAGGATCGCCGCCAACCAAGCGGGCTCGCGCGTGTTTTCTTTCGCCAGATTGCGGTCGAGTTCGCTCGTTTGCATCCTGAGTACCGTCCGCATTCGAAATGGTCACAGCGGCTTCGAATGATGGATACAGGATGGCGAGTCTTCCGCAGACGCGGTCTAACCCCTTCGATGAGCCCGGCTTTTTCCCGAGTGGCGTTCGACGACCTTGAGCAGCCTTTGGGTCAGGTAGACCCATCCATTGACCGACCACTTGCGAGACTGATCGAGACTCAATCCGCATCGTATCTGTACGCGATGGCAGACCGACAAGGCTGGTCGGTTGTCGATAGCCTACGCAATCTTGCCATCCTATTTCCCGTGGGGCTCTGGCTTCTTCGCTGGGCTTCGCATGGTCGGGCACCCTTGGTCGAGGACATGGTGAACATCGTCGTCGCACTGGATCGCGGTCAAGGCTTTCACTCGCTTAATAGTTCGCTTCATCGATGGCGACTAAAAATAATTGGCTCTCATGGGGTGGCTTGAGCGCACCCCTCTAAACATGTTTTCCTCGACGTTGCCCAATCCATTCATTGCTTGGGAGGGTGAGGCTCCTGCCGAACCATTGCGTCGTAAGCTCGGCAGGAGCCTCGCTCTCCCATTGATTTCCGATGGTTCGACATCGCGAGTGGGGCATCGCGCTCGACGGTTACTCGATCAAGAGAGGCTTGCCACTCCAGCCCAGTTTTTCTCGAAGGGCTTGATAATCGTCGTGGCCTGGCACACTGATCAATTGAAAAGTGTCGCTTGCTCTTGAGATCCGGGCGCGAAAATCTTGCGCAAAATGACAAACGACCCGACCATCCACCACGATGCTGGCCGAGGGATGCTCGGTTTTCATCGTGAGATCAAAGACACGGTCTGCGGTATCGACAACCGGGCGCATTGTCAGCGTATGCGGACTGATCGGGCTGATGACAAAGGCTTGCAAGTTGCGGCGCAAAATTGGGCCGCCAGCCGACAAGTTATGGGCTGTCGATCCAATTGGCGTGCTGATGATCAATCCATCGCAGGCGTATGTTGTTGCAAGAACCGAATCGATGTACAGATCGATGTACATCATGGTGTAAGGAGGGCCACCGAGTACCGATGTTTCATTCAGGCCGAGCATGCTGTGAAGGATTTTATCTCCGTGGTAGACGTCGCACCGGAGCATGAGATGGTTTGAGACACTAAAGCGACCTTGGCAGACATCTGGCCAAATGTCACGAAAGCGGCTGGGCGGGATTGCTGCCAAGAACCCCAGCTTACCTAAATTGACACCTAGTACCGGCCGCTGCAGATGCCCCATTTGACGAGCGGATTGCAAGATGGATCCGTCTCCACCGAGCACAACCACCAAGTCCGAATTGCAGTTTTCGAACTCATAAGCGAACTGTTTGTCGACTGCGACGATCTCCGCATGTTGCTCAATGGATTTGAGAATGCTCTTCAGTTCCTGTTCGACGCGAGGTCGATTCGGCGCAGCCAGGACGACCACTCGAGGACCAGGGCGACCTTCTCGAATCCAACCCCAAATCGTTGGAGTGTTCACGAGCTAAGCTCCAGCATGTTGTGCATCTGAGTATTTTTCACTTAAGGCGCGACACGTTTTCGCAATACCATCCGGATCTATTCCCGCGTCGGCCAAAAGTTCATTGCGGTCACCATGCTCGATAAAACGATCAGGTATGCCGAGCGTTCTCATGATTCGAGTGTCCCAGCCTTGCTCGCAGGCCGCCTCAAGAACAGCCGAGCCAAAACCGCCCATCAAGGCACCTTCCTCGACGGTCACGATGAATCGGCATTCGTCGAATACTTTTGCTAACATTTGCAAGTCGAGGGGTTTGATGAACCGCGCGTTGATGACAGCGACGTCGAGACCGTCCCGTTTGAGAATCTCCGCGGCGGCGATCGCTTGCTGCAACATTGCACCGCACGCAACGATCGCCCCATCGGTTCCCCAATGGAGGATTTCGGACTTGCCAAGTTCGATAGGTTTCTTTTCGCGTTCGAAAGTTTGAGCCGTCGTCTTGGGATAGCGGATCGACGTAGGGCCTGGATGGGATAGTGCGAATTCGAGCATCGGCTCAACCTCGGTTGCATCGCCGGGTGCCATCATGACGATATTGGGAAAGACTCGCATATAACCGATGTCGAACAGGCCGTGGTGAGTTGGGCCATCAGGCCCTGTTAGTCCAGCTCGATCGATCATGAACGTCACAGGCAAATTTTGAAGCGCGACTTCTTGGAAAATCTGATCGTAGGAACGTTGCAAGAATGTGGAGTAGATGGCGACGATGGGTCTCAAACCCACTTTGGCGTGTCCCGCCGCGAATGCAACCGCATGGGACTCGCAGATCCCCACGTCAAAGAAGCGCTCGCTGTGAGCATCGCGAACCGGCTCCAATTTGTTTCCTTGGCACATTGCAGCAGTCATCACGGTGACTTTGCGGTTGTGGTCCATTTGGCTTAGGATTGCATCGCGAGCATAGTTAGTGAAAGCAGGTTTTTCGCCAACGCTCAATGGCTTGGGGCGCCCGTCTTCGTCTTCGAATGCCGGCGGGGTATGAAAGTAGACGGGATCTTTTTCGGCTGGCTTGTAACCCCGGCCTTTTTCAGTGACCACGTGAAGAAGCGTTGGGCCCTTCTGTTCTTTGACCATCTCCAAGTATTTGCGGACTAGCTGGATATCATGTCCATCGATCGGCCCGATGTACCGGAATCCGAATTCTTCAAAGAGCATGCCGCCTACCATTCCGGCTTTGACCGCTTCCTTGATTTGCGCCAACAAACGTTCCGTTGGATCACCAAACAAAGGGAGCTTGTTGAGAACTCGCACCACTTCGCTTTTGAATCCCGTATAGAAAGGATTGGTACGCAATCGATCCAAGTAATTCGCAACCGCACCAACACGAGGGCAAATCGACATTTTATTGTCGTTGAGAACCACGATCATATCCGCATTGAGTTCGCCAGTGTTGTTCATGGCTTCGAAGACGATGCCGGACGGAAATGCACCGTCACCAATGACGGCAACACTTCGTCGCCCCGGTTCGCCGTTTAGATCATCACCACTCTTGAGACCCAGCGCCGTGGAAACGCTGCACCCTGCGTGACCTGTCATGAACAAATCGTATTCGCTCTCGGCAGGATTGGGATATCCCATGAGTCCGCCTCGTTCGCGAATCGATTTGAACTCGTGATAGCGGCCCGTGATTAATTTGTGGGGGTAGATCTGATGCCCAGTATCCCAAATCAACCGATCTTTTTTGAAGTCGAATACGCTATGCAACGCGAGGCACAACTCAACCACACCCAAATTGGAGGCAAAGTGAGCGGTACGCGTCGCAAGTAAGTTGCAAAGGACATCTCGGATTTCAACAGCGAGTTGCTCGAGCTCGACGATGGACATCCGCTTGAGTGGCTCAGACGATTCTAACTTCGATAGCAGTTCATGCATGAAGGATCAGTGACTCCTAGCGGTGATATAGCGTGCAAGTTGTTTGAGTGGTCTCGCTGCGGGACCAAAAGCGTCCACATTGGAAATTGCCTGTTCGACGAATTGTTCGGCTCGCTCTC
This sequence comes from Pirellula staleyi DSM 6068, assembly GCA_945875845.1. Classification (GTDB taxonomy): domain Bacteria; phylum Planctomycetota; class Planctomycetia; order Pirellulales; family Pirellulaceae; genus JBKCUI01. The sequence goes on from CAMCMB010000023.1 coordinate 18,951, forward strand.
GGCTTGACTGAACACCATAGATGCCCGGAAAGGTCAATTTGCCACGTTGTTGGTCTTTTCCGGTTCGCTTTCCAGTGTTTTTCGAGGAACCCTCGACGTCTAGTAGATCGTCCACAATTTGGAACGCAATTCCAACGCAATCGCCGTAGTTTGCCAGCTTTTCGAGTTGTTGCGAGTCCGCGTTGGCAGCGATACCGCCTAAAACGACCGACGCCCGAATCAAGGCACCTGTCTTTCGAGCGTGAATTGCGTGGAGAAAGGTTGCATCCCCCCCCGTTTTTTCGGCTTGCAAATCGTCCACTTGTCCTCCCACCATCCCCTCGGCACCTGCCGCTTTTGCCAGTACCAAACAACTTCTTGCCGCTATGGTCGAATTGTTGGTATCCGCGAGAATGGTTTCAAATGCCAACGCCTGCAACCCGTCGCCAGCCAGGATCGCCGTCGCTTCATCAAACTGGATATGGCAAGTGGGGCGTCCGCGTCGCAAATCATCATCGTCCATCGCGGGCAAATCATCGTGAATCAACGAATAGCAATGGATCATTTCCAAAGCTGCCGCGTTGTGGATTGCGATCGATGGAGAACACTCGAGCGCTTCGGCGCTCAATAAGCATAGAATTGGGCGAAGACGTTTACCGGGGGCAAGCAACGAATATCGCATGGCTTCTCGCAACCGTTCAGGGCAATCCGCAGTTCGTCTGCGCAAGCATTCCTCAAGTTTCGAGTCCACTTCGAGCTTGAGCGCGTTCCACCGATCAAGCAAATCGGACAAATCAAACGTTGGATGTTTCGAGGTTTGCACAGTAAATGTATTGTTCGTCACAAAGCTGCGGCAGATAACTATCTCAGCGAGTTGCGTTGCGGAATCACGACACGAATCCCAATCCCTCCGCAGGCGAATTCGCATTGTAGGGAACTCCAGTAATAAATGCTATTCTGGAATCGGACCGGAAAGGGGGGTTTCGCCTTCCTTTCGAGCAACGTAAACCGCCCCACAAGCATCTCCGAAGACGTTTACGGCCGTCCGGCACATGTCAAGCGGTCGATCAAGGATCAGAAGAATAGGCAAGCCTTTGGCCAGGTCAAGGGAACCACCGAGCTGTTTCGATACCGAATCGAGAATAATGAGGATGGCGACGAGTGATGCGGAAGGCACCCCAGCCACGCCCACGCTGGTCAATAGGGCAATTAAAACGACCAGAAATTGCTGTGCAATATCCAGTTGCACACCAAACATCTGGACAACAAAGAGAGCCGCAACGCACTCATAAAGTGCGGTTCCATTCATATTCACGGTCGCCCCCAGCGGAATCACGAAACTGGCAATCGAATTGCTCACGCCAGCCCGCTTCTCAGCGCATTCCAAATTGACGGATATCGTAGCGTTGCTGCTGGCCGTCGAAAAAGCAGTCAAAAGTGCAGGCGAAAACGCCTTAAGGTTTTTCCACGGATTGACCTTGGCAAAAACAAACATGATCACCGACATCACGCCAAACATATGAATCGTCAGAGCCAAAACAACCGTGAAAGCAAAGTACCACAGCGCCGTCCCAAACTCACGGATTCGGTTGTCACCGGATAAGGCAACAAAGTTGTCGGAAAGCGAGCTAGCAAGCAACATCAAAACGCCGATGGGAGCAAACTTGAGTACCAAGTCTGTCATCCCTAGGCTAATACGGTAAATGCCCTCCCAAAATCCTTTTTGTATGGCGAGATACTCCGCCGGTAGGCGGCTAAGAAAAAAGCCAAAGAGGATTGCCCAAACAATGATCCCCAGCAAATCCAACTCGACCATCGACTTGAAGATGTTCGACGGAATCAATTGCTTGAAAACGTTCAAAACCTTGGAAAACAAAGTATCGCCCGACTTCTCTGAATCCATTTTGGCGCTCTTTTGAAGCTTTTCATTTTCAGCCCGGAAGCTTTTCGAAAATTCGTCCATCCCTTCGGCCGTCAACAGTGCTTTGCCTGTGGTCGAAACGCCAGGGCGAATCGTATTCACTAGGAAAAGCCCAAGCACAATCGCAATCAAACTAGTCATTGCATAGAAACCCAACGTGCGAATCCCCATGCGTGCAAAGCCTTGTCGACCCGCGATCGAAGCAATCGACAAAATGATCGAGCTGAGCACCAAAGGGACGACGATCATTTTGAGGGCGGCCAAGAACATGTCGCCCCCGGTTTGGACAAGCTGGCGCAGCGGGTGTTCCGCCAAAATCTTCGCAGCAGGGTTCGACTCGCTGGCTGCCGATTGGGCGTAGAATGCTAGCCCCCATCCGCTCATCACCCCCAGGAACAATCCAAGTAAAATCTGCCAATGCAATTTCCAAGTCAATGGCTTCCACAAATCGGGCGGACGGGAACTGGCGGATTCGGTCATTGGTGGCTCTCAATTGTTAAAATATCAACAACATAACGGGACGTACCATTCCGGGTGAAATGGTGTGCAAGGCATTACCCAACCAATGGATTGCGTGGGATAGATTGCTTGGGAGGGTGAGGCTCCTGCCGAACCATCGCGTCGTAAGCTCGGCAGGAGCCTCGCCCTCCCATTCGTTTTCAATGCATTCGCCATTGCAAAGATGTTTAGAGCGGTGCCCTCGCCCTCCCATGGATTTTCAATCGATTCGACATGGCAAGGATTCATCAAGCAATGTGCGTGCAGGTTTGACGAAAAACTCTCACCGAATTTAGCGGAGCGCTCTGCCGCTTGACAGTCGGGATGTCCCTCCTTGATAAATAAAAATCTCCAACGAGGGGATTTTTCTAAAAATAACGCTTTCCTTGCGAACCTTCTGAACGATATCATGCTCTGAGTTCGTAAGCTGTCGAGACTCATCCTTTCGACAGCCATATCTGGGCTTCGGTCCAAAACTTTGTGTTAAGAATAGTTAGTTTCTAAGTCATCTCTCGATCTGCGCTTTACGGTGCTGGGAGTAAGTCATGCGTCAACTGAATATTGCTCAACGATCTGCCAATTTTGTCGCTTCAGTGCGAGATTGCGCGTTTGCAGTTGTCAATCAGGTGCGCTTGCTCCTCCAAGACCTTCAACATGCGCATCTAGGTACGTCGAGTAAGCGGACGGGCTATGAACGCCCCACGTCTTATTCGTGGTCCCAAGGATGGATCAGGTTTATGAGGCCGGTAATGTCACCGGCAACATGTTCCAAACCTTCCTCGACCTACGGCAAACGCGGCAGTTAACGCCGATTTGTCAGAAAAAAAGAACTTGCTTCCATCAATCGCCAAGCAACTTCTATCGAACCGTACCCAAAAGGCGATTGGCACGCGATAAGTCTTTGCGTTCTACTCCTAATATTGCACTCGCCTGCCTCGATGTGGTTTTGCGATTGTGATTAGGTGCTGAGCAACAAGTACAAACATCCTCCTAGCTCGTCGGCTGCCAAACTCGATTCGTTTGAGCGGTTGATCGATTGTTTGTCCTGCCAAAGATGCATCGCGTTGAACCCAAACCAATCCGAACGGCCTAAATCCACCACGAATGGGGTGAGCGGTCGGCGGGTTTCAACGAGAGATGAGTGGATGATGACCCTGACTGCAGACAGACAAGTTACTTATGACGATTTGACCGGGACGAGCATCGCTGAATTGGTTTGCCAGGCGCAAGCAGGTGATCGAGGTGCGATGGATCAGATTTATTGCCGATTCCAACAACACGTGTTGTCGATCGCGTACAAGAAATTGGGAAACTGGGATGAAGCCCAAGAGCTCAGCCAGGACGTCTTCATTCAAGCGTTTCGCCGATTGGATCAATTGCAAGTGCCCGATGCGTTTGGTGGTTGGTTGCGTCAGATCGTGCACCGAATGGCGATCAATCGCGCAACGCGACGACCTACGCCGACTTCGGTAGATCATGAGATCTTGGAAGCGACGGTGACATGCGATAGCGATCCGTTGGAAGCGGTTTTGAGCCGCGAGCAAAAGATGCAAGTTCACCAAGGCCTCAACCGACTGGGAGATCTCGACCGACAAACATTGGTTGCCTTCTACTTGGACGGTCAGAGCTTGAATGAGATGAGCGATGCGTTCGCTGCCCCGATCGGAACGATCAAGCGCAGGTTGCACGTTGCACGAAAGCGATTAGCGAAAGAGTGCGAAACGATGCAAGCCGTTTAGATTTCAGTACACATCCCATGTACACTTCCAACCAGGTACACTTCCAGCTTGCCAACCGTGATGGATCGCAAGCTGGAAGCTTGGGCTACTTTGGCATTTCCCCTCCAATGCCATCCCCGCGTTGCTAGACAGCCACTTCAACACGCTACTTCAATGGCGAGAACGGGGCAGGGGTCAAAAACAAGCTTTTGACTCCGTTGCCAGCTGTGAGCGAACCGCCGGCTCCTTCTTCGGACGCTTTCCTTGCTTTGATCCAATCCGCATCCGCGCCGAATTTCTTGAAGGACTCTTGAGCCGCTTCGGGTGATGCATGGGCGATGAAGTAAACCAAAGCGTTACCGGTCGCTGGCATATTCGCGTCGGCATCGCTCGTCGCTTTTCCAATAGGAGAAACGGCTTCGAGCAACTTACCACTTGTCAACGACTCTCCGTCGAGAACGGACCAGTATGCAATATTCGCCATACCGTACTTTTCGAACAACTTAAGCGTATGGTTTCGAAAGCGAGCATTGAGGGCGGCCAAGTTTCCTTTGGAAGCAATGTAGGTTCTGAGCTCAAAAACGCGATTGCCAACTTGCTTTACATCCAGATTTGGGCTGTAGTCATTTTCGGATAAGAAAACTCGTTCCAAGGACAGCACGGGCTTTTTGCCGTCGACCGCCGATTTCTGAACGACTTCTTTCCAGCCTGCGTCGTTTTGAAAGGCAGTCCAAGCAGCATCGCATGAAGCCTTGTCTTTGTGGCTGAGAAGCGTAAAAACCCGTTCGTCCTTGTTGTCGACAGGAGTCCAAACAGCTACCAGGTTCAGGTTGTGCTTCTTCATATATTCGGTGCCACCGCCAGCGATGAGCTTGAGCACATCGGCTTGCCGCCCAGGTTCGGAGACGTAGGATCGAAGTTCGTAGAGTTTGCCTGACGGTTTCGTTTGTGCCCAAACGGCGCTGGTCAGCATCGACATGGCGATCAGGGTAAATAGGAATTTAGCAATCATGAGTTAGCGTCCTGTGAGTTTTGAGTCTTTCGTGTCAATTCGCCTGAAACGGCGTTGGTATTGTATCAAGTCAAATCGCGAAGCGGGCGGCGGTGTGACATCGACGGTAATTGGGTGAGGGTAACTCCACCCCTATAAACATGTTTTCCTCGATTTTGCCCAATCCAATCATTGCTTGGGAGGGTGAGGCTCCTGCCGTACTCGTACGCAATGAACTCGTACTCGATCGATCGAGTACGAGTACTGCCGTGCGGGCGGAGTACGAGTACAAGAAGAAAAACCACCGAGTCGCAACGCGCAGGATCGCTCGAGAACGGGTTGTGTGAAGTTGTTCGGTAACGATACAATTGGGTCTCGTATCTTAATTCATTTCCCTTGTGGAGACCCTTTTTCAATCGCAACTACGACCCTAGAACTTGTTAAGCACTTCCAGCAGCTACGTACTTGGTTAAGCATGGAGTCGGATGCGGAACGTCAGCGAATGATCGAACGCCGCAAGATTCGTACACAAGCAAATGCGGAGGCTCGCGGTGATACTTTGATCGATCTTGTCATCGAAGACCACCGGACGGGATTGGGTGGACGGTTTTTGGTTACGTTCGTGAAACGCAACCGAACGCAAACTCTTCCTTGGAACCGTTTTCGTGTCGGTTCGCCCGTGATTGTCGCGGATGAGCTTGAGGAACACGACTCGGAATATGGAATCGTCTGCAGCCGGAACGTCGGCTCAATCGAAGTCGCCTTCGATGAATGGCCCGAAGGAGATCGTTTCCGATTGGATTTATCGGCGGATGAGATTACTCGAAATAGGCAATTGACTGCGCTGAGTGCGGTTGGCAATGCTCGCGGTCGTGTGGCACAACTTCGTGAAATCTTGCTTGGGGCGAGAGAGCCTCGCTTCGATGCGCTTGCCCCGTTCGTCATCGATCCGAAGTTTAACGAATCGCAACAACAAGCCATTCAGTTCGCCCTTTCAAGCCGAGATCTTGCGATCATTCATGGTCCACCGGGTACAGGAAAAACCACCACCGTCGTCGAACTCATTCGTCAGTCCGTAGACAAAGGAATGAAGGTTCTGGCCTGCGCTCCAAGCAACACAGGTGTGGACAACCTCCTAGAGAAGCTGATTGCCAATCGTGTACGGGTGGTTCGCATTGGTCACCCCGCTCGGGTTCAGGAGGATTTGCAACCTTATACGCTCGACGCCTTAGTCGAATCCGACCCAGCCACAAAAGTGGTTTCCGATATGTTGCGAGAAGCGGAAAAGATCGCTCGCAAGGCAGGCAAGTACACTCGCGCTAAGCCAGTGCCTGGTTCTCGCAACGACATGCGTCAAGAATCTCGCCAGTTGCGAGAGGACGCAAAACTTTACGAACGCCAGATCATCGCCAATATTCTGGATCGAGCAGATGTAATTTGTGCCACCACCAATTTCGACCCGGACATCCTCGGCGACAGGCAATTCGACTTGGCGGTCGTCGATGAAGCATGCCAAAGCACCGAGCCAGGTAGTTGGCCTGTCGTCTTGCGAGCGGATCGAATCGTATTGGCGGGCGATCATTGCCAGCTCCCACCCACCATCATCTCAACGGAGGCTGCCGAGCAAGGATTCGCGATCAGTTTGATGGAACGACTCATTCGCACCTATGGTGACAAAACGACTAGGCAGCTCAATGTTCAGTATCGAATGCATGAGCAAATCATGCAGTACTCTTCGAATTGTTTTTATGAGGGGAGTCTGATTGCGCACGATTCGGTTCGCACACACTTGTTGAGCGATTTGATCCAACCACCGCAATCACCCATAACACTTTCGCCTGTAACGTTTGTGGACACGGCTGGCGCAGGTTGGGAGGAACAACCCGAACCTGACGGGGAGAGTCGTTTTAATCCCCAGGAGGGTCAATGGATTCTCAAGCAATTGCGAGAACTCTGCAATCTGGGCATCCCTCCCGAGGGCATCGCCGTGATTGCTCCCTATGCAGCTCAAGTGCGCTGGTTGAGACAACAGTGCCCATTTCGCGCGATCGAAATCGATACGGTAGATGGGTTTCAGGGCCGTGAAAAGGAGGCCATTCTCATCACGCTCGTTCGGTCCAACTCCAACTCTGAAATTGGATTCCTGGCGGATACGCGTCGAATGAACGTGGCTTTGACACGAGCCAAACGCAAACTGATTGTTATCGGAGACAGCGCGACGCTCGCGACCAATGAGTTCTATGCAAACATGATCGACTACGTCCAAGCTATTGGCGGCTATCGATCCATTTGGGAATGGGAATACGACGAACTACCGGTTGACCATCAATCCAACGTCGATACCTGAAGTGAATGGTGTTGCCACACATAAATGGCGACAATCGGATTTCGCCGCTGGATGCCCTGGAAGTGATCAATTTCTTGAACCAAACTGGGAGCGGAGAAGGAGAATGCGGTAGTCGGCGGGTGGAGGATATTCCATTAACAAGGGAATGGACAGATGCGGTAGATATGCAGAATGGGTAAGATTCTTTCACGGATTTTGAATTGACTGGAGGTAGAGGTAGAGGAGTTTCCCCAATAATTCCCTTGGTTTCGCCTTTGAATCGCTTGGCCGACCCATGAAAAAAAGCGTAAATTATGAGGGTTCAGTTTTCGAGGGCTGGACGATTTTTGATTGCTGGTCAATACTGACGAATAAATCTCAGTCGAGCTGAGATTTTAAGTCGTATGCAAATTGAAAATCCTCTATTTACAGGTAAGTCGAATGAGTTTAGTAGATCTGATCAAGAATCAAATAACGCCTGACGTGTTGGGAAAGTTGGCTGGACAAATTGGAGCGAGCGAGACCCAAACCAAGTCTTTGGTAGGTGCTGCGGTTCCGACGCTGTTATCAGCCCTTGCAGGCTCCGCTTCCCAAGCCGGCGGCGTACAGAAAATGTTGTCTGCCTTGAGCGGCCTTGGCTCGATGGGCGATATGTTTTCAGGGGCTACCCAAGAGAAAGGGAGTGGAATCCTCAGTTCTTTGTTGGGGGGAAGCGCTCTCTCCGGCATCGTTTCGATGCTCGCTAAATTCTCAGGAATTGGTGGGGATTCGACCAGCAAGCTTCTTGGTTACCTAGCACCCATGGTGCTCGGAGGAGTCATGAGCTCGTTCAAGGGAAAAACTCCTGACGCTCAAGGCCTAACGAATTTGTTTGCCGAAAACAAGAGTGCCATTGCGAATGCAATGCCTTCCGGACTTTCGCTGGCCAATATTCCAGGATTTTCCAATGCGAGCGAAACCGTCCGTGCGGCCGCTGGAACCGCAACCCGAACCGTTGGTCGTGCAGCCGAGACTGCTACCGAAGCTGCGTCGCCACTGAAGTATTTGCTTCCTCTCTTGGGGCTTGCCGCCTTGCTGGGTGGTGCATGGTGGTTCTTTAATCAAGCACCGGCCGTAGTGGTACCCCCCGCAAAGACACCAGACGTCGTGGCGCCGAGCATTCCGGAAGTCACTTTGCCTGCGGTTCCTGCAGTTCCTGAGGTTCCTACCATTTCTGCAGAAGCGGTGAAGCTTGGCGGAGATCTTACTGGTTGGTTCACTTCACTGAACGAATCGCTCGGCGGGATCAAGGATGTGGCCTCCGCGGAAGCAGTAATTCCTAAACTCAAGGACGCAGTCAGCCAGCTGGATTCGGCAAAGTCCGCATTTGACACGCTACCTGCTGTTGGCAAGTCCTCCATTTTGTCCATCGTGACATCGAACCTTGAAGCTCTCAAGGATTTGATCGCCAAGGTGACCGGTATTCCAGGTGTCAGCGACCTTGTGAAACCATTGACCGATTCGCTTCTGAAGACGCTTACTTCCTTGGGCAACTAAGGTTCAATCGAAGGGTCTTGGCATGATTTGAGACCTTGAGAAGCAGTAATCGGTTGGGTCTTTTTATTCATTGGTAGGATGGAGCTAGTTCTATGGGAAAAGGTCTTTGTGTAATGTTGTTGTCGTTATTCGTACTTTCCAAGTCCGGTAATGCGGACGACAACATGAAGGCCTTTCCGCCTGCCGATGAAGGAATGTCCCGAATGGTTCTTCAGCTCCCTGAAAGGGGTGACGAAACGCTTTTCAAGGTCGAGGTGCTGGTAGGTAAATCGGTTTTGACGGATGAGCAGAATCGGTATTTTTTTGCGGGTAAGCTTCAAGAGGAAACCATTCAAGGCTGGGGGTTTACGCGTTACTTGGTAAGGGATTTGGGGCCCATGGCTGGCACCAAGGTGGGCGTCGATCCAAACGCCCCGAAAGTGAATCGATTCGTTAGCCTCGGTGGTGAACCTTTCATCGTTCGCTACAACAGTCGTTTACCAATCGTTGTCTATGTGCCCAATGGAGTGGAAGTCCGCTATCGCCTTTGGAAAGCCGAGCCAGAAACGAAAGCCATAGAAAAGGGTTAAACGTTGTCTCGCATGACTAGGTTGGCTTGAAGCCCGAGAACCGGTAGCAACGATGCGTTGAGAGACGAATGGTACTCAACCTTTAGCCCAATTGTTCCTCCTCTGTCGTGAAATCGGAAGTGTTTTAGCGCGATATGTTTTACTGGATCTACGATATTCCGATTTGGCAACTGGCCGTCTTGATCTCAGGCGGATTTGTCTTGGTGTATTGGATTGGGGCTATTTTCTTAAGTCCCATCCTACGTCGTTTGGTGCGATCGACTGCTGGTAGCAACGACGTTGTCGGTTACATTCTTTCCAGCTTTGGCGTCTTCTATGGTTTGTTGCTGGGTCTGATCGCGATCGCCGCCCATCAAAACTATACGGACGTCGAAGAAGCCGTGGCGAAAGAGGCCATCGCCTTATCAGCACTCTATCAGGATTCCAAGGCGTTTCCGGAACCGTTCGGTCAAAACCTTCGCTGGCTGCTCCGCGATTACACTCGGTATGTTATCAAGTACGCTTGGCCACTACAGCAAAAAGGAGTTGTCCCTCAGGGTGGAAGAGTGAGGGTCGTTGCGTTCCACGAGAAGCTGTTGTCCTTCGAGCCGCAGACAAGCCGGGAATCGATCATTCAAGCCGAGACTCTCCGTCAATTCAATCACTTTTTTGAATGTCGACGCATGCGACTTCACTCCATTACCACCTGCATCCCACCGATCATGTGGTATGTCGTGGGCGTGGGAGCCCTAATCAATTTGGTCATAGTTTGGATGTTCGATATGAGGCTCATTACCCAATTTGCACTTGGTGGGCTGCTCTCGCTTTTTCTAGGCACGATGATGTTTTTAATTGCGGCCATGGACAACCCATTGCGAGGTGAGGTAAGTGTAACGCCTGAGGCCTTTGAAGACGTACATAGGATTATGATGGACGAAGCCTACTGAGGCTGGACCAGGCATGAACCCGAAAAGAGTTTAACTTGCCCCCGACCCTTCCCAATCTAGGTGCGTTTCCACTTGTTAAGGTTGGCTGCAAACATACGCGAGGAACAATACGTTGAAGAGTTTTCAAAGCGGTAGTCAAACCCGTCGAGACTGGTTGAAACAAGGCGGTAAGGCCGCAGCCTTGGCCGCACTGCCAGGTTGTAGTACTCGGCTCGTCCCGGTTGGTCAAAATACGGTGAAGGTCGGTTTGCTCCACTCACAAACCGGGACGATGGCGATTAGCGAAACGTCGTTGCGTGATGCGGGGCTTTTGGCGATTGAGGAGATTAACGCTGCAGGCGGAGTGTTGGGTTATCCAATTGAACCCGTTGTGGAAGATGGACGCTCGCGGTTCTCAGACGAGTTTCCCAGGCAAGCTCGAAAACTGCTTTCCGACGAGAAGGTTGCGGCGGTCTTCGGTTGTTGGACGTCATCGAGCCGCAAGGCTGTCCTACCGTTGTTTGAACAGTTGAACGGCTTACTTTTTTATCCGGTACAGTACGAAGGCAACGAATCTTCCAAGAACATCATCTACACCGGAGCGACGCCGAACCAACAAATTCTGCCAGCCCTCGACTGGTTTACCAGTGCGGCAGGGGGATCGCATAAGCGTTTTTATCTCGTGGGCGCAGACTATGTTTACCCAAGAACCGCCAACTTCATTGTCAAGAAGCACCTTGAGTCGCACGGCGTTTCCGTTGTTGGTGAGCAGTATGCCGCGTTAGGTCAACAAGACTTCAAGGATATCGTCAACGCAATCAAGAAGTCCGACGCGGATATCATTCTCAGTACGATCAACGGCGATAGCAACCTTGGTTTTTACAGTGTGTTAGCAGCCCAGGGGATCACCGCCGACAGAATTCCGGTTTTAGCGACCAGCGTCGGTGAAGACGAGCTTCGGAGTCTACTCCCGTCTCAGGTTCAGGGGCACTATTCGGCCTGGACCTATTTCCAGAGTCTGGATAATCCTCAGAACAAGCGATTCGTCGATCTTTGGAAGCGAGAGTTCGGCAGGGATCGTGTGACCGATGATCCGATCGAGGCCGCTTATACCCAGGTCTATCTTTGGAAGCTTGCCGCTGAGAAAGCTGGCAGCTTTGAGGTGGACAAGGTTCGCAAGGCGTTAGGTAGCCTCGCCCCTTTCGATGCTCCGAGCGGTAAGGTCAAAATTGATCCGAAAACGCAGCATATGTATAAGCATTTTCGATTAGGCAAGGTGCGCGAAGATCGACAGTTCGAAATCGTACACGAGTCCCCGGACTGGATCGCCCCTTTCCCATACCCTCAAGTTGCCTTCCCCGGTTGGAAATGCGACTGGACCAGCGATGGGCTCACTCAAGGCGAACCGGTCGCGATATAGCTCCTAGGGTGACGCGAGTTAGTCCAGCAGGAGCTTTGGCACCTCTATCAGCAACGGTGCAATTAGAAAAATCTTCCGACAGTCATCGGGAGGGTGAGGCTCCTGCCGAACCATTGCGTCGTAAGCTCGGCAGGAGCCTCGCCCTCCCATGGATTCCCCATGGGAAAGATGTTTAGAGGAGTGGGTGAGGATCCTCGCTCTCCCTTTTCGGCGATGTTTCTGTTGATTGTCATTTCTGTCGCGATCCGTTCGGGAATGAATCACTTTTGAAGAAGCCGCTTGGCGATTTCAACGAGTCCCCAGCCCGATAACATACCCATCACGTAGGTCCCTAGGATCAAAAAGATCTTAGGCAGACTCATCGACCACACCAGTAACGCGACATCAACCGGCTCGCGATTTTGGATGGCAAAGGTTAGGACGAGGAGAGACAAAAGGACAAAAAGTGCGGTAGTTACATAGCGCATATTTAAGTGGTTGCTCGTGAAGGGAGATCGTTGTTTGGAGTTCGCATTTGCTTCATGTAGTAACGCCAGTAAGGCGTTGGATTGATCAACAATTTTCCTGGTCCGCTGTAGACTCGGACGAATCCCTCGCCTGAGGTGAATCGTCCAAGATAGTTTTTGGTAGGCCTACGAATGCAGAATCCAACGTCTGCGGTTCGACAGACCACGTAATTGCCTTCCGCCACAAATTCCTGACCGGGTTGAAGAATCAGCTCTTCGATGGGTCCGCGGGTCGTGAGGACGACCTGCCCAAAGCCGCTGACCTTCGTTTGCAAGTAGACCAAGCCTTCGCCAGCCCACAGACTGGTCAGCGTCCGCTCGCGATGAAACTTCACATCGACTGACCCTTCGGATGCCCAATAAATGCCACGCTCTAAAATCCATGACTCGCCGCGCATCTGCATAACGTGAAATCCGCCTAGAGATGACTCAAGCGTGATAATGCCTGTGCCTGTATAGGTTGGTCGGTAGACCGATTCGTCGGCCATCAGGGAACGAAGTATCCCACCGAACGACGGGATAAGTTTCGAATGGATGGAAATGTCACCGATCAGATAGCATAACGCCCCCGACTCAACTCGCACCATTTCATGTTGGAGGTGGATATCGACCCATCGCATGCCCTCCCGTTCGCAAACGTCGAATTTGGCCATTAGTGTTCCGAAGCCTCAGTCTTGATTTCCTTCGCCGGTTGTTGGCAGCGAATGCATGTTCGATAGGTCGATGATCGCTCATGCGTGACCATCGATTCGGTACCAAAGATATTGAACCCATTTTTCTGCAACCAAGTTCCGCCAGCGACGAAGACTAAAATTGCGAAGAAAAAACCAAACCACAACGTGGTGAAGTACCAAGCGAAAAGGCCGGCGACGAATGCGATGCCCAGCCAAAATGGCCAATAGCCGTCAACAGGTTCGGAATAGATAAGGGGAGCTTCTTTCTTCTCTTGCAGGCCGTCGCATACTCCACAGATCAACTTGCCGTAGTATCCGCAGTCTTGGTTGACACATTCGAGTTGAGGATCGGAGGGGAGAAGGCGTGCGCGGCAATGGAAACAATAGTAGTTCCGACACGTGGCGCAGTGGTAAGCGTCTGGGTCGACGGATGAGCCACAGATGGGACATTTGCCAACGTCGCCCCGCCTCTCTATTGGGTGATTCGGCGGTTCTTGAACCGCAGTTTCGCCCGACTTGTCGTATTCATTTACGATTGTCTCGTGCGTCGGAGTTTGGTTTTCAACCGTCATGACAAGTGCTTTCTGACGAATAACAATAGGGTGGGAATGGACAATTCGTTTGACGGCAGGTTTGCAATCGCAAACCGGGGTCGACGGTAGGATCAGCATTCGCGATCGCTTTGCCGTCGCACATCGGAATTTCGCCACTTCTGAGCTCTCGAAGTCGAACTCTGTGTTTAGGCGAGCAGTAGGTTGAAAGATACCTGTTAAAACGGAGGGTAGATTGAGACCCTTGTCCCGTCCAAATATCGGATCGGGACATTGGTCCCAATCACGTTTTGATAGTTTCCAGACAGCCGCTCGCCTTACAAATCGGATATTGTGGTGACCCTGATTCGAACCGTCAAGCGGATAGGATTCGGTCAAAAATAAGTTCCGAGTTTGTCCAACCGAGGTGGGCATCGCATCGTGGTTGCGGCACCGCTCCCAATCGTACCTGATTCAACAGCAACTCGCTTTAACGCTCGCCAAACTGAAATGGCAGACGTCGTGGTTCCGTTACCGAAAGGAGGGCAAAACGGAATTATTTCCCCATAAAGCGGTCGAGGGGCGGTATCCTACGCCAAAGCAGTGCCATTTTATGCTAATTTGTACACCGCAGTTCCTTTCCTGTTTGTTTCGTTTTGAGGTTTTATCTTATGATCGCATCCATCCGTCGGAGAAAAGGGTTCACTTTGGTAGAACTCTTGGTGGTGATAGCAATTATTGGGATTCTGGTAGGGCTGTTGTTGCCTGCGGTTCAAGCTGCGCGCGAAGCTGCCCGGCGAATGCAATGCTCAAACAATTTGAAACAGCTCGCGCTCGCGTGCCACAACTATGAAAGCGCCTTTCGAAGTTTCCCAGCGGGCGGGATTGTTACTTACGCTCCGGCGGTAACGGTAACGCCGGCAAACCACTGCAGGGTTGGGCAAGACAGAACTCAGGCACCGTGGACGGTTTTGATGCTCCCCTTCATCGAAGACAACAATCTGTACGCTCGATTCAATATGAATTTAAGGTTCACCGGTTCCTCCAACATTCCTGGCGACGTGCCGAACCGTGATCTCTTCCGGCTTAACAACAGCAAGTTTCAGTGTCCATCCGACCCGAATTCCACGTCCGCAGTCAACAACAGCAATTATCTCGGAGTTCAAGGAGGTGGACCTCCTACCGGAATTGGCGGACCTGCCTGTTCCACTCAATTGGCACAGCGAGTGTTCTTTCAGACGGGGATCTTCTACATAAATTCAAAAGTGCGTATGGGTGATATCACGGATGGAACCAGTAACACGTTCTGTATTGGAGAAAGCCGTTACATGCCAACCCCTAACATGCGTACCGATGGATTCCACGCGGGCTGGGCTTCGGCAGTGAAGGCGGACAATGCATTTGCTGTACCCGCAACTTTTGCAGGCGCGGTGCTGCAGATCAACGCTCAAAAGGCATGTGGAATTGGCGTTGCCGATTGCTTTAACTTCGTGAGTCGGTTGTTTGGAAGCAACCATTCCGGAGGCTGCAACTTTGGAATGTGCGATGGCTCTGTTCAATTCGTAAGTCAGAACATCGACATCAATCTCTATAGGCAAGTGGCAAATCGAAACGATGGGCTTCCCGTCGGTAGTTTCCTCGAATAATAGTAAGGTACGAATGAACTTAATTCAGAAGTCAGCGTTTTTTGTTTGCACTGCACTCAGCACTCTGTGCTTAGTTGGATGTGGTCAAGATGGTCCCGTACGATACTCTTTGAGCGGTACTGTATCCATGCCTGACGGCAAGCCAGTACCAGCAGGAGAAGTTAGTCTTGAACCGGATGGAACCGCAGGCAACCAAGGGCCAGCAACGACGGTACAGATCCGAGATGGAAAATTCACTGCGCCGAGTGACCAAGGAGTCGTGGGTGGCAAATACATCGTTACGATTTCACCGTTCGACGGCGTCGCGTTTGGTGAATCGTTGCAGGGGAAACCGCTAACGAAAACTCAACACGTTGAGAAAGTGGAATTCCCAAGCAAGAACTCAACTTACGATTTCAAAATCAATGTTAAGTAACCCAACGCAAGTGCGTCAAGACTTGCGGTGAACGGCGAGTAGGCCGAAACTCTTGACGAGTTTTGCTACCCGAAAACTATACTGGACGGTGTTTGCCATGATGAATCAAGCTTCAAACATTCTTACACGATTCCCGTTGATCGTGATCGCGTATTGTTGCTGTACGAATGTACTTGAAGCACAATCGGATTCCGATCCGAATGTTGTGAAGCTGGCACAGTTCGAAAAGCATGTGCGGCCCGCTCTGACGAAATACTGTTTGGAATGCCACGCAACCAGTACGGAGGCCAACGGTGGATTGGTTCTCGATTCAAGACATGGTTGGGAGGTGGGTGGCGATTCGGGTGAGGCCGTCGTGCCTGGAAGCCCTGACGAAAGTCGTCTTATGAAGGCGATTCGCTACAACGATCCGAAGTTGCAGATGCCTCCGGAAAAAAAGCTTCCACCGGATGTTGTTGCGATCTTTGAATCGTGGATTGCGGACGGTGCATTTGATCCTCGCATGGAGGAGCTACCGTCCACGAAAACTGCCCATGCTGGAAACTCAACCGAATCCAGCAAGCACTGGGCGTATCAACCTTTGCACGTGCCATCACCAGCTTTGCCGGATAAGAGTCCGGATGCGAATTCCATCGATTTTTTTGTGAACGAGAAATTGGAAGCGGCCGGTATCTCCGCTGCCCCCATGGCTGGTCGCCGCGACCAAATACGCCGGCTGTATTTCGATTTGACCGGTTTACCGCCAACCTCCCAAGAGATGAAAAGAATACTTGCGGCAGCCGATTTCGAAGTCGCCTACCGACAGAAAGTCGATGACTTACTTGCGTCTCCTCACTATGGGGAAGCGGTAGCTCGACGCTGGATGGACGTCGCCCGATATGCGGAATCGGTAACTCTACGGGGTCTCGTTTTCAAGGAAGCGTGGCGATACCGAGACTATCTCGTGAAATCTTTTGGCCAGGATCGACCGTTCGATCAGATGATTCGGGAGCAGGTCGCGGGAGATCTTTTGCGATCCGATGACTCGGAAGAGCGCTACATGCAGTTGGTAGCCACGAGCTTCCTCGCCATGGGGGATACCAATTTTGAAAAGCAAGATAAACAGCAACTCGAGATGGACTATGTCGATGAGCAGTTAGATGTCATTGGACAGGCGTTTCTCGGACAGACTGTTGGCTGTGCCAGGTGCCATGATCACAAATTCGATCCGATCCCGACCAAGGACTACTATGCTTTAGCAGGTATCTTCAAGTCGGCAGTTGCGCTGCGTCATTCCAACGTCTCCAATTGGATCGATCATCCACTGCCAATTCCTAAAGAAGAGGAGAAGCATTTTGAAGTATTGGAAACTGAGCTTAAAGAAGTAACTAAGGAGCTTGCGGCCAAGAAGAAGCAAGCGGCATCAGCAGCTAAAACGGCGGAGTCAGCTAAGGCAGCACAGAGCAAGAAGGCAGCACAGAGCAAGTCTGATTCCGCTACCGCCCAAGACGGACCCAACGCCGCCTCTCGACCGGCAGCGATCGATTCGGGCTCGGATTTAAAAGCCAAGGCCGATGCCTTAGCTGAAGAAATTAAAGTGTTGGAGGCGCAACAAAAAGGACTACAAGAGAAGGTAGATCTGCGGCCAAGATATTTAACCGTTGTTGAGGAACAACCACCAAAGGATATTGCCATTCATATTCGCGGCGACGTGCACAATCTTGGCGAAGTGGTACCTCGCGGATTTTTAACTGCGATCGAAATGAGTAAGCCAATGGGTATTCCGGAGGGGGGCAGCGGGCGGCTTGAGTTTGCGGAATGGATTTCGACTGCAAACAATCCCTTGACCGCGCGAGTTTACGCAAACCGTGTCTGGTCATGGTTTTTGGGCCAAGGTATCGTGGATTCGGTGAACAATTTTGGAACAACAGGATCGATTCCCTCTCATCCAGAGCTGCTCGATTGGCTCGCTTCGGAATTGGTTCGCAATCAGTGGTCGACCAAGAACTTGGTAAAGTTGATCGTTCTTTCCGATGCCTATCGAAGAAAAATCGACGATCCGCATCCTAGTGTTGCAGAATTGGATCCAGACAACCGTCTCTATTGGCGAGGGTCTCAGCGTCGACTGTCGGCTGAGGAGTTGCGAGACGCGATGTTGCAGGCAAGTGGTGAGCTCGATTTGGCGATTGGCGGTACGATCATGACTCCATCGACCAAGTCAGATGGCAATTACAAACATACGTCGAAACGGCGAAGCATTTACAATCCACTCTTTCGTAACTCACTTCCGGAACTGTTGGATGCGTTCGATTTTCCGAGCCCAGGTATCTCCGTGGGCCAACGGTCCCGAAGCACTGTTTCTACTCAAGCTTTAGTGCTGCTAAACAACGCTTGGGTGCATGCTCGGGCCAAAGCGTTGGCCGCGAGATTGCTACGGGAAAGTGAATACGCAGATCCGGTGGTTTGGAGTGGCTCCGCGTATCAAATTTGCTTTCAACGCACACCAAGTATCGAGGAACTAAGTATGTGCTTGGATTTTTTCGAACCCAAGGTCGAATCCAGGGTTCCAGAGCAACTTGAGCGTTTGGTTCACACACTTCTTGCCTCCCTCGATTTTCGTTATCTCGAATAGGTTGAAAACCATGTTTGAAAATTCCATCAGTCGTCGACAATTGTTGCAACAGTCCGCCTGCGGATTTGGAGCAGTAGCTGCCAATGCAATGCTCGCTCGAACCGGGCTGGCCAACTCTTCGAGCGGTATTGTGGGAGCCCATCATGGTCCGAAGGCGAAACGAATCATTTTTCTGTTCATGTTCGGTGGAGTGAGTCAGGTTGATTCATTTGATTACAAGCCGATATTGGCTGAACGCAACGGTGAAGTGCTGACGTTCAACGATGCTCGCCTGCTTGCAAAAACGGGGAAGCAAACCGAACAAAAGCTTTTGAATACGCCCTGGAAGTTTAAGCAATATGGACAATCGGGGCGGTGGGTATCCGAGTTGTTTCCGGGTATGGCAGAGCATGTAGACGACTTATGTTTTCTGCACGGTATGCATACCGAAGGAGTAGCTCACGGGCCAGCTACTTTGTTTCTGCATTGTGGTTCGACCAATATGACTCGACCTTCGATTGGCTCATGGGTCAACTACGGGCTAGGTTCGGAGAACGAGAATTTGCCTGGATTCGTTTCGATCTCGCCACTCGGACCTGGAGGAGCTCGCAAATACGGTGCAGCATTCTTACCCCCCAAGTTTCAAGGGACGCGGTTGGTATCCAACAAGAACGACAGTTTCTCCATCGATAGTTTAACTCGCAATGACGTTCCCATTTCCGAAGTCGCAAGGCAGGTTGAATTGCTGCAGCGATTGAATCGACAACAACTCGCTCAGCGTTCGAGTCACGATGCGGAATTGGAAGCTGCTCTTGCGTCACACGAACTGGCCTGGCGAATGCAACAGATTGCGCCAGCGGTGTTGGACTGTTCGACAGAGACCACTGCGACTCAAAAGTTATACGGCATCGATAATCCGACGACCAAGGACTTTGGAGAAAAGTGTCTGCTTGCGAGGCGATTATGTGAGTCGGGAGTTCGCTTCGTTGAAGTGAACTATGGCGGAGATTCGGGCAACTGGGACCAGCATTCGGATTTGCCAAAGCATGCGGATCATGCGAGAGCGGTCGATCGACCGATCGCAGGCTTGCTGCAGGACCTCAAACAACGCGGATTGCTCGAAGACACAATCGTTTGGTGGGGAGGTGAATTTGGCCGAACTCCCTATTCCGAAGGAAAGGGCACAGGCCGCGATCATAATCCCGGCGGATTTACTGTTTGGGTTGCTGGCGGAGGATTCAAGTCGGGTTACGCTCATGGTGAGACCGACGAATTCGGATTTAGAGGTATCGAAGGTAGAGTTCACATGCACGATTTGCATGCCACCTTGCTTCACCAGTTGGGTTTGGACCACAAGCGATTGACGTACAAGCATGCTGGACGTGACTTCCGTCTTACGGACGTTCACGGACATGTCGTGCATGACATTATCTCGTAATTCCGCGCTAACATCGGAAAGCTGCAGCGTCAGCAGGCGGTTCTCTGGCCAGAGTTCTCATGGGAAACGGACCCGGGAACAAGCGACTCTCGGTGTTACCAGCGCGTTGGCGGCCATCTGCTTGAAGCTTCGATTTGCTGTTATGATGGTTTTCGGTTGGCTATGGGGTAATTCAACGAGGTGGAAATGAAGATCACTGCAATCGAAACGCTTGTTTGTCATGCTCGTATGCGCAATTGGATCTTTGTAAAAGTTCTTACCGACCAGCCGGGCTTGTTCGGCTGGGGCGAAGCCACGTTGGAATGGCATACTCGAAGCGTTGTCGGTGCGATTGAGGACGTGTCGCAGTTGCTGATTGGCGAAGATCCTACGCGCGTCGAGCATCTGTGGCAGATGATGTGGAGGCAGCATTTTTGGCACGGTAGCGGAATTGTTCGATCGACGGCCATCGCCGGTATCGATCTTGCGCTCTGGGATATCGTCGGTAAGCTTCATGGCGTCCCGTGTCACAAGCTTTGGGGAGGCCCGGTGCGCGATACCATCCGACTTTATTGCCACTTGGGTGGCGGGGACATGGAGAGCTTCTATGAGACTCCGGTCGATAATGCGCGACGGTTTGCGGAGTTAGCCCAACAAGCGGTCGCCGATGGCTTCACTGCCTTCAAGTCGATGGCCGTGCCGTCCACCATGCCGATCGAAGGGCTTAAACCGATCAAGGCGGCGGAGGCCTGCGTGGCTGCAATGCGTGAAGCGGTGGGTGACAATATCGATATCATGGTCGACTGCCACGCACGTCCCTCCCCGGCGATGGGGATGCAATTCGCAAAAGCCCTCGAACCCTACGGTTTGTACTTTCTAGAAGAACCTTGCTGGCCCGAAAGTATCGAAGGATTGGCCGCCATCAACGCTGCGGTCTCCACCCCCATCGCAACCGGGGAACGAATGACACACCTGGCTGCGTTTCGAGACTTGTTCGCTCAACGCGGTTGCGAAATCTGTCAGTTGGACATCACCCATTGCGGCGGCTTCAGTGAGGCTCGGCGGGTGGCGGCCTTGGCGGATGCCTACCGCATCGCTTTGGCTCCGCACAATCCACAAGGACCGGTTAGCACGGCAGCATCCATTGAGTTTGGCTTCTCTCAACCAAGTTACATTATTTGCGAGTCGGTGCATAACGATGTACCCTGGCGAGACGAAGTGGTCGAAGAAGGTTTTCAGCTCGATGCAGCCACACGTACCGTCACTGCCAACACGAAACCGGGGCTTGGAGTTACGATCAACGAAAGCGAAGTCCGCAAGCACCCGTTCCAGCAAGAATTGCTACAGCGAGTTTTCCATCGCGACGGTGGCGTCGGCGATTGGTAGACCAGTTTTTGACTCGCAAGCTGGAAGCTTACGCCACTCGTTTTTTTGACTCGCAAGCTGGAAGCTTACGCCACTACCAAAAATTAGCATTGGAGACGTCCCAGTTATGGCAACACCTGAAAACGAACTATTGCACGGCGTCCTGCCGGTTCTGCATACGCCGTTCCATGACGATTACTCCATCGACCGAACCACACTGGAACGGGAAATCGACTGGGCCTTTCAAACAGGCGCAGATGGCGTTGTCATTGCGATGGTCAGCGAGATTCTGCGGTTGGGTTATCATGGTCGTCGAGAGCTGGCTTCATTCGTCTGCCAAGCCGTGCAAGGTCGCGGGTTCACCGTGATCAGTGTCGGCGCAGAGAGTATCCGCGAGGCGTTGGAGTTTGCCAGTCATGCCCAAGATCTGGGCGCCAGTGCCGTTATGGCGATTCCTCCTGTTGCAACTTTATTGAACGGAGCCAAGACGAGCGAGTACTTCGCCGCAATAGCGCGAGGAATTTCTATTCCACTGGTTGTGCAAGATGCTTCGAGTTACGTTGGTGCTGCCATTGACTTGGCTGTCTATCGTAAGCTGCTCGACGAGTTTGGCGAGCAACGCATTTTTTTCAAACCCGAAGCGATTCCGCTGGGACCAAATCTGTCGAAGCTCCGAGATGCTAGCAACGGCAAGGCGAGAATCTTTGAAGGCTCGGGTGGTATCAACCTTGTTGACTGTTACCGACGAGGGATTGTGGGAACAATGCCCGGCACGGACTTATTGGATGGCATCGTCGCATTGTGGCGAGCCCTCCAGGCCGGTGACGAAGAGAGCATTTATCGGTTATCATTGCCGATCTGCGCGATGACCGCATTGCAGCTCCAAGCAGGCCTCGACGGCTTCTTGGCAATCGAGAAATATTTGATGAAACAACGCGGTTTGTTCTTGAACACGCTGCAGATCCAACCTTGTGGCTGGCAGCTTGATAATGAAACGACGGCGGAAGTTGACCGGCTCTTTCAGTTGCTCCAAAGGCAACTCCCATACACGGACTAGAGGCCTTGCATGTCCAATGTCTCGAAAAACGTTTCGATGAGTGAGGTCGACAACCATCAGGGCCGCTACCAAGTTTTGGCCTTCTTGTGTCTTTCGGCTGCCATTGCCTACGTACAGCGTTCGGCGCTCAGTGTTCCAGCGGCAGAGATTGCAACCGACTTGAAATTCGAAAACCTCGCGCGGGATATGGGGTGGATTCAGTCGGTGTGGTACCTATGCTACGGACTCATGCAACTTCCTAGCGGCTGGTTGGCAGATCGAATTGGTAGCAGGCGGGGCTTAGCCATCCTTTCGGTGGTGTGGTCCATGGCGACTTTGCTAAGTGCATTTGCGCTCGATTTCGTTTCGTTGATGTTCCTTTGGGGCTTGATGGGAGCGGCTCAGGCTGGCGTGTTTCCTTGTGCGGCAAAAGCGTTGGGGCAGATCTTTCCCGAGAATCAACGAGCCCGTGCAACTGGGCTTCTGGCAAGCGGTATGACGATCGGCGGTGCCTTGGCTCCCCTTCTGACGGCTTCGTTTTTGGAATCGCTGTCCCCTTGGGCTGACATGCTGCACCTCAGTCGATGGCGACTGCTGCTTGTAGCCTATTCGCTCCCCGGCATCCTTTGGACGATACTGTTCTTGGCGATAATTTCCAGCTGGAAGCTTCCTGTGTCCGAATGTACGGTGACAGCTCGGTCACCCGTGAATTGGTCGAGGATGCTGAACAGCAGTCCACTCATGTTGCTCTGCGCTCAGCAATTTTTTCGAGCTGCGGGTATGGTTTTTTTTGTGACATGGTTTCCGACTTTTCTACAGAAGACTCGCGATGTCTCATTGCTGGGCTCGGGGATCTTGACCACGGTTGCAGGTATTGGTGGTGTTGTTGGTAGTTTGACTGGAGGCTTTTTTTCCGACTGGCTTCTTCAGCGAACGGGTAACGCAAGACTGAGTCGGCAAGGAATCGCTGTGGTCGGTATGGCGTGCTGTACGCTGTTGATTGTTCTTTCCTACTTCGTCCGCGATGTCAACGGCAGCATTGCTCTGATTGCGTTGGGCGCATTCTGTGCCACGTTTGGGGGCGTTAGCGGCTATACCGTGGCCATCAGTTTTGGTGGTCGGCATGTCGCGACGGTTTTCAGCACGATGAATATGTTTGGCAACATGGGAGCAGCCTTGTTCCCGATAACGGCCGGTTGGCTGGTCGCCACGACCGGTAACTGGAACCTGATCCTATTTCTGTTCGCAGGCATCATGGCGATCGACGCTGTTTGTTGGGCGTTGTTAAATCCACAAGGCACACTCTTCGGAGATGAAAATGAAGAATAAAACGGTTGTTCACACTCCGCAATCGCGTTGTCGCGCTGCCGTCGCGCGGTGCGACATTACCCCGCCGGTCGGCATTTACCATCGCATGTGGGGCGCGGCGATGCATGACCGGGCGACCGGAATCCATCGTCCGCTAGAAGCGACCCTATTGTGGTTGGAACCGACCGCTCCCGCGACGGGTGAGCCGCAAATCATCGTATCGCTTGACCATTGCATTCTCGATGGGCAAGAAATTCGCAGCATTCGTCAGGCCATCCACGTGGCAACCCAGGTTGAATATGACAGCATCTTAATCACGCTTACGCACACGCATGGCTCTGGCTGGATGTCTCGTACACGCAGCCATCTCCCGGGAGGCGAAGGGATTGGACCATACCTCGATCAGCTTATTGGACGGCTCGCTGATCTTGCCCGCGAAGCTCAATCGCGAATCGAAAGCGTTACCATCGTTTACGGTACCGGCCGATGCGCACTGGCCGCACATCGCGATTACTTCGACGCAATCAAGGGATGCTATGTTTGCGGTTTCAATCCTTCGGGACCGGCCGATGACACACTATTGATCGCAAGCATCTCCAATGCATCGGATACACGGCTAGCCACGATCGCAAACTATGCTTGCCACCCCACAACGTTGGCTTGGGATAATACGCTGATTAGTCCCGACTGGGTGGGTGCGATGCGTGAAACGATCGAGAAATCCGAGGGTGGACTGTGTCTGTTCCTGCAAGGTGCATCCGGGGACTTGGGACCGCGTGAAGGATTCGTGGGTGACACGTCCGTAGCAGATCGCAACGGGCGACAAGTGGGACACGCCGTTTTGTCAACGCTGGCTGCAATGCCACCAGCGGGAACAGAGTATCGATATGCAGGGCCCGTGATCTCAGGCGCGACCATCGGTACTTGGCGTCACGAACCATTGACGGAAGATGCCCGTAATTCTCAGACCGCTTGGCGATGGGAACAACTCGTAGTAGAAATCCCGTATCGTCATGATCTCCCGACAAGAGAGCAGACGATGTCAGAGCAAGAACGATGGCTATCCGAGGAATCTCGTGCACGTGCAGCAGGTGACCAAAACCTCGTTCGCGACTGCCGCGCCCAGGTGGAACAGCGCACTCGGCAGTTGGCTCGTTTGAATGCACTCGTTCCGGGCCAGTCCTATCCTCTCACGTTGCGAATCGGGATTCTTGGCGAAGCAATCTGGATCTTCGTTCCAGGCGAGCTCTATCAGACGTTTCAAACGACACTTCGCAATCGTTTGGCACCACATCCGGTTTTCGTGACTACGTTGACCAATGATTGGCAACCTGGATACATCCCACCGGCGAGTAGCTATGGATACGAAATCTACCAGGAGGTCATTGCAGCCACCGCCCCCGGCTCTTTGGAAACTCTCGTTGAAACCGTCTTGCGTCGTTTCGCAAGTTGGCGGATTCGTGACGTGACGTGAAAACGAAAACAGGCCAAAAGTGCACGTCAATGGTTTGGATTATACGCATTGAGCTAAAATCAAGGTTCGTTAATACTGCGTTAGCCAAGCGCGAAGATTCCATTTGCCGGTAAACCAAGACAATCAAGCAAATCCATTGGAATTTCGAGTCTCGCTAGCACGAAGGGATCTTTAATGGATGCGTTGCCCGGGAACAGCACCGGAATCGATGCCGAGCAAAAACACTTCGGTACCGCCGGGCCCTGCTGCCGTGACCATCCCCTCGCTGAGCCCAAATTTCATTTGTCTCGGTTGCAAGTTCGCGACAATCACCACCAATCGTCCTTGTAGCTGCTCAAGGGTGTACGCAGCCTTGATGCCTGCAAAGAGGGTGCGTGTGTTGTCCCCACCCAGACTTACGGTCAGCTTGACTAGCTTTTTTGCTTCTGGCACTTCTTCGGCCTTGATGATACGAGCGACGCGCAAATCGACTTTGGTGAAGTCATCAATGGTGCAAGTCGGCGCCATTGGTTCCGCCAGCAAAGCGTCGCCCGTATCGTTGAAACCGGTCGAGGCTGGGGTTTCGGAAGTGGTTGCTGGAGTAGCTTCTTTGCTTTCGTCGATCATAGCTTGGACTTTCTCGGGAGCAATACGTTGTAATAGATGTTCGAATTTCGATACGTTGGTTCCCACCAGTGGAGTTTGGCTATCGTTCCAATGATGGATTTTAACGTTGAGTAGATCGCCACACTGTTGTGCAAGCCTTGGCAACACGGGCGTTAGGTATATACAGATCTGTCGGAAGAGGTTGAGTACGATCGTACAAACCTCTTGCAACCGGTGCTGCTGGGTTGGATCTTTTTTGAGAGTCCAGGGTGCCGTGTTTTCCACATAGGCGTTTGCCTGATCTGCGAGCTCCATGATGAGACGTGTCGCTCGGGCGTAGTCGAGTTGTTCGTATGCGGATGCAATGCGTTCACCGGCGGCGGCGGCGGCGGCGAACAGTCCACCATCGTGTGGGTACTCCACAGCCAATCCCACGGATTCAACGAAGCGGGCCGAACGACTTGCAAGGTTGACCACTTTGCCGACTAAGTCCGAGTTGACTTTGTTGATGAACTCCGTGACGTTCAAGTCGATGTCGTCTAGTTTGGGACCAAGCTTTGAGGCATAAAAATAGCGAAGAAATGCGGGGTCAAGATGTCGGATATACGTGCTCGCTAAAACCTGCGTACCTTTGCTTTTGGCCATCTTCTCGCCGTCGACCGTGAGGAAACCGTGGATATGCACAAACTCGGGAAGCGAATATCCAGCGGATTTCAGCACGCCTGGCCAGAACAACGTATGAAAGTACGTAATGTCCTTGCCGATGAAGTGATGGATTTCGGTTGCCTCGCTTTGCCACCAATCCGCCAACGACCGGTTGTTGCGTTTGCACCATTGCCATGTCGAAGCGATATAGCCGATCGGGGCGTCAAACCAAACGTACCAATAATTATTGGGACTATCCGGAATGGCGAACCCAAAATACGGATTCGGACGTGACACGTCCCAGTCTCGCAAAGGGTTTCCTAGAAAATGGCCTTTGAGGTAGTTCGCAACTTCGGGCTGCAAGTGCTTGCCGCTCTGCGTCCACTCCTCCAAAAACGGGTGCATCTTTTCCAGTTCAACAAACAGATGGCTGGCCGACTTGGTAATCGGTTTCGCACCACTAAGAGTGCTGATCGGATCGATGAGATCAGTTGGGGAATAGGTTGCACCGCATTTGCTGCAATTGTCACCGTATTGATCGGGGGCTTTGCAGAGAGGGCACGTACCTTTCACAAATCGATCGGCCAAAAAAGTCCCCGCGACGGGATCGAACAACTGCTCGACATCCCGTTCGGCGATCAAATTGGCCTGCCGAAGCGACTTCCAGATTTCCTTGCACAGTTCATAGTTCTCGACCGAGTTCGTGCTGCCATAGTGGTCGAACGCGATGTCGAAACCGGCAAAGTCGCGTTCGTGCGCCGCTTGCATATCGGCGATCAGTTCAGTCTCTGGCCGACCCTCCTGACGGGCACGGATCATGATGGCCGTACCGTGGGTATCGTCGGCACATACGAACACGCATTTGCGCCCACGAAGTTTTTGGAATCGAACCCAAATGTCGGTTTGGATGTACTCCACCAAATGACCAATGTGAATATGTCCATTGGCGTAGGGTAAGGCTGCTGTAACGAGAAGCTGTCGGTCAGTCATTGCAATTTTTAATTAACGGTCCTTTAGCTCGATACGCTAAAATGGGTCAGGTTTGAGGATTGTACACGAATTGCACCTAGATTCGAAGGTGCGGCGAAGTCAGAAGACACAAGCCAGTTGCTTAGTCGAGTAACAGGGCGAACGTAACAGCCCCCAGGGTGGCACGCCCAGAGCGACACGGCTTGTTGCTTTAATGGGCTGTGACACGGGGTATCGAAAGTGGCATGGGCGTCTCGCCCATGGATTCACGAGCGAGCGCGCTCGTGCCACGCTTTGGTAACCCGACACGTGAGCAAGGAGCCAACTGAAATTCCTCGCTAACAGCGAGGGGCGTGGATTCGAGCGTCCGACGCAATTGACACATCACACGCCCTTCGTTCCTCAGGCGTGCCACCCAATTCAGGGCATTTGCGCTCGCGGACTTTGCAAAGTGTTGTTTATTTCGACCAATCCAAAATCACTTTCCCAGATAGTCCGCTTTGCATGGCGCTGAAGCCTTTTTCAAACTCAGTAAAGTGAAAGCGATGGGTAATGACCGGCGAGATATCGAGCCCGCTCTCGAGAAGCACGGTCATCTTGTACCAAGTCTCATACATTTCGCGCCCATAGATGCCACGAATGGTAAGCATGTTGAATACGACGAGGTTCCAATCGATAGCGATGGGTTCCGACGGGATTCCCAGCATCGCAATCTTACCGCCGTGACACATGTTCTCAAGCATGGAGCGCAGCGCCGCCGGTGAACCCGACATTTCGAGACCAACATCGAAGCCTTCACGCATGTGAAGCTCCGACTGCACGTCGGCCATGGAACGTTCGCGAGGGTTGACCGCAATCGTTGCTCCCATGCGCTGCGCAAGTTCTAGTCGAAAGGGATTTAAATCCGAAACCACGATGTGCCGCGCGCCAGCATGCCGAACGACCGCAGTGGCCATCAGGCCGATAGGGCCAGCCCCCGTAATGAAAACGTCTTCGCCCAGGCAATCAAAGCTGAGAGCCGTGTGAACGGCATTTCCTAATGGATCAAAAATAGAAGCAATATCTCTGTCGATGGATGGGTTGTGATGCCATACGTTGGTCATCGGCAGAGCGATGTATTCAGCGAACGCTCCAGTTCGGTTGACTCCGACTCCTTGTGTATCCTTGCAAAGATGACGCCGACCGGCCAAACAGTTGCGACAGCGACCACAAACGACATGCCCTTCCCCCGAAACAATTTCTCCCGGAAAAAAATCGGTGACGTTCGATCCCACCTCCACAATTTCGCCGACGAACTCATGCCCGACAACCATCGGAACCGGAATCGTTTTCTGAGCCCAAGCATCCCAGTTATAGATATGCAAATCGGTGCCGCAGATCCCAGTTTTGTCGATGCGTATCAGGCAGTCATTGATGCCGATGGTAGGAAAAGGGACATCTTGTAGCTCGAGACCCACATCTCGTCGGGCTTTCACCAAAGCTTTCATGGCGACTCATCAATCAGGAAACTTCGTTGTAAAGATGTAGCGTATCCGGGATTGATGAACCTCAAAAGTCCTACACACCCGAAAGTTCTTGCAAGTCACACCAGAGGGTGGGTTTTCCTCCATGCAATGCGGCGAGGCTGTAAATTTATTATCGTCGCCTTTCGCTCCTAGGCTGTGAATTTATTCTAATTGACTCACCGGACGGCTCGCGTTGTTCCGCGACGAAATGATCGCGGCAGGGCGCGAGCCCTCCGGTGATGCCCCAAGCATTTTTTCACAGCCTAGACGGCAAAAACCCTCTGGGAACACCCCGACGTACACGCGAAGTCAACGAAAGGCCGGCTAGTTGTAGAGCGTAACCGTCGCTTTCTCGGCTTGACCAATTACGTGTTTGCCTTCTAGACTCTATTTAAATTGATTTGCTGGCCCGATGCGCAGTGGAGAGGAGGACATTCAATCGCCTCGCAATTGCCCCGGGCCTATGTTTTTATCATCACAGTCCTATTTGGATTCGGAAAGACTTCTGTGGCAGCGACCTGTGTAATCGGACTTCAATGGGGAGACGAAGCCAAAGGCAAACTCGTCGATTTGCTCGCTCCCCGACATGACATTGTCGTTCGCTACCAGGGAGGCGCAAACGCAGGACACACGGTTGTGTGCGGGAAAGAGGTTTACAAGCTTCATCACTTGCCCTCCGGGATTTTGTCCGGTGGGATTACGAATGTGATCGCCCCCGGCGTTGTGATTGAACCAAATATGCTGATTAGGGAGATTGAAGGGCTGGAAGCCCGGGGTATCACTCCTCGCAAAAACTTGATGATCAGCGAGCGCGCCCACGTCGTCATGCCTTGGCATTTCGTCGAGGACAAAGCGACCAATAAATCCATGGTAGCGGGTGAGAGCATCGGCACCACGAATCGCGGGATCGGTCCGTGCTATCGAGACAAAGTCGGCAGAACCCACGCCATTCGGATCGCCGACTTGTCAAGCGATCAACTCAACACGAAAATCGCAGAAACGGCTGCCGCCAAACGCAAGTTATTGGCCCCCATCGCAGATCCAATCGATCTTGAATTGCTCGATACCGACAAGATACTTCAGCAATGTCACTCGTGGGCTGCTTCCATAGGATCGTTAGCTGCCGATTCGACCAATTACTTGCTCGATGAACTCGATGCAGGCAAGCGATTGCTGATGGAAGGCGCCCAAGGTTCGTTGCTCGATATCGACCATGGTACGTATCCGTTCGTAACCAGCAGCAACGCGTCTGGAGTCGGCGTGTCCGCAGGATCGGGAGTGCCCGCTCGGTGGATCACCAACGTGATCGGTGTTACCAAGGCGTATTCGACACGCGTCGGCGGTGGCCCCTTCCCAACGGAATTGACCGACGAGACTGGCCAAAAGATCCGCGAAATTGGACGCGAGTACGGAACCACCACAGGCCGACCTCGCCGTTGCGGATGGTTTGATGCCGTCGCGGTACGCTATACTGCACGCCTGAGCGGTATCCACTATCTGTCCTTGATGATGATGGATGTGCTCAGTTACTTTGATTCATTGCAGATTTGCGTTGCGTACGAATTACGAGGCGAGAGGATCAGTCGTTTCCCATGCCTTGCGGAAGACCTGCGGCTTTGCAAACCCATCTACGAAACGATGCCTGGCTGGAACACCGATGTTTCGAATGTTCGCAAGCTGGAGGATTTCCCCGCGAACGCGCGACGCTACATCGATCGGATTTCGGAACTCATCTCGGTGCCAATCGGAGTGCTATCGGTGGGGCCAGATCGCGAACAGACCATTTTCCTTGCATCGTTTTAGCGTTTTCGTAACGCCATAAACCGGACGATAGCGCGTTCCGGCTGATGAGGAAACCAAATATCACCCACAGTATCAGCCATTGGACGCTGGCGGCTTGTTGCTTTAGTGAAGTCGTTATTGGTTAAGGGCGGTACGACGGACTTCCAAGTCCGTCAAAGGGGAATTCGACGGGCTAGGAAGTCCGTAGTACCATTAAATCAACAAGCCGCTGGCGCGTTCCGGCTAATTGGTCACCAAATGGTTAGCGTCATCTAAGTAGCGGAGCGGCGCGAGCCGCCCGGTGAAGAACAAAGCTTGCTCCGCCCTGTTCCGTCGCTTGGCCAGCCGAAACAAATCCCGTCTTCTCAAGAACGCGTACCGACGCAGGATTGGCCCATTCTGTTTCGGCAGCAATTCGTTCGACGGCGTCATGGGAAAAAGCCCAGTTCGATAATGCCCTGACAATCTCAGTCGCATAGCCTTGTCGTTGGAACTGATCCAAAACCGAGTACCCCATTTGAACGGAGCCAGCATCCGGTGGTCCAAGAAATCCACCGCCTCCGATCAGCACAGGCGAGCTTGTCGAGTCCGCATGTGTCAACGCATACCAAGCGTACCATCCACGGCTTCCGGGGAGTGCGGACTCCATCCAGCCAAGAAACAATGGGAGCGCGTCCACCAAAGTCGCGGGTGGCCAGTTGTCCGGGACTGTCGCATCCAACTGCTGAGCGAATGATTCACGATCATGAATCTCTGCTTGGACGAGGGCTACAGTGCCAGGAACCAACGTCAACCGGTTTGTTCTAATCATGCGATTCAATCAGTCATCCCATTTTTGCATTGTCGAAACCAATTTTTGCAAATTTTCCCGTCGCTTCTCAAACAATGCAAACATGGTGAGGATGATAATCCCCAGGACAATCCCCGTAACATACCATACCCAAGTTTGCTGCAAATCGACTGCGGCGTGCCAAACGATGCTAAACAAAGCCACGCACAAGAACATGGTTCCCAACCACAGCATGGCTCGAATCCTCGCGCCAATCCCAAATAGAATCCCTGCAATGGAGAGAACCGCGAGAACCATTGGCATCCACGGTGCCTCGGCGATTCCTCGCATAAATAACTCGGCAGTCGATGCAACGTAAATGCTGCTTGTCGCAAGGTAACGTGCAGCCGCAACTTGTCGTCGCTGCATCCTGTCGCGAAGAATCTGAACGAGCACCAACACACACATCGCGGGCGGAATCACCCAAAGCTGCGGATGCGTAGCAAAAGAGAATTCGGACTCGTGCAGCAAGTACCAGAGTCCGGCGTTTGCAAATAACAAACATAGGGCCCAATACAACATCGATTTCCGTAGATAACCAAACGATCCATAGGCAGCGGCAGCACACCATAAGGAGATACTGTAATGGACACCGGAAGGTAACATCCAATGAGCCAAGGCCGGCAAGAGCGGTAGTATTGCTCCTGTTCGGTAAAGTGGTTCGACAAGAACGCCAATCCGTCGACGCTTGGCCCATTCCGATGCACCGAGCCCCAGAAACGACAAACCGACAATCACGATCGGCCATACGCTTTGCAGCCATCCCGAAAACAACCACGGAAGCCTCAAGCGAACATGAACGACTAAACCAAGCAGTAGGATTTCGGCCGCATAGACATAGGCTGTTCGGCCCCGTTCCGATAAACCCAACGGATCTCTGCCGGGTAGCAAGGCTGCTGCCAAACACAGCGCCATGGAAATAAGGATTGTCAGAATCGTACAAACGAGCGAAACAGACGATCCGGTCTCGATGGAAAGTTGCCCAAACATGGATGCGGAATCAGCGACTAAGCAAAACAGCACGCATCCGGATGCGGTCGCCACCAGTCCAGGCATACACTGGAGCGCGGCTTCTTGCCAAGCTTGTTTCATGCCGAACCACTTAACAAGCCCAAACCCATACAAGGCTCCCACCACGGCCAGCGACAAACCTGCCGACGCAAGATGGTCGATCCATGAAATGCGGTATATGTCGAAGAAATGCCAGCCAAACGCAATCCCGGCCATGGCTCCCAAACGCAACGAAATCGTCCTTAGTGCCGTCGTTCCAGTCGAATCACGCTTGGTCGAATCTCGGACTCCTGAGACGTCTGCTCGGAAATCCTTGTAGCGAGCCAGAAAACCGACCGCGATCGCCACCGCCAGGATGGCTTGTGAAGTCGCTAATCGAATAGGCTGCGAGTCCGAAAGGAACTGAGCGCTCCAGCCAAGTCCAGAGACGAGCAAAGCCATCATCGTATTGGCAACAACGACTGCGGTCGATGCAGGGCGTGTTCGCATTGGATCGGTTGGTTGGTCAAATGATTGGTGAGGCGATTCCGTCGGTACGAAGGGGAGCTTCGGAAAAACGTTCAGTCGGTTGACGCTGTCTCGAATGCGATCACTTGCACGCCAGACAAAACTGCTCGCTAGGCAAAACGCGGCGAACAGCAGCGTTGAACTCCACAGCAACTGTGTCGAGCTGGGGGCTAGCACCTGGATAAAACAGATAACACCGCAAAGGGTGGAGAGATAGGTTAGGAGGTCCGCGTCGGTGCAATGTCGATACCAATACCCAACAGAGCTCGCAACAAAACAAAGCAAAATTGCAACAAGGTAGAATTCGATTCGGAAAACACCAATCTCACTTACTAACGCTAACGCATACCAGCCGAAACTAAGGCAAGTCAGCATTCCAGTGGCGAACCGCAGAAACGGCCGTACCTTCGTTCCGAATCCTACGAGTGAGCTCACGATGCACATGAATGCCGATATCGCGATCTGTGTTAGTAACGTCGACAAGGCAAGATCGACCAAGTTTGCTGTTGGAATATGATGCCAACAAAATACGAACCCTGCTGTATGTGCCAGCAACATGGACCGGACCACATACACTGCAATCCCGCTTCGCCACGCCATGGCCATCGCAGCCATCGAAGTCATGCTTAGCAAACCTATCGAGAGCCCACTGCCGTTGATTTCAAAAAGCTCACGAAAGGCAAACAAACCGGCTGAAACATTCGCACTATCAAAGCACCATCGAAGCGGTGATTGACGATTCTCCCGGTTCGTCCTCCAAACCAACGCAAACGCAGTAAACAGAAGTGCTACCGACGCTGCCGCAACCGATAGCTTGATATCGCTCAACATACTTGCTGAATAGATTGCGACCAAACCGCCGATCGCCAAAATCCACCAGCATTCGTTCACTTGTACCTTGCCTGTTTTCGCGACCACAAACGTCACTAAGCCCGCCATCGTCAATCCGATACTAGCCAACCCAAGGTGGTGGATGGCTGATCCATTTGCCAATGCCAATACGATTCCACCAGCGATTCCCATGACCAAGAAACCGATCGCAATTTGTTGAAGGCATTGCTGCCAATAGGCTCTGTCCAATGACAACTGAGACGGCGCGAGCTCGGTATCTTCATGGCGCGAGGCTTGGCGGCGAGTGTACCACTGCCAACACAAAACATAGATTCCGCCCAGAATGCAAAGCATGGCAACCAGACCGATCCAAGCTGCTGGCTTCAATGCATTCGATTTGAGAGTCAGCATGTAAGCGGCCAAACTAGAGCACTGCAAGACGAGGCAGGAACCAAACGAAAGAAAAGGGCTTGGGCGTGACGCGGCTGCCACGAGCAATCCTATAGAAAACAACAACATTGGGATGGCATAGGAGGGTGCAAGCCCCATTCGCATGAACAAGCTATTTGCGTTTGGACCGGTTAAGGGATGGTTTACCAACGCGAGGACGACTTGCAAAACCAACCATGCAACGAATGGGAACGACATCAAAGTCGCAAGCGTGAGGGTTTGCGTTGATCGGTTTGTCTCACCATTTCTCGTCGGAATGGGTAGTCTAAGGAACATGATCAAGAGACCGACCATTCCGATTCCACCCACGACTGTCCAAATCGCCCAATCAAAACCAGTTGGTTGTCGTCGACTCAATGAACCTACCATCACAATGCATGCACCGACGAATAAAGGAACCAAGACTTGGAATACAAGCAGCTGAAATAGCCGGTCAAACTGGAGCACTTTCTTGAGCGGTTCCGTTTCCGTGGTTGCGGAGGCCCACACCATTGGCGAACCGGTATGCCATTGACATAGCACCACGCACCCAACCAAGAAGCAAATACTTAGCTCCCATCTCAGCGCAGACGCGACAGCGACTTCCGATTCCCAACTCGATGCAATCGGAAAAACGATGGATATCAATACGGATAGAAAAAGTCCCCACCGAAGCGAACTAGGTTGAGTTGCCAACAACAAGGCTGAACTTGCCAACACGACTATCCAAAGGATGACAACTCGTGGAATTCCAGCAATCCTGTTTGCAGCGCCTTCGCCTGACCAAGTGAACGCTGCATGCGGAAAGCTTGGAATCGAAAACTGTTGTATGGCAGGTATCTCTCGCGTCTGTGCCACCCCGTTTAGTTCAAAGGACACGGTCTGGCTTTGGCTTGAGAAATCCCGAGGCACAAGCTCTTGGAGTGAACCTGGAGCAGCGCCATATGCACACAGTAGCACAGTCGCAACGCCCAGGGTCAGTAGGGCTGGCCTTGCTAGAATGGATTGATGAATACCATTCAAGCGTGTCAAAATCCCTTGCCCCGAAGAATCACTCTGGCGATCCAGCCACGCTCGCACAAGGATGATGACCGAAGCGAAGCAGGCGATCCACACCATCTCCAATTGAACCGAATGCGGATGCAACAAGCCAAAATGAACTTCCGAGAACCATGATTGTTGCTTTGAGTGTTCGTAGATCGCCATCGCACCCGATATCGCGGCAATCGACTGAGCCAACGTCCAAAAACTCGGTCGCATCAAAATCCATCCAATCGCCCCCCATGCGACCGCTAACACGATCCCAACGGGAGAGGAAAACAACTGTGATTCCGGACGCATTTGCTGCCGAACCGATTCCAATTCGCTTGCGATCAACCAAAGACAACAAAGCACCGATGCGATGGTTGCGGCAACCTGCATCCAAACGCCGAGAATGCGATCACGGTTTGTGCCCGTTGGCATCAAATATCCGCGAAGCGATCCTGCGGCCACGAATGCAAACGTTGCAACGATCATCGACCAAAAGCTCGATGCAAGCCAACCTTGTTCCATCATCCATCCAAAACGGATCGCTTGAAGTGAAGCGATCAGGATGAAAACGCCAGCGACGATGTCGTGATACGTGGGGCGACGATACGCAGCGACGACGATCAGCGCGGTCGCGTAGAGAAAATAGATCGCCGAAACGCTAGTGGCGTACTCATGTCGTCCCAATCCAAAAACACCGATGATGGCGAGGCCTGCAATTCCAATGAACCAGGCAGAACGCAAGGAAACGAGACCAAGTGCGAATCGATTGCTTCGATTCAAAGCTATGGAACCGATCAAGATTGCGGTGCTACAACCAATCAACGCAAATCCCGAATCGGGCGAGACAAGGGCGTTCCAAACGACCCGCCAATCCTCTTGGTTAAAACGAACATGGCCACTTGCAATATGAAAAAGCAGCACAACAGCGCAACTTGCAATGAAGTACAAACTAGACGCAATCGATGAATGCTTGGTATGGTTTGCAACAAGAAACAAAAGACCCGACAGTCCAATCAAGGACAGTAGCAACCAAACGGGTGTTGGCCAAGCAAACAGCAAACTTAGAATACCAATCGAAATAGCTCCTGCTGCCATAAGTATACTTGGCAACCACCAACGTGACCCCTTACGTAAAGTCGCTTGGATATTGAGCCCATAAAACAGTACTGGAAAGGCGATAACGGATGCCAAGGGGCTCAATAGATGAATTGTCTGCCATCCTTTTCCAGAGCATGCAACCAAAAGGCCAAAAGCGAGAGTGAATCCGAAAGTTCCTAACGCCAAAAGCCGAAGGGCGGAATCGAATTCTTTGGTCGTTGACTTGAGATGCTCGCGCCATCCCAACAACATGGGTGTCACGTAAAAGGAAATGAGACCGCCAGCAACCAAATAAAGCCCAAGCCCGCTTGTTTCCATGGTAACGAAACGCCTGACGAGCAAATTAGAAAGAGCAAAGCCAGACGCTGTCAACGTGGTCAAGACAACGGTTCGTGGTGTCACGACTTGTGAGGCAAACCACGTTAGTACACTCAGGAAAAAGAGAGACAACAGCTCGCCGCTGATGGTCCAAGAATCCCACCCCATCCCCAACGTGAAGATCGCGAATGCCAAGAAGTTCAACGGCACAAGCATCATGCCGATCATGAGTATACCATGGCTCGTCGTTGGCAACTTCCATCGATACCAAGCGTTGAGCCCGAGGCCTAGGATGGCTGCATTGATACCGGTGAAGATCGAAAACTTTAGCCATGGTCTCGATGCGATATGTTGCCAGAAACTGAGTACCAAGGCCGCCGAACAGCAAACGATCATCAATCCGCCAATCAACTCGCCCCACTGAATGTTCTTTTCCTCCATGAACGCGCTAAGCCATTTCGACCACGTGCGAACGGGTTGCATCGGTTTTGCTAGGTTGGCATTCGGTTCGCCGTCATGATAATCTCGATCCAGTGCATGAGCCGTGATAACCGGTGGGCTGACAGACGGATCTTTGACACTCTCTTCAATGCGATAGGAAACCTGTTTGCTTAAATTCGGCTGCGCAACATTCGATTGAATAAGTACAGGGGGGATTGGAGCAGGCGATGATGTATCGACTAACGGGGGCGTCAAAGGCTGACGGCTTGGGATACTGGGTACTAATGTTTCCGGTGCAATCACCGAGGCAAGGGTGGGCGAAACATCGCTTGCGGAGTTTGGGTTGGGGTTGGGGGTGGCATTTCGCAAAGATTCCCGAAGCTTCTCGACGACTTGCTTGCCCCGTTCGAGTGCTTCTGAATCAATCAGTTTGCGGTTGAAAGCTTCGTTGAGCGAGAAAATGCAGATGCTCAAGGCCTTGTTGGGATCAACCGCTCGGCTAGTCCAACCACATCCGCCGCACGCTTTCGCTTGACTGGTAAGACGTTTGTTGCAATCGGGACATCGCCGATTGGATAAAAAAGGGAGGACGTATGCTGCGAATAGAAAAAACCCAAGTAAAACGCAAACGACCAAAACTTCCATCGAAGAAAAAAACATTTTGGAGTTTCACTTAAAAATACTAGGGTGTCATTCGTGATAACTCATCTTAGACCACGAAAGTCACACTTCGTTGGCATTTCGGCGATCGGATAACCAAAAAAAGGCTCTTCCGCAAAATTCGTGCCCCCGCCATTCGGTACACGACCGAACGGAGGGCTTAAGCCCCGAACGCTTCCTGCTGTGACCATTCGTGTCACGTGCCTCTGGTCTTTTGTTCATGGACGCCAGCAATGGCTAATGCTAGCATTTAGTTTCGCCGATAGATGAACTTGTGAAGCCGACCATGACCCCCTATTTACCACTATTTGCCCAGGAGCCTTGCGAGCCGCAGGTGCGTCCACTTGAGCCGCAACTCGCCAACGCGCGGGCACCGCAACTCGATAACGTGCGGGCAGCGCAGCCGCAAAGCCTCAGCGTGCAGTCGCAATTGTCTGCCCCTGTTTGCAGCCCGCTGCTAACGTTGGAGTTGTTGGCTCGTCAGATTCGGGACATGGAAACAGCAGGTCGGCCAGCCCGAGAAAGCATCCCCAGCGGATGTGGCTTGATGGATCGACATTTACCCCATGGCGGACATGCTCGCGGCAGCATGGTCGAGTTGATTCGACACGGAGCAGGTTCTGGCGTCTCGTCGCTCGCATTGATGATCGCGAGACAAGCGATGGACGAGGGGAAGTTCCTGATCGTGGTCGATACACAGCAGCAGTTTTATCCACCTGCCATGAAATCGCTCGGCATTCCCCTGGAACGTGTCATCGCTTTGCAGCCAGCCAATCATGCCGATGCAATCTGGGGAATAGACCAAGCCTTGCGATGCCAAGCCGTAGGGGCCGTCATTGCTGAGATCGGCAATCTAGAGGATCGCGTCGCCAGGCGTCTGCAATTGGCTGCAGAACAAGGTGGTGGACTGGGAGTATTATTGCGAGACAC
Source organism: Pirellula staleyi DSM 6068 (assembly GCA_945875845.1). Classification (GTDB taxonomy): domain Bacteria; phylum Planctomycetota; class Planctomycetia; order Pirellulales; family Pirellulaceae; genus JBKCUI01. The sequence goes on from CAMCMB010000023.1 coordinate 57,347, forward strand.
ACGCTCCGCGAGAACGCAACCGAGTTGGGCCGATGTGCAATGGATGGTTCGTTGCGATGTAAAACGTAATCTGCAGCTACCGGTCCTAGCCACGCAGCATCAAGACGTTCGATGGTTCGAACTTGAATTAGCTCGATGCAACGGTGGCCGAACAGGCGCTCGATTCACCGTTGGTGTGGACGCTTGTGGACGATGGATCGATGTACCAATCAAGAGTGAGGCTCGTTATGAGCAAGCGAGTGCTTTGCATTTGGCTGCCCAACTGGCCCAGCCAACGCGTCGCCGCCGCGATATCGCAGGCTGAGCCCAAAACAAGCCCATCTGCCACCAAGCCAATCGGCCCAATCATTCTCCATGCGCGAGATGCTCGACGAGGCCGACTCGTCGCTGCTGCCAACGCCACCGCGCGAGCCCTTGGCGTCGTTCCCCATATGCCGCTCAGTCAAGCGAGTACGCTCTGCTCGGAAGCTCAACTGATTGAACACGATCCGCAAGCCGACATCGAAGCGATCTGTTCCATGGCGGAGTCGGCTCAGTGCTTTAGCCCCATCGTCGGCATTGAGCAAATCGACGAACATCCCTGGGCCGGCCGATCTCTGCATCAGCCCCAATCGATCTTGCTCGACGTGACAGGCATCGCGCCAATGTTCGGCGGTGAGACCCAACTTGCCAACGCAGCAACGGATTGGGTTGCCGCGCAGGGATATCTCGCATCCATTTCCATAGCAGGCAGCGTCGGCACCGCTTGGGCACTCGCCAACTATCGCCACCGTGCCCAGATCGCAATCGAACTAGCCAACCTCGAACGCACTCAGGATTTTCATGCGGTGCACAAAACAATCTCCATCCTAGAACCCAACCAATTGGTATGTGCGACCACGTTTTTATTACCCATCGAAGCCTTGCGATTGGATCAGCCTACGGTGGCAAAGCTCCACCGATTAGGCATCCGCAAAATTGGACAGCTCGTCGAGCTTCCGCGAGCTGGACTCGCATCGCGTTTCGATGATCGGTTGATAATGCGAATCGATCAAACCGTAAACCATCGACATGAGCCAATCATTTCGTTGCACGCTTCACCCGATCTCGCAATGGAGGAAAGCTTAGAACATCCAACACCGCTAAGAGAAACCATCGACGCTGTCCTCAAACAGCAACTGGAGAGACTTGCTCAACGTTTGGACACGATGGGGCATGGCGTGATACGCCTGGTGTGCCGTATCGAAATGGAACGCAACTCGATCCCCGTTGAATCCTACGATGATCCGAGCAACGCTCAGTCAGGATGTGTTGTACGCGTGTTCCAAATCGGACTCTACCAACCCTCCAGCGAACCAGAACATCTTTTTTGGTTGCTGAGCGGTCAGCTCGACGCTCAGTATTCCAAAGGGAAAAAAAACAAGAGTATCGGTAATCTCTGGGCAAAAACCATCAGCATTCAAGCGACATTGACGGCACCCCTCGCTTGGCAACAGAGCGATCTGTTCGATCGTCATACCGCTACCCATCGCGATGCCATCGCCAAACTCATCGACAATCTCAGTGCGAGAATGGGGCGAGCAGCCGTGGTCGCCCCGACGATTCATCGCGATCCTCAACCTGAACTTGCGTACTCGTGGCGCCCACTGACGGGATGGCGCAGGGATGGCTCGATTCAGGAGACAAAAAGAAAACTAACACGTGCACCTAAGCGTGATTTTGCCAACGAGCTAGCCCTTGAGCCAAACGCAAACGAGCATTGGCGGCGACCGATGCGATTGCTGCATCCGCCCCGAAAAATGGAGGTCGAACGCATCGATACGTACGGAGTTCCTACTCAAACGACCTATCAAGGAAACCTCGTCGAAGTGAAAAACGCGACGGGGCCCGAGCGGATCGATAGCGGTTGGTGGCAAGGGGCAACACAACAACGCGACTACTACCGTATCGAACTCTCGACGGGACCTTGGCTATGGATCTATCGTGACCGTCGCGATCAAAACTGGTACCTCCACGGCGAGTTCGATTGACATCTCAACGTCACCACTGTTTCTTTCCATTCGCGCACATTGAAAATTAACGCGGACATGTTTTGGTCGCGATCCGCGAGAATCGTCGAACAACCTCAAAAATAAACAAAACAAACCCTTGCTTTCGTTTTGTTTAGTTTTATATTTATCGAAAATGCTTTTTATTGAGGTGTGAATGATCGAAAAACGGTGGGTCGACCGATTGACCAGTGATGATTTGGGTTTTCTAAAGCGATTCTTGCTGGCGTCTGGTTCGCTTAAGAAGTTAGCGGAGCAATATGGTATTAGCTATCCAACGGTGCGACTGAGGCTTGATCGACTCATCGTGAAAGTTGAGATTTTGGATAACAACGAGGATATTTCCGAGTTCGAACGCCAATTGAGAGCGTCCTTTGCCGATGGCAAAGTGGACCAATCGACCTTTGAACTTTTACTAAACACCTATAGGCAAGACGTTGAATCTCGCCGGGAGAATCGAGAACATGACAAGAACATTGTATCGTAACTTTTGCTGCCTGATTATCGTGCTCGCTCTTTCGAGCGATGGCTTTGCCCAGGGCAACTCAACCACTGTCCCTTTCAAAAAGACACTCATCCCATCGGAAAAGCAGGTCCTAAAAGTGCGATGGGACGACCTTGCAAAAAATGGACAATTGCCGAAGTTCGCGGAGTTGGATCAAGCAGAAGCAGGAGCAATCAAAATTGTTCGTTCCGCCGAGAACCCACAATCGATTCCCATCGCGACGATCGAAAGACCAGCAATCCGTCAGCGAGCGTACATGTTGCGAGGTGCTATTAAGTATGAAGGGGTTTTGGGTGATGGATACTTAGAAATGTGGAACCATTTCCCAGAGCCAAAGGCTGTTTCCGCATTCACTCGCACCATGGGTGCGAATGGTCCAATGGGATGGATTCAAGGCGACTCGCCATGGAGGGAATTTCATTTACCATTCATGATTAATGACGATTCATTCCCAAGCCCAGAGAAGTTGGAAGTCAACGTTTTTCTACCGAAGGCGGGGACGATCTGGATTTCGGATCTTGAGTTGATTGAATTTCCAATCTCATCCATGAATCCTACCACGCCAGCGGAATCTTTTGCGAGTTGGGCAACTTGGAGTTCGATCTTGGTGACTGTATTCGCCGGGTTGGGGTGCGCACTCGGAGTTCTTGGAACTACCCTTTGGTTCAAAAGGGCTCGAAACAAGCAAGACATTGAGCTTCGACGCATGCAGTCCCTCGATATCGAATAACGGATACTTGCGGCGTACGCTTCCAGCTTGCGAGAATCTCGGGTGGCAAACTAGAAGCTTACCCCCACTTTCGGCCCTGATTTCAGTATGCCATTCGCTCTACAACGCCTTAACGGCTTTGACGATGTCCAAAACTGCCTGTTGACCATCCGCATAATACATGAGCGTGTTGGGCATAGCGAAGAGCGGGTTCGGTATCCCTGCAAAGCCTGGACTGAGGCTACGTTTAATCACGATCACGGTCCGGCACTTGTCTACGTCGATGATCGGCATGCCAGCGATCGGACTCTTTGGATCGGTTCGAGCGGAGGGATTTACCACATCATTGGCACCGATGACAATCGCGACATCCACGCTGTCGAGTGTTGGATTGATTTCGTCCATTTCCTTGAGTTTATCGTACGACACATCTGCTTCGGCCAAAAGGACGTTCATGTGACCAGGCATCCGCCCCGCGACTGGATGGATTGCGTACTCAACGACGGCACCACGCGCCTCAAGCACTTTGCTAAGCTCCCTTACTGCATGCTGGGCCTGGGCAACGGCCATCCCGTATCCAGGTACAAACACCACTCGCTGAGCCCCGTCGAGGATCATGGCGATGTCGTCGGGCGACGTACTGCGAACATTGGCATAAATTTCATCGACGTTGCCTGTTGTACCGCCCCCGGCCATCACGCCAAAGAGTACGTTGCTCAACGATCGGTTCATGGCTTTGCACATGATCTGAGTCAAAATGATTCCAGATGCACCCACCAATGCGCCAGCGATGATCAAAGCGTTATTGTCGATCACGAAACCCGTTGCAGCTCCTGCGATCCCCGAATACGAATTCATCAACGATATCACCACAGGCATGTCCGCCCCGCCGATCGGATTGACAAGAAAAACACCCAAGAACGATCCACTGATCGCGATCCCCAAATAACAGAGGATTTGGATCGTTGAATTGTGCGAAAAAGCCAAGATCGCAATGAACAAACAATTCAGCCCGACAAGACCAGCATTCATGAGTTGTTGGTTGGGCAAACTGTGCGGTTTCTTGAATTGCGGCCATTCTTCCAGTTTTGCATAGGCCACGAGGCTGCCCCAAAAAGTAACGGCTCCGATGAGCCCCGAAAGTCCGATAGCAATCAATGTATCCAAATGGTGGCCTGTGGAATTGAGAAGGTCAGCAAAGGCGACCAGAACCGAAGCACCTCCACCAAGCCCGTTGAGCATTCCGACCATTTGCGGCATAGAGGTCATGGCGACACGCTTGGCCATGAGCGTCCCGATGACAGTTCCTGCAATCAGCCCCATCGCGATGAAGACATAGCCTGTCACGCCTCGATCAAAGAGCGTTGTCAAGATGGCTAATATCATACCGGAAGCACCTAGGAGATTGCCGCGAACCGCCGTACGTGGCAACGACATCACCTTGAGGCCCACAATGAATAGAACCGACGCGACTAAATACATAAGTGGAACGAGAGCATTCATGGGGATTCGAGATTGATTTTGGGAAAGGATTTAATCATTGAAGCGTAACAGATACGAGACGAGGAGATCGTTTTCAACGTTTCTTAAACATGAGCAACATTCGATTTGTCACCAAAAAACCGCCGGCTACGTTGATCATGGCCAACACGATTGCAATCATCCCAAAGAAGCTTCCAAATCCGGTTTCCTTGTAACCAGCTGCAATGATTGCGCCGACAACCGTAATTCCGCTGATCGCATTCGAGCCACTCATGAGCGGAGTGTGAAGCGTGGGGGGGACCTTTGCAATGATTTCGAAACCCACAAAAACAGACAGTGCGAATACCGTTAAACTTGCAACTAAGACCAGCCCGCGATTGGGGCCAGAGGATGTTTGCGGATGGACAGGCGCACCCGGAATTCCTTCTGCATTCGAGATGCCTGACGCATCGCTTGGGCTGACCGAAACTTCTCGATTCGCGTCGGATTGCGCGGCTTGAACCCGCATGCAAACAAGTCCAAACAGCGTTGCGATCGATAGTGCCATGACGGCGATGAGAGACTTCATTTTGATTGGTTTCGTTAAATGCAAAAGAATCGATTACGTATTTCGAACAAAGATATATTATCCGAATCAGGCAGAGCCTGGGACCTTGATGCCAATTTCTCGCATAAGCATTTTCATATCCTCCCAAGTCAGTTTTTTTGCGTCTGGGTTGCGCAGCAGGTAGGCGGGGTGATAAGTCACCATGACTTTGGCACCTCGGTACGAATGGAATTTGCCCCGCAATCTGCCTACGCTTTCCGTGCTTTTCAGGACCGCCCGCACCGCGATTGAGCCCCAGCAAACGATGTATTCGGGTTGAATGGTTTCAAGCTGGGTTTCGAAAAATGGACGGCAGTTGTCGATTTCGGATTCGACAGGCGTGCGGTTGTTCGGAGGACGGCACTTCAGCGAATTCATAATGTAGACTTCGTCGCGTTTCAGGCCGCTAGCAATCAAAATCTTGTCAAGAAGTTGTCCCGCAGCACCCACAAACGGCTCGCCGAGACGATCTTCGTCCGCCCCAGGCGCTTCGCCAAACATCACAATTCTCGCAGTGGTCGGACCAGCCCCAAAGACCGTGCGTTGCCTTCGGCAGACCATGTCTTCGCACTTTCGACAAGCGATCACTTGCTCGCTCAACACTTGAAACGCGGCTTGTCGAGCCACAAAATCCATCGGCGACGTGTTCCATCTACCCTGGACCAAATTGGAAACGGGCGCCAAGGGACGTGCGGCTTGTTCGATCGGAAGGCTTGGAGATAAGGATTGTGTTGGCACTAATGCTGCACCAACAATTGCAGTCGAATTGTCCGAATTGGCAGTACCTTCGTTTTCTTCAAAGATTCTATTCTCGTTCCGTTCCAGCCATTCGGTTGCCGAAGGGTTCGCCTCTAGCTTGCCGCTGGGAACGTGAGTGATGCCGCTCCGACGCCAATGGGCGAGAAGCTGTTCGCTGGCGGTTTTCCACTGATTCCGTTGCATTTACGAAAAATCCTTCCATTCGAAATGGGCAGCCTATGATCGCCTTTCGCTCCTAAGCTGTGAATTTATTGAATCGTTTTGAAAGTAGCAGGCACACTCCGTGTGCCGTAGCCTCAAAAACCAAAGGTTTTTGCATTGCGGACGGCACATGGAATGTGCCTGCTACGATAAACTCAAAGGCTGTCCGCAAAAGCGCGTCATTAACGCTGCTTTTGCGGAGCAAAAGGCGACTATGTTTTGCTCTTCGCTCCAAGGCTATGAATTTTTGGATGGACCAGTTTTTGGCGGCAGTTTCACAACCCGACGCGGCAGTTTCACAACCCGACGCGTGAGCGAGGGGCCGAATGCAATCCCTCGCTCACCGGCTTGTTGCTTTAGTGAAGTCGTTGTTGGGTAAGGGCAGTATGACGGACTTCCAAGTCCGTCAATGGGGAATTCGACGGACTTGGAAGTCCGTCGTACCATTAAATCAACAAGCCGTCACGCTTCAGGTGATGAATTCACAGCCTATCCGCAATCCCTTGAGGCATCCGCGAGTCGTCGGAATTATCACCATCATCTACGAAAACCTTGATTCTAGCAGGATGCGATGAACTGAACACTCCCGCAAACAGGCTCTTGCGGCTAACATACAGATTGACTCTCGTTTTTTGCTCTCAAAACCGTCTTGTACCTCGATGCCTATTCCTCGCGTTGCCATTGTCGGCCGGCCCAATGTCGGCAAAAGCTCCATTTTTAATTGGATCGCAGGTCGGCGACTCGCAATCGTTGAGGATACCGCTGGTGTAACACGCGACCGACTCACCACGTTGATCGAGCATCGAGGCCACCACTTCGAATTGATCGATACCGGTGGAATGGGGATCGACGACGTTGACAATTTAACCTCCGAAATCGAAGCGCAAATTGAAACGGCTATCGATGACGCCGATGTTCTCTTATTCGTAGTGGATACTCGGACCGGAATGGTTCCTCTAGACCAAGAGGTTGCGGAAAGACTTAGAAAAGTTGACAAACCGATTTTGTTGGTGGCCAACAAGACTGACAGTCCGACCATGGACACCAACGCGGACGAATTTCACAGACTCGGAAGAGGTTGGCTGACACGTGTTAGCGTTCAGCAGAACCGAAACAAGGATGAGTTGTTGGACTTGATCTGCGACCGCATTCCACAGCTAGACTCCATGCCCGAAGAAGTCGAGCCCCCCACGATGAAGATCGCTATCGTGGGGCGTCGAAACGTTGGAAAGAGCACGTTCGTCAATACGCTTGCAAAAGCCGAACGCTGCATCGTGAGCGAAGTACCGGGTACGACTCGCGATAGTGTCGACGTCATGTTCCAAATGGATGGTCATAAATTCATGGCCATCGACACACCCGGCCTTCGCCGAAACAAAAGCGTCAGGACGGACATCGACTGGTATGGCATGCATCGCGCCCAACGCAGCATTCGCAGAGCCGACGTCGTGCTGATGTTTTTTGACGCCAAACAGCAGATGAGCAAAGTGGACAAGCAACTGGCGCACTACATTTCCGATAACTTCAAGCCGTGCATCTTTGTCGTTAACAAATGGGACTTGTTGGCCGGCCAATTGCCAACCGAACGTTGGGTTCGCTATTTGCGAGAGAATTTTCCGACGATGGCCTATTGCCCAATCGGATTCATTACCGGTCAAACTGGCAAGAATGTCAAAGCTTTGTTGAACCACTCGCAAATGCTCTTTAAGCAGGCGAACGAACGCATTTCGACAGGGCAGTTGAATCGTTTGGTTAAGGCCGCTATCGAACGGCATGAGCCTCCGTTGTATCAACTCAAGCGACCCAAGATCTACTATGCAACGCAAATAACGAGCTTGCCACCAACGATTATTTTGGTGTGCAATCATCCACAGGGGTTCCCAACGCAGTATCAACGTTATCTTTTGACTTTCTTGAGGGACCATTTGCCGTTCGGAGAAATACCGATCAAGCTTTATCTGCAACCACGGGCTCGAGATGACGAACGCGATGATCTGAGTCGCGATTCGCGACAACCCTCTGGGGTAATCGCAGAACACGACGACTCCGACGATTTCCCGATCCACGACGAAGATGACAGCTTCGAAGATGACAGCTTCGAAGATGAAGATGAATTAGAAGATGAATTGGAGTATGAGTCAGAAGATGAGTCAGAGGATGAGCTGGATGACGATTCTGGCAATCTCGATTCCGAAGAGCAGACGAATTCGAATACCGCGGACGACAAAAAACCGGATCGATGACGGTCCATCAGGCATAATCCGTGCGGATAGTTGCACGAAGGCCGTGATTTGTGCGGCCGTGATTTGTGCGGCCGTGATTTGTGCGACCGTGATTTGTGCGACCGTGATTTGTGCGACGCGGAGCGTCGCACCACGAAATGTTAGCTATAGGTTTCAAACAAACCAGCAGCACCTTGGCCACCGCCGATGCACATTGTTACAACTCCCCATCGCGCTTTGCGACGCGGCATTTCGTTTGCCAAATGGCCAACCAATCGCGAACCGGTCATCCCATAAGGGTGTCCGATTGAAATCGAGCCACCGTTGACGTTCAGTTTCGCCGGGTCGATTCCCAACTTGTCGCGACAATAAACGGCTTGAACTGCAAACGCCTCGTTGAGTTCCCAAAGGTCGATATCATCAACCTTCAGTCCAAATCGCTTAAGCAATCTTGGAACCGCATAGATCGGTCCAATTCCCATTTCGTCAGGCTCGCATCCAGCAACATTAAAGCCCCTGAAAATGAGTTTAGGTCGAATACCGAGCTGCTCGGCTCGTTCGCGCGACATAAGCAACGTGGCGGAAGCTCCATCCGACATTTGCGACGAATTGCCAGCGGTCACGGTTCCATGTCCGCTGGCTGGATCGAAGTGAGGTTTCAGTTTCAGCAGTTTATCAAGCGTCGTGTCGGGGCGATTGCATTCGTCCCGAACCAGATCATGATCTTCTTCGCCGGTGACTTGAAACGTTTTGCGGTCGACAATCGCACGCCGAACTTTCATCGGGGCAATCTCTTCCGCGAAAAGACCCTCGGCCTGAGCGCGAGCCGTCCGCTGTTGGCTCGAAAATGCAAATTCATCTTGAACTTCACGAGAAACGTTGTAGCGTTTGGCAACTATTTCGGCAGTGTCCCCCATGATCATGAACAACCCGGGATGATGTTCGACCAACCAAGGATTGAGATCGTACTTGACACCGTGCACGGCAGTGATGCTTTCAACGCCGCCTCCGATCGCAGCGTCGACCCCCTCGTGAATGATCTCATGAGCCGCGATGGCGATTGCCTGCAACCCTGACGCGCAGAAACGATTGATGGTCGCTCCCGCAACCGTAACTGGCAAACCCGCTCGCATCGCGGCCAAACGAGCCAAATTCAATGCTTGCAACCCCTGCTGCTCGGCACAGCCAATGACGACATCCTGAATTTCTTGTGGGTCCAACTGAGGAACTTTTTTGATGACCCCTCGAATCACATGGGCCGTCATGTCATCCGAACGCGTACGATTGAGCGAGCCAGTAAACGACTTTGCCAGCGGCGTTCGACAACTAGCAACAACAACTGCTTCTCGCATAAGAAGATTCCCAATCCAGATTTTAGAATGGAGTAAAGGTAGAGCCGCCCTCGTGATTTGTTGCGACGCGGAGCGTCGCACAACGAAGTTCCGACCTGGTCACAACGAGCTATCGTTTTCGTCGGCAGTCGGATCGAGATGCCCTGACTTGTTGATTGCTAAGAGAATGCGAAACGCCACCATGATGCTTGTCAAAAATCCAAAGAGTCCCAACACTGAGATATCTCTCAAACCCATCGGCCCACCATTCATAAATAACAGTGGAGGAACCTGGGATGCCATCAAGATCGACGAGCCCAAAAGCAACGAACTGGTCAGCAGTCCTAGGACAAGCCGATTGATGGATGGACTAAGTCCGCGGTGAGACAATTGAACATCCAATCTCCCCTCCTGAACCATTTCCATCAAGGAACTGATTTGTGACGGAAGACGCTCCATCAGCCCTTCGATTTCTACGTACATTCGCCGCACGCGTCTTAATTGTCTACCCGGAGAAAATCGATTTCGTCGAATCTGTCCCATCATCGGCTGAATCGCCCCCAAAATACTGAATCCAGGGCTCGTCATTCGAATGGTGCCTTCAAGCGTGATGAGGGTTTTCAGCAATAGCCCCATCTGGCTTGGGATCGTAATGCGATGTCGATGCAAGATATCTGTCGCGTCGTTGAGGGCTCCGGTCAGATCCAACGAATCAAGCGGTTGAGAGCCATAGGTCGCAATCAAATCGGCAACATCGTTGGACAGCTGCGCTTCGTCGATGTTGACTGGAATCTTGCCTGCTCGTTTGATTAACGATGTTAGCAATGCCGAATCTTGGTAAACGATCGCCCATAACATCTCTTCGATCGTCCCGCGCAATGAGTCATCAATGCGCCCGACCATTCCGAAATCAATCAAACCAATGGTCCCATCCTCTTGAATGAGAATGTTTCCGGGATGTGGGTCTGCGTGATAGAGTCCACGCACAAAGATGGACTCGATATACAATTCTGCAACTCGGCGTGCAATCGACGTGCGATCTGCGAAATGGAGGCCTCCAGGCGATGCCAAGCATTGAATGGATTCCCCCTCGATACGCTCCATGGTCAGCACGCGAGCGCTCGATAACTTCGCGAACACTTTGGGAACGACAATCCCTTTGGCATCCTTCAGGGCTGCCTGAAACATGAGCAAGTTCGATAGTTCTCGCGAAAAACTGAGCTCTCGCTTTAGGGTTCGCGATAGCTGCTCGACAATGGTGCGCGGTTGCCATACCGCTAGCTCGGGTATTCGTTCGGCCATCAGAGCTAGTCCTTGCAATACCTCGAGATCTTCATTCACCTTGTCTCGAATATTATGGTGCTGAACCTTGACGACCACACTTGACCCGTCAACAAGAGTCGCCGCATGCACTTGTCCAATTGAAGCCGAAGCGAGGGGCTCGCTGGCAAAATCGAGGAATGCATCCTCCAATGATTTTTGGAGATCGATCTCAACAATCGCTTTGACTTTGTCGAATGGATCTGCGGGAACTTGGGATTGCAACAACTGCAATTCGGCAGCTTGCTCCGAACCAACAAGGTCGGGACGCAACGACAACACCTGTCCCAGTTTGATAAACGTTGGGCCAAGTTCCGTGAGGGCCATGCGAACGCGGGCTTCACGCGAATAGCTCGAAAGCGGAACGCCTTGCTCATCTTTTAGCCAGTCGCGAACAAAGTCGACTCGCAATCGACTCAGCCAATCTGCGAGTCCGTAACGACGCAAAACAATAATGATTTCTTGCCAGCGCCGCAAATTGCGGTAGTAACGTGGGAGAGCGCTGATTCTCATTTCACATTGGGGCTATCGCTGGGTGCTTCAGACTTGACGGCGTCCGCCTGCTGCTGCCTAACCCTCGTTTCAATCGTTTTTTTGAATTGCTTGTAATCGATGTTTCCAAAATCGACGAGGGGAGCAGGACTTTCGATCGTCTCAGCTTCGTTTGTTGGCCACACCAGTTCGATATTCATCCCCAGGTAATCAATGGAAATGGTCTTCTCCTCTGGGAAGATCTTTTGAACAAAGCCTCGATTGCGAACTGCAGGGAAATCGTCTTGGGAAAACAGAACGCGACCGTCACGGATGTCGACGATGGCAATCGACATCAAGTCAACATTCACGCCAGCGATCTTGGACAAAGTCAGTCTCCGCACGAAGACTGCAATCGGTACGTTTCTATTTTGGGCGATAGGAAAGTAGAATTGCCGAACTAGGTTGTTCTGATTCCAGACCTGGCTTGCATCTTTGGCGGAGATTGCAATGAGGCGGCCAGCGATTGCTGCGAACGAGGGATCCGAAGCGTCTGGACCAACCTCGATGTTGTCCAAACTCTGGGACGATGCGTTTGGTAACACGAGAATCGTATCTCCGAATCTCTGGGCCGATATCGTGCCGAAATTACCTTCGACTTTGACTTGGGTGACGAACTCCTTTCGTTCGTCCAGTTTCCAGTACGTTAAGTCGCCGGATGCTTGCAACGCGACGACACCCGATTCGTCATCGAATGCGAGTCGCGTGTCGGCGGAAAACTCTTTGCTGAATACAGTGCTGCCATCGACAGCGTCGATCAACCGCAGAGGATACCTCTTTTGCACGTTCGACTCCATCAACCAAAATCTGCCGATGGACCCAACCGAATTTCCCTCGACGTCAGGTGTCTGGATTTCCTTGAGGAGAGTCCCGTCTCGGCAATCCAAGTGCAGGATCGATCGATTGCGCTGCACGTACAGAGTGTCGTCTTGTGTGACAAACTGACAATTCTTAAATCCTGTACTTGTCCAAAGTTTGGTACCTTTGGTGACGTCAAAACAAATGAGTCTATCGTCGTGAAGTGCGATGATGCCGCTTCGAGAAACGGATACGACACGAAAGGACCCCTTGGTGGAGGGCAGTCCCCATCGATTGGGAGGCGTCGACATGCTTCGCCCGCGGCCTCGCTCGATCTCGGGTATCGCAGTTTCAAAAGACTCTCGCCAAAGTAACCCGTCTTGATCGTCATTCGAGGCCAAAAGCGTATTGACTGCGAAGATTTGGCGATTCATTTCGATGAAGACGATACTGTCAACGCAATGCACGATTGGAATAGTTGCTTTTTCTTGACTCCCTGGGTCGATAAATATTCGAAATTCTTCCTCGTTGGACGGACTGGAAAAGGTCCAGTTCCCTTGTTCGAAATGCACCGACCAGTTTGGAAGCGCCTGACCTACTCTCATCTTCCAGCGGCAGGTTGTGGTTGATTCAGGCATGTTCGGCAATAAAGGCACATCCGGTTGTGCCTTTGCGGTTACCTTGATTTTGCCTTTAGGCCAAACGGAATCCCATGTTGTTTGTGGTTGTTTTACCAACGGAGCAATCGCCCCTCCCAGCGGAGCGCTAAACGTCGTTACGTCTTGCAATCCCTCCATCATTTTGTTCAGCTTCGCTAAGTCCCCATCCAGGTAGGCCAAGGCCACGTCAAACCGTCTGGTTCTTGCATAGATCTCTGCCAGCAGGGAACGGCGAAGCAAGGAGGATTCCGTTTTTTTGACCGGCGTATCCGAAAAGCCACCCGACATCAGCAATCGTTCGGCTTGCAACAAGTCCTTCTGATCGATCAGTTCGCGGGCGGAATCGGCCCGCATATTTTCCGCCTCCCCAAGCGCATCCAAATGTTCGAGTTTGAATCGTCTCACATTAGGAGGAAGTTCACGAATCGCTTTCAAGCGTTGTGCAATGATTGGCGTTACAGCACTGATTTGGCTCGCAGAGAGTTTTTCGTAGCATTGTCGGATTTGGCTTGCAATCCACCGATCTTCTTGCACGGTCAACTGTGGCGATTGTTCGATGAAATCACTGTTCGACATTTGCTCTTGCCGCTGCGCCGTACGAAGGTCCGACAATTCCAAAAGTTTGAGCAGCGCGTCCTGAAAGCGTTCTTGTTTCATGAGCCCTAGAGTTAGCAATCGCAAGTAGGGCGATCTTTCGCGGTCGAAAGCCAAATCCTGAGCAAGGCTAACACGATCTACGTATTTGTCGAAATCGGCAGTCAAAGCCGCTATGCCCGCCTTGTTCATTAACATAAGAACCTCAGCGCTATTGGGATCGATTCCTTTGGCTTGTTCCAGGAAGCTTAGCGCGGAGTCGAAATCCCGTTTTGCCAATGCCAATTCCGCTTGACGGGTTAAACCGGACTTCGAAACCGACGACTTTTGCAATTCTTCCTTTAACTGGCTTTGAAAAGCTTCGCGCACCGAATAGCAGTCCAGCTCGAATGGACTTGCGCATAACAGGCGGTCGCCAACCGAAACCAAATTACCGAGGGGTTGTTCCATACGGACCGTTTCCACGATCTCGCCTGTTTCGAGTTTGATCTGAAGGATGTCTTGGCCTGATGTCGGCAAGTAATAGTTGCCCCCTTTGCGAACTCCACGCCCCACGATTTGATTGCCATTAGGCAGTGCAGGCGTCGACCATAAGGCTCGCCCAGTTTTCAGATCCATAGCAACAAGTGAAGAGTCGCGAGCAATCAATGCCATATTGTTCCAGGCACCTGCAACGTATCGAATATTCCAGTCGCCTGAGAGGGCCTTAACGTGAGAAGGTCCGGTTCCCGTTTGCCAAAGAAGTTTCCCGTTTTCGGAAGAAAGTGCATAAACGTTTTCGCCATCCGACGGAGCAAACAAAACAACCCCATCCTGGATGAGCACCGACACGTCGGCCGACCTACCTAACAGCGGGGAAAAGTCTCCAACCTCGACTTGCCCGAACTGATTAAATTGACTGGAGGAGCCGGGCGTAACCTTCACTGGATATTGAAACGACCATAGCAATGCATGCGTTACGGCATCGAACCCAACGACAAAACCTGACAACGTTGGACACACGATGATGGATCCGTCCGCAGCTGGGACCACCCCCACGCTTCTCCTCATTTGATCAGCAGCAATCGAACTATAGTTGGTAACAATCGGCTGCCGCCATCGGAGCTTGCCCGTTTGTGGGGTCAATGCGAAAAGATACACGTCACTATTGAGTTCACCCAAGACCAACAGTTCATTGTCATGTGGGAATGGTGCCCCAAGAAACAAGGCGCCTGCCAGCTTGGGTTCCGTTAGACTCTTCTGTCCGCCCACCTCCCATTTTAGTTTTCCCTCTTCCAACACACTCCAGCACTGCATCACGTTAAAGTTTCGAGTTCCCTGTGGCTTGGTGACTCTGGCGTTCTGGCCAAGCGCAAAACTATCCGCGATGTCGATGGCTGGTAGTTCACTTATGCTAAAGACATGCTCGCCATCGCTGCTCGGCATCCCGACAACGGTCTCGCCCCAGACCCTTTTCGCCAAGTAGTCTGGCGCCGCTAAGCTGAGCGAATGACTATCTCGGGTCGGGAATCGATCCATCGAAAAGCCCAAGGGCATTCCGCTAAAGAAACACTCCCAACCCAACTTGCCAGTTTGCGAATCGATCGCAACGATGCGTTGATCATAGGTCGACGTGATGATCCATTGTCCAACGCTGATGGGGTAGCGGGACGGAATAAACATCGATTTCCCATCGACTAGCTTCTCTTTTAAGGTGCGCTCCAAGTTCTCTTTGTGTTGCTTGGACTCGTGCAGCTCCGTATGCCATCTTAAAATAGGTAGGGGCAAGCCTGCGCTGGTGTCTGCATTGCGAGACGCGTTTCCCCCCAGATAATAAGGCTGTTTGACAATCCGTTCGATCGAACGACCTCCATCGAGTCCGATGCGTTCGAGCACATCCTTGGAGTTGGTAGTGCGTTCATCCCAGGCGAGATTGGTTCCGTTCCAATCCATGGAAACTTTGGCGAACTGAGCTCGCGTCGCATCGATGGAGCGAAGTGCATCGGCTTGCAGACCCGCGGATTGAAACGCAGCCGCCGTCAAGACACCCAGCTCCGGCCCAAGTCGCGTTAGAGCGCTTTTCTGACGAAAAGCCATCGAGAGAAAACGTGCCGCGCGGCGGGCGTCCCCTTTGCGAAGCCAGTGCTCACCTAAGATTACGCAAGCATCCTGTCCGGCTGTCGTAAAACTGAACTGGCCAGCCACCCGTTCGACCGACTCCCAATCGGAATCCTCAATGGCTTTTTCGAGCGCTTGACTCGCTCTGACACCGTATCGCAAGTCAATGAACTTGGTCGCCTCAACTGGGAGCGATTGAATCATCGCAATGGCTTTTTGAAAGACGCTGCTTTTGGGCGCGCCGACCGTTTCCACCGCAGTCGGATCGACCAAAAAGAAATCAATGCCGGTAAGGTCGTCGTTTTTGGAATCCTCGAGCCCCAGCAGCAAGCCAAGCGTCAAGGTGGCTTCGCTCCATTGAGCGTTGTCAATATTTCCTTGTGCCTCCTCGATGAGCACTTGAGTCTCGCGCGGCGCGGGCATCAAGATCCCTTCAGTAGGAAACGGGTTCACACGAGGAAATCGCCCCTGTGCAAACTGCGCAAACACAGGCTTGCCAACAAAGCATGTCAGCGGGAAAACCACGAGACAGACTGAACCGAGGCGTACCATGAACTGCAATATTGAGAACTGCAATGTGGAACCCATCCGTTGGTTTTGCATTTTCTTGCGTCCGAATAATTTCTTGGAATGACGAACAAAGGAGAACTGCGTCTAAGTTTAACGTGTTTGCCACCTTTATGCATTCCCGAACGCCCAGTTTGAAATCGTTTTGCCCCTTCAGCCCTCCAGGGCAAAGACGCGTTGACGGGCATTTACCCAGGGCGGCGATTCGCTCTGCCCGGGGCTAAGTTATCACTGCCCCATTCGGGGCGAACTCCGAGTCCGTCAGCTCTGAATGTAGACCTTCATAAAATAATTTTCATGGCACAACAAATCGAACTGAGCTTTTACAACGTCACCAATGGATATCATTCCAGCCAGCCTGTTTTCCTCCAAGATGGGAAGGTGCCGGATGCGCCGACTTGTCATCAATCCCATGATACTGTTGACATCGTCGCTCGGTTGCCCGGTAACGAGATCCGTCGACATGAAATCGTGGACCATCAGTTCACTCAGTGGTCGGTCGTGCGAGGCGATCGCTTTCAAGATGTCTCGCTCGGTAATAATACCGAAGACCCCTTCTCGCTCGGTTACGAGTAACGCGCCGCAGTTGCACTTAACTAGTTGAGCGACCGTTTCGGCTAAGCTCGCATTCGGCGAAATTTGATAAACCGAATCGCCTTTCGCCTTCAAAATTTCAATGACACGCATAGGAGAATCCTTCCGATTAAAGACTTTGTACGCGATGAAACGGGGGAACAGACCGATTCAGATGACAAAAATCCAAGCCGAGTTTTTTGAATCAGCTAAAGGGTTTCTCGTTCACTAAAAACGTCTTTTACGTGAATCTAACAGCCTCAAGAAGGTAATGCAAGGATTTTTCGCCAAGTTGGTCAATAATTGCGAACTCGAGAATTGCGAACTCGAGGCGGATAGGCTGTGAATTTATCGTAGCAGGCACATTCCATGTGCCGTCCGCAACGCAATAACCTTTGGTTTTTGAGGCTACGGCACACGGAGTGTGCCTTCTACTTTCCCAGCGATTCAATCAATTCACAGCCTAGGAGCGAAAGGCGACCATAATGGTAGAGAAGCATCTCAATTATTCCGGCAGCAATCTCGGACCGTCGGTCTCATACCGACCCTGGCCACCTTGATGACGTTCGCCATGGCTCCATTTCAACCAGCTTTTGCGAGCAAACCAATTTCCTGAATAGTCCATCCCGAACGTTCCTTCCTTTGCAGTGCGTTTCTCGCCTCCATACGCAGTTCCACCACCGACGTATCCGATCATGTGGCTGCTTGAGATACTCGGTTTGGCAAAACGCCCAAGGCAGAAGGGGAGTCCGGATCGTTCGAGTCCGTTCTCGCAGTATCTGCCGTGTTTTGGACCCGCCGGCGACTCATTTCCGCGAACACCGTCCATTGGATAGTCCTTAACTGCCGGAACCTTCGTATTCTCGATCCAAGCTGGAAACGTGGTCGTAACGAAGTTGTCTACGCCACGTGTATTCTCAGACCCCGTATCGAGGAGAATGGAATTATCGGGACTGCGAAGGATCCGCCCTGTCTCATCCGCTACCAACATGCTAGCTGGTGTGCATGCGATGAAGCAGGAAATTACAGTTGGTAGATGGAACTTGCGCATACGGCATCACTGCGGAAAAATGGATCGCGATAAACCTAGGTTCCTATTAGATCGTCTCGATCTGCAAAACCCATACAACCAATCGCTTTAAGGGCGAATATGCCGCAAAACCGGCAAACTCACGCATTATTCCTGCTTTCAGGTCGGGGGGCGTTGCGGTTACAATCCAAAAATCAACTTTCACGTTCGAACTGTTTGCCTAAGGAATACGACATGAGCGAATTCGATCGCGTAATGGCGTTCGATCTGGAAAGCCCGTTCAAACCATCTGGAGACCAGCCACAAGCTATTTCCAAATTGGTCCGAGGACTTCATAGCGGCAAAAAGCAGCAAGTCCTAATGGGTGTGACTGGTTCCGGCAAAACATTTACGATGGCCAATGTGATCCAGGCGGTTCAGAAGCCGACACTTGTCTTGAGCCATAATAAAACCCTTGCAGCACAACTCTATGCGGAATTCAAGGACTTCTTTCCGCGTAACGCAGTTCACTATTTCGTCAGCTATTACGACTACTATCAACCCGAAGCCTATATCCCCCAACGCGACATCTATATCGAAAAAGATGCTTCTATCAACGAAGAGATCGATCGATTGCGACTTGCATCCACGAGTGCACTCGTGAGCCGGCGCGATTGCATCATCGTGTCGAGCGTCTCTTGCATTTATGGCTTAGGCTCACCCGACGAGTACAAGAGAATGGTCGTCCCAATGCGAGTCGGTGAATCCATCAATCGCGAAGATCTATTGTTAAAACTGATTGACATCCAGTATGAGAGGAACGACATCGCGTTCGAGCGGAGCAAATTTCGGATTCGTGGCGATACGATGGAACTATGGCCATCCTACGAAGAGTTCGCCTATCGGATTGAGTCTTGGGGAGATGAAATCGAACAAATCTCGATTATCAATCCCGTCAGCGGGGAAGTCGTCTCGCGTCTCAATGAAATCTACATCTACCCTGCCAAGCACTTTGTCACCTCCGAAGAAAAAATCGGCAATGCCATCAAAGTGATTCGCCAGGAACTTGAAATGCAACTCGAAAAGTTTAAGTCAGAAGGGAAGTTGCTCGAGGCGCAACGACTCAACGCCCGGACCCGATTTGATTTGGAAATGCTTCAACAAGTCGGCCATTGCCCTGGTATCGAGAACTATTCGCGGCCTCTCTCGGGCAAAGCACCCGGCACATCGCCAGATACGCTTTACGATTTTTTTCCAGACGACTTTTTGTTGTTGGTCGATGAATCGCATGTTACGATCCCGCAAGTGCGAGCAATGTATGCCGGAGACCGCAGTCGAAAAACAACTCTGGTGGAACACGGATTTCGGTTGCCATGTGCCTTGGACAACAGGCCGATGAAGTTCGAAGAATGGGAGGCAAAGATCAACCAAGTGATCTTTGTTTCCGCCACGCCCAACGACTATGAAATGGACAGCACGGAAGGCGAAGTCGTCGAACAGATCATTCGCCCCACTGGATTGCTCGATCCACTTGTCGAAGTGGTTCCTGCGCGCGGACAGGTCATGCATTTGCTTGGCCAGATACGGGAACGAATCGCAATGGGCGACCGGACGCTCGTGACCGCGTTGACCAAACGACTCGCCGAGGACCTTGCCAATTTCTTTACGGAAAACGATCTGAAGTGTCGGTGGCTGCATAGCGAACTGGATGCATTTGAACGCGTGGACCTTTTGCGCGAGTTACGAGAGGGTCGGTGCGATGTGCTCGTTGGTGTCAACTTGTTGCGTGAGGGACTTGATCTCCCTGAAGTTTCCTTGGTCGCGATCTTGGACGCCGACAAAGAAGGGTTTTTGCGAAGCGAAACGTCGCTCATCCAAACGATCGGTCGAGCGGCTAGAAACGCCAACTCCAAAGTGATTCTGTATGCGGACAGAATGACCAATTCCATGCAAACCGCCATCGAGGAAACGCATCGCAGGCGAAAGCTGCAAGAAGCATACAATCTCCAGCATGGCATTACTCCGGAGACGGTACGCAAGGGAGTTACAGCCAGTATTCATCAAGCGGCCGAGAATCGCAAACGAGCACGAGACATCGTTCGTCGCGATTCGAAATCGGAGAGCATCACCGAGGAGTACTTGAAAACACTTGAAGAGGAGATGTTGGCTGCCGCCGAAAATTTGGAATTCGAGCGGGCCGCTGCGTTGCGGGACAAAATCTTGAGAATGCGAGAAAAAGTGGGCGAGCCGATTGAGGACGAGGAAACGGGCGACCGAATGGTCGGTGGCCGTCAGCGCAAACGTTCCAGCAAAGGCTCCGGTTCCAAAGTCCCGAGGCCCAAACGCAGGTAACTTCAAGGCAACTTCGAGTGTGCATCCTACTCTCCTTGGATGTTATAATAGCATGCCCTCATTTTGTTTCGGACTAACTAACAACAGCCAAAATCGAAATCATGAACGCGCCTCGACCGATGCGATTCACACGCGAGGACTACCACAAGATCAGTGAGTTGGGATTGTTTGATCCCAACAAGCACGTGGAATTGATCTTTGGGGAAATTATTCAAATGTCGCCAAAAGGCGTAGCGCACGAAACTTGCTTGCGTACCTTGCTAAGGCAGTTATTTACCATTTTGCCTGAGTCATTTGTAATCGGGTGCCAATCTCCGGTCGCTGTTGGAGAGTCATCGGAGCCTGAACCCGACGTATCCATCGCGTCCGGTTGCGAAGCGGATTACGCAGATCGACATCCAACCGGGCACGACATTCTGCTTGCAATCGAAGTTGCCGATTCGACACTTCGGTTTGACAAAACCACCAAAGCGAGTCTTTACGCCGAAGCAAACAT
This sequence comes from Pirellula staleyi DSM 6068, assembly GCA_945875845.1. Lineage (GTDB taxonomy): Bacteria > Planctomycetota > Planctomycetia > Pirellulales > Pirellulaceae > JBKCUI01. Next base: position 78,165 of record CAMCMB010000023.1, read on the forward strand.
ACCCAACTATTGGGTCTTCAATCTTGTTGAGTCGTGTTTGGAGGCCTATTGCAATCCAGCCCGCCAAGACGACGGCACTTGGCACTACCAAGAAATACAAATCTATAGCCCAAGCGATCGAATCGCGTTGCCATTCTTGAAAGAGAGCGACGGCCAGCCAAATAGGTTGGATTTACGCAACATCCCGATTTAGCTTGAAAGTCTCTGGTTTAAACGCGTTGCAGGATCAATACCGTATCGACCGCCTCACTGTTCAGCTTCTGCACCGACTCGATTTCACACCAAAAATCATGCACACCGATCAGTTTGAACTGCGTGGCTTTTGCTAAGAGACTCTTGAGTTGCTTGGCCGTGTAGATACGCAACGTGATATGATCAGACAAACGAAACGATTCGTCTTTCTCTTTGACGAGCATTGAGATCCTGAGTTTTTCAAGGCGAGTTTTCATGCTCGTTTCGACAACGGTCAATGCATACGACACCTTCATTTCTCCTTGTTTGGCACTCCAACGCTCCGTTCCCCACAAATCCCCATCCGGTGGAAGCAAGTGCAGGGAAAGAACAAAGACTCCGCCCGGCTTAAGGTGTTTGGCAACGCAATTCAAATGCGCTAACGCTGCCTCCTCTGTCTCAAGATGCCGGAAAGTATTGATCGCATTGATGGCAGCATCAAAGGGCTCATCGAACGAAAAGTTAGTCATGTCACCAACGACGAGCTCCCCAACGCACTCTTGTTTTTTAAGTTTTTTCTTGCAGTACTCAAGAGCTGTTGGATTTAAGTCTAGACCGGTCATCGCGTAACCGCGCTTCGCCATATCGCATATCAGTCGTCCCGATCCGCATCCAAGCTCCAGAACACGCTGCACCGGGAAAGGGACATACTTCTTGAACACTTCCATCAGGAATTTGGATTCCTTCGGTGTCTCCTTCAAAAAGCCCAGTTCATAGAGTTCCGGATAGTCGTACCAAGACTTGATGGTTTCGCTACGCACCTTTGGCTTGGATGCTTTGGATGGCGTGGACTTTGCCGCTGGAATCCGTTTTGTTTCGACCAACTTGGTCGCAACCGTTTTGGCAACCACGGACTTCGCAACCGGCTTCTTGGTCGTCTTAGGGCTTGCTGCTTGAACAACTTCTTTCGAAGCCAATTTAACTTTGGACTTCGTCGCTGCTTTGACGGTTGCAATCTTCTTAGCCAATGTCGTCTCCGATCAATCTTCGTGTTGGGGTATCTGCTGTGGGGCCAGATTGTAGAGGGATTATGTCGTCAGTGGCAACGGGCTACCGGAAAACTCCTGCAATTGCTCTTCCCAAAATGCGTGGGAAGGCTGCGACGTTGAAGTTGCGATCCATCGAAATCGCATGCGTCGTATGACCCCTTTTTCCATGAAGGATCCAAAGATGCCCATCGTCAAACCCTTGGCTGAGCAGTTCATCCGGCAATCGGCCAGATCCAGCGGATGCATAATCACTCCTGTTCGTTTCGCAGCGTCCGTCCAAATACCGGCAGACATTTCCGCAAAGGAGTCATCGGCGATTTCCACGGAAATCATAGGGTGGGAATCGAGCAGCGTCGTCTGAACGCTAATCCAAACTTCCAAGCAAAGCGGTTCGCTTTGGATTTGTTCTACCGCTCGCACATCGACTTGGTAACCAAAACGCCAAGGCGAACGCTCTGGAAAGGAAGCGATCAAGTCGTTTTGCCGAACGTAGGCGTCCCCAAAAGGTAAAGGGGAGGTCGAACTGTCCGCATTGTGATCCAGTGGACGAATACTCATCGTTTGGCGGATCTTATTGAAGTTGTCGTGTTTGGAGGAAATCTCTAACCGTGTCAAACCGGCTCCGAAGGACGCACCAACAAACCAGTGCGCTCCTAACAAATTGGCTTCGTCACCTCGTAGTATCCAACTCATCGAATTAAACTCTGTAGAATCTGGGGATGTTGTTGCTTCTCCACGCAACTCGCGCGTCGCAGTTTGGTACACGATAACAGGCCGCGTGGAAAGCAACAACCAAGCGTGGATCGATCCCGCGACTTACCAAACCATTTGAGCTGATGGACAGACATGGACTTTTCCTTTGACGACACTCACATATGTCTTGCCCGTAGTCGTTGTGAAAACCTAAATGCCCTCACACGCATTGTGTAGCACCACGCCAAGCTCGCCGACTTGGTACACATGCTCGCCGTCGAAAATCCAGCCCGTCCGTTTGGAATCGGGTGCCGTTTCTTTGCAATATCGATATCGAGTCAAGCAAACTTCGCGGACACAATATTAATCAAAAGCAACACGGACGAGCCGACTGCACCCATAGATGGATGGCCCTATGGATGGCTATGGATGGCTATGGATGGCATGCATGGATGGCCCCATGGATGGCATGATGGCCCCATGGATGGCATGAATCGGAAATGCCCCCGGGTTTATCCCAGGGATCGTTACCTTCACGCTAGGGCGAAAACCCAAGAGGCAGGAAACCCAAGGGGCCCACCCGCCTATGGGGGCCACCCGCCTATGGGGCCTATGGGGGCCACCCAACGCTTGGGCCCCGGGGCCGCTTCGGCCCCGGCGCCACCCAGCTATATTTTCACGGCCTTTCTCTTCGTATCAACACCATTGCAAAATGAAAACGCTGCGACTTCAGCATCGCATTCCAAAAAGAAACGGCCTTCAGCCGATCATCTCTCCTCAGAACGAACAGAAATGACAACGAAGCACTATCGTCGGTATCCACTGTGACCGTCGTCTGAAAGGGAGCCATTTTCGGCGGCGCTTTGGGAGCCACTTTTGATACTTCCGTCGTGCGCCTTCTTCTTCCGCCGTTTTTCTTAATTTCCTACTTAGAAAAACGAGAGATATCTCGCAAGTATTCCTTCTTTGA